>NZ_JAGIPX010000002.1 GCF_017814945.1 Paraburkholderia sp. LEh10
TTCATGCGCTTATTGTGCCTGGCAGGCTTCGGGTTGAACAGCATGGCATGGGCGAGTTTTGAACACTTTCCCTAAAGGAATCGCAAGCGCGACAGGTGACTTCCGAAGTCCTGGGCTATAGAGACTGGACCCACCTCCTCAGCGAGTTGGGCAGCCAAGCAGGTTCCGCGCTCGACGAGGCTTGTGACAGCGCGACAGTGACGCAGAGACGGGTCTATCAGGCTTCGCAATTGATTGCAGCGTCGGTCGATCTTCATGGTGAATCGGCGGACGACTTTGTTCGGTGGTGGCGGCCATCGGCCGCGTACGCGCAAGACGAGGGCGGGGCCCCGGCAGAAACACCGTTTGCCGGCTCAAAGGAAGACCTGAGTTTTCAAGAGGCGCTTAGCACGTTGGCTCACGCCCTGCATCATCCCGTTGGGCACTTCGAACAAGTGCTCATCACTGGCATACACCGAACAGAAAACGAAAACTCGCTGAGGTTTGTGGAATCGATTGCTGATGAGCTGCTAAGCGGCAACCGAAACCGGGAACCGGAAGTGGCGCGTCGCCTCCTTGAGGCTTTGGCCTCGCGCGGACTGCCCCGATCGATACTTAACCTGGCAACGAGTTTGACGCTTGGCGATGGCGGGCCGAAAGACGAAAAGAGAGCCACCGACTTGCTTAAGCAGTTGGCTGAATCTGCTTCGACACCGCACGATCTGAAGCGAATAGCCGAATCACGCCTGGGCACCCCTTGAGGATCAGGCATCACGCGCAAAGGGGCCAGGAACTGGAAGTCGAGCCCGATTGAAGGCAAAGTGGAAAGCGGCGCGCGCATGCGGGCGTCGATGGTGTGACGACGCCACGCAAACATCCGAAGGGCGCGACGCCACCGCCGCGCGAGGCAACGTCGCGTGCGCCTCTTTCATTTACATCGGCGGCACGACACCATCCTTCTCGACCACGACGCGTTGCGCAACGTAAGCGCCCTGGGCCGCGGGCGTCGCGACGACGAACACCTTCTTGCCCGGCGCGAGATCGCTATGCGAAGCTGGCGTGAACGTGACGACGGGCACGTTGGGCGGCACTGTCACCACATTACTGCCACCCTTGTACGACAGCTTCAGATCGCGGCCACTCGTGCTCTGCACGACGGTATCGACGTTCGCATTGGTCATCGAGCTGTTCGGCCCCAGGTCCCACGCATAATGCCCTTCGCCCGTGCCGCGCGCGGACTCGGGGAACACGACCACTTCCGTCGCCGTCAGCTTGCCGTCCGTGCCCGCCGTCGCGGCCGTGCCGATGAACGAGCCTGGCTTGATATCCGATAGCTGCATCTGCTTGACGGCCGACACGGCCACAGCCGGCTTCAATTCGATCGACACCGTGTCGCCGCTGCGGCGATGGACCTTGAGCGTGTCGCCGTCGAGCGAAACGACTTCGCCCCGGATGCGCGTGGGCTTCGTGGCAGGCGCCTGCGCAAAAGCGGAGCCGGCGAGCGCCGCAGTCAGAATGGTTGCGCCGAGTTTGATGCGGAAAGACATAAAAGCTCCCAACTGGTTGGTTTGAGTGTGGAGGGACTGAAAAATGTCATCGCGTCACGAGCCGCCGAACCAGTTGTAGCCCTGGTTCTCCCAATACCCGCCCGGATACTGGTTGGTGATTTCGATGGCGACGATATGCTTCGGATTCTTATAGCCGAGCTTGGTCGGCATGCGCAGCTTCATCGGGAAGCCGTACTTCGGCGGCAGCACGTCGCCGTCGTACGTCAGCGTGAGCAGCGTCTGCGCATGCAGCGCGGTCGGCATGTCGATGCTGGTCCAATAGTTGTCGGCGCAACGCAAGGACACGTACTTCGCAGTGGTGTCCGCACCTGCGCGGCGCAGAAAGTCGGAGAAGCGCACGCCGCCCCAGTGGCCGATCGCGCTCCATCCCTCGATGCAGATGTGGCGCGTGATCTGGCTTTCCTGCGTCAACGCGCGCAGTTCTTCGAGCGTCCATGTCCGCTTTGCGTGCGCGAGGCCGCTCACCTGCAAACGGTACGTGGCCGCATCGACCTCCGGCACATCATCGATATCGTAGAACGCGTTGAACGGGAAAGGCCGGGTGATCATCGACTCCGGATAAGTCGGCGCCAGCTTGTTCGGATCGAACAGCAGCGCCTGCACGTCGTCGTTGAAGAACGAGATGCGGCGCAACGCGGTGTTCACGGCCTTGTCGCTGGTCAGATCGCAGCCGGACAAGAGCGCGATGCCGCCGAGCGTCAGCAGCCGCTGACCGAACAGGCGGCGCGCGGGCGATTTGAGTTCGCGCTGCGCGTCACGGATGATCGATTCGCCGTGCGTCGCGAGAAAGCTGCCTGGCTGCGGGGTTCGTTTCCGGATCGTCATGATTCACCGTCCACGCAGCATCAGCAGCAGCGAGCGCGGCACGAGCGCGACCATCGCGACGTGCGCGACGAAGAACGCCACCAGCACGCTCATGCATGCGAAGTGCACCACGCGCGCGTTGTCATAGCCGCCCATCAGCGTGCGCAGCAGCGGGAACTGAACCGACTTCCATACGGCGAGCCCGGACAGGACAATCAGCACGATGTCGGCGATCACCACCAGATAGGCGAGCTTCTGGATCGCGTTGTAGTGCGCGAGGTCGTCGTGTTTCAGGCGTCCTCGCAGTGCCGCGATGGCATCGGCGGCCAGTTGCTTCAGCGTGACGGGCAGCAGCTTGCGCCGAAAGCGCCCGGACGCGAGATTCAGCGCGACGTAGACGATGAAATTCGCGACCAGCAGCCACATCACCGCGAAGTGCCATTGCAGCGCGCCGCCGAGCCAGCCGCCAAGTGTCGTCGAAGGGGGAAACTGAATCACGGGAAAGATGGGCGATGCATCGTATATTTGCCAGCCGCTCATGACCATCAGGATGACGGCCAAAGCATTGATCCAGTGCGTAATGCGCACCCATCCCGGTTGAACCGTATTGTGAGTCAAAACCGCTCCAGGTCTGATGATGTCCATTCCAGCGCCGGATTTTCCGCTCACGCGAAGCCCGGCTACTGGCACGCGACGCAAGCAGGATCGATGACGGGAAAGCGCGTGTGATGACCGTCGACCTGGCATTGCGACACCACCACTAACACTATTCGTCGCGGGTTATTCCGCTGCACTCGAAGAAATTTTTCTTGCAATCAACTTTCATCGGCCACGCCTGCACGCCGTTCTGTCAGGTCGAGGGAGAGGCGCCACCAGGAACGGGGTGACGAAGAAGAGGAATCTTTCCATGGTGGCCATCGCCTGTCTGGCCGTTTCCGCGCGAATGGCAAGCCCCACTCCATCCGCCAAGCCGCGCGGCATCCCCAGCCCTCCCGATGTACTCGCTTACCCGCATACGGCCCCACACGGCGGACTTCCGGCCGTCTACCCCCTCAAATCGTATTGACAAGCCCGCGCCCAGCTACAAATATTGTCAGGAAACTTTGTTGATCGCTGGGAATTCATAGAACGGCCGCATCATTGACAACCGCCGGCGTGGCCGGCATGACCAGGGAGTAGCCGAGATGGAACGAGGAATTCGCAAACGCATCGATCAAATGTTCTCCCGCGACCGGCGCATGGCGCAAGTCGCTCTTTTACTGCTGTGGGTCACGCTGGCCTACGTCTACTTCGCCGTTACTTCCCAGACAACCGATTCATCCGTACGCATCGCCCTCACCATCGGTGCAGGTGGCGTGCTCGTTTTCAATTCCGCGTCGATTCTTGCCATGATTCGCCACTACAAGGAAGACAAGGATCACATCTATGGGCTCGACATCCGTCACCTCGACGAGAACCGTGCCCGCAAGGCAGAACTGGCGAGACGCGACGAAGAGACGCTCAATCCCGCCGTCGAGTGAGCCTCTGAATCCTGTTTTCGCGCGTGCCGATGTGTGCTCGTGTTGCCACGCGGGCAACCGGGCTGTACCCGCATTGCCCGTATGCGCGCAAACCGAAGTGCAGACCCGTGAGGAGACCCATCATGGCAGCCGACTACGTCCCGCCCATTCAGAAAGGCTTCGGCCAGCTGGTCGATAGCATCTTTCTTCTCGTACTCGTCTACTGCAGCCTGCTTGCGCCATTGCTGCTCAAGGCGCCCGACAAGCCGCCCGAAAGCCAGAACGCGAAAACGCAGATGTCCTGGCGGGAGCTTGGACAAAACCCGGCCATGCAAGCGCAATGGCAAAAGCTCGGCTATGACGCACAACAGGCGAGGCCGATCATCACAACCCGCTTCGACTATCAGATCGAACCTGTCTCGCTCATCGTGACGGCACTCGTGATAGCCGGTTATTTCGTGTTCGTGTTGCGCGTGTCGGAAAGGCAATACCGGCAGGTCATCGCGGAAAAATTTGGGGAAACGTCATGAACTTCTGGCAATGGTTGAGCAACGCCGCGTGGGGCCTGTCGATTCTCATCTTCGCGTGGATTCTCATCGACGCGATCAAGGTCCATCGTGACTACGACGACGACTTCCTGATGAGTTCCACGGAAGGCAACGAATAGACGGACGACAGGCATCATGCCGCAAAGGAGCAACTCATGAGTGACGCAGCAGGAGTAGCACAGCCAGGCGAGCGCATCGCGTTGCTGAAAGTCTTGGGACCGATTCACGTGTGGGCGCTCGGTGTCGGCATTGTGCTCGTCGGAGAGTTCATGGGATGGAATTTCTCCGTCGCGAAAGGCGGTGCATATGGATCGCTGATCGCATGCTGGATCATCGGCCTGCTGTATACGTGTGTCGCGATGATCGACTCGGAGGTGACGTCGACCGTGGCGGCCGCAGGCGGGCAGTACACACAGGCAAAGCACATCATCGGGCCATTGATGGCGTTCAACGTGGGGCTCTACCTGGTGATGGCGTATACGATGCTCGAAGCCGCGGATGCCCTCGTGGTTGGCGACCTCATCAAGGCCGTGGCCGCCGACTCGGGCTACGCGAACTTCGACTCGCGTCCGTTCACGCTTGTCACGATTGCGTTTCTCGCGTTGCTCAACTATCGCGGCGTGTTCGTGACGCTCACGGTCAATTTCGTGATCACGGCTGTCGCATTCGTTGCGATCGTCGTGCTGTTCCTGGGTGTCGCCCCGTGGCATCCGGGGCAGACGCTTATTCATCAAGAGCTGCTCACGCAACTGCCGTACGGATGGCTGGGTGTCGTCGCGGCCTTGCAATTCGGCATGTGGTATTACCTCGGAATCGAAGGCACATGCCAGGCTGCGGAAGAAGTTCGCTCGGCGGGCCGCTCGATTCCGCTCGGAACGATGTGCGGGATGATCACGCTGCTCATCGCGGCGGCCATGACCTGGTATGTCGCCACGGGCCTGATGCCGTGGGAATACCTGGGCCAGGCGGTGACGCCGCTCTACGACGCCGCGCGGCTATCCGGCAGCAAGGGCCTGCAGACACTGCTCTTCGTCGGCACCTTGTTCTCGGCGGTCGCGTCAGCCAATGGCTGCATCAACGATGCTTCACGCGCATGGTTCTCGATGTCCCGCGACCGCTATATGCCCGAGTGGTTCGGCGCCGTGCATCCACGCTACCGCACGCCCTATCGCGCGATCATGTTTCTCGTGCCGATTGCGATTTCGTTCGCGTTCACGGGGCTGCTCGACCAGGTGATCACGTTCTCGATTCTCTCCGGCCTCCTCGGTTATACGTTCATGTCGATCAATATCGTCAAGTTCCGCAGGCAATGGCCGCTTGGGAGCATTAATCGCGGCTATATCCATCCGTTCCATCCGATACCCGCGATCGTCCTCGCAGTGCTGTGCATCGCCACTTACTTCGCGACCTATCTCGGCTACGGCACTTCGCTGCTGTCGATCATGGCGTTCTACATCATGGCGTCGATCTGGTTCGCGTTGCATCGCTACAAGTATGTGAAGCGCGGCGATCAATTCACGATGGATTGGCCACGCCCGAAACGCTATTGATCGGAAGGGGCATCGACATGCAATCGACAGGCGTCGTGCTCGCCCTCCTCTTTCTCGCCGCGCTCGCTCTGATGCACCGGCGCGATCGCAGCGCGCTGAGAGCGGAGCGAGGCAAACTGTTCGATGCGTGTCTCGCGCTCTTCGAGCGCTATCACATGGCACAGGACGCAGTCGACTGGCCTGTTCTGGCGGGAACCTACGGCGGCCATGAAGTGCGCATTGCGCCGCTCGTCGACGACGTAGCCTTTCGCAAGGTGCCATCGCTCTGGCTGCTCGTCACGGTGAAACGGAAATTACCGATGACGGGCGCCGTCGATATGCTCGCGCGTGCCCACAACACGGAGTTCTATTCACCTGCGGACGGCTTGCCGATGCGGCTCGCGACGCCGCACGAATGGCCGCGCCAGATGACGATCAAGGCCGACCGGCCCGCTGCGGATCTGCCGCTTGCCGTGCTCGATCCGCACGTGAAGCGCTTCTTTGCCGATCCGCGTGCAAAGGAGATGCTTGTTACCCGTCATGGGGTGAGGATCGTCTATCAGGCGCAGGGTGCGGAGCGCGGCGAGTATCTCGTGCTGCGTCGGGCTGTATTTCGCAACGTCCAGTTGCCAGCGACGCTCGTCGGCTCGCTACTCGATCAGGCTGTGCAGGTATGTGCCGACGTGATGAAGGGGAATGCTCATGGGCAAGCTTAAGGCGGCACGGGCGGTGCATCCGTATATCGTACTGGTGGCGGCCGTGCTGTTGCCGGGTGCCGGGCAACTGCTCAACCGGATGCCGACGCGCGCATTGATCATGCTGTTTTTCATGCTGTCGCTTGGATTCGTCACCATGCAGCTTGCCGCCCCCGAGCGGTCGTTTGTCGGGCGGCATGCTGGAGGCATCTTCGTCTACGCGATCGCGGTGATGGACGCGTATTTGATCGCCAGGTATCGGTGGGAGATGTTTCGGACCCGGACCGTTGCTTGACGGCGGTGTTTTCGTGAACACGCACGCGGGCGCCGGGCGCTTGCCGCTCATAGGGCGTTCGCCCACCCGATCAATCCGGCCCGCAGTACGGCACCCGGGACGCGCGACGCGATCAGCATAGGCCACGCTCCCCGTCCGCGTCATCGCCTGCTTCAACCCACACTCCCATTTCCCTCTCTTGCCTACCTCATTAGTCGTACCCCGACTAACGGATTGAGCATTTGTCGATGATAGGAAACGATGTCGGCTGTGGAGACAACACCGCACACGAATCGACTCATCGACAATACGGAGTGTTCTATGGCAAATTCCTGGCGCATCTCGGCACTGGCCGACCGCCACCGTGCCTTGGGTTCCCGTCTCGAAGACTGGAACGGCATGGGGACCCCCTGGACCTACTCGGCGGACCTCGCCGATCACCACGAGGCGATCCGCACGAAAGCGGGACTGATGGACGTATCAGGGCTGAAGAAGGTCCATTACGTGGGCCCTCATGCCGAAAGCCTGCTCGACTGGGCGACGACGCGCGACATCGGCAAGCTGTACCCTGGCAAATCGGTCTACGCGGGCATCCTCGACGAAGCAGGCAAGTTCATCGACGACTGCATCGTGTATCGCACGGGTCCTAATGCGTTCATGGTCGTGCATGGCGCAGGCACGGGCTATGAACGCCTCGTGCGTTCCGCGCAGGGTCGTCAGGTCGCCGTGCTGTTCGACGACGACTTGCATGACCTGTCGTTGCAAGGGCCGCGCGCGGTGGACTTCCTCGCCGAGCATGTGCCCGGCATCAGGGAGCTGCCCTACTTTCATCACGTGCAAACGCGTCTTTTTGGCCGGCCCGTGATGATTTCGCGGACGGGCTATACGGGCGAGCGCGGCTATGAGATCTTCTGCAAGGCCGCCGATGCCCCATTCATCTGGGACACGATACTGTCCAAAGGCGCGGGATTCGGCATCGTTCCATGCGCGTTCCTTGCGCTGGACTGGCTACGCGTCGAGAGCTACCTGCTCTTCTTCCCGTACGACAACTCTGAAATGTACCCGTTCGCGGACGAAAAGGCGGGCGATACATTGTGGGAACTGGGCCTCGACTTCACGGTGTCGCCGGGCAAGACCGAATTCTGTGGCGCGCGCGAGCACTTCCGGCTTGCCGGCAAGGAGCGCTTCAAGATCTACGGCGTCGACATCCAGACGTCCAAAGCCGCCGCTGCCGGCGACACGCTATGGCACAACGGAGAACAGGCCGGCGTAATCACCTGCGCAATGTATTCGCGGCTGACGGGCCGTTCACTCGCGATTGCGCGCCTGAATGTCGAACAAGCCCGCGAAGGCGTCGCGCTCCAGGTCAAAGGCAGTCTCGAAGCGCACGCGACGGCTGCAGCACTGCCATTCGACGACCCGGAAAAGAAAAAGCGCACGGCAGTGGGATAGTCAAGCGGCAACCGATGCGCGCTGCCATCGGCGTCGCTGCGGCGCGACGCGCCGATAGATCTTACCTCCCGCGAGGTATTGCGGGCCCGCAGTCGCGCATCGCACCATGACTTCATAGATGTGTTTTTCAAAGACGACAGATCACCGCGGCGACGCATTGTCCGTCGTGTGATCAAGGAGACGTAAATTGAGTGCAATAGAAGAAGTCCACCGCCTCGAGGGACTGGCCGACGACGGCGTGCGGTCAACCCTCAAGCGTTCGCTGACATGGAAGGACGCTTTCTGGGTGGCGAGCGGCTCGCCGGCGTTCGTTCTGTTTACGCTGGGCGCGATTGCCGCAACGGTCGGCCAGCCCGCATGGATAGTCTGGATTGCGTCCATTGCCATCGGCTTTATCCAATGCTTCACGTATGCGGAGATTTCCGGGCTCTTTCCTCACAAATCCGGTGGCGCGTCAATTTATGGCGCAATTGCATGGGTCCGGTATTCGAAGTTTCTGGCGCCCGTCTCCGTATGGTGCAACTGGTTTGCGTGGTCGCCCGTGCTGGCGCTCGGCACGGGCCTTGGCGCAAGCTATATTCTCTCCACGCTCTTTCCCGCCGACGCCGCAATCAACACGTGGTCCTTCACGCTTCTGAAGCTCGACTTCATCAAGGACGGCTTGAGCCTGCGCATCAACTCGACTTTCATTCTCGGCGCGGCCCTCCTGCTGTTGACGTTCTTCGTGCAACACCACGGCGCGGAACGCGCCGCCAGGCTGCAGAAGTACATGGGCATCATGGCATTGATCCCATTGACCGTGTTCGGTCTCGAACCGTTGATCACGGGCAGCGTTCACATGAGCAACTGGTTTCCCCTCGTTCCCCTTGCGCACGACGCCAAGGGCAATGTCGTTCCGGGAACATGGAATGCAGCGGGCCTGACGCTGATGATCGGCGGACTCTTCGTCGCGGGCTGGTCGACTTACGGTTTCGAAACGGCCGTCTGCTACACGCGTGAATTCAAGAATCCGAAAACGGATACGTTCAAGGCGATCTTCTACTCCGGGCTGCTGTGCCTCGCGGTGTATATCCTCGTGCCACTGTCGTTCCAGGGCGCGATGGGACTCAAGGGCCTGCTTGCGCCCGACATTTACGACGGCACGGGTGTCGCGGCCGCGATGGCGAGAATCATCGGCGGCGGCGTGGCGATCTTCTATCTGATCGTCGTGATGCTCGTCTTCACGTTGCTGCTGTCCGTGATGACGTCGATGATGGGCTCGTCCAGAACGCTGTACCAGGCATCCGTCGACGGCTGGCTGCCGCGCTATCTTTCGCATGTGAACGAGCACGGCGCACCGACCCGCGCGATGTGGACCGACCTGTGCTTCAACCTGATTCTGCTGATGATGTCGGACAACGTCGCCGTGCTCGCGATGTCCAACGTCTGCTATTTCGGGTTTGTATTCCTGAACCTTCAGGCGGGCTGGATTCACCGCATCGACCGTCCAAACTGGACGCGTCCGTTCAAATGTCCGAACTGGCTGCTGGCACTCGGCGCGCTGTGCGGATTCGTCGATCTGGTGTGCATCGGCGCAGGCGCTGACATCTGGGGACCGGGAACGTTGCGCAATGGTCTCGTGGCGATCGCGCTCATCATCCCCGTGTTCCTATTTCGGCATTATGTCCAGGACAAAGGCCGCTTCCCCGACGCGATGCTGGACGACATGGAACTGCGCCCCGACGACGCCGCGCCGAAACGACGCGCCGGCTGGCTTCCGTATCTGACGCTGGCCGCTGCCGTGTTCGTGATCTGGCTGTCCCATCACTACGCGGTGTTTCCGGCGTAACGGATGCATCAGGCGCTTCATTTCGCTTCATCTCGCTTCAGGAGCCCCGAGTGAACAGAACCGACTATATCGCGAGGATCAAGGCGGCTTACGAAGGCGAGCTCTTTGGGGAAGCCTGGTTCGCCGCGATGGCGGCCGACGCGATGGCGCCCGACCGGCGCCGCAAGCTCGCCGCCATGGCGCAACTCGAATACCAGACGCGCATGCGCATGATGCCGCTGGTAACGCGCCTTGGCATCACGGGAATCGACGAAGCAGCTCAGCGTGAAAAAGGAATCCGGCTCGCGAGGGAACACGCGGGACAATCGTGGCCCGCGTTCATCTCGTGGTTCATCGAGGAGATCGCCCGGTTCGTCACGCTATACGATGAGATGGAGCGCACCAGTACGGAAGAGGACGCAGCGATACTGGCCGAACTGGCGCGCCATGAACGCGCGTTGCTCGAATTCGCCCGCCTTGAAGCAGCGGGCCGGCCGGACCGCTCACTCGAACGGGTGCTTGCACTGCTGGACAATCGGGACTGCGTGAACAATCCCTGAAACAGCGCTCATTGCTCGCCGGCTTCGCCACCGGCGTCCCAACCCGCAGCGGCCAGCACATGATCGAGTACCTTCTTCGGGTCGGTCTTGCCGTGCCCAATCGACGCGCAGCCAATGCGCGTCGGCACCTTGAACTCATGCCCTTCCACGCGCACGGGCGCTTCAAGCAGGTTGAGCAAGTCATCCCGCAGTTCATCGAGCACTGCGTCCGGGTTCGCCGCGGCGCGCTGCGCCAGCTGTTGCGCGTCACGGCACCACGCGAGCGCGTCCGCGCTGAAATCGACGACGAGCACTACGAACACGTGAGGGTCCAGCAATGCCGCGCAATTGAGCTGCCCCTGCGTCACTTCGAGACGCCTCCCGATGTCGATCATCACCCGATCCGCGTAGTCCTGGCCGAAGCGCGCCGCCACATGTTCGAGTTCGCCGACGTTGATCGCGAAGATCGCGCACGGCAGCGCGACGCGCGCCGAGACAGCGGCGGAAAACTCGACCCGGTCGACGAACATCGACACGCTCGTGAGTCCCGTCGAATGCTCGAACGTCAAGCGCCGGCGGGCGCTTTCCTCGACCATCTGCCTGCGCGCCACCTCGACGATGAACCCTTCGAGTCCCATCAGCTCGTCGCGTGCCGAGTAGACGCCGCAACCCTGATCCCAGACCCACTTGGTCTGGCCGGAGCGGTCCACGATCCGGTAAGTGAGCTCATAAGGCTCGCGGGCCACGACGCGCGCCTGCACCTCGTTCCAGACAAATTCGCGGTCGTCCGGGTGAATCAGCGAGCGGAATGTCATCCGGCTCTCGTCGATCAGTTCGAACGCCTCGTAGCCCGTCAGATCGAAGCAGCCTTCGCTGACGAACTCCATCGACCAGTCGCGATTGTTCTGCCCGCGATAGATCATCGCCCGCAAGTTGGACAGCAGCGTGCGCAGGCTGCGCCGGCTCGCGCGCAGCGCTTCTTCGTTGCGGCGGCGATTCGAAATGTCCGTCACGAGGCCGACGGCGCCGACCAGCGTCCCTTCGTCGTCGGTCACGGCATGGCAGCGCAGTTCGACGTGAGCCGTCGTATTGTCGGCGCGGATCAGCCGCACCTCCGTCACCAGTTCGTTCACATGGCCGTCGAGCAGCGCCTTGACGCGCGCATTCAACGTCTCGGCGTCTTCGGGATGAAAGAACGACGAGAACGGCTTGGGCTCCGCGTCGCTGCCGACGGCGCGCACGAGGCTGCGCCACGCAGGATTCGAAAAGATCAGACGTAACTCGCGGTCGACGCGGAACAACGCCTGAGGCAACTGCAGAACGGCATCCTTGCAATGGTTCAGCAGGTGCAACTCGCTGCGCTGCGTGTCCACGCTCGTATAAGGCGCGGGGAACTGCAGCAGGGTCATGCGTGAGCCGCGCGCGCGCAGCGCGGTGACGGGATGCAGGCGAAAACTGCCGTCGCCGTAGGCGATCCGCAGCGAGCCCGAAGTGCGCTCGTCGCCATCGCGCGACTGGGTCAGCAAAGCCGTCAGATCGAGCAGCGACTGCGGATGCACGAGGTTGCTGAACGGCATCCCGACGATTTCATCGGCATAGGACTCCCAGCGCGCATGCTTGAGGAACGCGCTATTGACGAACACGAGCGCGTCGTTGTCGAGCAGCACGGCAGGCGTGGACAGGTTCGCGGCAAAGGCGCCCAGTTCGGGGGACTCGGCGGCCCGTACGGCGCGCGGCGCGGTGCGGCGCGCGCCATACGCCATGCTGAGCAGAAATGCCGCAAGGCACCCCGCCAGCCCGATCGAGACATACAATAGATCATTGCTGTCAGGACTGTAGCCAAGCCTGGGGATCACCAGTACAGCCACTGCGGCCAGCAATACCGTGGCGAACAGATAAACCGACATGACGTTCTCGCCTCAAAAAACAGGACCACTGACCGTGAGCACGCGAGTTGCGCGTCACTATTTCACCTGCCCATGAATACCGACCAGGCTGCGCCCATTCATCGCTATCCGCTTTATGCAAAGGTCTGTTCGCTGCTCGCCTGCATTGTCGCGCTAATTGCGCTGCTCTATGTGAGCGAGTTCACGCAGACGAGTGGAAATGAAGGCTTTCGGCAGACGCTGTTCTCGCTCGACGAAGCGGCGAGATTGAGACTCACGGCGGCGAACCTGGAGCCGGGTTCGCCCGACACGGCCCGTGCGCTCAGGGATCTGGCCGACTCGCTTGTTCGCAACGATACGCTACTGAACGACTGGAGGCAACGCGGCGCGCCAAGCCCCGAAATCGTGAAGTCGCTGGCGGCCGCGAGCGCCGCGTCCGCTAGCGCGAGCGCGCCGGATGCGCAGCTCGCGGCGCTCGGCGAGCTGCGCGCCCAGGTCGCTTACCAGGCTCAGGTGCACAGGGCCGTGCTCGGACTGCTGCAGGCCTGTACCGTTTGTCTGCTGATCTTCGGCGTGGTGTCGCTCGCGTGGGGCGCGCGGCGCACGCTCGTCACGCGGCCGCGCGCGGCATTGCAGGCACTCGCGGAGACGGGGCAGCCCGTGCCGCAAGGCCGTGATGAACTCGATCGCCTGCTGAAACTTCAGGCGCAGCTCGCCGTGCGGCTGCGCACCGAACAGGACGAGTCCACGCGGCTCAAGCGGATCGTCGAAGACTACATTGCGTTCGCCGACCAGTCGCTCGAACTGCTCCATCACATTTGCGCACAGCTTGCCGAAGAAGAGCCCTCCGGCCGAACGCTCGAAGCGCTGCTGCAACGTCTGGTCGGGGTGCTGCGCGCTCGCCGCATCGCACTCGTGCTGACGGAATCGACAGCCCAGCTGCTCGACGTCGATGCCGTCGTATCGCCAAGCGGCGACGTGCCCGCCATCGTGCGCGCACGCGTCACGAACGAACTGATGACGCTGGTCGGCACCCACACGTTTTCGCCGCCTGAAGGCGGCGACGCGCCGCCGGCCGTGCTGACCGCCCCCGTGCTGGCCGCCCCCGTGCGCGTGCCGCTCGCGAGCTACGGCGTGCTGATCGCGGAAGGCGAGCCGGACGCGCGCTTCGAGCAGCGCCATCTGTATCTGATGGAGACCATCGCGAGCGTGCTGGCCCACGCGATCTCCAATGTGAGCCGCGACGTGCGCGACCGGCGCATGGCGCTTTTCGAGGAACGCAACGCCATTGCACGTGAACTGCACGACTCGCTTGCGCAATCGCTGTCCTATATGAAGATCCAGCTCGCCCGCCTGCAAGCCGTGCTGCCGCCCGAGCTCTCGCAAACCGATATTGCCGAAATCGCACGCGGCATTCGCGAAGGGATCGACAGCGCGTACCGGCAGTTGCGCGAACTGCTCACGACGTTCCGCTCGCCGATGCATGCACACGGCCTTGCTTCCACACTCGAAGAACTGGCCGAAGAATTCGGCTCGCGCAGCGAGGTACAAATCTCGATTGACAACCGTGTGCCGCGCATGCGCCTCTCGGTCAACGAGGAAATGCACGTCGCGCAGATCGTGCGCGAAGCCCTGACCAACGTGATCCGCCACGCGCGCGCGACGACGGCCCAGGTGCAACTGATGTCGGACGGCCCCACGATGACGGTGTCGATCGAGGACGATGGCCGCGGCATCGACCGCACCCAGGGCGACGAACACCACTACGGCCTCGCGATCATGCGTGAACGGGCTCGCAGCCTCGGCGGCCGGCTCGAAGTGAAGCCGGCCGAACGCGGTTCGCGCGTGGTATTGAGCTTCGTGCCCACGGCGCTCGCCGCGCACAAGGCGCGTGCCGTCAGCGGCGCTGGCGTGCGCTGACGCGCGTTTAGCGAGCCTTGCCTAGAACTTGTGCGACAGCGCGATGCGCGTCACCACCTGATTGCCGGACGACGACAGGCCGCTCGAACCGATAATATGCGCGCCGTCCAGGTCGGTTCCCGTGTTTGCGTTGGTGTGTTGCCATGCGCCCTGAACGTAGACGGAAGTCCGCTTGCTGAGGCTGTAGTTCAGCATCAGCGCGACCTGATGCCAGTTCGGACTGTCGCTCCCCGTTGCGGATTCGAGCCGCCCGTGCGTAAACGTGTAGGCGCCGATCAGAGAAAGGTCGGGCATGAAGAAATACTGCCCGTTGATTTCCACGTTGTCGAATTTCCACGACGTCCATGCCTGCGTGCCGATGTTGGGCGCATACCCATTGGCGGTGGGCGCCGTCACGTTGACGTGCGAATACGCGAGCGACACATTGGCGTTTTCGGAGAACGTCCATTTCACGCCGGCATCGATATTCTCCTGCTTCGGGGCAATGAATACGGCGTCGGACGTCACAGCGCCGTCTGTTGTGTTGCCTGCGCCGTTCAGATGCAGGTACGCGACAGCAAGGGACAACGGACCCACGCTATAAGTCAACCCCGCGCTGTAGGCCCGGTTCGATGAAAAGTTCGTCGCGTTGCTGAAGCCGTACACGCCTTCCAGCTGAAATCCATACCAGGCCGGCGACACGTACTTGACCGAGTTGTTGAGCCGGAAATCGAAATCCGCGTTGTCGTTGTCGAACGGATGGGCCGCCAGATCGCCGATCGAACTTCCGGCAGCGGTGAACGGGCTCCACATGTCGATGGTTGCGTCGTACTGTCGACCGAGCGTCAGCGTGCCGGCGGGTGTCGACGACAGCCCGACGAATGCCTGCCTGCCGAACAGGCGTCCCCCCTCGTTGAGCTGCCCCGTATTCAGATTGACGCCGTTTTCGAGGGTGAAGATCGCGCTGAGCCCGCCGCCCAGATCTTCCGTGCCCTTCAGGCCGAAACTGGTTTCCGCCGTGTCGCCGCTCACCATTGCGAACGCATGGTGTCCGCCGGCGTTGCTGGTGTAGTTCAAGCCGGTATCGAGCACGCCGTAGAGCGTGACGGAGCTTTGCGCATAACTGTTTCCACAAAGGCAGAAGGCCAATAACGCAGCATGACGAGCTATGTGATTCATCCAGATTTCCCCTTGGCGATGGTTATCGCGGGACACCCGGCGACCGGCTGTCCATGCGCGCGCACTCATCGCGCCGCCGAAGCGGCGCGATGAGTCTTTCGTTTCAAACTGGGAGAGAACTACAGATACGGCTCAGAGATGGCAGGCAATTCGCCGGCGACTTCGGCATCTGCCTGTACGCCCATGAACGCAGCAAGACGCCGCGAAAAATGATCGCGCACGTAGAGTTGCCTGCCGCAGCCGCAGCAGGCGACCACGTTCTGCGTGACGGGCTCATTGAACGCGTGACAATGAATGCAGTAGACACGTCGCTGCAGCGTGCCGCTGTGCTGCAACTGGACGGCTTCCGGCGCAAGCCCGTGGTGCTGCGCGATGCGCCGGACCGACCAGATGAACGGCTCGCTGCCGAGCACATAGATGCGCAAGCCAATCGTCGCAGTCGCCGTATCGCGCAGCGCCTCGTCGAATGCGGCGTAAAGCGCGGCTTCGTCGGCGAATAGACGTTCCGTCGCTTCGTGGAACGTGACACCTGCACCGTGCCTCGCGGGGTCGTTCACCTCCCATATGTCCATCGGCGAGAGCCCCGCGAGCGCAAGGCTCACGCGCACGCGATCCTCGGCGCTCGCCCCGTTCGTGACGAACCAGTGGCGCGTGCCGTGCGGGTCGGGAGCGAGCCGCGCGTATTGCGGACGACTTGTATTGGTCGACATCATGGCTATTCCATCCGTTCAGCGAAGGTTCAATAGATGGCGAGGCTGTGCGTCACCGCGACGACCACGATACCCGCCGCCACCGTCACGTACGGCAGAATGCCCGCGCGGCGCGTTACCCGTTGTGAGCCGGCCAGCTGCATATCCTCTTTCATCGCATCCGGGAAATGGCCCTTGTCGGTCACGTAATGGCGGAACAGGAACACGGGCAAAATCAGCGCGGCGAAGCACAACCCCGAGATCAGCGTGCCCGAGCCCCAGATATCCGCGCCCATGCCGAGCAGCGCGAGATTGACGAACGAAAACAGCGTGCCGAGCGCGAGCAGCCAGCTCGGCGCGCGGAATGGCCGGGCCCAGTCCGGGCGGTCCATCCGGTGAATCCACGCCGAATTCAGGTTCAGGAAGTTGAAGATGATGTAGCCGACGTTCGACATCGCCAGCACGAACACATAGTCCGACATCAGCAGCAGGACCAGGTTGAAGCACAGGTCCGTCCACATGGCCCGCGTCGGCGCGCCGTGCTCGTTGACATGCGACAGGTACTTCGGCAGCCAGCCATCGACGGATGCCTGATACAGCGTGCGCGACGAGCCCGCCATCGACGTCATGATCGCCAGCACGAGCGCCAGCACCAGCATCACGATCAGCACGCGCTCGATCAGCAGGCCGCCGTGAATCATCGGCGCCATCGCTTTCGCGACCCCCATGCCGCTGTAGATATCGGGCGACAGCATGCCGTCATAGACCGCCGGCGTGACGATATTGCCTGCCGCGTCCTTCACGGCGGGCGTCACCAGATGGCCGAGACCCAGCACGCCCTGGAACGCGAGCGGCACCACGGTGAACACGAAGATGCACAGGAGGCCCGAATACAGAATGGCCTTGAACGTGTCGACCTTCGGATCGCGAAACTCCCGCGTATAGCAGACAGCCGTCTCGAACCCGTAAGTGGACCAGGCCGCGATGAACAGCCCGCCCGCCATCAACGTGATGCCCGCGCGATCCCACGTGCCGTCGATGATCTGCCCGGCGCTGTCCTTCGCGAACGGCACGAGCGGAAACAGGTTGTGCATCGGCAGGTCGCCGCTGAAAAGCGGCACCGTCCCGACGAGGATCAGCGGGACCAGGGCGGCCACGCCAAGGATCGTCTGGATTCGCGCTGCGTTCAGAATGCCGCGGTGCTGAATCGCGAACGTAATGAGCAGCACCACGGCGCCGAGTATGAACGTCGAGTTGATTCGCAGGCTCAGGCCCGAACGAAGCCAGTCGAGATTCACCAGCGTGATCTGCCAGGTATTGATGACCGCGTCCGCCGGGAACAGCACGGAAAGAATGTAGCCGGCCGCGAGTCCCGAACCGATCGCCAGCACGGGCGACCACGCGAACCAGTTGCACCACACCGACAACGGCGCGAACAGCTTCGAATAGCGGACCCAGGCGATCGCGCCATACACGGAAGCGCCACCCGACTTGTGCGGAAAGAGACCCGCGATCTCCGCATACGAGAACGACTGGATGAAGCCGAGGCCGATCGAGATGATCCATACCGCCCACGACAGCTTGCCCACCGTTGCCGCGATCGAACCGATTGAAAAAAGCACGAGCGCAGGCACGCCGCTCGCCACCCAGAATGCGCCCGTCCAGCTGATCTTTCGATGTAAGGTGCCGTCCGTTGCTTCGACGGCGTAGTCTTCGGAAACCGCACTCATATCTGTGTCCTTTTCCGGTGGAATACCGATTGTGGGAATCGTTCCGCGTGAAAGTACCCGTGCTGCACAACAGCGGCGCGAACGCGGGAATGAAACACTGCACCAGCTTTTGTGATTGTGTGAAACGTGTACCCCGGCGAATACGTCTAGGCGACTTCCACCCCTGGCCGCTCGACTTCAGGATCCGTGCCCTTCGCGAGTTCCTCGCCGTCGTCCAGCGGCGCGAGCCACTCGATGGCCGTCTGCCGATAGCGCGTGATGCCCTTGTACTCGGCAAGCTCATCGGGCAGCGTCGACAAAACGCGATGCAGGCGCTTGCCCCACTTCGGCACGCGCGCCAGTTCGCCGAGCCCGATCAGGTAGCAGCGCACGCAAAAGAGAATCGCGTTGCTGCGAGGCAGGCGGAACAACGTCTGCAACTCGACGCGCAGATGCAGCTTGTCGCCGACGTTCTCCGGCGTCACGCTCGCCCTGTCCTTGCCCCACTCGTGGTAGTTCTCAGGCGACGTATCGAGCCGCGGGTTGACCGTCATCGTCCAGTTCAGCCGGCGCACGGGCGCGCCCAGTTGCAGGCGCAACAGGAACTTGAGCGCGCGCTCGAAGATGCCCGCCTGATGCGCGAGCGGCACGGGGCCGTGCCATTCGATGAAGTTCATCCCGAGATCGAAGTCGAGCGACCAGTCGGCCTGGGTCGTCACCATTCCGCCGTCCATGAACAGGTTGTCGTCGCGCTGGTCGATCAGCACGAAATCGCCCTGCGCCTGGCGCGTGATGTATTCGAGGGGAGCACAGGGCAACGTGCTTTCGTCGCCGAACGTGAAGGTCTGCTCAAGCCCGAGCGGACGGTTGGTCCATTTCCACGTGTCGCCGCTGCGTTCCAGCGCGAAATGCTCGGGGTAGTCCTCCGCGAGGCTTTCCATGATCAGTTCGAGCGTGTCCCATTGCGCCCATCCCATGTGGTCGAGCACCTGGCAGCGCATCGGGTCGCGTTCGAGCGTCAGCGCGCGGTCACGGCATTCGGCGACATAGTGCTCGTCGATATCGAATGTCGACAGGAACGCGGGCGAGTTGCCTTCCTTCACATGCGGCTCGATGTTGATCGAGTACATGTACCTGTCTTCCGGGAATGGAAACGGAAAGCGCAGGATCGCATCGTCGCTGTTGCGGAACGTGTAGGTGTCGCGGAAGGTCTCGTCTGTCTTGAAGTCGATTGCCATGGTGTCCCCCTTAGATGTTCAGCACGAGACGCTCGCCTCGCGCACGCGACACACAGGGCAGCATCTGGCCTCCCGTGGCCCGCTCCGCCTCGCCGAGGCAGAAATCCCGATGATCCGGCTCCCCTTCGAGCACCTCCAGCGCGCAGGTGCCGCACGCTCCGCCCCGGCACATGTACGGCGTGTCCACGCCTTCGCGTTCCAGCGCCTCCAGCAGGCTTTCGTCGCTGCGCACCTCGATCTCGCGGCCGCTTTGCGCCAGCACGGCGGTAAAGGGCTCGCCGTGCGAGCCGCCGCCGAAGCTCTCCTGGTGAAAGTGGCTCGCGGGCCAGCCCAGCGCGCGCGCCGTGCGAGCGACGCCTTCCATCAGTCCCGCCGGACCGCACGTATAAAGATGGGTGCCTGCCGGCTGCGCAGCGAGCATCGCGCCAAAGCGTTCGCTCGCGTCGACGAGATCGGTGTAGATGGCGATGCCGCCCGTCGTGCGCTTCGCGATCAACTCCGTGAACGCGGCCTCGTCTTCCGGGCGGCAGCACAGGTGCATCTCGACACGCGCGCGCGCCAGCGCCAGCTCGGGCAGCATCGACAGAAACGGCGTGACGCCGATGCCGCCCGCGATCATGACGTGCTTCGCGCCGCAGCGCGCGATCGGGAAGAAGTTCGACGGCATCGAGATTTCGAGTTCGCTGCCTTCATGCACCTCGCTGTGCATGAAGGCCGAGCCCCCACGCGACTGGGGCACGCGCCGCACCATGATCTGATACGCGTCGCGTGCGCCCGCAGGCGTCGTCAGCGAATAGGCGTTGCGCCAGATGCGCTCCTTGCCGCGCATCGTCACGACGACATGGCTGCCCGCCGAGTACGCCGGAAGCCGTACTCCATTGACGCTCTCGAGCGTAAAACGTCGCACGTCCTGCGTCACAGGTTCGACGCGTGCGACACGTACGGGGATCGTTCTCGAAGCATTCATGCCGGCGACACCTCCATAGATCTGGGCGGATGAGCTTGAGTGATGAGCGATGCCTGACGTTCGCGCCGCTGCACTCATGGAAATAGCATCGGCCCGCAAAAAAACGTTATCAATGATTCAGTGGGGGTAGTCCCTGCGCAGTAATGGTTGACTCCCGGTACCCCGTCCGCGGCGCCATCGCGCTCGTTGCGACGCCTTCGCACCACCGCGCGAGAGCGGCACCGGCATTGGCTCTCCCGCCTCCTTTACCGGCGCCTTTCGGCAACTTTGCAGTCTCGCGCCGAGGCTCTTCGGCCTCGATCCGCTCTCGCAGCGGCGCGGCCGGAGTACCTGGATCTACCCACCTGGAGGTAGTGCCACCGGGCGATTGTGGGGCGAAATTGAACGGCAGAGACTTGCGGTCATCGACGCTGGCGCATTCAAGCCATCCGATATCAACGCCTACGCAATACAAAAGCGTGCAGTCATTCCCCGGCAAACGGGTCCTACTTTCGGGAAAACATCATGACAAGGCAATCCATTCTCAACGTCCGTCATCGTGAGCTAGGTTCGAAGCTGGATGGCGATTCCTGGAACGACATGCCGATTCCCTGGTATTACTCGGGCGATCCGTATGACGACGTGGTGGCGGTGCGCACGGCGGCAGGCCTTTACGACATCAGCGCACTGAACATCGTGCGCGTGACGGGCCCCGACGCGGCAGCCGTGATCGACAGCATCTGCGCGATCGATGTCAGCCGGATGAAGCCGGGCACGGCGCGGCTCGCCGCCGAAGTCGACGAGCGCGGCGGCATCTGCGACGACCTCATGGTGATCTACGACGCCCCGCAGAACTTCAGGCTCTCGCATGGCGGCGGCACGACGCAGACGCTTCTCGAACGCGCCGCGCACAAGCGCAACGTCGAATGGCGCCAGGACTTCGATGTCCATATGCTGTCGCTGCAAGGCCCGCGTTCGACGGACATTCTGCAGCCGCATATCGGCATCGAGCTGAACAAGCTGCCGTACTTCGCGCACGTCGAAACGCAGCTCTTCGGCCGCAAGATCATCGTCTCGCGCGGCGGCTATTCGGGCGAGCAAGGCTTCGAAGTGTCGTGCGCCGCCACTGACGCCGTCGCGCTGTGGGACAACATTCTCGAAGCCGGCAAGCCGCACGGCGCCGTGCCCGCCTCGTGGATGTCGCTGGAAATCGCGCGTATCGAAGCCGCGCTGCTCTTCTATCCGTTCGACATGCCCGAAGGCGACACCACGCCGTGGGAGCTGAATCTCGACTGGATGGTCGATGCCGGCAAGGCAGGCGACTACGTCGGCAAAGAAGCGCTGCTCGCGGCGCGCGGCAAGCAGCGCGTGAAGCAGGCGGGCGTCGTGGTCAGGCACGATGCCGCCGTCAGCGCCGGTTCGCCGATCTATATCGGCGACGAGCAGGTAGGCGTCGTGACCAGCGCGATTTTCAGCCGCTATCTGATGCAGTCACTCGCGATGGTGCACCTGAAGCCGAACCACACGGCGCTCGGCACCAAGGTCGAGATCCGCGATGCGGCGGGCAAATTCAGCGGCGTCGTCAGCAAGACGCCGTTCTACGACCCGATGCGCCTGCGCACCCGCGTCGCCGCCTGAGGCCGCACCCGTATTCGCAGTACCCCCGATACGGCGGCGCGCGGCATGCCACAGGGCGCCGCGCCGCCATCACGAGAAAGACAGAGGCAGAGGAAGCACAACAACTGTCCAGGGTCCCGGACGGGACCCCGCCTTTGTCTCATGTAGTCCATGTTAAAGGAGACTCTTTCCATGCCCCGCGATCCCCGTCATGACGTGCTGTTCCAGCCGATCCAGATTGGCCCCAAGACGCTGCGCAACCGCTTCTATCAGGTTCCGCACTGCATCGGCGCAGGCAGCAACCTGCCGGGCTTTCAGGCAGCCCACCGCTCGATGAAGGCTGAAGGCGGCTGGGCCGCGATGAACACGGAATATTGTTCGATCCACCCCGAGTCGGACGACACGCACCGTCTGTCGGCGCGCATCTGGGATGAAGGCGACGTGCGCAACCTGCGCGCGATGACGGAGGAAGTCCACAAGTACGGCGCGCTGGCGGGCATCGAAATGTGGTACGGCGGCGCGCACGCCCCCTGCATGGAAAGCCGCGCGACGCCTCGCGGTCCGAGCCAGTACGCGTCCGAGTTCGAGACGCTGACCTATTGCAAGGAGATGGACCTCGACGACATCCGCGATGTCCAGCAATACTATGTCGAGGCCGCGCTGCGCGCCCGCGACGCCGGTTTCGACATCGTCTACGTGTACGGCGCGCACTCGTACCTGCCGCTGCAATTCCTTTCGCCGTACTACAACAAGCGCACCGACGGCTATGGCGGCTCGCTCGAAAACCGCGCGCGTTTCTGGCTTGAAACGCTCGAAAAGGTGCGCCGCGCCGTGGGCAGCGACTGCGCGATCGCAACGCGCTTCGCCGTCGATTCGCTGTACGGCAGCGGCGGGATCGAAGTCGAGAAAGACGGCATGAAGTTCGTCGAGATGGCCGATTCGCTCGTCGATCTGTGGGACGTGGACGTCGGCGATATCGCCGAATGGGGCGAGGACGCGGGCCCGTCGCGCTTCTATTTGCAGGGTCACCAGGTTCCGTGGACGCGCTTCATCAAGGAGGTGTCGAAGAAGCCCGTGCTCGGCGTCGGCCGCTTCACCGACCCGGAGAAGATGACGGAGATCGTCACCAAGGGAATCGCCGACATCATCGGCGCTGCCCGTCCGTCGATCGCCGACCCGTTCCTGCCGAAGAAGATCGACGAAGGCCGTATCGACGATATCCGCGTCTGCATCGGCTGCAACGTGTGCATCTCGCGCTGGGAAATCGGTGGCCCGCCGATGATCTGCACGCAGAACGCGACGGCCGGCGAAGAATACCGCCGCGGCTGGCATCCGGAAAAGTTCGCCGAGTGCGCGTCGAACGATTCCGTCCTTGTGGTGGGCGCGGGCCCGTCGGGCTCCGAGTGCGCACGCGTGCTGATGCAGCGCGGCTATACGGTTCACCTCGTCGATCAGGCCGAGAAGATCGGCGGCCATCTGAATAGCGTGGTCACGTTGCCGGGACTCGGCGAATGGGGTTATCACCGCGACTATCGCGAAACGCAGATCGCCAAGCTGCTGAAGAAAAACCGCCAGAGCCAGCTCGCACTCGGCCAGAAGCCGCTCACGGCCGACGACGTGCTCGACTACGGCGCAGAAAAGGTTGTGATCGCCACGGGTTCGCATTGGGTCGGCGATGGCACCAACTGCCTGACGCACGACCCGATTCCGGGCGCGGACGCAACGCTGCCGGACCAGCTGACGCCCGAACAGGTGCTCTCCGGCAAGAAGGCGATCGGCAAGCGCGTCGTGATCCTGAACGCGGACACGTACTTCATGGCGCCGAGCCTCGCGGAAAAGCTCGCGGCGGCCGGTCATGAAGTGACCATCGTCAGCGGCGTCCATCTCGCGAACTACATGCACTTCACGCTCGAATATCCGAACATGATGCGCCGCCTGCACGAGCTGGGCGTGCAAGAACTCGGCGACCACTTCGCGAGCCGCATCGAGCCGGGCCGCATCCAGATCTACAACATCTGGGGCGATGGTTCCCGCCGCACGTACAAGGGCAAGGGCCAGTTGCCGCGCGACGAGAACAAGACCCATCGCTGGCTCGAATTCGATTCGCTGGTGCTCGTGACGGGCCGCCGCTCCAACGACGGCCTCTATCGCGAACTGAAGCAGCGCCAGAGCGAATGGGACGCCAAGGGCATCAAGGACGTGTACCTGATCGGCGATGCCGAAGCGCCGCGCCTGATCGCCGACGCGACCTTCACGGGCCACCGTCTCGCGCGCGAAATCGAAGAGAAGAACGCCCAGTTGCCGCTGCCGTACCGCCGTGAAGTGGCCGTCTGGGGCACGCCGCACAACCCCGGCGGCACCTTCGAGATCGTCTACAAGAAGTAGCAGGCGGCACGCGAGCCAGCGGGCTCGCGCCACCCTTGCCCGTCAATCTGAACGCCACCGCATCGCGCGATTCGGGTCGCCCGCAGCTTGGGACGCGAAGAGCCGGTGCCGTGGCGGAGGACCCTCTTTACTCTTTCAACGGACGAGCCCATGTCGAGCGCAGCGAACTTCGACCCCGTCAACGTCACCCGGATTCTCTTCGAGGGATTCCCCACGTTCGCGATCGTACTGTTCTATCTGGCAGGCGTCGCGGCCATGGCCGCGTTCGCGTGGGGCGTCTACGTGCAGGTGCGCAAGTACCGGCGCGGCAAGCCCGTGGCCGGCCCTATCGATCTGCGCGCGCGGGTTGGCGCAATGGTGCGGGTCGTGCTGAGCCACCGCACGATCGCGCGCCGCGACCCCGCGGCGGGCCGCGCGCACCGCTTTATTTTCTACGGCTTCGCGGTGCTGTTCCTCGGCACGGCCACCGTCACCGTCGATTACGACATCACCGCGCGCTTTCTCGGCTTCCATTTCTGGAACGGCGATTTCTACCTGTTCTTCAAGCTGGCGATGAATCTCGCCGGTCTGTCGCTGGTGGGCGGCCTGATCTACATGATGGTGCGGCGCGGCTGGATCAAACCGCCGAAGCTCGATTACACGCGCCCCGACCGCAAGCCGGGCGACCCCGACTACGACCGCAGCGGCTATCGCCGCGAAGACTGGGCGTTCCTGTGGTCGCTCGTGCTGATCGGCATCACGGGTTTCGTGCTGAGCGGGTTGCGGCTCGTATGGCTCCAGGATCGCGCCGTCGTCTGGGACACGCGCTGGTGGTCGCCCGTCGCGGCCCTGCTCGCGGAAATCATGCGCGGCGCGGGACTCAGCGCATCGGCCGCGTACGTGCTGCGCACCGGCCTGTGGTGGTTTCACGGCGCGCTCGCGCTGACGTTCATCGCGCTGATTCCGTACACGAAGGTCAAGCACATCTTCACCGCAAGCGGCTCGCTGCTGATGCGCGATCCGCTCGCCGCGCAGCGTCTGCCGAAGGTCGAGCCGGACGCCGAGCGCGCAGGCTACAAGACCATCACCGACTTCACGTGGAAGCATCTGCTCAATCTCGACGCCTGCACCAAATGCGGCCGCTGCCACGAGGCGTGCCCTGCCCGCGCCGTCGGCGCGCCGCTGTCGCCGCGCGACGTGATCCTGTCGCTGCGCGAATTCGCGAATGAGGCGCTGGAGAAGAACACCCTGCCCGAAGAGGTGAAGCTCGACGTGCACGGCAAGGATATCGGCCAGGTGTTCATGGAAACCGTATGGTCGTGCAGAACCTGCATGGCGTGCGTCGAGATCTGCCCCGTCGCTGTCGAGCATGTGCCCATCATCGTGCAGCTGCGCCGTAATCTCGTCGAAGACGGCCAGATGGAACCCCAGGTGCAAAAGACACTGCAGGCCATCCACAAGAACGGCAACTCGTTCAACGAATCGAAGCGCAAGCGCGCGGCCTGGACCAAGACGCTGCCCTTCCCGATCAAGGATGCGCGCAAGGAACCCGTCGATCTGCTGTGGTTCGTCGGCGACTACGCATCGTTCGATCCGCGCAACCAGCGGGTCACGCAGTCCTTCGCGACGCTCCTGCACGATACGGGCGTGGATTTCGGCCTGCTGTTCGAAGGCGAGGCGAACGCGGGCAACGATGTGCGGCGCGTCGGCGAAGAAGGGCTTTACGAGCTGCTCGCGACGCAGAACATCGCGACGCTCGGCACGTCGCAATTCCGCCGCATCATCACGACGGACCCGCATTCGTACAACACGATCCGCAACGAGTACCCGGACTTCGGCGGTCATTTCGAAATCGAGCACTACACGAGCTACGTCGCGCGCATGCTCGCCGACGGCAAACTGCGACCGAAGCGCAAGCTCGGCTATCGCGTGACGTTCCACGATCCCTGTCACCTCGGCCGCTTCAACAAGGGTTACGACGCGCCGCGCCAGATCATCGATGCGCTCGGTTGCGAGCTGGTCGAAATGAAGCGCTCGCGCGACAACTCGTTCTGCTGCGGCGCGGGTGGCGGGCGCATCTGGATGAACGACCCCGTCGGCCAGGAAAAGCCGTCGCAGAACCGCATGAAGGAAGCAGCGAACATCGAAGGGCTGGAAGTGTTCGTCGTGTGCTGCCCGAAAGACCTGACGATGTTCGAAGATGCGCTCAAGACGAGCGGATACGAAGGCCGCTTCGTCGTGCGCGAACTGATCGAGCTGATCGCCGAAAGTCTCGTCGACGTCGACGGCGACACGCCGCCCGCTGACGACGTCCGCGTCACCGCCGACGTCTGACGGGCGCCGCGCGAAGACCTCATGACGACCTCTGCCCGTCCCGCCGATGGAGCGCCGCGGGGGGGGGGCGGGGAGCGCCGCGCGCCGCGATGGCGGCGCGCGAAGACGTGCGGCTGCGCCGCCACTGGCGGGAACTGGTGCGGCTCGCACTCGACGCATCCGATCCATTCGCGTCCGCGATGCTTTATCCGCACGCGGGCGGCGCGGATCGCAAACGGCTCGAAGCCCGCATGTTCGGCTCGCGCAGCGAGCGGCTTGCGCTCGCGGCGTGCCCGTATGCGCCGCCCGCCGTGCTGGCGAGGCTTTGCGCGCTCGCGACGGCAGACGCGGACACCACGCTCGCAACGCGGCTCGCGCGCAATGCCGCCACGCCCGCCGGCGGACTGCAAACGCTCGGTGCAAGCCTCGATGGAAGCGGGCCGCAACAGCCAGCACAACGCATCGCGCAACTGATCGCGCGCCACCCGCTCGCGCCGCCGACGCTGCTCGCGAAGATCGCGTCGAACGCCGCGAGCATCGAGACATTGCGCTCGCTGTGCGAAAACGTCGGCGTGCAGACCGATCTGCTCGCCCAACTGGCCGATCGCGGCATCGAGCCGCTGCAACGGCTGCTCGCGATTCACTTCGCGACCGACGCGCGCACGCTGCATCGCTTGTGGCAGGGCACGCGCGAGAGTGCCGTCCGCGCGCAGGTGCTGCGCCATGCCGCGTGCCCAAACGAACTGTTGGGCAGCATCCCGGCATCGAGCGCCGAGCGGCGCAGTCTCGCGCTGAATGTGCGGACCCTGGGCGAAATCCTGACTGCCCTCGCCCGCGACGACGACCCCGCCGTGCGGCGCGCCGCCGCCACCAATCCCGCGACACCCGCGGGCGCGCTGATTCTGCTGTGCTTCGACGCGGATACGCTCGTCAGACGCGCGATCGCCGTGCGGGACGATCTGCCGCTGAAGGTGGTCGAATGGCTCGCGGAAGACGGCGATACGTGGGTGCGCAGCAGTCTCGCGCGCAATCGCGCGTGCCCGCGCATCTGGCTCGACCGGCTCGCGCGGGATCGCGAAGCGGACGTGCGCCGTTCGGTGACGCGCCACCCCGATTGTCCGGCGCAACTGCTCACGCTGCTCGCCGGCGACGAGGTCGCGTGGGTCAGGGCGGGCGTCGCGTTGCGCGACGACCTGCCGGGCCCCGTGCTGCACCGGCTGTTGCACGACACGCATATCGACGTGCTGGCGGGCGTGGCGCGCAACCGCGGCACACCGCAGGCGACGCTCGCGCGTCTGGCCGGGCACGCGTCGCCCGATGTACGGCGGGCCGTCATTCTGAACCGCCACGCGCAGCGGCGCGTGCTGCTGCCGTTGCGCGACGAGGCGTACCCGCTGCACCGGGTGCTCGTTTTCATGCATCCAGGCCTGACCGACGCGGACCGCTGGCGGATGCGCTTCGAACCGGACACGGAGGCCCGCGCCCGCATGTACGGCCAGCTCGCCGGCACGCTCGCCGCGGCGCTCGATCGCAAGCACCAGCATTCGACCGTTGCAGGCGCAACGGAAACAGCTGAACCATGCACACATCAACTGACCACATCAGTGGAGGAGGCAGGATGAAAATACTCGTAACCATCAAGCAGGTCGCGTCGCTCGACGAGGATTTCGAGCTGCGCGACGATGAACGCGACGTCGAGTCGGACTTTCATGTGTTCGATCTCAACGAATGGGACCACTACGCGCTTGAAGAAGCGCTGCGCCTGAAGGAAAGCGGCAATGGCGGCGACATCGAAGTCGTCGTCGCCACCGTGGGCCCCGAGCGCGCCGACGAAGAGCTGCGCAAGTGCCTCGCGAAAGGCGCCGATCGCGCGATCCGTGTGTGGAGCGATGAACTTGAAGAGGCCGACCCCGTCGGCATCGCACGCGCACTCGCGGCGCTTGCCCGCCGCGAAGCGCCCGACATGATCTTCGCCGGCGTGCAGGCGTCCGACCACGCTTATGGCGCGACGGGCATGGCGCTCGCGGGCCTGCTCGACTGGCCGCACGCGGCTGTCGTCGCGGGCCTCGAGTACACGCCGGGCGCGGGCACGGCGAGCGCACGCCGCGAACTCGAAGGCGGCGCCTATGCGAACGTCACCGTGCAATGCCCTGCCGTGCTGACGCTGCAACTGGGCATCAATACGCCGCGCTACGCGTCGCTGCGCGGCATCAAGCAGGCCGCGTCGAGGCCGATCGAAACCGTTGCGCCGGACGCGCTCGGTCTGTCCGCCGGTGAGACGGGCGCGCAAGGTTCGCTCTCGCGCATCCGCCGCGTGTACGTGCCCGAACTGGGACGCGCGCAGATGATCGACGGCACGCCCGCCGAACAGGCCGCCCGCCTCGCGGGCATCATCAAGGAATTTCGGGGAGAAGCGTAATGAGCGGGATTCTGGTTATTGCTGAACATCGTCAGGGACAGCTGCGCCCCGTCAGCGTGGAAGTGATCGGCGCGGCGGCCGCTGCGCGTGAGGCAGGCGGCGAACGCGTGACAGTCGCCGTGCTGGGCGCGGCGCCCGCAGCATTCGTCGACGCGCTCAAGGTCGCGGGCGTCGATGAGATCGTCACCGTGCAAACGGCGAGCGATGCGTTCGATCCCGATACCTACCAGGCGGTTGCGCACGCACTGATCGAGGCGCGCAAGCCGTCGCTCGTGCTGCTGCCCCATACCATCGACACGCTCGGTTACGCCGCGCCCCTCGCCGTCAAAGGCAACTACGGCTTCACCACCGACGCGTTCGGACTCGCGCGCGACGGCGACGGCTGGATCGCGACGCGCTCGGGTTATGGGCAGAAGGTCAACATGGAGATCGAGTTTCCCGGCCGCGCCACCGTCATCATCACGATACGGCCCGGCGCGTTCAAGGCGCCCGATGCTACCGCAACGCCCGAAGTCAGCCAGTTCGACGCGCCCGCCGTCACGGCGCGCAGCAGCCACGTGTCGTTCGAAGAACCCGCGGCGAGCGGCGACGTGGATATCACGGGCGCGGACTTCATCATGTCGATTGGCCGGGGCATCGGCGAAGAAACCAATGTCGAGCAGTTCCGTGAACTGGCCGGCTCGCTGGGCGCAACGCTCGGTTGCTCGCGTCCCATCGCCGATTCCGGCTGGCTGCCCAAGGCACATCAGGTCGGCCAGTCGGGCAAGACGGCCGCGAGCTGCAAGCTCTACATCGCGATGGGCATCTCGGGCTCCGTGCAGCACATGGCGGGCATGAAGCACGTCGAGAACATCATCGCCGTCAATACCGACCCCGAGGCGTCGATCTTCTCGATTGCGAAGTACGGCATCGTCGGCGACATCTTCGACATTGCAGAAGAACTGCGCGGACACTTCTGAGCCCACACTATGGAAAACCCGGAATGTGCGCGCATTCCGGGCACAAACTATTTTTTGGATTGCAACAAGTTGTTAAACTCATTCAGGCAGCACTTCGGCAATAGCAACAATAAGCCACCGCTCACAGGTTCACGACATCGCGCTGTGCCGCAACGCGCAGCTTACGCAGCCAGGCCGATTCAGCCGATTGGTCTGGTCAATGAGTCCAGGAAGAGCAGATGGTCCCTCACACAGTACTTCTCATCGACGACCACGCGTTGTTTCGCAAGGGCGTCGCGCAACTGATCCAGATGAACCCGGCCTTCGAGGTCGCGGGCGAAGCGACCTCGGGCCAGGAAGGGATCGACATGGCCGTGCGACTGAAGCCGGATGTCGTGCTGATCGACCTGAACATGCCACGGATGAACGGCATCGAGACGCTGGAAGGCATGCGCGAGGCGGGCGTCGACTCGCGCTTCATCATGCTGACCGTGTCGGACAGCGAGCGCGATGTGGTGGCCGCGTTGCGCGCGGGCGCGCACGGCTATCTGCTGAAGGACATGGACCCCGAGGACCTGTGCATCTCGCTGCAAAAGGCGCTCAAGGGCACGGCCGTGCTGAGCGAATCCGTCACGGGCAGTCTCGTTCACGCGCTCTCGGGCGGCCAGCGCATTCCCGCCGCGCAGAACGATCTGACGGCGCGCGAGCTCGAAGTGTTCGACTATCTGGTGGCGGGTCTGTGCAACAAGGCCATTGCGCGCAAGCTCGATATCAGCGTGGGAACCGTCAAGGTGCACGTCAAGCACGTGCTGCGCAAACTCGACCTTCACTCGCGCCTTGAAGCCGTGCTGTGGCAGCAGGAGCACGGCACGCGCTCGCATCACTGAAAAAGCGGTGCGCATGCGCGCGCCGTGTTTCGCTTCCCTCTCTTCGAACCGCATCCGGGACCCGCAGCGGCGACGCGCTGCGCGCGCGTTGCGCCGCCGTGCGTTCAAGCAAGTGCTTCTGGTTAACCTCTACTCCCCGAGAGGTAGCCCATCAAGGCAAATTGTCACGCGTGATTCGTTTGCCAATAATGGGCTTCAACGTGGCGCACCTGTCCGCACGCCCGTGCGCCTGCGACTTCTCGGAGATGTTCACCATGTCGTCATGCCAGCCGCTTGCGGGTACGGGTAACCGGGTCGAAGCCATCATGCGCGAGCGCCTTGTCGAGTTCGCGCCGAGCGCGCCCGTGGTCCGTTCATGGACGCGCTGCATCGAAGACTATGGTCTCGATCCCGACGTGTGCGCGCCGCCGCCCGTGATGACGAGCGCGGAACTCGCGCTGCGCCGCGAGCAGAACGCCGATCTCGTCGATTGCGCGAAGCTCGAAATGGCGACGCTCTACCAGCAGCTCGGCGATCCCGAACTGGCCGTCGTGATGACGGACGCCGACGGCGTGATCCTGCATCTCGCGTCGTCGCCCGAATTCGCAGGCGAAGTCGAAGACTGGGGACTGTGCGCGGGTGCCGTGTGGAACGAACGTGAAGCGGGCACGAACGGCATGGGCACCTGTCTGGCCGAAGGCGAAGCCGTCGCCGTGCGTCAGCACGAGCATTTCTACCGGCGCTATGCAACGCTCACTTGCGCGGCCGCGCCCGTCTTCGACGAACGCGGATCGATTGCGGGCGTGCTCGACGTCACGAGCCGCTCGCCGCTGTTGCAGCAGCATTCGCTCGTGCTCGTCGGCATGTCCCGGCAGATGATCGAGAACCGCCTGCTTGATGCACGTCATACGCACGCCTATCGTATCCAGTTTCATAGCCGCCCCGAGTTCGTGGGCACCCTGCATGCGGGCAAGCTCACCGTCGATGAAGACGGCGCGATACTCGGTGCGAACCGCAGCGCGCTCGTTCAACTCGGCTTTGTGACGCTCGATGAGATCGCGGGCAAATCGATCACCGACATCTTCAATGCGTCGCTCAACGAGATCGTCGCGCGCAGCGCGCGCAGTTCGTTCTATCCCGTTGCGATCTACCGCACGCATGCGTCGAGCCGCTTCTTCGTGGTTGCCCAGGAGCCGCGGGATCGTGCCGCGCGTGAAGCAAGCGCGCCGGCACCGTTTGCTGCATCGATCGACGACACGGCGTCCGCGGCGTCCGCGGCGGCCCGGCGTCCGGCACGCGCGGCGCGGCCGGCGGGCGCATTGCGCGCGGGCGCCGCGCGCGTCGAATTCGGCGATGCGCAGATCGCCAGTCAGTTCGATCTCGGCGCGCGCGTGATCGATCGCGGCATTGCCGTGCTCGTGCATGGCGAGACGGGCAGCGGGAAGGAGGTGTTCGCCCAGGCGCTGCATGCGGCAAGCGAGCGCGGCAACGGTCCGTTCGTCGCGGTCAACTGTGCTTCGTTGCCTGAGCATCTGATCGAAAGCGAACTGTTCGGCTATCGCGCGGGCGCCTTTACAGGCGCTCAACGCGAAGGCCGGCGCGGCAAGATCCTGCAAGCCGATGGCGGCACGCTGTTTCTCGACGAGATCGGCGACATGCCGCTCGCGCTGCAGGCGCGCCTGTTGCGCGTGCTCGAAGAGCGCGAAGTCACGCCGCTCGGTTCCGAGACCGTGGTCAAGGTGGACTTTCAGCTCGTGAGCGCAAGCCACCGCGATCTGGCTGAACTCGTCGAAAGCGGCGAGTTCCGCGAGGATCTGTACTACCGTCTCAACGGCGTGATGCTCGAGCTGCCTCCGCTGCGCGCCCGCAAGGACAAGCTCGCGCTGATCCGCCATCTTCTGGAGAAAGAGCAGACCCCTGCCCCACGGCTGTCAGCGGACGTGCGTCAGATTCTGCTCGATAGCGATTGGCCCGGGAATATCCGTCAACTGCGCAACGTGTTGCGCACGGCGGCAGCGCTGTGCGACGGCGATGAGCTGACCACGGCCCACCTGCCCGTGTGGCTCGTGCAGCGGGAGAAAAATTTGAATCGTCCGCAGCCTGCCGGCGCCGGATCGGCGCTGCCCGATAGCGACGACGCCGCCGAAGCGGACGATGAAGCAGACGCCGCCGCGCCGCTCAACGCGATCCTGCAGGCCGAGCGCGAGGCGCTGCTCGCATTGCTGGACAAGCATCGATGGAACGTGAGCCAGGTTGCGATCGCACTCGGCATCACGCGCAATACGCTCTATCGGAAAATGAGGCGCGTCCATATCAAGACGTGACGCGCCTTCGTCATTCAATCGCGCTCAGTTTGATCTGCTCAGTTTGTCTGCTCAGTTCGGCTGATTTGCCTGCATCTCCTGCGCGGCGATCGCGTGATCGACGCGCGTTGCGCGATGCCATTTGCGCGGGCCGCCGATCAGTTCGGGCAACTCGCTGATCCCGTCGATCACGCGGATGCACGGCAGTTCGGACACGGGATGGTCGCCGCTGTACCCATAGCTCACGCACACCATCGGCATCCCCGCTGCCTGCGCCGCGAGCGCATCGGTGACGGAATCGCCGACGAAAAGCGTATGCGACGGTTCGACACCCAACGCTTCGCAGGCGTGCAGAAGCGGCTCGGGGTCCGGCTTGCGCGGCAAGCGGGCGTCACCGTCGACGACCATGTCGAACCATGCCTGCAATCCGAAGCGCCACATCAGCGCATCGACGAAGCGTGACTCCTTGTTGGTGACCACGCCGAGCCTGAGGCCCATGTGCCGCAAACTGTCGAGTGTCGCCTCGGTGCCGGCATACAGTTGCGTCAGCTGGTTTTCGTCGCGGCAAATCTGGTAGTAGCACGTCTCGTAGCGGCGCAGCACGAGGTCGAGCGTCGCGGGACGCGCGTCGACGCCGAGCAGCGTCAGCGCGCGATCGACGAGGATCTCCGAGCCGCCGCCTATCAACGTCTGCGCCACGCCTGGCGCGAGCAAAGGGAAGCCGTTTTCGGCCAGCGCCCGGTTGAGCGCATTGCCGATATCGGGCGACGTATGCAACAGCGTGCCGTCGAGATCGAACAGCACGGCATCGATCGGCAGATTGCGCGGCATGACTTGCATGTCAGTGTCTCCTGTTGACTGATTGGATGTGCTTCCCGCAGCCTCGTCAGGCCGCCCGCTTCTGGCGGTCGATGATCTGCAGGATCATGGGTGTGAAGATCAGTTGCATCGCGAGTCCCATCTTGCCGCCCGGCACGACGATGACATTCGGCCGGCTCATGAACGAGTCGTGCAGCATCGTGAGCAGATAGGGAAAATCGATGCCCTTCGGGTTTGCAAAGCGAATCACAACAAAGCTCTCGTCGGCGCTCGGAATGTCGCGTGCGGCGAAAGGGTTCGACGTGTCCACGGTCGGCACGCGCTGAAAGTTGACGTGCGTGCGGCTGAACTGCGGACAGATGTAGTGAGCGTAGTCGGGCATGCGGCGCAGAATCGTGTCCATCACGGCTTCCTGTGAGTAGCCGCGCAGCGTCTTGTCCCGATGCAGCTTCTGGATCCATTCGAGGTTGATGATGGGCACGACGCCCACCAGCAGGTCCGCGTGTTGCGCGACGTCGATGCCGCGTCCGACGAAGCCGCCATGCAGGCCCTCGTAGAAGAGCAGATCCGTGGGCGGCTCGATGTCCGACCAGGGCGAAAACATGCCGGCTTCGAGACCATACTGCGCGGCTTCTGTTTCGTCGTGCAGATAGGTGCGCACTCGCCCGCGGCCCGTCGCCGCGTACTCGCTGAACAACGCCGCGAGCTCCTCCAGCAGGTTGGCCTCGGGGCCGAAGTGGCTGAACTGGCGGCGGCTTTCCTCCGCCTCTTTCATCGCGGCCCGCATCGCCGTTCGGTCGAAGCGATGGAACGCATCGCCTTCGACAATCTGCGCATTGAGCTTTTCGCGCCGGAAGATGTGCTGGAAGCTGTTCATCACGGTCGTGGTTCCCGCCCCGCTGGACCCCGTCACCGCGACGATCGGATGTTTGATCGACATGCCGTCACTCCCGCCTACACACGCGCTTCGGGACGAAACAGCGAACGCTCGTTGAAGAGCGGCGAAGTGAACGGCGTGTCCTCGCCTCGCTCGTGCTCGCTATGGTAGCGCTCGATGCGCTCGACCTCGCGCTGCGTGCCGATGAACATCGGCGTAGACGCGTGCGTATCGGCAGCCACATCGAGAATCCGCAAGCGCCCCGTGCTGGCGAGCCCGCCCGCCTGCTCGACGAGCCAGGCCAGCGACTGCGCCTGCCACACCAGCGGCTGATGTGCGGTGCGCGGCGCGCGGCGGCTTTCGCACGGAAACAGGCACAGCCCGCCGCGCATCAGCGTGCGATGCGTGTCTGCCGCCAGCGAAGCAATCCAGCGCGTGTCGAAGTCGCGCTGGCGCACGCCCGCGCTGCCGTCGCGGCACTCGCTCACGTAACGCTGGACGGGCGCTTCCCAGAAGCGTTCATGGGCGCCGTTGAAGGCCAGTTCGGCGCCCTGCTCGGGAATGCGGATCGCGTGGTGCGTCAGCATGAATTCGTCGCGTTCGCGGCAGAGGGTGAATCCGTGCGTGCCGCGCCCGACGGTGATCACGAGGATCGTCGCCGGTCCGTAGAGCGCGTAGCCCGCGGCAAGCTGCTTCGCGCCCGTGATCATGCAGCCGCCGTCGGCGCGCGCCGCACCCGCATGCCGTATCGAGAAAACAGTTCCGAGCGCGGCGTTCGCTTCGGCATTCGCCGCGCCGTCGAGGGGATCGGCGAACAGAACGTAGCGGCCCGACGACGCCGCGCGCACCCAATCCACGCCTGGCGACACCATGCCCGCAAACGCCGCGCTGCCCTCGCATGTCGCGCTCAGCACGTGATGCGCGGCGGCGCTCAAGTCGGTGTGAATGGCCGGCGCCTGTGCAGCGCCCGCCTGCCATCCGCAGATCGCACCCTGCGCGACACGTGCCGCGATGGCCTTCACGGCCTGTGCGATGGCCTCGATCGCGGTGCGCAGTCCGGCGGCGTCGGTGGCGTGCACGACGCCAGGCGCTTGCGCGCGGCGCGGCGCCAGATGCGCGGCAAGAAACTCCCGCAGTGTCGGCTGGACAGGGTTCACGGCTGCTGCATTCATGGCGGCTGCATTGATGGCGGCTGCATTCACGGCTGCTGCATTCATGGCTGCTGCGCGAGGGGCGCTCGCGACGCCGGCGGACCGCGCCTGCTCGCCTGGTTCAATTCGTGCATTCATCGTGACCTCGATCGTCCGTTGCTTGCGATGACCGCCTGGCAAACACAGTAAGCCAGCGGACCCTCAAGAGAAATTCAGAGATTCTTATTTGCGCTTTAAGCGATGCTTATCTGCCGCCGCATGGAGTGCCGATCATGCTCAACCTGCTTCGCAACCTCACCCTGCGCCAGTTGCAGATCTTCTCGGCCGCGTCCCAGTACGAGAGCTTTGCTCGCGCCGCGGAAGACATGCATCTGACGCAGCCCGCCGTCTCGATGCAGATCAAGCAGCTCGAAGAGGCGATCGGACTGCCGCTTTTCGAACGTATCGGGCGGCGCATCACGCTCACCGAGGCGGGCGCGACGCTGTCCAATCACGCGAAGCGGATTCTTGGCGACATCAAGGACGCCGAAGACGCGATGCGTTCCCTCTCGTCGGCCGATGGCGGCAGCCTCAGCGTCGGTCTCGTCAGCGCGGCGCGATACTTCGTCCCGCGCCAGATCGCGCGCTATGCAGAGCGTCATCCGAAAGTCGACATCCGCTTTTCGATCGGCAAACGGGACGCGCTGCTGCGCCAATTGCAAGACAACGCAATCGATTTCGCCGTGATGGGACGTCCGCCCGTCGAACTCGACGCGCATTGCGAGCCGCTCGCGTACAACCCGCATGTGATCGCCGCGAGCGTCACGCATCCGTTCGTCGATGCAGCGCGCTTCGACTTGCACGAATTGCGCCATGACACCTTTCTGATGCGCGAGCCGGGCTCCGACACGGCGACCGTTGCGGCTGAAATGTTCCGGCATCATCTGTTCACACCGGCTCGCACGCTGCCGCTCGACAGCCACGAAACCGTCAAGCAGGCGGTCGTGGCGGGCATGGGCGTGAGCCTGTTGCCGCTGCATACGCTGCGGCTGGAACTGCTCGCCCATGAGGTGTCGATCCTGAATGTGAACGGCACGCCCATCGACCGCGTATGGCATGTGGTTCACATGAACGCAAAGCAGATGTCGCCCGCCTGCGCGGCCTTCCGGCGCTTCCTGATCGAAAAGACGGGGGCGTGGCTCGAAGGCCAGTTCGCCGACCTCACGCCACCCGCCCATGCCGCGAGTCCCTTCGTGCAGACATGAAGCAAAATGTCACCGATTCAGCACAACGTTCGTCTGCACACTTGCTGGCACGGCCACCGTGCTGCTGGAAACTGACGCTGTGTGTGCGCACCGCCTCACGGGCGCTCACGCTCGCGCGTTGCGCGTATGGCATGACGCTTGCGTTGAAGGCCCCCAACAACGACTACCCGTCATCGGGTTGGGGAAAGCGCTATGAGCCGATACGGCATCGCTCAATCGCCGGCGAAGCACACCAGCATCGTCACCGTGAACGCGCCCGGCCGCTTGCACCTGGGATTTCTCGATCCTGGCGCGTCGCTCGGGCGGCGCTTCGGCAGTCTCGGGCTCGTGATCGACGGCATCAGCACGACACTCGACGCGCGCCTTTCCGCCGACGATGAAGATCACTACACGGCCGTGCCTGCCGCGCGTGACGAACTGCAGCGCGTGCGCGCGCACATCGACACACTGCGCAAGCTGACGGGCAATGACACGCCCATCGACGTGCGTCTGCGGCGCACGCTGCCGTCGCACGCGGGCCTCGGTTCCGGCACGCAACTGGCGCTCACCGTGGGGCACGCGTTCGCCCGCCTGCATGGGCTCGACATGAGCGCGACGCAACTCGCGCCGGCGCTCGCGCGCGGCGCGCGCTCGGGCGTGGGTATCGCCGGCTTCGAGCGCGGCGGCCTGATCGTCGATGGCGGCCCGCGCGGACCAGGCGTGTTGCCGCCCGTGCTGTCGCGCTTCGACTTCCCTTCGTCATGGCGCGTGATGCTCGTATTCGACGATTCACGCACGGGGCTCTCGGGCCCCGCGGAACGTCAGGCGCTCGCCGCGTTGCCGCCGTTTCCGCAGGCGCTCGCCGCGCACGCGTGCCACCTGACGTTGATGCAGATCCTGCCCGCCGTCGCGGAACACGAGTTCGCGCCCTTCGCGCAGGGCGTGAGCGCGCTGCAAGACGGCATCGGCCGCTATTTCGCGAAGTCGCAAGGCGGCATCTACACGAGCCCCGAAGTCGGCTGCGTGCTCGACTGGATCAGTGCGCGCTATTGCGCGGGCGTCGGTCAGAGCTCATGGGGACCGACGGGCTTCGCGATCATGGAATCGCAGGACGAAGCCGAACACGCGCTGCAATCGGCGCGCGACGCGAAAGCGATCGGCGCCGGGCTGCGAGTCGAGATAGTCAGAGGGCTCAACTCGGGCGCCACCGTCACCTGGGCATCGGCCCAGGACTGATCAACCCTGTTTGCCGAGGAAACATGGAACGCCAATACATACTCCACATGTTCACGCCGGGACGGCAGATGAGCCCGTTCGATGTGAACATGGCCGTCGATGCCGGATACCAGGTGGTCGTGCCCTACACGGACGTCGATGCGAAGATGGTCGGACCGCTGACCCAGGATGCGATCTTCTCGCGCGGCCCGAAAGGCGTCGCGCATACAGGCATCTTCATCGGCGGGCGCGACGTGATGCTCGCGACGGACATGCTGCGCCTGTCGCGTGAAGCGATGGTGCCGCCGTTCGAAGTCTCCGTGTTCGCCGATCCGAGCGGATCGTTCACGACGGCGGCCGCGCTCGTCGCAAGCGTCGAATGGCAATTGCGCAGCAGCTTCGACACGGCTCTCGACGGCAAGCACATTCTGATCTTCGGCGGAACGGGCCCCGTCGGCCTGATTGCCGGCGTGCTCGCCGCGCAGGCAGGCGCGCGCGTGTCGCTGGCGAGCAGCCGCGGGCTCGACGCCGCGCGCGACGCATGCGAGCGCGCAGGGGCGCGCTTTGGCGCGGCGCTCGAAGGCGCCGACGCGAGCACCGCGGAAGCGCTCGATGCAACCTTGAAGTCGGTCGACGTCGTATTCGGGACGGCAGCGGCGGGTGTCGAAGTGATGAGCGCGCAACAGGTCGACCGCGCGGCACGCCTGCTCGTCGCCGCCGACGTGAACGCGGTGCCGCCCGCGGGGATCGCGGGCGTCGGCGTGATGGACTACGGCAAGCGGGTCGGTCAACGCGGCGCGCTCGGCATCGGCGCGCTCGCGATCGGCAACGTCAAGTACGAAGTCCAGCAGCGGCTTTTCATGCAGATGCTCGCGGCGAAGCAGAAGGTCTATCTGGGCTTCGAGGACGCTCTCGACATGGCCCGGCGCGTGGTCGCCGAACGTTCGTCGCTCGCCGCGGCCTGACGCGATCATGTCGCCAACCGTCGTCGTCGCGGCACTGTCTGCCCGCATGCTCGCCGAGTCGGCTCGACGCGCCGGCTGGCGCGTGATCGTGCTCGACCTGTTCGGCGACACCGACACGCGGCGCGCGTCGGGTGCGTGGCATTCGATCGGCGATCCCGCGTCGTTCTCGATCGATCCGCGGCGCGTGCGGGACGCGCTCGATGCGGCGAGCCGCACGCCGAATGTGATGGGCTGGATAGCGGGCAGCGGTTTCGAAGCGCATCGCGACCTGCTCGACGACAGCCGCATCGCACTCGCGCCGATCGGCAATACGCGCGCCGCCCATGAAGCCGTGCGCGACCCCGCGCGCTTTTTTTCGTTGCTCAGCGACGCGGGGATTGCGCATCCCGAGACCCGGCTCGATGCGCCTGCCGACGCAGAGGGTTGGCTCGAAAAGGATGCCTATGGAACAGGCGGCATGCATATTCGCCATGCCGTGCGCGCAGAAGCGGCACAAGACAGACGATATTTTCAGCGTTATCAGCCCGGCCGTTCGATGTCGGCCCTTTTCATCGCCGATACGCGCAACGCGGCGATCATCGGCTTCAACGAACAACTGATCGTCTCGCACGGCGGGCACCCGTTTGTGTATGGCGGCGCGTCGGGGCCCATCGATGTCCCCGCTTCGCTGCGCGAGCAGATCGCGTGCGCCGTGAGTTCGATCGTCGCGCGGACCGGGCTCAAAGGACTCAACAGTCTCGATTTCATTTTCGACGGAGAACGCTGTTTCGTGCTCGAAGTCAACGCAAGACCATCGGCGACGATGTCGCTTTACGAGCACGATGGCAGCCGTTCGCTGCTCGCGCTGCACACGCGTGTGTGCGCAGGCGCGCCGCTCGATGCCGACGCGTTGAATGCAATTGCGGACAAGGCGCCGCTATGCGGCGAGCAGATCGTGTTCGCCGACCGTGACCGCAAGGTATCGCCCGAATTCGTGCAGCGCGCGTTGAACCTCGGCTGGTGCCACGACATTCCCGTCACGGGCAGTTTCGTCGCGGCGGGCGCGCCGTTGTGCAGCGTATCGGCCATCTGTGCGCGCGGCACGCCAATGGCAACCGTGCGCGCGGAACTCGCCGCGCGCGCGGCGACCGTCGCATCCATCGACATCACCAGGAAGCCAAGCCATGCAGAACTCATCGTCCCTCGCTGATGTTTCGTCATCGTCTTCGTTTCTGAGCGTCAACACGCTGGTGCGGCCATTGCTCGCGAGCCTGCTCGAACGCCAGACGGAACTGGGCATCGAAGTCCGGCGCGACGAGCGCGGCGTCACCCTCGTCGACGCCGGCATCGGCACATCGGGCAGCGTCGCCGCGGGCATCGCGATCGGCGAGATCTGCATGGGCGGCCTTGGCCGGGTCAAGTTGCGCACCGCGACGTCCCGCAGCGCGGCGGACGAATGGCCGACGTTCGTCGATATCGCCAGCGCGCAACCTGTGCTCGCCTGTCTCGCGTCGCAGTATGCAGGCTGGAGTCTCGCGGCCAGCAAGGAGGAAACGGGCGGCAAGAAGTTCTTCGCGCTCGGCTCGGGCCCGGCGCGCTCGCTCGCCTGCAAGGAACCGCTTTTCGACGAACTGGATTACCGCGACGTCGTCTCGACGGGCTGCCTCGTGCTCGAAGTGGATCGCGCGCCGCCCGCCGTCGTGATCGACAAGATCCTGCGCGACTGCAATCTGCAGCCGCGCAATCTCACCCTGATCCTCACGCCGACCGCGAGCCGCGCCGGCACCACACAGGTGGTCGCGCGCGCGCTCGAAGTCGCCCTGCACAAGGCGCACGAACTGGGCTTCGCGCTCGGCGGCATCCGCGAGGGCTGCGCCAGCGCGCCGTTGCCGCCGCCCGCCCACGACCCCATCGAAGCGATGGGCCGCACCAATGACGCGATTCTTTACGGCGGCCGGGTCCATCTCACCGTGACGGGCAGCGACGACGCCGCGCGCGATCTGGCGCGCCGCCTGCCCTCTTGCGCATCGAAAGATTTTGGCCGCCCGTTCGCCGATGTGTTCAAGGAATACGACTACGACTTCTACAAGATCGACCCCGCGCTCTTCGCGCCCGCCGAAGTCTGGGTGAGCAACCTCGCCACGGGCCGAACCTTCCACGCGGGCGCAACCCGTTTCGATCTGCTGCGCCCGCTGTGGCTCGACGAGGCTTGAGATGACACGCACCGCGCTCGCCGTCGCGATCATGACGGATGAAACCGGCTGGCATACGTCGCGCCTCAAGCGCGCGCTGCGCGAGCGCGGCGCGCTCGGCCGCTGCGTCGATCTGGCCGACTGCCGCTTCGACACCACACATGCGCCGCATGGAATCGCGATTCCCGGCTACGGGCGCGGACTGCCCGATGCCGTCATCGTGCGCGGCATCGCGGGCGGCACCTTCGAACAGGTCACCGTGCGGCTTGGCATCCTGCACGCGCTGCGGGAACTCGGCGTGCCCGTCTATAACGACGCGCGAGCGATCGAACGCAGCGTCGACAAATCGATGACCACGTTTTTGCTGCATCGGGCGGGCATTCCGACGCCGCCCACCTGGGTCACGGAATCCGCGCCGTTCGCGCAACGCGTGCTGATGCGCGAGCACGCGAGCGGCCATGAGCTCGTGATGAAGCCGCTGTTCGGCTCGCAAGGCAAAGGCATCGCGCGCCTCGGCGCGGACGGCGGCGAATGCGAGGCGCTCCCGGCGTTGAAAGGGTATGGGCAGCTTGCCTATCTGCAGCGCTTCGTCAGGCCCGTCAGCACGCCGGGCTACGACTGGCGCGTGATGGTGATCGGCGGCAAGGCCGTGACGGCCATGCGCAGGGTCAGCGAGCATTGGGTTCACAACGTCGCGCAAGGCGCGCGCTGCGAAGCGGCCGCGCTCAGCGAGCCGCTCGGCGCGCTCGCCGAACGCGCGAGCGCCGCGCTCGGACTCGACTATGCGGGCGTCGATCTGATCCCATGCGAAGACAATCCGTTTGGCGCGACCGTCATCGAAGTCAACGGCGTCGCTGCGTGGCGCGGTCTGCAGTCCGTGACGCCGTTCGATATCGCGGGCTGCATCGTCGACGATCTGCTGGGCCGCAGGATGAGGCTCACGCATCGCAACGGCGAGATCAAGGAAGTCGCGTGATGCCCGGCACTCGGCCCGACGTGATTGCTGAAGCATTCCTGTGGGCATGCACGCTCGATGTCGCGTGCGCGAAGCCCGGCAACGTCAGCATCGGCGCGCCGGGCCACGCGATGACAGCCGACCTTTTCATCTCCAGCGCGCAAGCGGCCTGTGCAGCCGTGACGGCGCGAGGCGCGCCCGTCGGCGAGCGGATCGAACGCGCGGTGAGCCTGTCGATGCAGGCGGCCGGGTGCAATACGAATCTGGGCATCGTGCTCTTGTGTGCGCCGCTTGCGCATGCGTTCGAAACCTTGCTCGCCACGCGCGACACACCTACCGCACAGGACGCGCGCGCCGCCGTGCGAACGACGCTATCGCATCTGGACCTGGCCGATGCGCACGCCGCCTATCGCGCAATCGCGCTCGCCAATCCAGGCGGACTCGGCGAAGCGCCCAGCCAGAACGTCGGCACGGCGCCGCCGAGTGTCGATCTGCTCTGCGCAATGGCGCTGGCGAGGGACCGCGACAGCATCGCGCGCCAATACGCAAGCGGGTTTGCCGACGTGCTTGGATTCGGGCTTATCCAGTTGCGTGCGGCGCTCGGCAACGGCGCCGTCGATCAACCGCGTCTGTTGCGAGCGGTGCTCAAAATCTGGCTCGGCTATCTGTCGCACTGGCCCGACTCGCACATCGCGCGCAAGCACGGCATCGCGCTTGCGCGCAAGATCACCCATGATGCCCGCGCGTGGCACATGCAGCGTTCATGGGACCCCGCCGCGCTCACCGCCTGGGACGCGTCATTGAAACGCGAACGCATCAATCCGGGCACGACCGCGGACCTCACTGTCGCCACCCTGTTCGCAGCCGCGTGCCTCGACCCGTCGCTGCTGCGCGTTCCGTGCATCGATACGACGGCACGCGCAGCCAGCATCGACCACACTGTGGCAAGCTGAACGGCACGGCTGAACGGCACGCGCCTCCTCCGTGCCGTCTGCCCGTGCCGTCTGCCTCAAGGCCAGCGTATGGTCCGCTCGATCGTCACGCCGACCGCCTTCACGTTCGCGAACTTGTTCGGCTTCGCGAGCGAGACGCGAACCCAGTGTGCGCCGAAATCGACGAGCAGCATCTGCGCGACCGACTCCGCCAACGCCTCGAGCAATTGCATCTTGTGCGTCGCGAGCAGCGATTCCAGCGCCGCGTGCACCTTGCTGTAGTCGATGGTGTCGCCGATATGATCGGTGTCGCACGCGTGACTGTGCGGCACGCCCGCCCACAGGTCGATTTGCACCGGCTGCCGGCTGGTCAGCTCGTCCGGGTCGATGCCGATGATCGTATCGCCCTGAAAGCCTTCGATAAAGATCAGGTCCATCCCGGACGAGGCGAGATGCGGCCGCTCAATCACATTCCTGTCGATCACGTTCATCGGGGGTTCCTCATAGTCGATCTGGCGCATGTGCTCATGCAAGAAGCGGCCCAGGCACGAATGTCGCAAGCGATCGGTTTGACCGCTCCCGCACAAGCCCATGTGCGCCGCGCAGACGGCGCATAGCCGCACAGAAGCCCGATCGCGAGGCGTCGCAATGTGTATCGCAAACTGAACAACCTGGCTGCACGACCGACGATGACGATGACGACAGACACCCGCCCCCGCGCCTACGATGCCGACGCCGATGCCGATGCCACGAGCGCCCGCTTTGCATGGGCGATCACAGGCTCGGGACACGGTCTCGCCGAATCGCTCGATATCGCCGCGACGCTGCTGCCTTACGTCGATCTGTTCCTGTCGCGCGCCGCCGAAGAAGTGCTGCCGTTGTACAGGATCGAACTCGCGCAACTCAAGCAACGCTTCCGCGTGTTCCGCGACAACAGCGCGAGCGCCGTCCCCGTCGGCATGCTGTATGACGAGACCCGCTATCACACCGTCGTCGTCGCGCCCGCCACCAGCAACACGGTCGCCAAATGCGCGTTCGGCATCTCCGACACGCTGCCGACCAACATGTTTGCGCAGGCAGGCAAACTGGGCATCCCGGGCATCGTGTTCGCGTGCGACACGCAGCCTGTCGTCATCACGAAGAGTCCGCTCGATTGGGTGGAGCTGCGCCCACGCAATATCGAACTCGACAATGTCGAGCGGCTGAGGCAGATCGATCATAGCCGCGTCGTGTGCTCGCCCGCCGAGTTGCGCGCGGCGCTCGATGCACGCCTTGCCGAAACCCGTATGAGTTCGTGTGCGAGCGCCTGATGGAACATATCGTCTTTCTCACCGGCCGACTCGCCCAGCCCGCGCTCGAACGCGTATTGCACAGTCTCGCGCCCGCGCCGTTCAGTTGGGAGATTCGCGAAATCGGCCTGCAGGTCGCGGCGCTGATGACGGCCGACATGATCCGCCGCCGCGTCGCCGCGCCGATCGCGGCCGACCGCGTGATCGTTCCTGGCCGATGCCGGGGCGATCTCGATGCGCTGGGCGCGCACTATGGCATTCCCGTCCAGCGCGGCCCCGACGAGCTCAAGGATCTGCCGGGATGGTTCGATCGCACGGCACGCCCCATCGACCTGTCGAAGCACGATATCGCGATCTTCGCGGAGATCGTCGATGCGCCGCATCTCAGTGTCGATGCAATCTGCGCACGCGCGGCGCGGCTCGCGGCCGACGGCGCCGACGTGATCGATCTCGGGTGCCTGCCGTCGACGCCCTTTCCTCATCTCGCCGACGCAGTTCGCGCGCTGAAGGCGCAAGGGTTCAAGGTCAGCGTCGATTCGATGGACGTGAAGGAACTGGTGCGCGGAGGCCGCGCGGGCGCGGACTATCTGCTGAGTCTGACGGCCGACACGCTGTGGGTCATCGACGAAATCGACTCGACGCCCGTGCTGATCCCGCGCCAACCCGGCGACGAGGCGTCGCTGTACGACAGCATCGACACGATGATGCAAAAGGGCCGCGCCTTTCTCGCCGATCCGATACTCGATCCGCTGCCCTTCGGGCTGCTGAAGTCGTTGACGCGTTATCAGCGGCTGCGCGAGCGCTACCCCGACGCGCCGATGCTGATGGGCACGGGCAACGTCACCGAACTCACGGAAGCCGATACCAGCGGCATCCACGCGATGCTGCTCGGTATCGGCGTCGAACTGAACATCGCGGGCATTCTCACGACGCAGGTCAGCGGTCATGCGCGCTGCGCGATACGCGAGGCCGATGTCGCGCGGCGCATGATGTACGCAGCCCGCGAGCTACAGACGCTGCCCAAGGGCTTCACCCATCAGCTGATGACGGTGCACGCGAAGCGTCCATTTCCCGATACGCCGGAAGAGATCGCCGTGACGGCAGCGGCCGTGCGCGATCCGAATTTTCGCGTGCAGGTGTCGGTGGACGGCATCCACGTGTACAACCGCGACGGCCACCATCTCGCGACCGACGCGTTCGCGCTCTGGCCGCATCTGCGTCTCGAAGCAGACGGCGCGCACGCGTTCTACATGGGTGTCGAACTCGCACGCGCCGAGCTCGCGTGGCAGCTCGGCAAACGCTATAGCCAGGACCAGCCGCTCGAGTGGGGATGCGCGAGCCCGCGCGACGACACCAGCCTGCTCGCGCAGTGCGCGCCAGGCACGACACGCAGAAAGGAAGCCTGACGATGATCCACGAAACCGTAGTCACGACCGTCACGCCCGAAGGCAAACCGCACGTCGCGCCGATGGGCATTCGCCACGAAGGCGACACCTTCTTCCTGATGCCGTTTCTGCCGTCCGCCACCTACGACAACATCGTCTCGACGGGCTGTGCCGTCGTCAACTTCACGACGGACGTGCGCGTGTTTGCGGGCTGCGTGACGGGCCACCGCACGTGGCGCACGATTGACGTCGACAGCGTGCCGTGCGTCCGGCTCGCCGACACGCTCGCGCACGCCGAATTGCGGCTCGTGTGCGTGAGCCACGACCAGCAGCGCCCGACGCTCGTCATGCAGCGCATCGCGATGTGCGCGCATGCGCCGTTCGCCGGCTTGAACCGCGCACAGGCCGCCGTGATCGAAGGCGCGGTGCTGGTCAGCCGGCTCGCGATGCTGCCGCGCGACAAGGTGGAGTCGGAAATCGCCTATCTGTCCATTGCCATCGGCAAGACGGCCGGCCCGCGCGAACAGCAGGCGTGGCAATGGCTGATGGACGCCGTGAACATCTTCTATGCGAGTCCGGCTGCGGCCGCTCGAATCCTGAACGAGGAGGCCCTATGATCCGTATGCTCGCCAGTGTGCGCAATCTCGACGAAGCGCGCGACGCCGCCAGCGCCGGCGCTGATCTGATCGACCTGAAGGAGCCGGGGGCAGGTGCGCTCGGCGCCGTCTCCGCGCCCAGCATCGCGGATATCGTGCAGTCGCTGCGCGCGGAGCACCCGCGCCTGCCCATCAGCGCCGCGATCGGCGACCTGCGGCCCGGGGATCATGCGTCGCTCGAATATCGTGCGTCGCAGGCGGGACGCTGCGGCGTCGATTATGTGAAGGCAGGCGTCCCGGCCGATAGCGCTTCATTCGACATCGCGTGCCGAACGCTCAGCTATATGCGCGGCCTTCACTGGAACATGGTGCCCGTGCTGCTGGTGGACAACGGCCTCGATCTGCGCGTCGTCGAACATGCGTGCGAACTGCGCTTTGCTGGCGTGATGGTCGATACGGCGAGCAAGAAACGCGGCAATCTTTTTCAGTGCGTGCCGCTTGCCGCGCTCGACAGCATGGTGCAGATCGCGCGCGTGCATGATGTGATGCCGGGACTCGCGGGCGCACTGCTCAGCAAGCATGTGCCGCTGATCCGCGCGCTCGGTCCCGAGATCGCCGGCTTTCGGACCGCGCTGTGCGACGGATCGCGCACGGGCCGGCTCAACGCCGACCGCGTGCGCGATCTGCGCGCGCAGCTTTCGGGACGGGCGGCTATTGCAGACCCGGCGGCAGCCCCGGCGGCAAACCCGGCGGCAGCCCCCGCAGCCCATCCCGCTGCCAACGACACCGGCTTCGAAGTCTCCCCTCAATCCGCCGTCGCGTGAACCAGCCGGTCGCGCACGCGCGACCCGTCGTGCCGGTTCACGACGTCGACGGGATACGGCGCGTCGCGCGTGAACCGCACGAATGACGGATCGACGATGCCGAGCGCCGCGCATTCCTCGATTGAACGCCACGGCTCGATCTCGCACGACTTGACGACGACCAGGCGTTCCGCGTTCAGTCGATTCGCGAGCCATGCGGCGAGGCTGTCGGAAGTCACCTCCCAACTCGTCAGCCGGTTGGCTTCCTGGAACAGCAGGTCGAGGGGCGCCCACACGGCGACACGGCCCGCGTGCAGCGCGGCGCGTATCTGCGCATCCGTCGCGGCGATCACGAGACGACGGCACAGGCCCTGCATCATCAGCGCGTATTGCGCCATCGCCAGCACGGCCATGTTGTGCGCGGCGACATCGTCGAAACGCCAGATGTCCTGATGCTCGCGTGCCTGATCCGCAAAACGGCCGCCGCCCGGCACGATCACGACCCGCCCGCCGCCGAACTCGCTCAGATGCGCGAGCCAATCTTCGAGCAACGGGTCGCGGCTCAGACTGCCGCCAATCTTCACCACCCACATAGGCGCTCCATGTGCGGAAAGTGCCGGGATTCAGACGGCGGCGCCGAGTGCGCAACGTTCGTCCGCGCGCAGCAGTGCGACAGCGACAGCGGGCGCGCAGACCTGCGTCCAGCGCGCGGCCATCGCGTCGATTCCGTGTGCTTCCATCAGCGACGCAAACCCGATCACGTCGCGCCCGAACTGCGCCGCGAGATCATCCGCGAGAAATGCGCCGCAGCCCGCCGCCACCAGTACGACGTCGTGTCCGAGGCCCACGCGCCCGAGCACCTGCGCGAGGTTCGCCGACAGATGCGCAAGCTGGATCTTGCGCCATTCGCGGGCGAAACTCTCCCAATCGGCCATCGATGCATCGCGCGCATCGCGCCCGATCATCCGCGCAAGCCGCTGACAGCTCGCCTTGCCGTCCTTCGCTGCGGCGTCGGCGGCGGGATGCTGGTCGTGCAGCGGGTCGAGTTCGCCCGTCAGCCGGTACACATCCGCTGTCGTCGCAAACAGTTCGTTCATCACGTTGTGCGGCTCGCCGCAAAAGCGGATGCGCTGCGAGAGCGCGCACAACGGCGTGCGCACGACGCCCTGATAGACGAGCTCCCCGGATCTGAGCCGGCCCGCATCGTCCATTGCGCGCGACGCGAGCACGCCATCGCGGATTGCAATGAAATCGGTGGTGGTGCTGCCGATATCAACGAGCACGGCGGCGGGCACGCGCGCCGCGATCAGCGCCGCCGTCGCGTGCCAGTTCGCGGACGCGATATCGGCCCAATGTTCGGCGACCGTCTCGTACGGCTGCCAGCCTGAGCGTCCCGCGTAAAACGATGCGCGTGAATCGAAGCGGCTCGCGAGTCTGCCTGCCAGCGCGGCTACGCCGGCTTCGCGATGTTCGAAGATGTCGGCCATTTCGCCGCTCATCGTGACGGCATGCTCCGCGTCGCCGTGATCGGGCCAACGCTGCGCCGCTGCATCGAATACGGCATCGAGGTGCGCGACGCCTTGCCAGAGGGGACAAACCCATTGCATCACATCGCACACGCGCCCCGCCTCGATGCGCGCCGCCTTCACATGCGCGCCGCCGAGGTCCCAACCGATCACGAGATCACGCGGCATAGCGCCTCCGTTTGACGTCGCCGTCCAGTTCGAAATGTTCGGCGACCACGCGTGCCGCCATGTTCGTATCGAGAATTCCGGCGAGTGCCGGGTAGGCGCACGTCACGCGCGGATTGATTTCGATCACAACAGGGCCGCGATGCGGATGCCACACGAGGTCGACGCCAACGAAGCCGGCGAGTCCAGGAAGCGCGCGGGCCACGCGCGCGGCGAGCGTTTTGCACATCGCCCCCATCGGGCTCGACAGCGCAACGGCGTTCGCCGTCAGTCCTTCAAAAGCGACTCGCCCGTTGCAAGTCTGGATGTGCTGCCGGTTTATCCCGAGCAGCTCGGCATGGCCCCGTGCGCAAAGCAAAGAGAGACTGAGCGTATCGCCGCTGATCCACTCTTCGAGCGTGACCTGCTCTTGCGCGGCCGCGCGGCGCAGGAATACGTACTCGGCGATTCGATAGTCGTCAAAGACGTGGGTATCGACTGCGCCCGCGCCATCGTCGGGCTTGACGACCCAGGCGCTCGCGTTGTGCGCGGGATCGAGCGGCGCGTCCACCGACCATGCACGCGGCGTCGCGATGCCAGCCAGCGCGAGATACCGCGCCGTGCGACGCTTGCTCCCTGCGATGTGCAGGGTCGCCGCGTCGCAGCCCATCCATCGTGCGGGACCGACTGCTTCGCACAGTGCACGCAGTACGCCACCCGTCTCCGGCGCGATCACCCACACGGCGTCGTGACGGCGCGACTCGGCGGCGAGAAAGCGCGTCGCCGGGATCGCAAACGGCGCGCAACACCATTCGATTGCGAGCCCGGCACCGCCGGCGTCGAGTGCTTCATCGTGGCCCGCCACGCAAGTCAGCGCGACATCGCCGGAACGCGCCAGATCGCGCGCGACGGCATCGCGCATCGCCCTGCCCTGCATCCGCAGTTCCGCTGGCACGTAGTCGTCAGCGCCACCGTTGGCGCTGAGATACTCGTACAACAGGATCTTTTTCATCGCTCGCTTTCCCGCAGGTCGTTGCACTTCGGGATTGCAGCATTCATGTTCCATGCCATCGACCGGCGCGCAGCGTGCTCGCGACGGCCCGATGCCGATGCGTCACGCCGCGTGCACGCGATGCGTGACAATCTGCATCGCGCACGGCGCAAAACACATCGAATGCGGGCGGCACATGCACATGGGCAGCAACCGCCCTGGCTCACGAGACAGAAGGCGTGGCGTGCAATCAGCGCCAATGGCATATGAGTTGCTGATAAGCGGGCATGACCTCGAACAGCTCTCCTACTTCCTGGACGTGTCCGTTCTGCCCGTTGTTGTGCGATCGGCTTTCGATCGGCACGGACACGACGTTGACGTTGAACGGCACCGACTGTGCGCGCGCGGCCCGCTCGCTCGCGCAATTCGGCACACGTCCCGCTCAAGCGCAGCCGATGCATGATGGCAAGCCCGTCGCATTCGGCGATGCCATCGACATCGCGGCGCAATGGCTCGCACGAGCGAGGCAGCCGTTGTTCGCGGGCATGGCCACCGATGTGGCCGGCACGCGCGCGCTCTACCGGCTCGCGAACGCGAGCGCCGCGATCATCGATCATGCCCACGGCCGCTCGCTGATGCGCAGCCTCACGGCGATGCAGGATCGTGGCGCGTTCACGACCACGCTTGCTGAAGTGCGCACGCGCTCGGACCTGATCGTCTGTTTCGCGGCGACGCCGACGGCGAGATACCCGGAGTTCTTCAACCGCTGCGGGATTGGCGTCAAGCCGTGCGATGCAACGGGACCCGCGCGGCGCGACGTGATTTTCGTCGGCAGCGATGTCGATGCGAGCCTCGCACGCGTCGCACAGACGGAAACCCGGACGGGAACCCAGACGGGGACCCAGACGGGAACCGTTTCACAACGCGCGATTGCGTTGCAAGGCGATCTGTACGAGACGCTTGCGCTGCTGAACGCGCGAATCGATTGGCTGCTGAGCGGCAAGCCGATGCCGGGCACCGCGCCCGAACTCGAATCGCTAGCGGCTCAAATGCTCGCGGCGCGTTACGTCACGCTCGTCTGGAACACGGCCGATCTGCCTGGCCACCATGCGGCATTGCTCGTCGAAGCGCTCGATCGTCTGACCAAGTCGATCAACGTCAGGACGCGCGCAGGGTATCTCGCGCTCGGCGGAGACGACGGCGCGGCCACCGTCAACCAAACGCTCACGTGGATGTCCGGGCTGCCGCTGCGCACGGGCATTCATCGAAGCGGGCTCGAACACGATCCGCATCGGTACGACGCGGCGCGGCTCCTCGATGATCGCGCCGTCGATGCGCTCGTCTGGGTCGCGAGTTTCGGCGCCGAGCTGCGCGCGCCGCAGACGGCCATGCCGACGATCGTGCTCGGTCATCCCGCGCTTGGCGCCGCGTCGTCGGATCGTAACGGACCGACGCTGTTCATTCCCGTGTCCACGCCGGGCATTGGCTCCAGCGGTCACCTGTTCCGCGCGGACGGCGGCGTCGTGCTGCCGCTCGTGCCGATCTACGACGACACGCTGCCCACCGTCGCGCATGTCGCCGGACAGATCGCACACGTGCTCGCCGCGCCGCAGCCCGTTGCGCGTTCAACACCGAAGGAGGCCGCACGATGAGCACATTCCGCTTGCGCGGCGGCCGCGTGTTCGATCCCGCGTCACGCATCGACGGGCAGATCAGGGACATCTGCGTGCGCGACGGCAGGATCGTCGATCTACCCGAACAGGCGCCCGTCGATTGCGAATACGACGCGTCGGGCATGGTCGTCATGGCGGGCGGCATCGACATGCATTCGCATATCGGCGGCGGCAAGGTCAATCTCGCGCGCCTGCTGATGCCGGAGGATCATCGCGGCCGTGGCGCGCCCGACAATCCACTGGAACTCGCTTCTTGCGGCGACTGTACGCCGGGCACGCTCGCGACGGGCTACCGTTACGCGGAAATGGGCTATACGGCAGCATTCGAGCCAGCGATGATCGCGTCGAACGCGCGTCACACGCATCTGGAAATGGGCGACACGCCGATCATCGATCACGGCGCCTATGTGATGCTCGGCAACGACGAACTGTTCTTGCGGATGCTGGCCGAACATACCGACTACGAACGCATGCGCGACTACGTCGGCTGGTCGATCAACGCGAGCCGGGCGCTCGGCGTGAAGGTCGTCAACCCCGGCGGCATTTCGGCATTCAAGTTCAACCAGCGCAGCCTTGATGTCGATGAACAACATGTGCACTACGGGATCACACCGCGCGACGTGTTGCACGTGCTCGCTCGCGCGCTCACCGATCTCGGCGTGCCGCATCCGCTGCATATCCACGCGAGCAATCTGGGCGTGCCGGGCAATATCGATTCGACGCTCGCCACCATCGACGCGCTCGAAGGTCTTCCCGGGCACCTCACGCACATCCAGTTCCACAGCTACGGCAACGACGGCCCGAAGAAGTTTTCGTCGGCGGCGCACCGCATCGCGGAGGCGGTCAACGCCAATCCGAATATCTCGATCGACGTCGGCCAGATCATGTTCGGTCAGACGGTGACCGCGTCGGGCGACACGATGAAGCAGGTCAGGCAGGCGGCGTTCGCGTCGCCGCGCAAGTGGGTGGCCGGCGATATCGAGTGCGATGCGGGCTGTGGCGTGGTGCCGTTTCGCTACCGGGAAACCAGCTATGTCAACGCGCTGCAATGGACGATCGGGCTCGAACTCTTTCTGCTCGTCAACAACCCGTGGCAGATCACGCTCACGACCGATCATCCGAACGGCGGCCCCTTCACGAGCTATCCGCATCTGATCCGCCTTCTGATGGACAAATCATTCCGTGACGAACAACTGGCGAAGCTGCATCCCGATGTCGCCGCGCAATCGCCGCTCGCCAGCCTCAAACGGGAACTCGACTTCAACGAGATCGCGATCCTGACGCGCGCGGCTCCCGCCCGGCTGCTGGGACTCGCCGATCGTGGCCGCCTCGATGCGGGCGCGGCCGCCGATATCGCCGTGTACCGCGAGCATCCCGACCGCGAAGCGATGTTCCGCGCGCCTGTCTATGTGTTCAAGGACGGCGGACTGGTCGCGCGCGAAGGCCGCATTGTCGCGACGCCGGCGGGCGGCACGCACTATGTCGAGCCCGAATACGACCGCTCGATCGAAAAGGTGGTCGAGGACTACGGCGATACATACCTTGCGACCAATATGCGGCGCGCGCCCATCAGCCGCGATGAGCTCTGTCTGTGCGGCAATGGCGGGCGTCTCTTGCCCGCCGCGTGCGGCGTCCATCGTCAGCCGCGCGCGGAGGCGACGTCATGAGCGCAACCCTTTCGAGCGCGGCGACGCTGGCCGAACGCCCCGCCGCGCCGCGTGTCGTGCGCGGCGTCTCGATCGACGACACCTTCGCCGAAGCCTTTCCGATGAAGGCGACCCGCCTGATCGTGACGGCGCGCGACGCCGCGTGGGCGCGCAACGCGGCCATCGCGGCCACGGGCTTTGCCACTTCCGTGATCGCATGCGGCTGCGAGGCCGGCATCGAGCGCGAACTCCCGCCTGAAGAGACACCCGACGGGCGGCCCGGCGTCGCGCTGCTGCTCTTTTCGATGTCGGGCAAGGAACTCGCGAAACAGGTCGAGCGCCGCGTCGGACAGTGCGTGCTGACGTGCCCGACGACGGCCGTGTTCGGTGGCATCGCGAACGGCGAGCCCATCGCGCTCGGCAAGAACCTGCGGTTCTTCGGCGATGGCTGGCAGATCGCGAAGATGATCGACGGCAAGCGTTACTGGCGTGTTCCCGTGATGGACGGCGAATTCGTTGCCGAGGAAACGACGTCAGTCGTCAAGGGCGTGGGCGGCGGCAACCTGCTGTTTCTCGCCCGCGACACCGATGCGGCGCTCGTCGCCGCGCAAACCGCCGTGCAGGCGATGCGCAACGTGCCGAACGTGATCCTGCCGTTTCCGGGCGGCGTCGTGCGCTCGGGATCGAAGGTCGGCTCGAAGTATCCGGCATTGCCCGCTTCGACCAACGACGCATTCTGTCCCGGCCTCGCCGAACTCGCGCTGCGCACGGAGCTGAACGGGGAGGTGCGAAGCGTGCTCGAAATCGTGATCGACGGATTGAGCGATACGGACGTCGCCGAGGCGATGCGCGTCGGGATCGACGCCGCGACAGGCCCAGAGGCCGGCGTGGCGAACGGTCTGGTGCGGATCTCCGCGGGCAATTACGGCGGCAAGCTCGGGCCGTTTCACTTCCATCTGCATCAGCTGTGCGATCAGTTGCACAACCCGCCGGAGGGCCGATGAAGCGCATCACGTTACGTCTCACGCACGCGCCCGCCTTGCGCATCGATGCGCGCGAGCTTCTGCCCGCGAGGCTCGCGCAACTCGACGCCCGCGACATCAGCGCCCTCGCGCTCTGGCACGGCGCCGAGCGGATCAACGTAGGCGACCTGTTCGCAGTGGACATCGAAGAGGGAAAGCCGCACGTCCCGCAACTCGTGTTCGAAGGCGACATGCAACGCTTCGACCGGCTCGGCTCGCGGATGGACGCGGGCCATATCCTCATCAATGGCAACGCGGGTGACTATGTAGGTGCGCAGATGAGCGCGGGAACGATCGTCGTCGATGGCGATGGCGGGAGCTTCGCTGCGTGCGAACTGTCGGGCGGGCGCATCGAGATTCGCGGCAATGCCGGGGATTTCGCGGGCGCCGCGCTGCCGGGCGACATGGACGGCATGCGCGGCGGCACGCTCGTCATTCACGGCGACGCGGGCGCGCGCCTGGGTGATCGCATGCGTCGCGGCACGGCTATCGTGTTCGGCTGCGCAGGCGCGTTCGTCGCGTCGCGCATGGTCGCGGGCACCATCGCCATTGCTGGCCGGGTCGGCGAACATCCCGCCTATGGGATGCGGCGCGGCTCGCTGCTGCTGCTCGAATCCGCCTGGCCCGCGACGCAACGCTTCGCCGAAAACAGCAGCGATATCGACGTATTCTGGCGGCTGCTCGTGCCGACACTCGCGCGGGAAGGCGGCGCGTTTGCGATGCTGTCGCGCGCACATGCGCCGCGCCGGCTGCGCGGCGACGCCGCGGTGCAGGGCAAGGGAGAAATCCTGCTGCCCGGCTAAGCCTCGATCGCGACCCGCTCGCCCGCCTCGTGCGCGCCGCTCAGCATGCTGTCCCGGAACGCGGAAGCGGCAGTGGAAAGCTGTTTGCTCTCGCGATGCACGAGGTACAGATACCGGACAATCGGAAAATGCTCGACGTCGAGCACCTTGAGCCGCAGCGTTTCGAGTTCGGCCATGATGGTCGCGAGAGGGACGACTGACAGGCCCATGCCCGCCTGCACGGCCCATTTGAGCGCATCGTTGCTGCTCACTTCCATCCCCGGACGAAAACTGATGCGGTGCTCGGCAAAGAAGCGCTCCATCGCGCGGCGCGTGCCGGAACCGGACTCGCGCACGAGGAACGTTTCGCGCTCGAACGCGTCCAGTGCGATCCGGCGTTCGCGCACGAGCCGATGGTCGGGCGGCGCGATCATCACCAGCGGATTCTTCGCGACACGCACGGCAGCGAGACCTTGCCCTTCGGGCGGCATGCCCATGATCGCGAGATCCGTCTCGTTGCTCGCCAGCTCGTTCAGCACGCATTCCCGATTGCCGACCGACAGGCTGATCTTCACGCCCGGAAACGCCCTCGTGAAATTCGCGATCAACTGAAGCGCAAGCGGGTTGGCCGTGCCGCTCACCAGCGACACCTTCAGCTTGCCCTGCTTCATGTCGCGCATCTGGTCAAGCGACTCTTCGAGCACCGACAACTGCTGTTGAAGCAGCCGCGTATGGCTGTATAGCTCCTTGCCCGCCGCCGTCAGAAAGACGCGCCGCCCGACCTGCTCGAACAGCGGCATGCCGATGCTGGTTTCGAGTTGCTTCAGTTGCGACGAAACGCCGGGTTGCGTCAGGTGAAGCTCCTCCGCCGCGCGCGAGAAACTCAGGTGGCGCGCGCTCGCTTCGAACACCCGCAGCTGACGCAAAGTGAGGTGCAGCATCTCGCTCCCTACCCTCCGCTGATGGCCAAAAACACCTTGATTTCAGGCCTCAACTGTACCAGCCGGGGCTACGTCCGCAATGCCCACGAGTAGGTACTCCGCAAGGCTTCACGTCCGGCTGGCAAGGCTCGCACGCATGGTTATGGGTCGGATAAGTAACCCGAATGAGTGTTTTCGGCGGCTCGCCACTACCATCGTTTCAACAGGAATACCAAATGGATGAACGAGCGGGATGAACGAGCTGCGCATCCAGCCTGTCTGGTCCACTCAACAGAGGTTCACTCATGTTCAGCTACAAAAACACGCTTGCCGTCACCGACCCTGAGTTGCAGCGCGCGATCGCGGCGGAAACGCAGCGTCAACAGGATCACATCGAACTGATCGCGTCGGAGAACTATACGTCGCCCGCCGTGCTCGAAGCGCAGGGTTCGCAGCTGACCAACAAGTACGCGGAGGGCTATCCGGGCCGCCGTTACTACGGCGGGTGCGAACACGTCGACGTCGTCGAGCAGCTCGCGATCGATCGCGCGAAGCAACTGTTCAACGCCGAGCATGCGAACGTGCAGCCGCATTCGGGATCGCAGGCCAATCAGGCCGTGTACCTGTCCGCGCTCAAGCCGGGCGACACCATTCTCGGCATGTCGCTCGCGCATGGCGGACACCTCACGCACGGCGCGTCCGTGAACGTGAGCGGCAAGCTGTTCAATGCCGTCTCGTATGGTCTGAACCCGGACACGGAAGAAATCGACTACGACCAGGTGCAGAAGCTCGCGCAGACGCATCAGCCGCGCATGATCGTCGCGGGCGCTTCCGCGTACTCGCTCGTGATCGACTGGCAGCGCTTTCGCGAGATCGCCGACAGCGTCGGCGCGACCTTGATGGTCGACATGGCGCACTATGCGGGTCTCGTCGCGGCGGGACTCTATCCGAACCCCGTCGGCATCGCCGACTACGTGACCACCACCACGCACAAGACGCTGCGCGGCCCGCGCGGCGGCTTGATTCTCACGGGCGCGCAGACCGCCAAGGCAATCGATTCGACGATCTTCCCCGGCATCCAGGGCGGCCCGCTGATGCATGTGATCGCGGGCAAGGCCGCCGCGCTGCGCGAAGCAATGACGGACGAATTCCGCGAATACCAGCAACAGGTGCTCGTCAACGCGCGGGCCATTGCGCAGACGCTCCAGCAGCGCGGCTTGCGGATCGTGTCGGGCCGCACCGACTCACACGTGTTCCTCGTCGATCTGCGTGCGAAGAACGTGACGGGCAAGGAGGCGGAAGCCGCGCTCGGCCGCGCGTTCATCACGGTCAACAAGAACGCGATTCCGAACGATCCGCAAAAGCCGTTCGTCACGAGCGGCGTGCGTATCGGTTCGCCCGCGATCACGACGCGCGGCTTGCGCGAAGCCGATGCGCAACAGCTCGCGCATCTGATCGCCGATGTGCTCGACGCGCCGGGTAACGATCTCGTGATCCGCCGCACCGCCGACGCCGTGCTCGCGCTGACCGCGAAGTTCCCTGTCTATCGCGACGCACCCGACGCGCTGCGTCACGACGCACCTCAAGTGGCCGCTGCTCACGCGGCGCACTGAATCTTTCGAACGAATTCTGAAGACCATCACTCAAGGAGACAAACCATGTCGAATACTTCAGGCACGCGCATCGCCGGACGCAACATCCTCGCCGTCCCCGGCCCGACGAATATCCCTGACGCCGTGCTGCGCGCGATGGTCGTGTCGATGGAAGACCACCGCTCGACGAAATTTCCCGAGCTCGCGCATGGCCTGCTCTCGGACCTGAAGAAGCTCTACCGGACGGCCGAAGGTCAGCCGTTCATTTTCCCGTCGTCGGGTACGGGCGCATGGGAAGCGGCGCTCACGAACACGCTGTCGCCCGGCGACCGGGTGCTGGTGCCGCGCTTCGGACAGTTCAGCCATCTGTGGGCCGACATGGCGCAGCGCCTCGGGTTCGATGTCGAGATTCTCGATGTCGATTGGGGCGAAGGGGTGCCCGTCGAGCGCATCGCCGAGATCCTGAAGGCGGACCGTCAGCACACGATCAAGGGCATTCTTGCCTGCCACAACGAAACGGCAACGGGCGTGACGAGCGATATCGGCGCGCTGCGTCAAGCGATGGATGCGGCGGGCCACCCGGCCCTGCTGTTCGTGGACGGCGTGAGCTCGATTGGCTGCATCGACTTCCGCATGGACGAATGGGGCGTCGATCTCGCCGTGACGGGCTCGCAGAAAGGCTTGATGCTGCCTGCCGGCCTCGGCATCCTGTGCGTGAGCCAGAAGGCGCTGAAGACGATCGGCCACGCGAAATCGCGCCGCTGCTACTTCGATCTCGCCGATATGGTGCGCACCAACGCCACGGGCTACTTCCCGTACACGCCTGCCCTTTCGCTGCTGTACGGGCTGCGCGCCGCGCTCGATCTGCTGTTCCAGGAAGGCCTCGAAAACGTGTTCGCGCGTCACCACTACCTGTCGTCGGGCGTGCGCGCCGCCGTCACGGAAGGCTGGGGGCTGGAGCTGTGCGCGAAGGCGCCGAAGTGGCATTCGGATACGGTGTCCGCGATCGTCGTACCCGAGGGCTTTAACGCCGCGCAGGTGATCGACACGGCCTATCGCCGCTACAACCTCGCGCTCGGCGCGGGACTCTCGAAGGTCGCGGGCAAGGTGTTCCGCATCGGCCACCTGGGCGACCTGAACGAGCTGATGCTGATGAGCGCGATTGCGGGCGCGGAAATGGCGATGCTCGATGCCGGTATCGACGTGCGTCCGGGCAGCGGCGTGGGAGCGGCGGGACAGTACTGGCGCACACACGCGCCGCACGCGCAAGCCGCCGCGCAACCGGCCGCCGCGCCCGCAATTCGCCGCGTCGCCGCCGCCTGATTGCGCCGTCCCGATGCGGCGCGTCGGGTCGCGAACTTCCCGCTCACACAACGGCACCCACGACACCATGCAACACGAAATCGTCTTTCTCGACCGTTCGACGTTGAATGCCGATGTCCGGCGTCCAGGGTTCGAACACCACTGGGTCCAGTACGCATCGACCTCGGCGCAAGAGGTCGCGCAGCGGCTCGAAGGCGCCACCATCGCGATCACCAACAAGGTGCCGCTGCGGGCCAATGTGCTCGACAGGCATCCTTCCATCAGGATGATCGCGGTGGCGGCGACGGGCTACGACTGTGTCGATACGGCGTACTGCCGCGAGCGCGGCATCGCCGTCGCGAACATTCGCGGCTATGCGGCTCACACGGTTCCCGAGCACACGTTCGCGCTGATCCTCGCATTGCGGCGCAACCTGCTCGCCTACCGCAGCGACGTGCTGCAAGGACGCTGGCAACAGACGAAGCAGTTCTGTTTCTTCGATCACCCGATCCGCGATCTGCATGGCTCGACGCTCGGCATTATCGGCGGCGGCGCGCTCGGCCAGGGCACCGCGCAGATCGCACGCGGCTTCGGCATGCGTGTGGTGTTCGCCGCGCACGACTCGCAGCGCGCACGCACGCCCGGCCTCGAATACGTGCCGCTCGACACGCTGCTGCGCACGTCCGACGTGATCTCGCTGCACACGCCGCTCACGCCCGCCACGCGCAACCTGATCGGGCTGGACGAGCTGCGCATCATGAAGCGCAGCTGTCTGCTGATCAACACGGCGCGCGGCGGTCTCGTGTGCGAAGCGTCGCTCGCCACCGCGCTCAGGGAAGGATTGATCGCGGGAGCAGGTTTCGACGTGCTGAGCCAGGAGCCGCCCGTCGCGGGTAATCCGCTGCTCGAACTCGATCTGCCCAACTTCATCCTGACACCTCACGTCGCGTGGGCTTCCGACAACGCGATGCAGTCGCTCGCCGACCAGCTGATCGACAACATCGAGGCCTTCGCGCGCGGCGAGCCTCGCAACCTCGTGATCTGACGGCCACGAACCACGCGCAATTCACGCAATACAACGGAGACATCGATATGGACATTCATGAGTATCAGGCCAAGGACCTGCTGGCTGGGTTCGGTGTGCCGATCCAGCGCGGCGCGGTCGCGTACACGCCGGATCAGGCCGTGTACTGCGCCACGGAACTCGGCGGCTGGCACTGGGCCGTCAAGGCGCAGATCCATTCCGGCGCACGCGGCAAGGCGGGCGGCATCAAGCTTTGCGAGACCTATCACGACGTGCACGAAGCGGCAACCGCCCTGTTCGGCAAGCAGCTCGTGACGACGCAGACGGGACCCGAAGGCAAGATCGTCGAGCGTGTGTATGTGGAAGTCGCGGAGAAGTTCGAGCGCGAGATCTATGTCGGCATCGTGCTCGACCGCAAGGCGGAACGGGTGCGCGTGATCGTCTCGGCGCAGGGCGGCATGGACATCGAGGAAGTCGTGCGCACCAACCCGGAGGCCGTGCTGCAGACGGTGGTCGAACCCGCCGTCGGCTTGCAGCCCTTCCAGGCGCGCGAGCTCGCCTTCGGTCTCGGCCTGAGCATCAAGCAGGTGAGCCGCGCCGTGTCGACCATCATGGGCGCGTACCGCGCGTTTCGCGATCTCGACGCGACGATGGTGGAGATCAATCCCCTCGTCGTCACGGCCGACGATCGCGTGATCGCCCTCGACGCGAAGATTTCGTTCGACGACAACGGGCTGTTTCGCCATCCGCACGTGGCCGAGATGCGCGATGCGGCGCAGGAAGATCCGCGCGAAGCGGAAGCCGCGCAGTTCGGCCTGAACTACGTGGGGCTCGACGGCGACATCGGCTGCATCATCAACGGCGCCGGTCTCGCGATGGCCACCATGGACACGATCAAGTACGCGGGCGGCGAACCCGCCAACTTTCTCGACGTCGGCGGCGGCGCATCGCCCGAGCGCGTCGCGGCTGCATTTCGCCTCGTGCTGTCGGACCAGAACGTGTCGGCCGTGCTCGTCAATATCTTCGCGGGCATCAATCGCTGCGACTGGGTCGCCGAGGGTGTCGTGCAGGCGGCGCGCGGACTGAGAGTCCCCCTCGTCGTGCGGCTCGCGGGGACGAACGTCGAAGAAGGACGACGCATCATCAAGGAAAGCGGCCTGCCCATCATCGCAGCGCAATCGCTGCTGGAAGCGGCGCAGAAGGCCGTCGAGGCCTCCAAGGCGCATCGCGCGCGCCAGGCCGGCAACCCCAGATAAGGAGAACGGACATGAGTATCCTGATCGACGAAACCACCCGCGTCATCGTGCAGGGCTTCACGGGCGACAAGGCCTCGTTCCACGCGAAAGAGATGATTGCCTACGGCACCAGCGTGGTCGGCGGCGTGACGCCCGGCAAGGGCGGCAAGCATCACCTCGATCGCCCCGTATTCGACACCGTGAAAGACGCCGTGTCCGCAACGGGCGCGACGGCGAGCCTCGTGTTCGTGCCGCCGCCCTATTGCGCCGATGCCATCATGGAAGCCGCCGACGCCGGGCTGAAACTCGTCTGCGTGATCACCGACGGCATCCCGGCGCAGGACATGATGCGCGTCAAACGCTATCTGCTGCGCTACCCGAAGGAAAGCCGCACGATGGTGGTCGGCCCGAACTGCGCGGGCATCATCAGCGCGGGACGCGCGATGCTCGGCATCATGCCGGGCCATATCTACCGGCGCGGCAATATCGGCATCGTGTCGCGCTCGGGCACGCTCGGCTATGAAGCCGCCGCGCAGCTGAACGCGCTCGGCCTCGGCGTCACGACGAGCGTCGGGATCGGCGGCGACCCCATCAACGGCAGCTCGTTCCTCGATCATCTGAAGCTGTTCGAGCAGGACCCCGAGACCGAGGCCGTCGTGATGATCGGCGAGATCGGCGGCCCGCAGGAAGCGGAAGCCGCGAAGTGGGTCAGCGAGCACATGACCAAGCCCGTCGTCGGCTATGTGGCCGGCCTGACTGCGCCGAAGGGGCGCCGCATGGGACATGCGGGCGCCATCATCTCGGCCGCGGGCGACAGCGCGGCGGAGAAAGCGCAAATCATGCAGTCCTACGGCCTCTCGGTTGCGCCCAGCGCGTCCGAGCTGGGTTCCACCGTTGCCTCCGTGCTCGAAGACAATGTCACGCGCCGCGTTGCCTGACTGGGGCTACGGCATCGACACACAGCCCGACCCGCCGCGCGTCGAGGCTGTGCGCCCCCTCCATGCGGGCAGGCACGCCGCCGTCGACGGGCTGCACAAGCTCGCGGCTGCGTCGGCGTCACTGCCCACGCTCAGCGCGGAACAATATGAACACGCCGTCATCGATCTGCTGTCGGAACTGTTGCGCGACATCGCGCGCGGCCGCCAGCCCGAAGTCGAACGCACGCTGCTCGGCGAGTCCGCGCACGAATCGATGAGCGAACTGATGCGCGAGCGGATGGACGACCGCACCGCCCGCGTCGTGCTGCGGCGCATGCTGCAAGCGCAAGGCATGTGGTTCCAGCTGCTCAGCATCGCCGAGCAGAGCACCGCGATGCGCCGGCGCCGCGAGATCGAGATCGAAGGCGGCTATGACCATCTGCCCGATTCGTTTGCGCGCGTGATTGCCGAAGTCGCTGAAGCGGGCGTTCCCGCCGCCGAAGTGCGCGACGCGCTGAGCCACATGAAAGTGCGCCCCGTGCTGACGGCTCACCCGACTGAGGCGAAGCGCGTCACCGTGCTCGAAAGCCACCGGCGCATCTACCGGCGTCTGATGGAGCTCGAATCGCCGCGCTGGACGCCTCGCGAACGCCATGCGCTGATCCTCGCGCTCAGGAACGATATCGAGCTGTTGTGGATGAGCGGCGAACTGCGGCTCGAAAAGCCCACGGTCGCGCAGGAAGTCGCGTGGGGCCTGCACTTCTTCGGCGAGACGCTGTTCGAGGCCGTGCCGCTCCTGATCGACAAGCTTGAGAGCGCGCTCGAACGCCACTATCCGGGCGAGCGCTTCGACATGCCGCGCTTTTTCCAGTTCGGTTCGTGGATAGGGGGAGACCGCGACGGCAATCCGTTCGTCGACGACAGCGTCACGCGTGCGACGTTGCACGAGAACCGGCTCGCGTGCCTGAAGCGCTACCGGCTGCGGCTCGTCGAACTGACGCAGATGCTGAGCATCACGTCCGAGGCGATGCCCGTGCCGGACGGTTTTCACGAAGCGCTCGCACGCGCGCTGATGGCGAGCGGCGACCCGACATCGATCGCGTCGCGCAACCCCGGCGAACTGTTCCGTCAGTACCTGACGTGCATGTTGCGCCGGCTCGATGCGACGCTCGCGAACGCGAGCCGTCCCGCCGACGGCGCGCCCGTTCAGGGCTGCTACACGAGCGCCGACGAACTGGCCGCCGACCTGCTGACCATCGAGCAGACGCTCTTCGCGACAGAAAGCGGGCAACTGGCGCGGATGCTCGTGCGGCCTTTGCGGCATGAAGTGGAGACATTCCGCTTCAGCACCGTGCAGCTCGATCTGCGTCAGAACACGACCGTCGTCGAGCAGGCACTGCGCGCGTTGTGGCGCGCGACGTGCGGCACGTCGGGCGAACCGCCCGCGAGCGACTCGCCGCAGTGGAAGGCGTGGCTGCTCAGCGAACTGGGCCAACCGTCCGACAGCGATGCGGAACGGGAGCGCCGTTTCCTGTCGCTGCCGCCCGACGAAGCGCAGACGCTGCAGATCTTCCGTACGGTGCGTGAGATGCGTCAGCAGGTGGATCGCAATGCGTTCGGCGCATTCATCCTGAGCATGACGCATCGCGCGAGCGACGTGCTCGGCGTCTATCTGCTTGCGAAGGAAGCCGGTCTCTTTTCCGACGCGGCCGGCACGGAAAGCTGCACGCTGCCCATCGTGCCGCTGCTCGAAACCATCGACGACCTGCGCCGCGCGCCCGACATCCTGCGCGAACTGCTGGCCGTGCCGATGGTCCGGCGCAGCATCCGCGCGCAGGGCGGCGTCCAGGAAATCATGATCGGCTATTCCGATTCGAACAAGGACGGCGGATTCTTCGCGAGCAACTGGGAGCTGTCGAAGGCGCAGACGAAGATCAAGCGGCTCGGCGACGAGCTCGGCGTCTCGATTGCGTTCTTTCACGGGCGCGGCGGTTCCGTGAGCCGGGGCGGCATTCCGGCGGGGCGCGCGATTGCCGCGCTGCCGGCGGGCTCCGTCAACGGACGTTTCCGCGTGACGGAGCAGGGTGAGGTGGTGTCGTTCAAATACGCGAATCGGGGCACCGCGCAGTATCACGTCGAGTTGCTCGCGTCGAGCGTGCTCGAACATACGCTGAAGTCGGAACGCGAGGACGCCTTGCTGCCCAAAGGCGAATTCGATGAGGCGATGGAAGCGCTCTCCGGTGCGTCGCGGGCCGCGTACGCGAAGTTCATCGAGCAGCCGGGCATGCTTGGGTATTTCCAGGCGGCGAGCCCGCTCGAAGAACTGTCGATGCTCAACATGGGCTCGCGCCCTGCCCGCCGCTTCGGCGCAAAGAGCCTGCAGGACCTGCGCGCGATTCCATGGGTGTTCGCGTGGACGCAGAACCGGCATGCGCTGACGGGCTGGTACGGCGTGGGCAGCGCGATCGAAGCCTTTCTCAGCGTGCGGCACGAGCGCGGACGCGATCTGTTGCGGCGAATGTTCGACGAATCGCGGCTGTTCCGGCTCGTCATCGATGAAGTCGAGAAGACGCTGGCTCAGGTGCACCTCGATATTGCACGCGAATACGCGAGCCTCGTTCCGGACGCGCAGACGCGCGACACGATCTTTGCGCAGATCGAGGCCGAATACCGGCTCACCGTGAAGATGGTGAAGACGATCACGGGCTCGAACGGGCTGGGCACGCGCTTTCCGAAGTTCAGCGCTCGCCTGCAACGCCGGCTGCCCGCGATCGACCTGATCAGCCGGCAGCAGATCGAACTGCTTCGCCTCTATCGTTCGGCGCAGACGGAACGGCAGCGGCGCGCATATCAGGTGCCGCTGCTGCTGTCCATCAACTGCATCGCTGCGGGCTTTGGCGCGACGGGCTGACCCTCCACCGCCGATACCCGTCATATCACAGACTGCCTATAGGAGAACCGTATGAGCTTTACTGTCATCGAGCAGGCCAAAGCACGGCTGCACCGTTCCGAGCTGGCCGTCCCCGGCTCGAATACCGCGATGTTCGAAAAGGCGGCGCGCTCGGCCGCGGACATCATCTTCCTCGACTGCGAAGACGCCGTCGCACCGGACGACAAGGAACAGGCGCGCAAGAACATCGTCGAGGGCCTCAACGAGATCGATTGGGGAACCAAAACGATGATGGTCCGCATCAACGGACTCGATACGCACTACATGTATCGCGATGTCGTCGATATCGTCGAGGCCTGTCCGCGACTCGACATGATCCTGATTCCGAAGGTCGGCGTGGCCGCGGACGTGTACGCCGTCGACATGCTCGTCACGCAGATCGAGGCCGCGCGCCGGCGCACGAAGCGGATCGGCTTCGAGGTGCTGATCGAGACGGCGCTGGGGATGGCTAACGTCGAGGCCATCGCGCAATCGAGCCGTCGTCTGGAGGCGATGTCGTTCGGCGTCGCGGACTATGCGGCGTCGACGCGCGCGCGCACGACCGTGATCGGCGGCGTGAACCGCGACTACGGCGTGCTCACCGACCGGAACGAGCGCGGCGAGCGCGACTACTTCTGGGGCGATCAATGGCATGCCGCGCAAACACGGATGATGGTCGCCTGCCGCGCGTATGGGCTGCGTCCCATCGACGGTCCGTTCGGCGATTTCAGCGATCCCGATGGCTATGATGCCGCCGCGCGCCGTGCAGCCGTGCTGGGCTACGAGGGCAAGTGGGCGATTCATCCGTCGCAGATCGAACTTGCGAACCGCGTGTTCACGCCCGCCGACGCCGAAGTGAACAAGGCGCGCCGCATCATGGACGCGATGGCGCAGGCGGCGAAGGAAGGCAAAGGCGCGGTGTCGCTGGATGGGCGGCTGATCGACGCCGCGAGCATACGCATGGCCGAGGCGTTGCTTGCGACGGCGGATGCGATCGGCAGCAGCAAGTGAAGCAGTAAGTGATAGAGAAACGGGCGGCCCGCGGGCCGCCCGTCACAAACAGCGCATAAACAGCGCGTCAGTCCTGCGATCAACCAAACGCCAGCGCCATCGCCTCACGCTCCTGATTCAGATAATCGCCATGCACCTGATCCCAGGCGGTCAAAATCGCATCGGCGGCGCGATCCGCGTCGTGCTCCGTCGTCGCCCACGAGATCACCGACAAACGCATCACCGCACGTCCTTGCCAGCGCGCCGCGCGCACATCGCAGATGCCTTGCGCACGAATGCGTTCGACCGTGCGCAGCGTCAGGTCATCGGCGAGCGCGTCGTCGTAGGCCGAGCCGAAGCGCACGATCACCTGATTCAGCTCGACCTCGTTGAGCAGCGCGACGCCGGGTCCCAACGCAAGCCGGCGCGCCATCCGGCACGCCAGCGCGCAATGGCGCTCGACCATCGCCGCAATCCCCTGACGGCCGAGCGAGCGCACGAGCGCCCACAGCGCAAAGCCGCGCGCGCGCCGCGAAAGCTCCGGCGTGTAGTGGGCAGGGTCGCGCACATCGTCGTCGACCTGCGGCAGATAGCTCGCGCGGATCGACATCGCGCGGCGGTGCGCGCCGGCGTCGCGCACGAAAGCGCAACCCGTCTCGTAAGGCGCCTGCAGCCACTTGTGCGCATCGGCGGCCCATGAATCGGCGTCTTCGAGGCCCGCCGCCAGATGCCTGCGCTGCCCACTTGCTCTCGCCCACAGCCCGAACGCCGCATCGACATGCACCCATCCGTCGTGCTCGTGCGCGCATGCCGCGATGTCGCCGACGGCATCGAACGCGCCCGTCATCATGTGCCCCGCCTGGGCGATCACGATGAGCGGCCCCGCATGCCCGGCTAGCGCCTCGCGCAATGCGCACACCTGCATGCGGCCCGACTCGTCGGCGGCGACCCGGATCACGCGCCGCTCGCCGATGCCCAGATAACGCAGCGCGGCCAGCACGCTGACATGCACGCCCTCGCCGACATACACGGAGACGGGCGGCGAGCCGCACAGCCCGTCGGCCTCCACGTCCCAGCCCACGCGCCGCAGCACGGCATCGCGTGCGGCCGCGAGGCAGACGAAATTGCTCATGGTGGCGCCCGTCGTGAAGCCGACGGAACATTCGCGAGGAAGATCGAGCAGATCGACGAGCCACGCCGCCACCACCTGTTCCGCGACGGCGGCCGCGGGCGCGCCGTGCCAGGTCGCCGCATTTTGCCCCCAGATGCTCGTGAGCCAGTCGGCCGCCACGCCCGCGGGATGCGAGCCGCCCGCGACCCAGCCGAAAAAGCGCGGCCCCGCCGTGCCGAGCAGGCCCGGCCCGGCGATTTCCGCGAGCCTGGTGATCACGGCGTCGGCGGGTTCGCCTTGTTCCGGCGTCGGGCCACCGAATGCCGCGCTCAGGTCGTCGAAGCTCGCCGCGGGACCTGCCGGGCGCGACGCGCGCGAGTCATGGAATGCCAGCGCGAGCCTCGCGGCGGTTTCGAGTGCGTTGCGTGCAGTGTCAGTCATGCGAAGCTCCCTGCCATCGTAAGCGCTATGGTCCATCCCTCCCCGCCTGGCCCGCTGGCACCTGCCAGAAGGGTTGAGGCGGGTGAAACGCTTCGCCGCGCGCGAACCGTTCGGCCGAGCGCAGCGTGTTCTCGATCAGCATCGTGACCGTCATCGGTCCGACACCGCCCGGCACGGGCGTGATCCATGAAGCCCGCTCGCGCACCGGCTCGAAATCGACGTCGCCGACGATGCGTCCGTCCGGCATGCGATTGATCCCGACGTCGATCACGATCGCCCCTTGCTTGACCATCTCGGCCTTGATGAGGCCGGGCTTGCCTGCCGCGACGACGAGAATGTCGGCGTGTATCGTGTGCTGCGCGAGGTCGCGTGTCTTCACGTGACACACGGTAACGGTCGCTTCCTTCTGCAGCAGCATCAACGCCATCGGCTTGCCGACGATGTTGCTCGCGCCGACCACCACGACATTCTTGCCCGCCACGTCGATGCCCGTCGTCTCCAGCAGAAGCTGTACGCCATACGGCGTGCAAGGCGGAAAGATCGAATTGCCGGCCACCAGCGCGCCGACGTTGTACAGATGGAAACCGTCGACGTCCTTGTCGACGACGATGCTTTCCAGCACGCGCCGCACATTGATCTGCGCGGGCAACGGCAACTGCACCAGAATGCCGTGCGTACTGCGCTCGACGTTCAGCGCGGCGATGCGGTCGAGCAGTTCCGTCTCCCGGCAGTCCGCGTGGAAGCGGTGCATGAACGAGCGCACGCCGCAATCCTCGCACGCTTTCACCTTGTTCGCGACGTACAGCTCGGACGCGGGATTGTCGCCGACCAGCACCACGGCAAGCCCTGGCACGACGCCCCGCGCGGCGAGAGCGGCGACGCGCTCGCGAAAGCGCGCGCGCAAACGCCGCGCGAGGTGCCGACCGTCGATCAGTTGCGCTGTCATCGTGCGCCGTTCACGCCAGGAATCCAGTTGGTCCCGGCGAGGGGCACACGCGCCATCGCCGCCGCTTCGACCGTCAGCGCCACGAGGTCTTCGAGCTCCAGATGGTGCACGTTCTGCTTGCCGCATGCGCGCGCAATCGTCGTGAGTTCCATGTTAAGCGTCTTCAGATAGTTCTTTAGACGCTTCGCGCCGACGTCCGGCTTCAGGCGCTCCTGCAGCACCGGGTCCTGTGTCGTGATGCCGACGGGGCACTTGCCCGTGTGGCAATGATGACAGTAGCCGGGCGCGGTGCCGAGGTTCGCGTAGTCGTCGAGCGCGTTCACATGCTGGCCGTTCTCGATGTACGAGCCGCTATTGCAGCCGAGCGACACCAGCACGCCCTGGCCGATCGCCACGGCATCGGCGCCCATCGCGAGCGCCTTCGCAATGTCGGCGCCGCTGCGGATGCCGCCCGAGATGATCAGCTGCACCTGCCCCTTCATGTTGAGGTCTTCGAGCGCATCGACGGCCTGGCGCAGCGCGGCGAGCGTCGGAATGCCGACGTTCTCGATGAAGCAGGTCTGCGTTGCCGCCGTGCCACCCTGCATTCCATCGACGACGATCACGTCCGCGCCCGCATGCACCGCGAGCTTCACGTCGTTGAACGTGCGGGTCGCGCCGACCTTCACGTAGATGGGCGTCTGCCAGTCGGTCATCTCGCGCAATTCGAGAATCTTGATCTGCAGATCGTCGGGACCCGTCCAGTCGGGATGGCGCGACGCGGAGCGCTGGTCAATGCCTTCGGGCAGCGTGCGCATCTTCGCCACCCGCGGCGAGATCTTCTGGCCGAGCAGCATGCCGCCGCCGCCGGGCTTCGCGCCCTGTCCGATCACCACCTCGATCGCATCGGCCTTGCGCACGTCGTCGGGATTGAAGCCATAGCGCGACGGCAGGCACTGATAGACGAGCGTCTTCGACGAGCGCCGCTCTTCGGGCGTCATGCCGCCGTCGCCCGTCGTCGTCGAGGTGCCGAGTTCCGTTGCCGCGCGGCCGAGCGACTCCTTCACGTTCGCCGACAGCGCGCCGAAGCTCATGCCCGCGACGGTGATAGGAATGGCGAGCTCGATCGGCTTCTTCGCGAAGCGCGTGCCGAGCACGGTCTTGGTCACGCATTTTTCGCGGTATCCCTCCAGCGGATAGCGCGACAACGATGCGCCGAGAAACAGCAGGTCGTCGAAGTGCGGCACGCGCCGCTTCGCGCCGAGGCCACGGATCTCATACAGTCCGTGTGCCGCGGCGTTCTGGATATAGTCGATCGTCTTGCGGTCGAAGCCCCAGGACTCTTCAGTGGCGATGTGTTTCATGTGTACGGGCTTGATTTCCATGGCGGGGTCCCCGGTTCAATATTCCTGATTCGCGTCGGCATTCCAGTGATAAAGCGAGCGAGCCGACGCGACGCGCCTGAATTCCTTCGCATCGAACTCCGCGAACGCGGGCCCCGCTGCGCGCAACAGTTGCGCAACGGCTTCCACGTCCGCTGGCTGCATCGGCTCCTCACGCGCGTCGGCGCCGAGCGACTTGACCTTGCCGCGCACATAGATCACCGCCTCGTACAGCGAGTCGCCGAGCGCATCGCCCGCATCGCCGCAGATCACGATGCGGCCCGCCTGCGCCATGAAGGCCGAGAAGCTGCCGACCGATCCCTTCACGACGATGTCCGCGCCTTTGAGCGAGATGCCGCAGCGCAGGCCCGCATCGCCTTCGATGACGAGCAGCCCGCCGTGCGCCGAAGCACCCGCCGCGTTCGACGCAAAGCCCTTCACGTGCACGCGGCCGCTCATCATGTTCTCGGCCACGCCCGTACTGGCGCTGCCCGAGATCGTCACCTTCGCTTCCTTGTTCATCCCGGCGGCGTAATAGCCCGCATGGCCGTCGATCTCGACTTCAATGGGCAGATCGAGCCCGACCGCGATGTTGTGCGCGCCGTCCGGATTCGCAATCAGCACCCTGCGCGTGCCCGCTTTCGCAGCCTCGCGGTGCAGGAATCCGTTCACGTCCGTCACGGAAGCGGACGCCAGATCGAAGTTCATACTTTCCATACGTACATCTCCTCCGGTGCCGGTTCAAAAACGCGGGCATGCTTGATGTCGGGCAGATGCGCGAGCGAGCGGAACTCGGACGCGATCGCGACGAAATCGTCCGTCTCGGCCACCACGGCAGGCTTGCAGGCGAACGGATCGCGGATCAACGCGAGCTTGTCGGGCGTGCCCATCAGGAACGTGTAGAAGCCGTCGAGCTGCTCGAAGCCTTTTTGCAGCGCGGATTCGAGGTCGTCGCCTTCGCGCAGCCGGTATTCGAGGAAACGGCATGCGGCTTCCGTGTCGTTGTCGGTGTCGAAGCGGATGCCGTGCGGTTCGAGCATGCGCCGCACGCCATTCGGATTCGACAGCGAGCCGTTGTGCACGAGGCAGAAGTCTTCGCCCGCCGTGAACGGATGCGCGCGATCGGGCGTCACGGCGGATTCCGTCGCCATCCGCGTATGGCCGACCAGATGCGTGCCCGTCAGCCCGCTGAACGCGTAACGGTCCGCGACCTGGCCGGGCGTGCCCGTGTCCTTGTACAGATCGATCATGCGGCCCGTCGACAGCACATGCAGCCCCGGATGCGTTTCCCGGATCCAGTGCTTGACCGTCTCGGGATCGATGGCGACGCTCAGCACGGCGTGATTGTCCTTCGCGTGCACGGATGCTTTCGCGCCGAGATGCTCGTTCAGTTCATGCACGAGTCCCTGCCAGTTGAAATCCGCGCCCTCTTCCGTCAGGCCCGAGTAGAGGCTGATCTTGCGCACGCCGTTCGCGACGGGCTCCGTGAACACTGCAAGTCCCGCTGAATCCGGGCCGCGCTCAGTCATGCCCAACAGCATGGGCACCATCAATTCGCCGAGCCGCTCGCGCAACTCAGGCTTCTTGACGAGTAGTCCGACAATTCCACACATCGTTATCTCCTCGCGCTCAATTCAAGCGAAAAAGCTGTTCATGGTTCTCGATCAGAAAAATTCGAGGTAGGTCTTCTGTTCCCAGTCCGACACATGGCGCATGTACTCGATCCACTCCATGTGCTTCAGACGGAGAAACTCGGCGCCCGCCGGGCCCAGCGCCTCGAGCATCACTTCATCGCGCTCCAGCGCGTGCAACGCGGCCTGGAGGTTTTGCGGCAGGATGCTGATGCCGTTTTCCTTGAGGTCCTGCGAGGACATCTCATAGAGGTTGGCGTTGCACGGCTTGCCGGGTTCGAGGCGGTTCTCGACGCCGTCGAGCCCCGCCGCGATCACGGCGGCCGTCGCGAGGTAGGCGTTGCAGGCTGCGTCCGGCAGGCGCAGCTCGATCCGCCCGCCAGGAATGCGCACCATCGACGAGCGATTGTTGTCGCCATAGCTCACATAGGCGGGCGCCCATGTCGCGCCCGTCAGCGAACGCCCGACGACGAGGCGCTTGTACGAATTCACCGTCGGCGCGCAGATCGCCGTGAGCGCCGCGGCGTGCTTGAGAATGCCCGCCGTCCAGTGGTACGCGAGCTTCGACAGGCCGAGGCCGTTCTCGTCGTGATCGTCGGCGAACAGGTTCTTCTTGCCATCGGAAATCGACATGTGCATGTGCATGCCGTTGCCGGGACGGTTCGCGAAGGGCTTCGGCATGAACGAGCAGATGAGGCCCAGCTCGTTGGCGATCTCCGCGGCCGCCATCTTGAAGAAGACATAGTGATCGCAGGACTTCAGGCAATCGGTGTACGTGTAGTTGATCTCGAACTGGCCGTTCGCGTCTTCGTGGTCGATCTGATAGACGTCGATGCCCGCCTTGATCAGCGCATCCGTCAGCCGCTCCAGGAACTCGCGCGAACGCGACAGCCCCTTGTAGTCGTAGCACGGCTTGGGCAGCGCATCCGTGTGGTCGCACGGCACGATCGCGCCGTCGGGCCCTTTGCGCAGCAGCGAGAACTCCGGCTCGAGACCTGTGTTCAGAATCCAGCCGCGCTCTTCGAGACGGCGCACCTGCTTCTTCAGCGTCACGCGGCTTTCGAACGGCCACGGCTCGCGCTTCACATGCCCGTCGCAGACGATGCGCGCGTAGCCTGGCTGCCACGGCACCAGCTGCAGCGTGTTGATGTCGCCGACGGCCATGAAGTCGGGCCCCTGCGGATCGATACCGAGCCCCCACACGGCGAAGCCCGCGAAGCCGGCCCCCGCCGTGAGAATGCTGTCGAGGTGCGCGGCAGGCACGGACTTCGTCTTCGCGACTCCGTGAATGTCGACGAACTGCGCGAGGATGTATTTCACCTCGTTTGCTGCAAGAAACTTCCGGGCGTCTTCGGGGGTCATGTAAATGTCCTCAAACGTGATAAGTCCTGGGTTTCGGAGAACGCCGGCCCGCCTTCGCGCCCGCGTCGACTACTTGTCTACCGGGATGCCGGCGGGTCGATATCCGTGATCGCGGCGACACCTACCGGGCCGCCGCCCAGTTCGGCAGCGATGCCCGCAAGGGTTTCCCACAGATACAAACCGTACGTGCCATCGGCCCATACGCGGTAGTAAGGCCTGCCTGCCCGGGCGCCTGGCATGACGGTGACGGCGACACCCGCCATCGAAATCAGCACGACTGGCCGGGCCGCCAGGTCGAGCGCGCCAAAATTGACATTGCAGGTTTGCAGCAGCAGCTCGTGCACGGCTTCGCCGCACAGCACGAGCGCGACGTCCTGATGCAACACGGGATACACATGCACGGGCGGTTCGAGATGCGCCATCCGTGCCGAGCTGCCTTGCGTGAGACCGTCTTCGATCAGGTACTCGGAGACGCCCAGTCTCAATACGATTCCGCCGCCGGCAAGGGGCGCCCAGCTATTGGGCTGCGGCGGCACGGGAAGGTCCTGCGCCTGCAGCCATGCGGCGACGCCCTTGCCCTTGAAGCCGGTGCGGGCGAGATACGACACATCGGCGATGCCGAGCGTCGCAGCGCGCGTGCCGTCGGCGGCATCGACGCGATCCTCGACGCGCATGTTGTCCCGCACGCTCCATTGCAGGCTGGCCGTCTTCCATGCGTCGTGCACCGGGCTCATTCGAAGTGGCGCGTTCATGCTGTCTCCTTCCTCGGCGCAGCCGGCTTTGTCGTTACGGCGTCTTTCTGACGCTCGCTCTCAGGGTCATAGAACGGTGTCGGCACAACGGTCGCGCGCACCATCCGGCCATCGCTCAAACGGAAACTGATGGGCGTGCCGGGCTTGGCCTGGTCCCGCCGTACGAACGCAAGACCGATCGTCTTTTGCAGCGTCGCGCTCCACGCGACGCTCGTCACGCGTCCCGCGATCTCGCCGCCTTCGATCACGAGATGGCACTCGCGCAGGCCCGTATCGCGCGCGCCCGCATCGAGCGCGAAGCCGACGAGACACTGTTTTGCAGGCAGCCGGTCGATGATCTGCAGGCTGCGCTTGCCGACGAAGAACGGCTTGTCCATCTTCACGGCCCATTCCATGCCGGCGTCGCGCGGAGTCGTCAGACCGTCCGTGTCCTGGCTCACGATCACGTGTCCTTTTTCGAGCCGCAGCAGACGCTGCGCTTCGACGCCGAACGCACGGATGCCGTGTTCCTTGCCCGCTTCCTGCAATGCGCGCCAGAGCGCCGCGCCGTACTCGGCGGGAATGTGGATCTCGTAGCCCCATTCGCCGACGAAGCCCACGCGCATCAGGCGCGCCGCCACACGGTTCAGGCCGAGGGCGACACCCGTCACGCGCACGCCGAGATACGGAAAGGCCGTCGACGACAGATCGAGATCGACCAGCTTGCCGAGCACGGCTCGCGACGCCGGACCCGCGAGGTTCACCGCCGCGAATGCGCCCGTCACGTTGACGATGCCGCAATCGAGCTGCCAGATCGTATTGAGGCGCGACAGCTCGCGATAGATGGTGGCCGCGCCCGAAGTCGTGGTCGTGAAGTAGAAATGGTCGTCGGCGAGGCGCGCGATCACGCCGTCGTCGATCACGACCCCGGATTCGTCGCACATCACCGCATAGCGGGTCATGCCGGGCTTCAGTCCCGCGTACTTCGACACGTACACGCGTTCGAGGAACTCGGCGGCCTGCGGCCCGCGCACTTCGATCTTGCCGAGCGTGCCGACATCGATGATGCCCACGCCGTTGCGCACGGCGAGCGCCTCTTCCTCGATGCACGTCGCGCGGTCCTTGCCGGCGAGCGCGTAGTACTCCGGCCGCTGCCAGACGCCGGCTGCCATCCATACGGCGTTGAGCAACTGGTGCTGCGCATAAAGGGGCGTGCGCCGCTCCGGATTGAAGCCCCGCCCGGCGAGATGCGACATCGGCACGGGATGGAAGAACGGCCGTGCCGTCGTCGTGCCGACTTCCTGTGGCTCCTTGCCTGTGAGCCGCGCGAGGATGCGCAAGCCGTTCATGTTCGAATGCTTGCCCTGGCTCGGCCCCATGCCGTTGGTGGAGAAGCGCTTCAACAGTTCGATGTTGTCGAAGCCCTCCTGCACGGCGTTTTCGAAGTCCTTCAATTGCAGGTCTTCGTCGAAATCGACGAAGTTCTTGCCGGATGTATGACCCACGATCGGCCACGGATGCGACGGCGACTCGCCTTCCACGAGACGCGGCTGCATCGCGGCACTCGCCTTGACGTCGCCGAAACCGCAATGCGCCGCCGCCTGCGTGCCCGCGCGCGTGCCGTCGCGCAGCTTGCTGGCGAACGTGTACACGCCGTTCACGCGTCCGCATGCGAAGACACCGGGCGGCAGTTGCTCAGGCACGAACTGCTCGACGGCGTGATCGAAGTGCATCTTCGTGCCGGCCTGGTACAGCAGATTCGCAGCGGGCGACCAGCCGACGCTCATCAGCAGCGTGTCGCATTCGATCAGACGCGTGGTCGCCGTCGAGTAGCGCAAGCCCCTTTCCGTCGAGAACGCGCCGACGCGCACGCCCGTCAGCCGTCCGCCTGAATTGTCGGCAACGGCTTCGACGACGCAGCTCGACATCAGCACGTCGACGCCCTTCGCCCTCAGCTCGCGTTCGAGGTCCTCGCTGGCATGCGATGCGCGCAGGTCCACCACGGCAACCACTTCGATGCCCCGCGCGAACATGTCCAGCGCCGCGCGGTAGCCGTCGGCGTTCGCCGCCAGCACGACGGCCCGCTTGCCGGGCGCGACGGCATAACGATAGGCGAGCCGCTGCGCCGCCGAAGCGAGCATCACGCCGGGCACGTCGTTGTTGCGGAACACGGCGGGCTGCTCGAACGCGCCGCTCGCGACGATCACCGCCTTCGCGCGCATCTTCGTGATACGCGTCCCATCCACGAGCGGCACCCAGAGGTCCGCGTAGTACGCTGCCGCGAGCGTGCCCGTCATCACGCGAATGCGCGGATGCCCGAGCACGGACGTCTCCAGCGCGCGAATCGTGTCGAAGCGCCGCTCGTCGCCGCCAAGCTGATAACCGCCGCTGCCGCCGATGCGTGCGTTCTCGTCGACGATGACGACATCCGCGCCCTCCTCCGCCGCCGCCAGCGCCGCCGACAAACCCGATGGCCCGGCGCCGATCACCAGCACGTCGCAGAAGCCATAGCGCTTCGGCGTGCGCACATGCGGCGCATTGAAGTCGACGGTGCCGAGGCCCGTCATCGCGCGGAACATGCGTTCCCAGCGCGGGAACCAGCGCTTGCTATAGAAGGCCTTGTAGTAGAAGCCGACGGGCAGGAACGCGGCGAGCTTGCCGACGATCCGCGCGCGATCCCCTTCCACGCCGCCGAACGTGTTGACGGAATGCCAGTTGCCGCCCGGCGTCAGCGCCGTCACATCGGCGCGCACGTTGAGCCGCGCGCCGTCCTGGACCATCACGTTGACATCGTGGTTGGCGAGCGAGAGCACGCCGCGCGGACGGTGATACTTGAAGCTGCGGCCAAGCACGCGCACGCCCGCAGCCCACAGTGCGCTCGTGATCGTGTCGCCGGCGACGCCGCTGTATTGCTTGCCTTCGTACGAGAAATCGACGCGCGTATTGCGCTCGATCCATTCGCCGCGGTGAGGAGTCAGACGCATTCAGGCCTCCTCGCCGGCAAGCCACGTGCGCAGCACGAGATCTTTTGCGGTGTCACGCTCGGCAATGAACCACGTATTGCTCGGCGTGTGGCACCACCATTCCTGCTTCACGCCCGGCGCGCCGTTGCGGCAGAACACATAGTCGGCCCATTGCGCGTCGCTCGCCGTCGCCGGGTCGGGTATCGGGCGAATCTCGCCCCAGTATGCGAACTCCGACACCGGGCGCGCGCCATTCACCGGACAGGTCATGATCTTCATCGTCATTCTCCAGGTCAGTGGCCAACGGATGCCGCGCCCTTCTCGCCCGTCAGCGAGAAGCGGCGGAAGCGGTCGAGCGAGAAGCCCTCGATCAGCGGATGGGTGGCGTCGTTGGCAACCGTGTGGGACATCGTCTTGCCGCACACGGGCGTGGCCTTGAAGCCCCAGGTGCCCCAACCCGCGTCCAGATAGAAACCTTCGACGGGTGTCTTGCCCATGATCGGCGCGAAGTCGGGCGTCATGTCGGCCATCCCGGCCCATTGACGCATCACCTTCGCTTGCGACAGAAACGGGAACATCTCGAGCATGTGCGCGGTGAGCCCTTCGACGAAATCGAGCGTCGAGCGGGTCGAGTGCAGTTCGTAAGGATCGAGCGAAGCGCCCATCACGAGTTCGCCCCGCGCGGACTGGCTGATATAGACGTGCAGGCTGCCCGACACGAGGATGGGATCGAGCCAGGGCTTGAGCGGCTCGCTCACCATCGCCTGAAGCGGATGGATGAAGATGGGCGTGCGAATGCCGACCATGTCCGTCACGCGGGGCGTCGAGCCCGCCACCGCGCACAGCACCTTGTTGGTCGAGATATAGCCGCGCGAGGTCTTCACGCCCTTGACCTTGCCGCCGACCACATCGATGCCGAGCACTTCCGTCTGCTGATGGATCTCGACGCCGCGCTGGTCCGCGCCGCGCCCGTAACCCCACGCGACGGCATCGTGCCGCGCGACGGCGCCCGGCGCGTGATACAGCGCGCCCATGATGGGCGCGACGCCGCCGCACGAGATGTCGATCATCGGCGCCGCTTTCTTCACCTCGTTCGGACCGACGACCTCGGAGTCCACCCCGTAGTGCTTGTTGACCTCGGCGCGCCAGCGCATCGTGCGCATCGCCGAATCGGTGTGCGCGAGCGTGTAGTGGCCGCGCGTCGAATAGAACAGGTTGAGATCGAAGTCCTGCGACAGGTCCTGCCACAGCTTCACCGACTCGTCATAGAACTGCACGCCTTCAGGCGTCAGATAGTTCGAGCGGATGATGGTGGTGTTACGCCCGGTATTACCTCCTCCGATATACCCCTTCTCCAGCACGGCCACATTCGTGATGCCATGCTCCTTCGCGAGATAGTAGGCGGACGCGAGACCGTGACCTCCCGCGCCGATGATCACAACGTCATATGAACGACGCAAAGTGTCGTGTCTCGTGAACATCCTCGGTTCCGGATGTTTCTTCGAGAGAGCGAAGCGGACGAGACGCCATGGCATAAAACGCTCCTTTGTGCCGCCCCGCTGGAGGCGGCTCTACGACCTGTACGATGGAAGACGGGCCGCGCTGCTAACGCAGCACGATGGTCTTGTTGCCGTGGATCAGCACACGATCCTCGAGGTGATAACGCAAGCCTCGCGCCAATACGGCTTTCTCGATGTCCCGGCCAAGACGCACGAGGTCATCGGGCCGGTCCGAGTGACGCACGCGTATCACGTCCTGTTCGATGATCGGCCCCTGGTCGAGCTCTTCCGTCACGTAGTGGCAGGTGGCGCCCGTCAGCTTGACGCCGCGCCCATAAGCCTGGTGATAGGGCTTCGCGCCGACGAAGCTCGGCAGGAACGAGTGGTGGATGTTGATGATTCGCCCCGGATACGCCGCGCACAGCTTCGGGGACAGCACCTGCATGTAGCGCGCGAGCACCATCGTGTCGGCGCGCGCATCCTCGAACAGGCGCTGCACCTCGTCATAGGCTTGCGCCTTGTTGTCGGGCGTGACGGGCACGTGATGAAACGGAATGCCGTGCCATTCGACGAAGCTGCGCCACGTGTCGTGATTCGAGATCACGCAGGGAATCTCGATGTCCAGTTCGCCCGCCTTCCAGCGCGCGAGCAGATCGTAGAGACAGTGCTCCAGCTTCGACACGAGAATCACGACCCGCTTCTTGATCTGGTTGTCCGAGACCTTCCAGTCCATCGCGAACTCTTTCGCGATGTGGGCAAAGCGCTCGCGAAACCCGCCGATGCCAAAGGGCAGCGAGTCCGCCGCGATCTCATGGCGCATAAAGAAGCGCTTCTCGATTTCGTCCGCGTGATGGGTGGCCTCGATGATCCACCCGCGATGCTCGGCAAGGAACGTGCTTACAGCAGACACGATCCCAATGCGATCGGGACAGGAAAGGGTAAGCGTGAAACGATGCGTAATGGAGGACATGGTGTGTGCGTCGATTCGAAGAGGAATCATTGAGCACAACAGTAGTCAGTCGAAATTCGCATGTCAACGACAATCAACTTTTTTTCCTGTCAGGAAACACCCGTACTTCCTTGCTACCCACGCGGGAGTATTGCGACGCGCGTATCACCCGCGGGTTACGCGCACGCCCGCGCACGCCCACGCGTGCCCGGACCGCGGCAGCGTTCCGAACAGATGACAGCCGGAAAGAGACAATGGACGAGCGCCAGCCGTCCGTTCTTACGGGACGATGGCGAGGCGGTCGAAGGCGGGTTTAGGCGGCTGTAAAGGGCGCAGCCGGCGCGCGGAGGATGCACGGCCCGTCAGCCAGACGGGGCGCGCATCGTTCAGGTGTCCAGTTCCGGCGACTGGCCGTACATGATCACCGTGATGAACCGGATGGGAAGCTTGATCAGACGCTCGGGGCCATGCGCGACCGAGCCGCGAAAGGTCAGCGCGTCGCCGGGTTGCAGCAGATAGCTGCGGTTGCCATGGCGATATTCCATCTTGCCTTGCAGCATGTAGATGAACTCGGTGCCGGGATGCTCGAAGGTCGGAAACACCTCGGCCTCGTCGTCCATCGTGATGAGGAACGGCTCGAACAGCTTGACGGGGCCCTGATCGTAGGCAAGCAGATGGTAGGTATGCCCCTTGGTGGTCCCCCGGCGTACCACCTCCATGCCCTTGCCCGCCTTCACATGCTGTGCGTTGCCCTCACGATGCTCGAAGTTCTTGAACAGCGCCGAGATCGAAATGCCCAGTGCCCGCGCAATGCTCACGATCGAGTCGAGGCTGGTCGACACCTGCCCGTTCTCGATCTTCGATACCATGCTTCGCGACAGGCCGCTTTGCTCCGCCAGGTCGGCGATCGTCAGCCCCTGGTTGGTGCGATGCTCCTTGACGACCTTGCCCAGGAATGACTCAATCGACCTCCCGTCGCCCGAGTCTTCAAGTTGACTGGTGGGCGGATCGGCATTTATCTCGCTCTTCATCGCTCGGCTCTACACGTGACTATCGGCAATTCGGTTATGCGGCGCGACCCTTCATGGGTGTCCGCAGTGCGAATAGTACCAGTGCGTGGCGGCCGTGAGGACTCGCCCGTTCAATGAATGCAGTCAACGAAGCGATCTCATGGGCGCGGCGGATTGCGGCGTGCGTGGTGCTCGTGATGCCACACGACGGCCTCAACCCTCGAATGCAGATCGAGCTTGTGCAGCAGATGCTTGACGTGCACCTTTACAGTACCGACGCTGATATCGAGCTTGCGTGCAATTTCCTTGTTGCACAGCCCTTCGACGAGATAGTCGAGCACCTCCTGCTCACGCGCGGAGAGGCCTGATTCGCTGGCAGGCAGAGGTTGCCCGGCGGACAGCGCATGAAACAGCTTGCCCGTGATCGACTCGCTGAGCACAGCCGTTCCTTGCAGCGCCTTCTGCAAGTTCACGCAGAGCTCTTCCGGCTCCATGTCCTTGAGCAGATAGCCGCTCGCGCCGGCGCGCAACGCAGCCACGACATCGCGCTCGTTGTCCGAGACCGTCAACATCAGAAAGCGTGCATCGACGCCGTGCTCCCTCATCATCTGGAGCGTTTCGATTCCGCTCATTTCCGGCATGTTCAGGTCGATCAGGATCACGTCCGGCTTGAGCCGAACCGCGAGGTCGACGCCCACTCGCCCCGACGACGCTTCGCCGACCACGCGAAACGCGGGGTTCATTCCGATCAGCTGCGCGACGCCCTTGCGGAACAGCGCATGATCGTCGATCAGCAGTACCGTATTGACTGGCTCCACGTCCTATTCCTCATACCTGAATTACCCTGAAGCGGGCAGCCGACGGTTTCATCATAGGCCACGCGCGGCGAGACTGCGCGCGTCACGCGGCTTTCGGACAGGCCATCGCGGGACGCTCGCGGCGAGGCGGAAACACGCGCCAGGAGCCATCGTCATGCCGGAAGAACATGATGGCCACCGAGCACGCAGGCCGCGCCACCTCGACACAGACATAACGGCGGTTGCTATCTCGCGTGCGGCTGAACTGCGTCACCCGAAGGGGCGTTGCCGGAGTCGGCGACAGCCATTTCTCGACCAGTTCGCGCAAAGACTGCTGATGGACGTTCATGATCTTCACTCCAGTCACCCGTTCATGATTTGCGTTTCCTGCCTGTGTCAAAGCGATCAGGCCGCCGCCTTGACCCGCTGCGCCGACAGACCAAACTGGCGGGCGATCGACTGAAGCCGCTCGTGCCATTCCCATTTGCCGAAAACGTCGTGCACGTTCTGCAGACAGCTGAGCAACTCGATCGTGACGGGATCGTAGACATTGATATGCGCCCGAAGCAGTGCCTTTCTGAGTGCAGCGATGCCGACGTCCATGTACGCCGGTATCGTGTCCGACGATCGTTTGCCGATGTAGCGGACGGGGACGCCTTCCATCGCGGTCATGTAGTCGCGTGGCTTGATGAAACTGCCAACGGGACAGCCCCCGCAATAACCGCGATACGCGCCCCCTCCTTGCGGCAACAGCGCAGCGCGGCCCTGGCCGAGAAGATGTCCGACAGCGTGATCGAAGATCTGCTGATGGGTCAGGAAATTTGTGCATTCCATGATGTTGCTCCGCTGCCAGGCATTGACGATTCGTGACGATTCATGACTCTAGTATGGCGAGTCAACTGCGCGTTGCAATCGTCCAGAGGGGGCTCCCTCTTTGGGGGTAGGGGAGGCAATCATGGCGATCGAAACCGCTTCGGGTGGACTGAAATCGTCACGAATCCGAGGTTGCGCGAGGAGAATCACGTTGACGGCGCAGCGCGTGACGGCGTTGGTCGAACAGGCGCATCCAGGCGTTACTCACTACCCATCGGGTGGTAGTCCCGACGGGGAATTGCCGCATTTCTGGCCGATGCCGATACTGCCAGTCGACGGCATTCTTATTGCCGCGTGGCGGCGATCACAGCAGCGTTCCAAATGAAACGATCTGACACGAGAAGCCTGGTGGAGGATGTTGCGAAGCACTGCGACGCAATGGCGGCGCTGACCTTATACGACCACAGCATCGAATGCGGGCATCGGAGGATCGCGCTGCTTCGGTACATGGATGCCAAAGACCTCGCGGCGCCGCTGACGAGACGGCATCACGCGTATGCACAAACCGTTGCCGATTCGCTGAGCGTCGATGAAATGGCATCCATTGCAAGACAGGCCATTGAACGCAGCCGTCAGCGGCGATCCGCAGCGACAAAACATGACTGATATCCGCGCGCCCAGGCCGTCGGAAGACACGCCAGGTCAGATCAAGTGCGAAGCGCTCGCGGCTTGACGGGAAACCAAGGGTCATCGTCATCTGCCGTTGGAGATGGGCTGTCTCCGCAGCGGTCGGTCAGGGTGGCGATGTTTTCAGCCTCGACTTGTTCGGCTAGTCGAGGCTTTTTTTTTTTGCCGCCCTGTCATGAATCACGCTGTCGCCCGACACTCGACACTCGACACTGCATAGCTTCACGACGACTCGCGCTACGCGAGCGCGACGACGAAATCGAACCGGGCCGCCTTTTGCTCGCCGGCGTCGTGGATCGTCATCAGCAACCGGCGATCGAACAGGGAATCGCGCGCATTGCGCTGCTCGGCGGGAAAGTACAGTTGGGTAGTGAGGATCGGCCCATTGGGCGGCTGCACCTTCACGTGGAAGTGTCGTGTGCGTCCGGGATACAGCCCCGGCACGATGGTCTCGAGGCGATAGCGGCCGTCACTGTCGGCGAATTGATGTCCGCGAAGCCGGAACCCGTCGACGTCGTATTCGCCAGCGTCATCGGCGTGCCAGAAATCGAGCAATGCCCCTGACACGGCCGTGCATCGCGTCGACCACACCTGTCCCGTCAGAATCATCTTCGTTCCATTGATGCCCGGTTCAAGCAGCGATGCGCGTTGCGGCGAATGCGGCAGGAAGAACGGCCCCGCCGTCTGATGCCGGGTCGGTTCGTGTTCGTCTGTGCAGGCGGGCGTAGCTGGAAGTGCGCCGGCTTGCGCAGCGTCCGCCTCTCCAAGGCTCAATAGCAGCAACGTGGACGGCACCACACCCGATCTGCGAAGAAAGTCGCGCCGTCCCTGGTTCACGTTTCGTGTGCTCATCGTGGGCGTTCCTCGATTTCCACTTGCTGGCTCCGATATCCGCGACGGCGCCCGCATGGCAGGTGGTTGGCTCGCGCCAAGTGGGCGTTGGCGCGGCAGGGCGCACGGCCCGCCGGGCCGATGCCAACCATGGTAAGCCCAAACTACAGCCGTGTTGTCGCCCGCCACCAGCAGTCGCAGCGCGTTCGAACAACGCGCAACGCGCGCGAGCCAGTGCGGTTCATTGGCGGGCGCGTCCCGTCGGCCCACGGTTTTCCCTGCTAAAGCGCCGGACCGCCTGAGGCGGTTGCCCGATGGTCCGCAGGGCAGCGCGTCAGGCCGCGCGCCCGTCCCACTCGCTGATATGCCGCGCGATCGCCGCATTGACGGTCTGCGCATGCGTAAGCGGCCCCATGTGCCCCGCTTCGGGCACGACGATCAGCTTCGCGTCCGGCATCAGCGAGGGCAAGGTCTCCGCGATCAGGCGCGTCGGAGCGGGAGCGTGCTCGCCACGCAGCACGAGCGTCGGGATACGCAGTCCCGCGTAGGCGCTCGCAGGTGTCGGCTCGTGAATCAGCGCGCGAAAATCGAGCGGCGCCTTGGGCACCCAGCGCGTGAGCATCGCCTGCACGGAAGGGCGCAGCGCTGACCATGCGCCATGCCCGCCCCAATAGTCGACGAACGAGCGGGCCGCGCCGCGCAAATCTCCCGCGACGACGCCTTCCGCCGTACGCGCCGCGATGCCCAGAATCTCCGCGAATTCGTGCGCGCCGCGGGAGCCCATCCGTTTGAGCAAATGGAATGCGGAAGGCTCGTACAGCGTGATGCTCGCCACACCATGCGGCCGTTCGAGCGCGGCGCGCAACGCGACCCCGCCCCCATACGAATGGCCGACGAGATGCACCCTGTTGCGCTGCCGGTCGATTATTTCAACGGTGCGCGCCGCTTCGTCCGCGAGCGTAAAAGCGCGCTCGCCGCTCCACGGTCCGACGCTGTCGCAGCCGTAATGCTCGGGCGCAATCAGCGCGTAGCGCCCATCGAGCAGTTCGCCGAGCGCACGCCATTGATTCGCGCCGGAACCTGAGCAATGCAAGGCGATGATGGATGTGCGCTCATTGTTCGAAGAAAAGCTCGACATGTGGGAATTCCATTTCGTTTGGCAGGTGGACCGTGGATGTGCATCAAGCGACGCGTTCGATTGCGCGCCGGCCGATCCGCGGGTATTGACCACCTATGCATCTGCCGCGCCAGTTTCGCGGATGTCTTGCGCCGTGGGGCTTTCGGCGAAATCACCCGCCACCGGTGCATGCGAAGTGTCGGGTACGCGCCAACGTTTTCAATGCTGAAAACGTCAGCGAGCAAACACTCGACAACGTGCCCGCTCGCACGTCCTGCAACGAAGACGGCTATGACGGGGGCCGCGCGAAGCCGCGATTTTCTTCACACGGTTCGACACGGCCCCGGTGCGGTCAGGCCGCCTTCATTCCCGCCAGCGCGTGGACGTCAGCCGTGGTTAGAGGCCGGCCCCCGATCGCCCAATCGCCACTCTTGACTTCGTCGATGATCACTAACGTGACGGAGCGCATCGCCTCTCCCTCGATCGATACCATCGCGTCGGTCAACTTCTCCGCAATCTGTTTCTTTTGTGCTGGCGAAAATACGCCGTCAATCAGTTTCACATTGATGAGTGGCATAGGGAAACTCCTTTGATGGTCGCTGGGACTTCTCTGAATCGGCAGCCATGTGCTGCGCGATCGCAACCAGTCTCAGTCATCCGTCCACTTTTTGAAATGCTCACGACGCCGTCGAATCTGCTCCAGCGTCCGCATTTGCGTGGCAACGAGCGAAGCGCGAGTCGTTTCACGGTTTCCTCAAAAGGCTGCCCAACGGGTTCCCATCAGAGCCTGCAGAGCGCTTTGGATGGTTGGCGCCGTTGTCGCGCACGGCGCTGTTTTCCGTCTTCCACGTATTGATGCATCAGGGTCTCCAGGCGACCGCAAGCGTTGCGCATACGATCGGTACTACACTGATCATGCCGTGCGGGCCGCTAGTCGCGATGGGGTACGGCGATCGCGTAGAACATAAGCGGCAGATCGTTGGCCCGGCGCTGCCGGTGGTACAGGAGTTCTCTCATGCGTTCCTTTCTCCGCGCTCACGCCTGCCGATCGACTGTACTCGCTACCCTTGCGGCGATAGTGGGCGCCTTCCCCGCCGTCGCCGCCGGCGCTGGCGGCGCGGCTGCCGACGAGCAGCCGTTTCTCTCCGAAAACCAGAAGGCAATGACGAAAATGATGGACGACATGTCCATCAAACCGACAGGCGACGTAGACGGAGACTTCGTGGAGATGATGGTCCCGCACCATCAAGGCGCGATCGATATGGCGCTGGCCGAGCTGCGCTACGGACACAACGAACAACTGCGCCGCATCGCGCAGGAAATCGTGATCGAGCAGCAGCAGGAAATTGTCGCGATGCGCTTCGCGCTGGGCCAGTCGCTGCCGGCGCCCGCTCCTGCGCCTACCGCGCCGACGCCCGCATCGACCTCCGTACCGGCGCATTCGATGCCCGCTGCAACTCAATGAACACGCAGAAGGAGCCATGATGAAAATCACGTCCATCGCCGCGACCGTTCTCGTGGCCGTCGCGCTCGCCGCTGTGCGGTTCGCCTCGGCAGGCCAGGTGCCTGGTTCGCTATCCGATCCGGACATCCCGGTCACCCATCATGATCGCGTGTACGCAGCCGAGCAGTTCTCGAATACGGTTTCCGTCATCGATCCCGCCGACAATCATCTGGTTGGCCTGATTCGCCTCGGCGATCCGGCGCCCGCCTACTTCAGCCCGCTGTACCGCGGCCAGGTGCTGGTGCACGGCATGGGGTTTTCGCCGGACCACCGCACGCTCGCGGTAGTGTCGATTGGTTCCAATTCCGTCACGTTCATCGACACGCAGACGAATACGATCAAGCATGTCAGCTATGTCGGCCGGTCGCCGCACGAGGCGTTCTTCACACGGGACGGCAACGAGGTGTGGGTGACCGTGCGCGGTGAAAACTACGTCGACGTCCTCGATGGCAGCACATATGAAGAGAAGACACGCATCATCGTTCCCGCAGGCCCCGGCATGCAGATCTTCTCGCCGGACGGGAAATACGGCTATGTGTGCTCGTCGTTCAATCCTGAGACTGAGGTCATCTCGGTGGCCGACCACAAGATTGTCGGAAAGGTGACGCAGGACAGTCCGTTCTGCCCTGACCTCGCGGCGACGCCGGACGGCAAGCAGGTCTGGTTCACGCTGAAGGATGTGGGCAAGACCCAGGTGTTCGATGCACGGCCGCCGTTCGCGTTGCTCACGACAATCGACACCGGCCCGATCACGAACCACGTCAACATCGTGCAGAACGCGAATGGCATGTTTGCTTACGTGACGGTAGGCGGCCTGAATCAGGTCAAGGTATTCAGGACCGACGACTTCTCGCAGGTCGCGACGATTCCCGTCGGCAATCTGCCGCACGGTATCTGGCCTTCGGGCGACGGCTCGCGCATCTATGTTGGGCTTGAGAACGCCGACGCGATGGCCGCCATCGATACGCTGACGAACAAGGTCATTGCCAACGTGCCGATTGGACAGGCGCCGCAAGCCGTGACCTACGTGCCGGATGCGGTGCCGCAGGGCGATGGCACGCAGAATACGCAGCCGCCTGGCCAGGCGGGACAAACCACGCACCTTGCGCTGAAGGCCGTCGGAACGGGCAAACCGGCCGACGCTGCAAGCATGCCGACCAGTGTCACGCTGTTCGACCAGGGACTGATTCAGGTGCTACAAGCCGCTGTCACCGGGCTTGCGCCGAAGCAGCGCTACGTGCTGGGCCTTTCGGAAAAGCCCGATGGCAGCGGCCACGTGGAGCCGCTTGCCGACTTCATGACGAACGGGGCCGGCGCCGCAATCGTCACTGCGCTGGGCCAGATTCGCCAGCTGGTTGCACCGGGCGCGAGCACGGCGGGCAATACGCGCCGTTACCTCATCATCGCCCCGCAAGTAGCGGGTAAGCCCGGCACGGTGGTTCAGGTGCAGGCGCTTTAAGAGACCCTTTCAACAGGCCTGCCTTGTTCACCTGAAGCCGGGCCAGCGGACAAGAGAGAAGCCGCGTTCGAGGATGCCCTCGCGCATGCCGGCTCGACGTTCGAACCACACCCGCCGTTATACCGCTGCCGGCTTGACCGGCAGCCGGTCGATCTTCTACGACACCTCAAACAGCACCCGGATTGATATACGAAGTCTTGACCGTGGTGTAGAACTCGCGCGCATAGCTACCCTGCTCGCGTGGACCATAGCTCGAACCCTTGCGGCCACCAAACGGGACGTGATAGTCGACACCCGCCGTTGCCGTGTTCACCATGACCATTCCTGCCTGTACGTGGCGCCGGAAGTGGCTTGCATGACTGAGAGACGTCGTGCAGATTCCAGCCGACAGCCCGAACTCGGTATCGTTCGCAACCGCCAGCGCCGCCTGATAGTCCTTCACCTTGATAACCGACGCGACAGGGCCAAACACCTCTTCCCGATTGATACGCATCCCGGCGCTGGTATTCGTGATCAGCGCAGGAGCAAGGTAATAGCCGCGCGTCGAACCCTCAACCCGCTCGCCGCCGAACACTTCTCCGCCTTCTTCGCGCGCAATGGCGATGTACCGTTCATCCTGCTGAAGCTGCTTGTCGTCGACCACAGGTCCGATATGCGTTCCGTCAGCGAGCGCATCGCCGACCTTCAAGGACTTCATCCGTGCCTTCATCGCTTCGACAAACCGGTCGTGGATGCCTTCCGTGACGATGAGCCGGCTAGACGCAGTGCAACGTTGCCCCGTAGAGAAGAATGCACCGTTGATGCACGCATCGACGGCAACATCGAGGTCGGCGTCATCCAGCACGACCATGGGATTCTTGCCGCCCATCTCGAGCTGGAACTTCTTGCCGGTCGCGAAACACTTTGCGCCAATCGCACGTCCCGTCGCCACGGAGCCAGTAAAGCTGACGGCGTCGACGTCCGGTGAACTCACGATAGCCTCTCCGACCACGGAGCCACGGCCCATCACCAGATTGATGACGCCTGCCGGCGCGCCCGCCTCCGCAATGATCTTCACCAGTTCCCACGTGCTCGCCGGCACGAGGTCGGCGGGCTTGATGACGACCGTGTTGCCGTAGGCGAGCGCCGGCGCAATCTTCCAGGCCGGAATGGCAATCGGGAAATTCCACGGCGTAATCAGACCCACGACACCGACAGGCTCGCGGGTCATTTCAACTGTCATCCCGGGCCGCACGGAAGGCACAGTCTCGCCGCCGACACGAAGCGCCTCGCCAGCGAAGAACTTGAAAATCTGACCCGCCCTGCCTACTTCGCCCATTGCCTCGGGAAGGGTCTTGCCTTCTTCGCGTGCGAGCAGCCGGCCGAGTTCAGCCTTGCGGGCAAGAATGACGCTGCCGGCCTGGTCGAGCAGATCGAAGCGCTGCTGCGGCGTCGACAGCGACCACTGGGCGAACGCTTTTCGCGCGGCGGCGATCGCAGCGTATGCCTGCGTCTCGTCTGCCTGTGCGAACGCCCCAATCACGTCATCGAGGTTGGAGGGGTTGATATTGGCAGAGGTAGTCGCACCCGGTACCCACTTGCCATCGATGTAATTGTCGAACTGGTTCATGTTGCCATTCCTGATTCAGTGTTGTCGGTTCAACGCGCAGTGGATCAGAGCAAGCCTCGCGAGGCCAGGTTGCGATAAAGCGCGCGCACGCCGAATGTCCACGGCGCGATTTCCGTGCTCAACTGCACGGTGTTGGTCAATGCGCCGAGTTCCGGCGTCGAGATGGTTACCCTGTCGCCGAGGTGATGCGTAAAGCCGCCGCCCTTCGTGTCGCGATCCTTGATGGGCGAGAACATCGTGCCGAGAAACAGCATGAAGCCGTCGGGATACTGATGATGGCGCCCCCACGTCTGCGCGACGAGCTCAGCAGGATCGCGGCTGATCTCGCTCATGTGGCTGACGCCTTCAAGCAGAAAGCCGTCGTCGGCACCCTCCACACGCAGCGCGACGCTTACCTTGCGCACCGAGTCGAGGTTGAACGATTCATCGAACAGACGCACGAAGGGACCAATCGCACACGATGCGTTGTTGTCCTTGCACTTGCCGAGCAACAACGCGGAACGGCCTTCGATGTCCCGCAGATTGACGTCGTTGCCAAGCGTCGCACCGACAATCTCACCGCGGCTGTTGACGGCAAGAACGATTTCCGGCTCAGGATTGTTCCAGGTCGATGCCGGCAGCAAGCCGATGTCTGCGCCAAAGCCAACGGCGGACATCGGCTGCGACTTCGAAAAGACCTCTGCGTCGGGCCCGATGCCCACTTCCATGTACTGTGACCATGCACCGCGCCGCTCGAGTTCCGCCTTGAGCTTCATCGCAGCGTCCGAACCTGGTTTGATTTTCGAGAGGTCGGTGCCGATGGTGGCCGCGATGGTGTTGCGCACTTCCTGCGCTTTGGCGGGATCGCCGCCCGCCTGTTCCTCGATCACGCGCTCGATGAGGCTGACCGCGAACGTAACGCCGCACGCCTTGATAGCCTGAACGTCATTCGGCGCGAGCAGTTGCAATGCGCGATGCCCGGTAGCAGAAAGATTCGCCCCAACGAGCTTCTCTGCCGACCCTAGCGAGTCGCCCGTCACCGTGCGCGCAAACTGAACAATGTCCTCGCGGTCGAACAGGTCCGCGGTGGTCGGAACGGTCGCGGTGATATCCAGGACTTCGCCATCGCGAACGAGCACGACGCAAGGCCCTTCCTGTTCGCCCGTTTTGCGCCACACGCGGCCAACCAGCAGGGCGCGCCGAATGTCGTCGGGAAGATAGGCCGATGGGGATTGTGAGTTCATGGTACGGAATGTCTCCAGTTCGTTCTGAACATCGATACGGCAAGGCGCGCGTCAATGCATTCGCCCGGCCGAATCCGGTTTAGTGGGAGTGGCGCGGATTTCCGCGCTCGGCAATCACTTTCAGATAAAGCGTTGCAGGCTCCAGGCATCCGCCCGTCGACAGTTGCCCCACTGTCTGCCGGTACAACTCCTGCCATGGTGTCTGTGCAGGCGGAACGTCGAAGCAGGCGTTCTCGCGGCGCCGTGCAAGCTCTTCTTCATCGACGAGGACATTGACGCTGCGCGCGTTCAGATCGACGCGAATGCGGTCGCCCGTTTGCAGAAGCGCGAGTCCGCCACCAACGGCTGCTTCGGGCGACATGTTCAGGATCGACGGGCTCGCCGAGGTGCCGCTTTGCCGGCCATCTCCCATGGTTGGCAGCGACGTGATGCCCTTGCGCACCAGTTCGGCGGGCGGCGCCATGTTGACCACCTCCGCGCTGCCCGGATAGCCGACCGTGCCCGCACCCCGAATCACGAGTATGCAATGCTGGTCGATGTTGAGCGACGGGTCGTTGATGCGCGCGTGATAGTCCTCGGGACCATCGAACACAATCGCCCTTGCTTCGAAGGTGTTTTCCGCGCCCGGCTCGCTCAAATACGTTTGCCTGAACGCATCGCCAACGACCGACATCTTCATGATCGCGCTGTCGAAGAAGTTGCCCGACAGCACCATGAATCCCGCCCCATGCTTGAGCGGCTCATCCGTGGTCTTGATGACATCGCGGTCCGGCTCGGCCGTGCTGTCAGCAATCGCGCCAATGGTTCGCCCCGACACAGTCACGCAGTCGCGATGCACGAGGCCCGCGCGGTCGAGTTCGCGAAGCACGGCGGGCACGCCACCCGCCCGATGGAAGCTCTCGCCCAGAAATTCGCCCGCGGGCATGCAATTCACGATGAGCGGCACCGGCTCGCCCACACGCTGCCAGTCATCAAGGCTCAGCTCGACACCCATGTGGCGCGCAATCGCGATGAGGTGCGGCGGACAATTGGTGGACGCACCAAGCGCCGAAGCGACAACGATCGCGTTCTCAAATGCCTCTTTGGTCATCACATGCGACGGGCGCACGTCTTCGCGCACCAGGTCCACGATGCGCTTTCCCGTCGCATACGCCATCTGGCCACGCTCCCGGTAGGCCGCCGGGATACTCGCGCACCCAGGCAGCGACATCCCGAGCGCTTCCGCGAGACTGTTCATCGACAGCGCCGTGCCCATCGTGTTGCAATGGCCAATGGAGGGCGACGAGGCTGTCGTGAGCTCCATGAAGCCTTCATAGTCGATCTCACCCGCTGCAAGCAGATTGCGTGCATGCCAGATCACGGTGCCGGAGCCGACGCGTTTGCCTTGATGCCAGCCATCGAGCATCGGGCCGCCCGACAACACGATGGCGGGCATATCGACCGTTGCGGCGGCCATCAGGCAGGCCGGCGTGGTCTTGTCGCAGCCCGTCGTCAGAACGACGCCATCGAGCGGGAACCCGTGAAGAATCTCGACGAGACCAAGATAGGCCAGGTTCCGGTCGAGCGCGGCCGTAGGCCGGCGGCTCTGTTCGGCAAGCGGATGGACGGGGAATTCCATCGGAATTCCGCCCGCATCCCGGATGCCCGCCTTGGTCCGCGCAGCGAGTTCGATGTGGTGGCGGTTGCACGGTGCGAGATCACTGCCCGTCTGCGCAATACCGATGATGGGACGGCCCGACTGCAATTCTTCCCGGGTGAGACCATAGTTCATGAAACGCTCGACATAGAGAGCGGTCATGTCCGCATTGGCGGGGTCATCGAACCACTCCTGGCTTCGCAGGCGCCGTGCGTTGGACTGGGTCATGGCTTGTACTCCGTTGTTCCTTGTCTTGACGATGGCTTAGCCACCATCGCCTCTTTTGCGGACAGCGTTAGCGCCCGTTGAGCGCCTGCGGCTGTCTCCGTGCCGCCCGATCGATGATATTGTTATCGGTAACATTTGTTGATGTTATCACGCGCGCTCGTCCTGTGCACCAGGATCTCTTACGCGCTTTCGCGAGAAATGACCGTGTAGTCGATGGTAACCTTGCGTCGCTCTGACGCGGCTTGACTGTCGCCTGAGGCAAGAGCCGAGACCAGCAATTCGCCCGCGCGCGCGCCGATACCCACTGCGTCAACCGACACAGTTGTAATGGCCGGCTGGCAGCAGTCGGCGACCTCGAAGTTGCCGAAACCTGCAACTGCAATGTCATGCGGCACGCTGAGCCCCCGACGATGACATTGCATGATAGCGCCAAACGCCGACATGTCGCTCACGCACATAACGGCATCCGTATCGGGCCACTGTTCGAGCAGAGCATCCAGCGCTGGGCCGCCGTGGCTCATCGTGATGGGTGATTCGCCAACGCGTATCACGCGCGGCTCGCCGAGGCCTTGCGCGCGAATTTCCTGCTGATAACCCTTGAGACGCTCGAGACCCCGTCTGTCCAGATCGCTTGCCCCGCCCAGAAACCCTATCTTCCTGTATCCACGGTCCTTCAGATATCGCACCATCTCTCGCGCAGCCCGGGCGTTGGAAAAACCAACCGCCATATCAATCGGATTGCCCGGCAGGTCCCACATTTCAACGACAGGTATCCGCGAACGTTCGAGCAATTGCCGCGTTCCGTCCGTATGCTGTGAACCTGTCAGCGCGATACAGCGCGGCTGATATCTGAGCATCGAGCGGACGAGGCGCTCTTCGCGCACAAGGTCGTAGTCGGTATCGCCCAGAAGGAGTTGCAGCCCTTCGCGTTCAAGCGCGCCCGACAGCCCTCGCACCGTATCCGAGAAATTGGAACTCGCAAGCGAAGGTACGAGCACGGCAGCGAATTCAGACCTTCCCGACGAGAGCGCCCCTGCCGCCGCATCCGCCACGTAGCCGAGTTCGTCGATCGCCTGTTGCACACGCACGCGTGTCGCCAACGCGACGCTGTGCCCTGCGAGCACACGCGAGACAGTCATCTTCGAGACGCCCGCAATACGCGCGACGTCAGACATACGGGGCGGCCCTGAATGCGGGTCATCGACGACGCGGTGAGTGAAGCGAGTATTGCCCATCAGGCTTGAGTTGGTTGGCTTTTCAAGGGCAGGCCAAGGGCAATTTGCGCACGGGCCCGCAACGAGTCGAGATGATAAAACAGACGCCGCGGACAACCCAGGTAGATTCCCCTGGCTTGCCATGCCGCATGACATCATGCTACCTTCGTTACCGATAACATTTTCGACGGGAACATTTTGCCATGAGATGTTATCGGTAACATAATCAGAGACATTACTCGCTCACAATGAACAGATTGGGGTTTCAACGGTCCGCGCAAACGGCCTTTGCCTTTGCCTGCTGCGACGGACGGCCGCTGCGTTTCAACGCACACACGCCACCGGTTCGCCCTCGATCGAGTTGAGCGACGCTCAGCCACACCACAACGAAGTACCGTGACCGGTCCGCCTTGCAGCCAGACCGCTCAAGATATACGCAAAAGGAGACAATTCCATGCCAACGATCACTCAGGCTGCGGCCTCGCCGGCCGCTGTCAATGAGGCTGAAGAACTGTTGTACCGCAAGGTTCTGAAGCGCATCCTGCCGCTGCTGCTTCTGTGTTACGTCGTCGCCTACCTGGACCGCGTCAACGTCGGTTTTGCGAAACTGCAAATGCTCGACTCGCTAGGACTGAGCGACAGCGTCTACGCCGTAGGCGCGAGCATCTTCTTCTGGGGATACTTTCTTTTCGAAATGCCCAGTAACCTGCTTCTTCACCGATACGGCGCACGCTTCTGGATAGCCCGCATCATGGTGACGTGGGGTATCGTCTCGTCATCCCTTGCGTTCATCTCGCCGCTCGCGAACTTCTTCCACGTTCAAACGTCGACGATGTTCTACACCCTCCGGTTCCTGCTGGGAGTCTGCGAGGCTGGCTTCTTTCCGGGCATCATTCTCTACATGAACTACTGGTTCCCTGCCCGCCGCCAAAGCGTCGCGATGTCAGGGTTCCTGATCGCCATTCCCGTGAGCCTGACGCTCGGTGGCGTCATCTCCGGGTGGCTGATGGAAAACACACACGGCCTGCTCGGCCTCGGCGGCTGGCAATGGATGCTGCTGCTCGAGGGCATTCCTTCCATCCTCGTCGCGTTCGTGGTGCTCTTCCGGATGGGCGATGGCATTCAGTCCGCGAAATGGCTGACGGCGTCCGAGAAGGCCGTATTGCAAAGAAATCTCGAGCAGGAAGGCGCAAAGAAGACGCATAGCGTTGCAGCGGCGCTCAAGAGCCCTCGCGTGTGGTTGCTCACCTTTATTCTGCTGACGTTCAATACCGGCTTCTATGGTCTGGCGTTCTGGCTGCCATCCATCATCAAGGCATCGGGCGTGAAGAGCACCTTGAACATTGGCCTGCTGACAGCCATTCCCTACCTTAGCGCAGTGGTTGCAATGATCTGGAACGCGGCCCATTCGCGCAAAACGGGCGAGCGACGTCTGCACGCGGCAATTCCCGCCTGTATCGGCGGAGTCGGCCTGATTCTAAGTGCGCTCTTTGCAAACAACGTACCCGTGTCGATTACCTTCCTGACGATTGCTACCTGCGCGATTCTTGGCCTGATGCCGATTTTCTGGACCTTTCCTGGACAGATTCTCTCGGGAACAGCAGCAGCGGCGGGTATTGCGCTCATCAATTCGGTCGGCAACCTGTCCGGCTTTACCGGCTCGATGATTACGAGTGTGGCGAAAGACCTGACTGGCAATATCAACAACGGCACCTATGCGCTTGGAGCGTGCCTTCTGGTCAGTTGCGCTCTGATTCTATCGATTCCAAAGAGCATGCTGAAAGGAGAAGCTGTCGACCGTGATTGATGCAGTCAGTCTCTGTTCATTGGACGTGTGAAAGCCATTTGAAGCACTCACGTCTATTGAACCGGGCAACGTGCGAAGGCCCGGCGCCGATCGCCGGCCTTCGACTGCAATTCAGCCAGCCTGCGAAGGGCGCAAGCGTGTTCCCCCCGCGCCCGTCTCTTCACGTCGGGAAAGGAGCGATTCTTTGGAAGACGTGCGCCTCATCTTCTATTCGTATTCGCACGAATGCGATTCGACGAGAGGCGGCATCGCGACTGCACACCGAAAGAAAGTGCACCGATGAACTGCTCCCTTTAAGCGTTGTCTTTTAATCTGAAAGGTAGAAGATTTCTTGCCTGCAAATTTCCGAGAACAGCAGCGATTCTTCTACTCATCACGCGATACGTCTTGTAGAACAGCAGCCGGATTTCGAGCAAGCGGCCACGCGCGCTAACAACAACAATACGCGTCTGGTGGCTTGTTTCGCGATTCACCCAATAGGTCTTGTACTCGTTGAAGAAAACGCCCAAATCGAGATCCCGATTATTGGCGTGCGCCCACCTTGCAACGAATTCCGTCAGCAGATTGCCGACGGAATAGTTGCTGTAGGCTTCGTCATAGGTGAACATCCAGTATTCAAGCGTTCGGGGTCCGACGACGTTGAGCGACGCAGCGATCGGCACGCCATCCATCTTTATGAAGGTAACGAGCGGAACGGTCGACAGATCCGTCCGGCGAGCAAGCTCGATGAAGAAATCCCTCACCTCGTTGTCCATCAGGTACTCTGCCTCCAGGCCCCGCGCCTCGGCCCAGCGACGCTTATTGGCAAAGAGCCACGTCAGAACCGACACGGCATCGTCGATCGATCTGCACCATCCGAATTCCGCGCAACCCGCCGAACTGAGCCCCTTTCCATAACGCCGCAGATTGCGTCGAAGAGATTGCGAGCGCGTGCGTACGAAGTCGTCCCACGCGTCGAACCCGCGCAGGTCTATCGAGTAACCGGGCACCTCGGTCAATCTGCCTGGCAGCAGCCGCAGCACCCACGATTGCGGTGCCGATTCGAGCGCCTGCTGTAACGGGCTGCCATCCTGAACAAACGGAATTTCGAGGACATCGGCTGGAACCTGCATGACGGCGTGAATACATTCGGCCAGCACGGGCGCCCGTCGCGCGGCCTCCCATGAGCGGCCCGCCGTACTCCTCGTGGTTGCCGCACGTCATCACGTTCGCGATACGCAGGATGCCCCGACGATGAATCGCAAGCGGCCAGATCGCCTGCAAACCGGCATCGTCGTACACCATCGCGACGGCAACGCGTCCACCTTTGGCAATCGCACGGGCCGCAGCCAGTTCGCAGTATTGATAGGTCTGGCACAGCGAATGCGCTTCAGACGCAGCCTCCAGTTGCTCCCACTTGCGGCGTACGCCTTTGAAAGCATCCAACGACTCAATGATGTGAATCTTGTATTGAGCGCGAGCTGCGTCGCGCGCGTCGGACAAATCGGCTATCAATTGACTCATTCTCTCCCCTCCATGCCCGTCGATTGATCTAGCCGGACGCGATTCGATTGTCGCAAACAATGCCTGTCGAAAGGCTATATAGTCATTCGATTGCGCGCTGCGACTGTGCGCCACGCCACATAGCGCACGACCAGGGCGATCTGACACCGTTGAATGGGATGGGCGTATCATTTCATGCGTGACGTCGATCGCCATACTGGAACGGAATGGCAGCCAGGGTCAACCCGAACGCCAGGAGCAGCCGATGCACGTGACAGAAGAGATGCCCATCAGCAGCCCGCCGCTTTTCCTCGCCACCAAGGTTTGCCCGCCACGCCTGCCCGCCGGATTGATCGACCGGCCTCGCCTCATCGCGCTCGCCGACAAGGCGGAGAGCAAGCGGCTCACGGTCGTCAAGGCGCCTGCCGGGTTCGGCAAGACGTCGCTCGCGCTCACATGGCTGAACCGGCTGGCCGCAAGCGGGGCCTTCATCGCGTGGCTTTCTCTCGACTCCGACGACGATGAATCCGCACGTTTCTTCCATCATCTGGCGCAGGCATTGCGCAGTGCCTGCCTGAGCGTCGGCGCGGCCGCGATCAGCATGACCACCGAGGCGCCGCTCGTGCCCCCGCAGTCGATCGTGTCGACGCTGATCAATGAACTGGTCGAGGTCGACGACGAGTTGTATCTGTTCATCGACGACTATCACCTGATCAGCCTGCCCGCGATTCACGACGCGCTGTCGTACTTCATCACGAATATCCCGTCGAACGTGCATGTCGTGCTCTTTACGCGCACCGAGCCGCCGCTGCCGCTCGGACGGCTGCGCGCGAAAAACGACCTGCTCGAGATCGATGCCACGGCGCTGCGCTTCAACCTGGACGAAACCCGCAGCTTCGTCGAGCACGAATGCCCCGGCGCGATACACGCCGCCGGCATCAAGTCGCTGTTCGCGCGCACGGAAGGCTGGGCGGCTGCGCTGCGCATTTGCGCGTCGGTGCTATCGCGTGACGAAGGCAAAGCCGCTCAAGGGGTGAACGCGCCGTCGGGCGCTTCAAGACCATTCGCCGCCTATCTGGAGGACATGCTAGAGCGCCTGCCGGCTGAAATGGTCGGCTTCATGCTGCGCACGTCGATACTCGATCGCCTCTGCGCGCCGCTGTGCAAAGCCGTGACGGGCATTGCCGACGAGCAGCGCATGCTGGACACGATTTCCGCGCGCCAGTTGCTGCTCGAACCGCTCGACATCGAAGGGTACTGGTTTCGCTATCACCATCTGATGGGCGAATACCTGCTGCGGCGGCTCGAAACCCAGCATCGCGATGAAGTGGCCGACCTGCACCGCCGGGCTTGCGAGTGGTACGCGGGGCAAAAACAATGGACGGACGCGGTCAAGCACGCCCTTGCAGCCGGCGACACGAAGCACGCCGTCTCGCTGGTGGGAAACTGCGCGATGACGCTCGTCACGAAAGGCGACCTGCTCACGCTGCTCGGCTGGCAGCGCCAGTTCCCCGCGCATTTGATGCGCGGGCAAGTGAAGATCACGCTCGCGATCGCATGGGGAATGGCGCTCGCGATGCGTTTCGACGAAGCGCTGGCGATGCTCGATGATATCGAGCGTGATGCCGGGACAGGCACGGACAGGAACGCCGCGAACATCCGCTGGGAATGCCAGGCGATCCGCTCGGTGGTGGCCGGGCTGCAGGACGACGCGCCGCGCGCGCTCAAGATGGCGCAAGGCTGTCTCGAGTATCCGTCCACTGATAGCTGGACTACCAACGTGGCGTCCAACGTCGTGCGCTTCGGGCACTGGAAAGCGGGCAACCTCGGAGCCTTGTACGCGACACCGTGGATTCCCTATTCGATCGAAGAAGACCAGCGCAACGTGTTCGCGTCCGTCTACCGGCTGTGCCTCGTCGGTCACGCGGAGATGCAGCAGATGCACTTCGTCCTCGCGGAGCGCTACTTCACCGAGTCGATCCAGCTCGCGGAACGGCATTCAGGCCCGAAGTCCATCGCGGCCGCGCTATGCACGCCGATGATCGCGCAGATCTGGTACGAACAGGGACGCCTCGACGAGGCCGAAGCGCTGCTCGCCGACCTGATGCCCGTCATCGACCTGGCCGTTCTGCTCGACAGCACCTTCTTCGCTTATCGGGTGCTCGTGCGGGTCGCGATCGCGCGCGCCAACTTCGCGCAGGCCCATGCGCTGCTCGACCATGCACAAGCTCTCGGCCACACGCGCCGCTGGGACCGGATGATTGCGGGCGTCCTCGTGGAGCGCACACGTCTTTATCTCAGGGAAGGCAGGATCACGGAAGCGTCGGCATCCGTCGCGCAACTGGATCAGCTGGTGGACACGCGGGCCGCCGCTTCGAAACCGGTGTCGCCGGAGATCGACACTTTCCGCGCGATCGCAGTGGCATCGCTGGCGATGACGCAAAACCGCACAGAGGAAGCCGTCGGATCGCTGACGTCCGCGTTGCGTAGCGTCGAAAGCCGGCATAACGACTATCTCGCGCTGCGCCTGCGCACCGTGCTTGCGTTCGTCTGGCTGCGTGCGGGCGAACGGGCGCGCGCCGTCGAAATCTTTCGCGACGTGTTGAACGCCAATCATGAAATCCATCGCTCGATTTTCGACCAGGGCGTGGAAATCGGAGCGCTCCTGCAGGCGGCCCGTGACGACACGTGCGCCACTTCAAAGGCGAAAGACACCCTCGCGTATATCGACCGCCTGCTGGATGGCTGGCGCGTGATGTACGAGCCCGATGCGCAGCCCGAGCGCGACACCGTGCGCGAGCCGTTGAGCGCAAGGGAACGCGGCATCGTCGAGCTGATTGCTCAAGGGCAATCGAACAAGGAGATCGCGCGCACGCTCGGAATCGCACCTGAGACCGTCAAGACCCATATCAAGAATATCTTCGTGAAGCTCGAGGTCGACAAGCGCGCGCAGGCCGTTGCTCGCGCGCAGGCACTGGGCCTCGTTGCGTCGGGCTGACGCAATGCGTGCCGTCAGGCGGCGGCGATCGTGGCGGCGTGAATCAGCACGCCGACCAGGCCGCCCACGAACGTGCCGTTGATCCGCACATACTGCAGGTCGCGACCGATTTCCGTCTCGATCTTCCGGCTCACCTCGTCTGCGTTCCAGCTCTTCACGATCTCGGTGATCAATGCGGGCAACAGGTGTCGATAGCGCACGACGAGTTCATGTGCGAGCGCGAGCCACCAGGCGTTGAGCTTTCGCTGGATCGAAGGCTCATCACCGATGCGCTTGCCGAGCGATCCCAACGTTCGCATCAGCCCGTCACGCACGGCCGATTGCTCGCGGCCGAGATCGGCGAGCGCGCGCGTGCGCACGCAATCGAGCAGTGCGCGAGGCCCGTTCGCACGTCGGAAGTAGCGAATGCAGTCGCGCAGCAACGACTTGCCGAGGCGTCGATGCATGGCCGACGTCCGCAACTGCACGGCCAGAGTCCGCAAGGCTTCATCGAACTGACGGCGTAGCGCGTGGTCGGGGCTTGCCGCCACTTCATGGAGCAGCGCGAGAATGCCCTCGATAAACTTCCTGACGATATACGCGTCGAGCGGCGCAGGCGTATACCTCGATGCTTCGCTGAACTTGACCTTGATCATGTCCGCGTTCGCGGCCAGCCACCTTTCCAGCGCCGCGAGCCCGTGGTCCAGAAACGGCTGATGGCGGCCGCCATCCGTCAGCACGTCGAGCATATTGCCGGCCACGGCGGCAATATCGAGCGTGCGCAATTGCGGCAGCACAATGCGGTCGAAAAACCACGCGACGTCCGCTTCGTCCATGCCGTCGAGCAGTCCCGCGAGCGAGTCCGCGATCACAGCGGCAACGCCACGGCTGTTGACAGGTTGCGCCAGCCAACGCGCGAGCGCCTGCGCCGCATTGTGCGTGCCCAGCCTGCCGATGATCAATTCCGGCCGCAAGAAATTCTCCTCGATGAAGTTGCCGAGGCTCTCCGCAATGCGCTGCTGGTTGCGCGCAATGATGGCCGTGTGTGGCAGCCGCAAACCCAGCGGATGACGAAACAGCGCGACGACCGCAAACCAGTCGGCTAGCGCGCCCGCCATGCCAGCCTCCGCGAACGCGCGCGGCCACGCAAGCCACGCGTGACCCGCCTGCCACACGACGCACGCACACAGCAACACGCCCATCAGGACGAGCAGACCGAGCGCCGCCCGGCGCATGCGCGCGAGGCCTCGTGCGTTGTCGTGCGCGCGTGCGTCGACAGGCAAGCGCCGCGCGCCGTCATCGCCGGCCAGGGAACTCAACTCGCCTCCTGCCGCAGAAACCTGCGCACGACAGGCGCAACGTCATTGGCACGCGAGATGAGAAACAGGTGACCGTCGTCGATCACATAAAGCGTCGCGTCGCGAATGCGCGCGGCAAGAATCTTCGCATTGGACAGCGGCACGATCGGGTCATCGCTACCGTGCATCACCAGTGTCGGCTGGCGCAATGCGCCGAGCCACGGCAGACTCGTCCAGCCCGATACGGCCAGCAGCTGATACAGGTAGCCGCGTCCGCGCGGCGGCTGAATATGCCGGCTGTGTTCCTTGAGCAGCGCCGGGTTGCGGCGGTAAGCGCCGCCGTAGATGTCGGCCCCGACCTCCTGCAGGTAAGCGGGATCGGTGTAGCGGCGCGGCCCGATCAGCTTCGACAGCACCGACAGCTTGCCCGGCACCATCACGACGCCCGGCGACGTTGCTGCGAGAATCAACCGGCGGCAGCGTCGCGGATAAAGACGCGCGAACTGCTGCGCGAGCGCGCCGCCCCACGAAACGCCGAGCACATCGACGGCGCCGTCATAGCCGAGGCGCGACAGCAGCTTGTCCGTCAGCACCGACAGCGTCGAAAAACGATACGGCACGACAGGCGCGGGCGAACCACCGACGCCGGGAATGTCGAAGATGATCACGCTCACATCGTCGAGCGCCGTCACGAACGGCTCGACCAGTTCGAGATTCGCGCCGATCCCGTTGAAGATGAGCAGCGGCGGCGAAGCGTCGCTGCCCCGGCACGTTGCGACACGCAACGTCTGACCATCCAGATCGATCATCTGGATTTGCATGCTGCAAGCAGACTCGGGGCTCATGTGCATTTCTATTTTCCCTGTCTTATGGATGGGTGTGCATTCGACGCACCGGCGTGTCGCACGCGCTGTGCCGCACTACTTCTTCGGCTGAAGAAGCGCCTTCAGTTCCTCGACGTGCTCGGCGACGCGCTTCGTGACCACGGCGACGCTGTCCGATTGCGCACGGTAAGCCGTGTCCGCCAGTTCCTGCATATCGACGAGAGCCTTGTGCAGCGCCTGTTTGGCGACTTCGGCGGAGGTGCCTGCGTTCGGGCCGCCCGACTGCGTGACTCGCGTGAAGAATGCCTGCAATTCGCCCAGTGTCGTGCGGAGAATATCCGACTGCTTCTGTGCCAGCGACTGCACGCCTGCAAGCGCGGTCGTATTGGCCTCCGCGATCGCCTCGATATCCTTGCGGCGCGATTCGAGAATCGCACTCATGTCGACGCCGGGCAGCTTGAACTGTCCAATGAGCTTCTTGTACTCCGCGAAAATGCTGTTCGTGCTGGTCGAATCCATCATTGCTGCTCCATAGGGACTGCGTTAGAAAAGTGGCCGTTCTGCATTGATGCCGTCAACGTGGAGCGTCATGCTTGCAGAACATAAGTTCCCGGCGCCTTCACGCCAGCCTGATGCCGCTCGTTGCCGACAGAAGCCGGGGCGGGACGGCGCTCGCCGGAACGCTCGGCGAGCCACGTGCACCAGTTGCTCCACCACGAGTCCTTGTCGGCCTTTGCATTGGCAAGCCACGCGTCGGCATTGGCGGGCAGTTCGGGATTGAGGAAGAATTTCGCCTTCGGGTTGCCCGGCGGGTTGATCAGGCTCTGGATATGGCCGCTCGAACTCAACACGAAGCGCGTGTCGCCGCCGAATGCGCGCGCCGTGTTGTACACGCCCTTCCACGGCGTAATGTGATCCGTCATGCCCGCGACGACATATTTGTCGCAAGTCACTTCGGCAAGGTCGATCGGCGTGCCCAGCACTGTCAGCGCCCGAGGCTTGCTGAACAGATTGCCCGTGAAGATATCGAGCAGTTGCCCATGAAGACGCGCGGGCAGACGAGTCGCATCGTTGTTCCAGTAGAGGATGTCGAATGCGGGCGGCGCCTTGCCGAGCAGATAGTTGTTGACCCAGTAGTTCCAGACGAGATCGTTGGGCCTCATCCACGCGAACACCCGGCCCATTTCTTCGCCGGCCAGCACGCCCTTCGACGTGCTGTGCTGCTTCGCAGCCGCGATGGCTTCGGGGGTGGCGAAGAGACCCAGTTGCGAGTCCGCCGTGTTGTCGAGCACGGCGACCATCAGCGTCGCCGCATGCACGCTGTTGTCGCCACGGCTTGCGAGGTGGCCGAGCAGCGCCGACATCGTCATCGCGCCCGAGCAGGCGCCATGCAGATTGACGTCGTCGCTGCCCGTGATGTCGCGCACGGCCGTGATCGCTTCGAGCAGCGCGGCAACATAGGTATCGAGATCCCAGTGACTTTGCGCCGCAGTCGGGTTGCGCCAGCTTACGACAAACACCTGAAACTCGCTCTTCACCAGGTAGTCGACGATACTCTTGCCTTCAGACAGATCGAATACGTAGAACTTGTTGATCTGCGGCGGCACGATCAATTGCGGGCGCGCGTACACATGCTCCGTTGCGGGCGTGTACTGGATCAGCTCGAGTACTTCGTTGCGAAACACCACCGCGCCCGGCGACGTGCCGAGATTCTCGCCTACCTTGAACGCCATCTTGTCGACCTGCGCGGGCATGCCCTGATTTTGCAGCATGTCCGTCATGAGGTTGCGCACGCCGCCGAGCAAACTCGCGCCGCCCGAATCGATGACCTTCTTGAGCGCGGCCGGATTGCCGAGCAGCGTGTTCGTCGGCGATACGGCATCCGTGAAGAGCGACAGCACGAACTGCGCGCGTTCCTTCGTCTTTGCATCGAGCGCGGAACGGTCCACGAATCCCGTCAGCGCATTGCGCCAGGCGACATAACTTTGCATCGTGATGCGATACATCGAATTGTCCTGCCACGCGGGATCGGTGAAGCGCTTGTCGCCTTGCGGCGGTTTGCAATCCGCGCTGCCGCCGATGACGGCCAGCAGATCGCGCGCGAGTGCCGCCTCCTGCTCCACGACGAGCGCGGGTTGACGCAGCGCCTGCACGCCGATCTGCTGCACCGTTGCGAGAATGTCGCGCGGACGCAGCCCGACGAACGGATTCGGTCCCAGCATGCCGTCCGCAGCCGATGCTGCGATGTCGTCCGGCTGTTCGCCGCGCGCCGTGCTTTCCGCTTTGTTCCTATCGATTGCCGCCATCTTGCCGCTCCGTCTCCATGTCCATTTTCATCAGCGCAGTTGCCGGTGCTCACGCGACCAGCATCGCGAGCGACTCGGCGATCAGCGCCGGTTTTTGTTCGCCCTCGACCTGCAATTCGTTCATCGTCTTCACGATGATCCGGCCGCCCTCTTTCTTTTCCGCCGATATCAGCGTCACGCGGTTTCTCACTCGCGCGCCTGCCTTGACGGGTGTCATGAAGCGCACCTTGTCCAGTCCGTAGTTCAAGCCCGCCGACGCATCCTCGGGAATGAGGCCGATCTCCATCGTGAGCGCCGCCAGCAGCGAAAGCGTCAGGTAGCCATGCGCGATCGTGCCGCCGAATGGGCTCTCCCGTGTTGCGCGCTCGACGTCGACGTGGATCCATTGACTGTCGCCCGTGCACGCTGCGAAGGCGTCGATGCGCGCCTGATCGACGGCGACCCAGTCCGACACACCCAGTTCCTGGCCAACGAAGCGCTCGATCGTGGCGATGCTGTAATCCTTGATGCTCATCGTTTTTGCTCCTCGTGATGGTTCAGGTCAGGCGAACTGCTCGCGCAACCACTTCTTGTTCGTCTTGCCGACACTCGTCTTCCGCAGCGCGTCGACGAACCTGACGGTCTGCGGGACGGCGTACTTCGAGATTTGCCCCGTCTTGCTGAAACCCAGCACATGCTGCTTGATGTCGTCCTCGGTGACTTCCGCGTTCTGCTTGAGCACCACGAGGGCAACGGGACGTTCGCCCCATTTCTCATCCCTGATGCCGATCACGGCGACTTCCGCGACACCCGGATGCAGCGAAATCAGGCTTTCGATTTCGAGCGAAGAAATCCACTCGCCGCCCGACTTGATGACGTCCTTGATGCGATCGGTGATCTGGACGTTGCCCGTCGTGTCGATGTTCGCGATGTCCTGCGTATGCAGATAGCCGCCTGCCCATAGCTGCGCGGACGCTTGCGGATTGTTCAGATAGCCCTGCGTGAGCCACGGCGTGCGCACGACGATCTCACCGTACGCCTTGCCGTCGTGCGCGACGTCTTCCATGTGTTCGTTGACGATGCGCAAATCGACGAGCGGCACTGGAAAGCCCGTCTTGCAGCGCAAGCGCACTTCTTCATCGAGATCGAGCGGTTCCGTGCCCGGCTGAAGCTGCGCGAGGCTCAGGACGGGGCACGTTTCCGACATGCCGTAGCCTGCGAATACATCGATGCCGCGATCGAGCGCGGCGCGTGCAAGCCCATGCGGCAACGCGCCGCCGCCGATCACGATCTTCCATTTGCTGAAGTCCACATGCTTTGCTTCGTCGCACGAGAGCAGCATGTGCAGGATCGTGCTGACGCAGTGCGAAAACGTGACGCCTTCGTCGCGCACGAGTTGCGCGAGACGCTCGGGCACATAACGGCCCGGATAGACCTGCTTCACGCCCAGCACCGTCGCGATATAGGGCATGCCCCACGCGTGCACATGGAACATCGGCGTGAGCGGCATATAGACGTCGCCGCGATGAAAACGCTGGCCCGATACGGGGCTCGACAATGCCGCCATCAACGTGATCGTGTGCAGGACCAGTTGCCGATGTGAGAAGTAGACGCCCTTGGGCAAGCCCGTCGTTCCCGTCGTGTAGAACGTGGTGGCGCGGGTGTTTTCGTCGAAGTCGGGAAAGTCGTAGCGGGTTGCACTCGCCGCCAGCATCCGCTCGTATTCCGTCGCGAACGGGATCGCGTGCGCGCACGCATCGCTGCCTGGTTCGTCGATCCAGACGAAAGTGCGGACCGTTTCAAGCTGGTCCCTGATCGCTTCGACCACGGGCAGAAAGTCGGTATGGACGAACAGCACCTCGGCGCCCGCGTGGTTGATCGTGTACGCGATCTCCGCATGCGACAGCCGCACGTTGACCGTCTGAAGCACGGCGCCCATCATCGGAACCGCAAAGTACGACTCCAGATAGCGATGACTGTCCCAGTCCATCACGGCCACCGTGATGCCGTGGCGCACGCCCAGCTGGTGCAGGCCGCTGGCGAGCCGCGCGATGCGCTCCCGCAGCGTCGCATAGGTCATCCGCACCTCGCCGCGGTAGACGATTTCCTGATCGGGCGCCTGAACGAACGGCGTGTGCAGCAGCTGCTTGATCAGTAGCGGATAGGCGTAGGGAGATGACGTCGAGTCGTGCACGGCATCCAGCATCGGTGTCTCCTGAAGTCGGGGGTGGATCGGGCGGGCGCAGGTCCGTCGATGGGTGTCGCGCACGGTGCATCCCGAGTGAGACCATCATCGGGTTGTTTTGGGGGAAGCAATATCCCCTGAACAGGGGAGCCACACCAGGCAGCCGCCTGGCGACAATGTGGCGTGGGAAGGCGCTGCCGGAATCGAAGCGCTGAAGCTTTCGTCAAGCCTACGGTTTCGATTTGAAAGGAGAGTATGGCGCTCATGACGGACATGTCCGAAGCGATGCGAACGAACCTGTGGTTCAGCTCTTTGCCTCCATCCGCGCAAGAAGCTCTGATACGCCGATGCGAGACGATTACGCTGCACGCCGGCGAATATCTGTTTCGCCGAGGCGATTTGCCAAACGGCTTCTTTGGGCTCAAGAGCGGAAAGCTAAAGGCCTTCACGCTGCGCGAAGACGGAAAGGAAGCGATTCTTGCCGTCCTCGAGCCGGGCAACTGGTTTGGACAGACCTCCATGGCCAGTCGACACCCGCGCCTGCGCGATGTCGCGGCACTCGAGCGGTCCAGCCTGTTCGTCGTCAGGAATCAGGCTTTTGACGAACTCATGAAGAGTCAGGTTTTCTTCCGGGCGATCGCCGAGTTGCAGTCTATCCACATGAACTGGCTCTACCGCATGGTCGAAGACGCCACCCTCTACTCGACGCGCGCCCGTATTGCCCGGCGCCTGCTGCTGCTGGCGTCGGGCGACGTGACCATGTTGTCGCAGAGCCGCCCCGACGTGACCGTTTCACAGGACACGCTTGCAATGATGCTCGGCATCACCCGCCAGACGCTGTCGGTGGAACTCAAGGCCATGGCTGAAAAAGGAGCGATCGCTCTCCGGTATGGTCGGATCGAAATATGTTCGGTGAACATCCTGTCGTCCTTTCAGGATTGCCCGTGATCGCTCCACCCGCGTTTGCCAGCAGCCTAGAACAGGTGCCGCAATCCCGCCATGATGCCCAGTTGTGTCGTACCGAACGCGGAGCTCAAAGCGTTGATGCCCTGAAGCTGGGCTCCCACCAGTCCGCCGCGATACAGTGAGTAGTCGACTTCCAGATAAGTGTCGGTGCGCTTCGACAGGTTGTAGTCCGCAAGCAGCTGGAACTGCGTCGCGTTGCCATCGCCCGTCTGTGTCTTTCCCGTTTGAATCGTGCGCCATACATTGGCGGAAAGATGAGTGGCATCGCCCACCTGCTGCGTCACCCCGCCAAAGTACATTTTTCGGGAACTGAACGTATTGAACTTCAGCGCGGTTAGTTCGGGAGGCGTGAACGGGCCGTTTGGAAAGTTGCCGACAAAGTTCGCGTCCTGCCGGTTCACGGCCCAGCCGGCCGTCAGCGTCGTGCTTCCGAACGAATACGAGCCGCCCGCCGTCCACGATTTGAGGTGCGCGGAAGAGTTGACGGCATCACGCGAATCGAGATACGCGGCCGCAAGCCGCAATGGCGCACCCGGCAAGTACAGAAGCGATGCGCCGATCTGACTGCCCGCACCGAATGCGCCCGCATTGCCACCGAATGCATACGACACCTCGGCCGTCAGATATTGCCATCGCGCTGCGTATTTGACCATGTTGCTGGTCCACACACCCTGCGCCATCATGACTTCCGGCCGGAATTGATAGAAGGTCGGCAGCCACGGATTGGTGATGAAGGCGCTCACCACCGCATCAGAAAACGGATTGATCTGACGCCCCATCGTCAACTTGCCAAAGGTATTCGATTGCAGGCCGACGAATGCCGTGTTGAAAAACGGATAGGCCGGATCAGTGACGCCGGAGTTCGGGAAAAACCGGTCCTCGAGCTGGAACACGGCCTTCGTGCCGCCACCGAGATCTTCCGTTCCCTTGAATCCGAAAAGACTTTCCGTCGCGCCGCCGTTAGCGAGTCGAATGGCTGAATCGCCTTGTGGATCTGCGTGAGTCGTGTAGCGAATGCCCGTATCGACGACGCCATAAAACGTTACCAATGACTGCGCACTCGCTGAAATGGAATAGAGGGTAGCCGTCGATATAACGCCTGCCATCAGTCTCGCCTTGCCCTTCTTTCGAGTGGCTTTGCAAATCAATCTCCTAACCTTCGTCATGCGTAAATCTCCATCATTATGATTATGTGCTATTGCCAAACATTCCAGAACTTTGCATTGCGCAATTGGATCGCTGACAATCGGACCTCACCGAACGAGGAATCGCAGCAATCAGGAATCGGCGCGCTGTAACCACACCTTGCCCGGAAAAAATCGCGGCAACTGCCAGAAAATTTACAATTCGCGAATGGGAGCCTTTCGCTCGGCGAACGGGGGCAAGCTCGCGAACAACGAAGTGACACGCGAGACCTTTCCTGCAGCAGCGGTTGGGGCTGTCGTGTCAGGATTCAGTGGAGCCCGCGCGGTGTCAGTGTCAGGTAGAAGATCGGAAGGCGCCGCGGCATTCAGCTGCATCTTCAACGATGAAGCCAGGCATCCGTCTTCAGTCTGTATAGCTCCGGCACGAGAGCAAGCAAAAGACGTTTGGGCGTGAACAGCCGTGGCGAGACGTGCGTCGCGACACGCCACATCGCGGCAACGTTTCTTTTTCGCAAGCTTATGTTGGGACCAACAAGTGAACTGGCGAAGTGCAGATCACTCAGCGCATTGCCGACGATTTCTTTTTTAATCGTTGCCCGCTCCGGAGACTTGAGCGCGGAAAACGACAAGTCCGACAATTCCCGAACTAGTCGATCCATGCTGTCGTAATGGTGCAGGGTTCGTGCCGAAAACATGATAGAGCCTGACCTGAGCCGTCGCTTATATAGCTTGTCATGCAGCACGGAAACTCTGAGCTTTTTCTCCAGCAACAGCGACACAAAAAAGTGATTGTCTTCGAACACCATCCCTTCTATAAAGCGCAGATCGCCTATCGCCGAGCGTCGGGCGACAAAGCAGCATACCTGTACGCAATATCGTCCCTGTCGAAGCGACTCGATGATGAAATCATCGGACCATAGCGGAGAGTTTCCGACCGGCCGCTGAAAGTAATCTGCTTCGAGCCTGTACATCGGCGAGTCGATCGGGAAGACCTCGCCCTCGAACAGGACCACATCGATTTTCTGATTCGTGAGTTCCCGATAGCAGGTACTTAATGCACCTGTATCGATGATGTCGTCGCTATCCAGGTAATAAATGTACGTTCCGACCGCGACTGAAGTGCCCGAATTGCGAGCGGCCGACAAGCCGCCGTTCTGCCGGCGGAGATATCTGAAGCGGGAGTCCATTGCACAGAAGCGTTTTGCAATCACGCCCGTGGCGTCAGTCGATCCGTCGTCGACGACAATCGCCTCGAAATTGGTAAAGGTCTGGCCGGCAATGCTCTCCAGCGCTTCCTCGAGGTGATCCTGCATGTTGTAGGCCGGCACGATAATCGAAAAAGCTGGCATGAACTATCCTCCGAGGTTAGTTTCGCCAACAAGACTGTGCCATTCCGGATCGGGGACTACTCGCAGGTTCTACCTATATTCGCCGTCAGCGCTCCCGGAACCTGACTCAGTTTTGTTTGCCACACTTAAGTGACTCCGACGGCATCGTCAGTCAAACGGCTATCGGTCGACGAACAGCTTTGCTCAGAAGTATTGCGGCAAGCTTTTGAAACGCGCTTGCCGGGCGGAGGATCAATGGACAAACCATCGTGGTCGTGCGCCTTCCCCTCACCTCACATGAAAGCGGCAGACCATGGTTAGATTGAGTGTAGCCATCGGTGGATGAGCGCAAACGGGCGATTGAAAAGATAGTAATGATCTACTCGATATTTGTGGTCTTCGATTACAGTGCTTCTGATCGTAAATGGGCTTCAGGGAAATTCGCCCCTGCTTAACCGCACAAGCGGTCACGCTTTAGCGGATAAAAACCCGCGTCGCTGCGCCGCTCGCTCATTCATGCCGGGATTGCGCAACGAAATGAATGAGCGGCGTAGCGATGCTGGTGCCAGCCTGGCTGGCTACGGGCATCGTGAATTCAGCACCTTTAGCGATGCTGTCGGGCCAGCCCTGCATGACGCTCTTGTAGCGCGTGTAAAAGCGCACGGCTTCCTCACCGTATGCGTGATGGCCGCCGAACAGCGAACGCTTCCAGCCCCCGAACGAATGCCATGCTGGCGGCACCGGACTCGGCACGTCGATCCCCACCATGCCGATCTGAATCTGACGGGAAAATGCACGCGCCGCGTTGCCGATCACAGGCGAGAGTCTAAAAGTGCGCGCAAGCATGAATAAGGGATCGGCGCGGCAAATAGATTTGCCAGGTTCCGGTGATATCGACGGGTGCGGATACGCACGTCGCGACAACACGCCGCGTTTCATTTCCATCCACGGATTACGCGCGAATCCTGCAAGTGAGCGTTCCCGACGGAGGTCTTATTCTCTTTCGCCTCAGCCTATAGACTGGCATCAACGTTGACGCACATTCGTTCAACGAACTTTCGATTCCTGAACTGATTCTGAGGTACCAGCCATGAAAACCCGATTCGTCGCCGCCGCCCTTCTCGCCGCCACCGCTTTCGTATCCGCTCCTGTCTTCGCTAGCGGGTACGGTCCGGCGCCATACTACAACCCCATCGCCGGCGCGCCCGCTTCCGAGCGCGGCCCGTCTGCCACGACGGCTCAAGGTGGCGATAACGCTGCCACGTCGTACGGCGGTGTCACTTCGGGCACGTCGCAAGCGGGCGGTCTGTTTCGCAAGCGCAGCACGGGCGCCAATTCGTGCGTGGGCCCCGTCAGCTACTGCAACACCTACTTTGGCGACTGATCGTCCAATGCGCGCGTTCGCGTTGGGCATGAGCGCTCTTCATATAAGTCGCTCTTCACGTCGGCGGCCGGCTTCGCTCTGAAGCCGACGCTGATGCGCGTCGAATCCCCATGCTCTTCTGATGGCGAGCGCAACCGCGCACGCATCAACGAACGGCAAACGCCTGCGTCAGCCGTTCTTCGTGCCGCCGAAAAGTCGCGCTTTGCGACGCCAGCTTTCCGAGCGTGATGACTGCTCCCTCGATTTCAGGCGACCACGCGCAGCTGTAATTCAGGCGAAGTGAATCTCCGAATTTCCCGACCTCGACGACATGTAAGCGGGTCCGATCGTGATGCCGTTGTCGACGCGTCTCTGTATAGCCGCTTCGAATCGAACGCGTGCGGCAGTTCGACCCACAACAGATAGCCGCCTGCCGGAGCGGTCATCGTCACGCGTCGGCGACTCGGCGGCAATGGCGTCGCCCGCGCGCCCCACCGCCTGAAGACTGAGATTGATCGCTTCCGTTGCGGCGGAGCGTGACGAGGCTCTCGGCGGGATCGCGACGGCACCAGCCAAGAACAGGCAAAACTGGCACGATGCGGCACGCCAATTGCTACGTTAAGAAGATTAGGCAGACGGGAGCGCACATTTGATCCCCCGAGACTTCATTGCAATAGGCACGTCATCGGGCGGAGTCGATGCTCTGCGCACACTCGTTTCCGGGCTGCCTCGCGACCTGCCCGCCACTCTCGCGATCGTGCTGCATGTGGGCGCGCACGACAGCCTCCTGCCGTCGTTGCTGAGCGAGTCCGGACCGCTGCGAGCCTCGCACGCGACAGACGGCGAAAAATACCAACGCGCCAGAATCTACGTTGCGCCGCCGGATCAGCACATGACCGTCGACGGCGCCCAATTACGGCTTTCACGCGGCGCGAAGGAAAACTTTGCGCGCCCCGCCATCGACCCCCTCTTTCGCAGTGCCGCCGCCGAAATCGGCACGCGCGTGATCGGCGTGATCCTGACGGGCTTGCTGGACGACGGGGCGGCGGGCCTCGAAGCCGTTCAGGCGTGCGGCGGAGCGACGATCGTCCAGGACCGCGCCGATGCGTTCGCGAAGGACATGCCGCTGCATGCGTCGCCGTTTGCGGACTACGTCCTGCCGCTCGCCCGGATGCCGGGCCGGCTGGTCCAACTGACGGGCGGAACAACGGATGCGCACGACGCGCGCTCGGCAGGCGACCCGGCAATTCGCAGCGCCGCCGCGCGCGCCGCCGCCGCCTCCGAGCAGCGCGCATGGCTTGCGGGCGATCCCTTGCCGGGCGAGCTGTGCCGCATCGCGACACCATCCACGCTGACGTGCCCCGAGTGCAGCGGCACGTTATGGCAGCTGAAGCATTCCGGCCTGTTGCGCTACAGATGCCACACGGGCCACGCGTACTCGGCCGCGTCGCTGGCGCAGGGCCGGGTCGGGGATGTCGAGCGCTCGCTGCGGGACGCCCTGCGCGCGCTGCGCGAGCGGGAAATCATGTGCCGTGCGTTGGGCGAGCAATTCCGCAGACGCGGCGACGCCGCGGCTCAGAAACGCGAGGAGGCAACGGCCCGCCGGGCGGGCGAAGCGGCAGGACTTTTGCAGTCTATGCTGTTGGAGGGATAATAAGTAATTGCGCGGCGGCTTTGCGCGAAGGGTCCACGCGCCTGCCGGAGGCGGGCGGCGAACACTATTATTCTTCCAAAGGGACAAGCAGACATGCCGAAACGACGTGGGCAGGCTCTGCCGAGTCAGGCACATCATCCGATCGTCGGTATCGGCGCGTCGGCGGGTGGATTGAATGCGTTGACGGAATTCTTCGAAGCGCTGCCCGCCCATACGTCGATGGCGTTCGTCGTGGTCGTTCATCTCGCGCCGGATCACGAAAGCAATCTGGCCTCGTTGCTCCAGAAGGTGACGGACATGCCCGTGCTGGAGGTGACGAGCGCCACGCCGATCCAGCCCGACCACGTCTACCTGATCGCGCCGTCGCTCGATTTGACCATGGTCGACGACTTCCTGCGCGTCGCGCCCAATCAGCCCCGGGAAGGCCGCCGGGCCGCCATCGATCTGTTCTTCCGGACGCTTGCCGAAGCCCATCGCGAGCGCGCGATCGGCATCGTGCTGTCCGGCGCCGGTTCGGATGGTTCCGTCGGCCTGTCGAGAGTCAAGGAAATGGGCGGCATCACGCTCGCCCAGGACCCCGCGGAAGCCGAATACGACAGCATGCCGAGAAGCGCAATCGCCACGGGCATGGTCGATTTCGTGCTTCCCGCTGCGGAAATGCCGCAAAGGCTGATGGATCTCTGGTCGACTGCGAGGGAAATTCATTTGCCCGTCGTCGAAAGCGAGGAGCGCTACGAGGACCAGATCAACGAGACGGCCGAGCGCGCGCTGCGCGAGATCATGATCATCCTGCGCACGCGCACGGCACACGATTTCCGTCACTACAAGCGCGCGACCGTTTTGCGCCGGATCGAACGCCGGATGCAAGTCAACGGCATCACGGACCTCCAGGGATATCGCGACCACCTCCATCTGCATCCGGAAGAAACGCAGGCGTTGTTGCAGGACATGCTGATCAGCGTCACGAATTTCTTCCGCGACAAGGAAGCCTTCGAGGTGCTGGAGCGTGAAGTCCTGCCGCAGCTTTTCGACAGGCGCGGCGAGCAGGATCGCATCCGCGTGTGGTCGGTCGGCTGCGCGACGGGCGAGGAGGCCTATTCCGTTGCGATGCTGTTGCAGGAGCGTTCGCAGAAGTCGCCGGAGGGCAACTCGTTCCAGGTGTTCGCGACCGATATCGACGAACGGGCCATTTCCTTTGCACGCACGGGTCTCTATCCCGACTCGATTCTCGCCGACGTGCCGGCTGCCCGCGTGCGCCAGTTCTTTACGAAAGACGCTGCGCATTATCGCGTCAAGAAGGAACTGCGCGAGCACATGCTGTTTGCGCACCATAACGTGCTGAGCGACCCGCCCTTCTCGCGGCTCGATCTGATCTGCTGCCGCAACTTGCTGATCTACCTCGATCGGGAAGCGCAGATCGAAATTCTGAAAATGTTTCACTTCGCGCTGCGTCCAGGCGGCGTGCTTTTTCTCGGCAGTTCCGAATCCGCCGACAGCGTCAGTTCGATGTTCAGTGTCGTCGACAAGCGCAACCGCATCTATCGCGCGAACATGGCGGTGCGCGGCGATACGCCCGTCCCCGTTGCGATCTCGGGAACAATGAGCGCACGGCCCGTCGTCGCGACGGTGCAGCCGCCCGGACGCCGCCGCTTCTCGTTTGGCGACCTGCATCAACGTCTCGTCGAGCAATATGCGCCGCCTAGCGTGCTCGTCAGCCGCGATTCCGAGATCGTCCATCTGTCGGACCGCGCGGGCCGCTTTTTGCAGTATTCGGGCGGCGAGCCGTCTCACAACATCATCGCCGTGGTGCGATCCGAACTGCGCCTCGAACTGCGCACCGCGATCTATCAGGCCTTGCACACTAATCGGAGTGTGGAGGCGCGGCGCGTGCGGATCGAGCGCGAGGGGCGTTCGTATTTCGTCAACATGACGGCACGCCCCGTGCACGATTCCGAGGCCAATGCGGATTTCGTGCTGGTGCTGTTCGACGAAGTCGAAGACAGCATGAGCGGCGCGGAAACCGCGTCGAGCGATGCGCAGAAAGACCCGATCATCAGCCAGCTCGAACGCGAACTGCAGCGCACAAAAGAACAGCTCCAGTCGACGATCGAGCAATCGGAAACGTCGACGGAAGAGTTGAAGGCTTCCAACGAAGAGTTACAGGCGATCAACGAAGAATTGCGCTCGGCAACGGAAGAACTCGAGACCAGCAAGGAAGAACTGCAGTCCATCAACGAAGAACTGACGACCGTCAACGCCGAACTGAAGTCGAAGGTCGAGGAAACGGGCAAGATCAACGACGACTTGCAGAACCTGATCGCCGCGAACGACATCGGCACGATCTTCGTGGACCGCAACATCTGCATCAAGCGCTACACGCCGCGCGCGACCGACGTGTTCAGCATCATTCCGTCCGACATTGGCCGCTCGTTACTCGACATCACGCACCGGCTCGAATATGACAAGCTCGCCGACGACGCGGCCGAGGCATTCGATTCACTGCGTCTGATCGAACGCGAACTGAAAAGCAGTGACGGACGCTGGTATCTCGCGCGCTTCGTCCCGTACCGGACGACGGAAGACCGCATCGACGGCGCGGTGCTCTCCTTTATCGACATCACGGGCCGCCGGCAGGCGGAAGACCGGCTGCGCGAAGGCGAGCGGCGCATGCGCATCGTGGCCGAGGGCACTAAGGACTACGCGATCATCACGTTCGACGACGACGGCATCATCACGAGCTGGAACGCGGGCGCGGAACGCATCTTCGGCTACACCGAAGCGGAAATGGTCGGTCAATCGTCCGATGTCCTCTCGACTCCGGAAGACCGTGCCGATAACGTGGCGCAGCGCGAATTCGCGGAAGCACGCCTGAACGGTCGGACCGACGAGGAACGCTGGCATGTGCGCAAGGATGGAACGCGTTTCTTCGCGAGCGGCGTGCTGTCGCGGCTGGACGAGCCCGGCGTGAGCGGATTCGCAAAGATCGCCCGTGACCTTGGCCAATCCGCTGAGGCCGCTTCGGCGGGCTCCGGGGCGCAAGCCGTACTGATGCGCGAAGGAAACGAGCGGGACGCGCAACGGCGGCGTGACGAATTTCTCGCCGTGGTGTCGCACGAGCTCAAGCATCCCCTCAATCTCATTTCCGCAAGCGCCGAGCTGATTGCGCGCGCGCCGGAAACGCGGCAAAGCCTGAACATCTCGCGCGCGACGGAGACGATCCGGCGCACCGTGATCGGCCAGGCGCAGATCATCGACGATCTGCTCGATATTTCGCGTGTGCGCACGGGCAAGCTGTCCGTCGTGCGCACGGCCGTCGACATGCGCGAAATCGTGCAGCGCGTCGGCAACGCCGTTCAGGACGACGCAAGCCAGCGCGGCATCACGCTCAATGTCTCGATGACGGACACGCCCGTCATCATTCACGCCGACCTGACGCGTGTCGAACAGATCGTCTGGAACCTGATCAGCAACGCGCTGAAGTTCACTCATCGGGGTTCCGTCGATGTGTCGTTGCAGGTCAACGCACATGGCGAGGCCGTGCTTCGCGTGGCCGATACGGGCATCGGCATCGAGCCTTCGCTTTTGCCGCATATCTTCGACATGTTCAAGCAAAGCCGCGACCCGACGGCACGCCGCGCGGGACTCGGCATCGGTCTCGCGCTGGTCAGGGATCTCGTGAACCTGCACGGCGGCGCGGTGCGGGCGGAATCGGACGGCGTCGGCCGCGGCGCGACCTTCACGGTCACCCTTCCGACGCACCGCACGCTCGCCCATGTGAATGCGGACAACGGCCTCGCCGCCGAGTCGCTGCGCGGCCTGCGCATGATGATGGTCGACGACGATGCGGCAACCGTCGAAACCTTCAAGCTCCTGCTGGAAAGCGAAGGCGCAATCGTACAGACGGCGACGAGCGGCGAAGAGGCGTTATCGATGCTCAACGGCGACGCGCCGGACATCGTGCTGTCCGATATCGGCATGCCGGGCATGGACGGCTTCGAGTTCGTCGGCAAACTGCGCGAAGAGCCGGCGATGAAAGCCGTGATCTGCATTGCGCTCAGCGGCTACGGCCAGGAGGCGGATGTCAGGCAGGCCCAGCGCGCCGGCTTCGATGCGCACCTCAAAAAGCCCGTGATGCTCGAAGATCTGATCGCTGTTTTCTCTCGTCTGCGCAAGTAATCGCGCTTCCTCGCGGTTGCGCCTGCGACGCCTTGCCGGCGACACGTCGGCAGGGCCGCTTTTATGCGCCGCTTTAATGCGCCGCTTTTACGTGCCACTTCTGCGCTCCTGTCGATGCTGCATTGCAAAGGTCCGGGCTTCGACCGGTCGCAGGCGAGATTTTTGCAAACGACACATACTACGACTGAAGCGCGCGCCGCGACACGACCTGCTCCGCCTTCGCCGGGCGGCGCAACTTACCGGCGCGTGGGTGTGGCACCAGGCGATGAGAAGCAAAGAGAGAGATGATGAGCGGCATTTACAAGCCGGATAAGGGCACGAAGGCGGAATTCGACGACGCCCTAAGGCGGCTGGAAGCGGCCGAGGCGCGTGTACAGGCGCTGTCCGCCAATCCGTCGACAGACGAACTTACTCTGCAAAATGCACTGGAAGCCTACCAGGAGGCACGCCTGCTGTGGTTGAGCAGTGAAGCCGTGCTACGCAGTGCAGCAATCGTCGAAGAACAGCCGAGGCACTCAGGCAAGAGCGTCGTGATCGTCCAGGGCAACAACGCGCACGTCGGCGAGTCGATTGCGCTGCTGTTGCGATTGCGCGGATTCAGAACCACTTTGCTCTCAAAGCATCGCCTCGACGATGCGACGCCACATGGGCCTATCGCGGCGATTATCGTCGACATAGAACGCAACTTCGACAAGGCGCGTGTGCACGCGATCAAAAGCCTCAAGACCGATTCGCGCGCACGTATCATCGGAATGATTCCACAGTCACTCGAATACGCTGACTGGCAAGGCTTCGACACTGTACTCGTGAAGCCCGCATCGATCGATACGATCGTTCAGGCCATCGTCTTCGACGCGGGCGCGCAATCGCGACTCGAATGACTTTCAGAGCGCGATCTGGACCCCCAGTTCGACGACGTCTTCCGGCCGAAGCCCGTAGTATTCAGCGCTCGAAGCCGAGTGAAACGACATCTGCCCGAACAAAGCCTCGCGCCAGCGCGTCATCTCCCCATGCGAACACCCCTTGATGACTTCATCGCGCGGCAGAAAGAAGGTCGTATGCGCGGGATCGTAGGTCCAGTCACCCAGTCGTGCGCTCAGTGATTCAAGCAGCCTTGGCAAATTCATGCGCTCGACAAAGCCGTGGCGAGCAATGATTTCGTAGCATCCGTTACCCAGATCGCGTGTTTCGATGCGCATGGCTTCGTCGATGCGCGGCGCCGACTCCGACAGGTTGGCGAAAAAAATCGCCGTTTCGTGCAGCACGCCGTTGTGCCGGATATTGCTTTTCAGTGCCGCCGGCGTCATCCCTGCCTTGTTTCCCGGATAGACAGCCGTGCCGCGAACGCGCGCCGGACGCTCGTCGCGGTTGAACACGTGGTTCAAAAACTGGTCCAGCGGCTCGGCGCGGTCCGCGTGAACCGCTGCAAGCTCGCGCCCGCGATTCCACGTCGACATCAGCAGAAAGAGCACGAGGCCCACCGTGACGGGGAACCAGCCGCCGGAAGGAATCTTCGGAATGTTGGCGGCCACGAGCGTCAGGTCGACGGCCAGCAGAGGCGCGCTGACGAGGACGACGCACCAGCCGGGCCAGCCCCAGACGTTGCGCGATACGCTCGTCATCTGGATGGTGGTGATCAACATCGTGAGTCCAACCGCAATGCCATAAGCCGAAGTCAGCTTCGCGGATGTCTGAAAGCCCAGCACCAGGAACAGGACCGACGCGAAAAGGATTGCATTGACGGCGGGAGAATAGACCTGTCCACGCTGCTGTTTCGATGTCTCGATGATCCGCATGCGAGGCAGAAAGCCCAGCTCGATCGCCTGGCTCGTCATCGAGAAAGCGCCCGAGATGACTGCTTGCGACGCGATGATGGTCGCCAGCATTGCAATCACGACACCAGGAATGAGCGCCCACGAAGGCAGCGCGTGGAAAAAGGGCTGCTGGAATGATCCGGGTTCGAACAGCAGCGTGGCGGCCTGCCCGAAATATCCAATGATGATGGACGGAAATACGATAGCGACAAGTGCAACGCGGATCGCTCTGCGCCCGAAGTGCCCGATATCCGCGTACAGCGCTTCCGCGCCCGTCAGCGCGAGAATGACAGCACCCAGAATGGTGAATGCGATACCAGGACGAGCGATCGCGAGCGACAACGCCCACTGCGGCGACAGCGCCTTCAATACCTCGGGGTGTTGCGCAATCCGGTACCCGCCGACGGCTGCCAGCGAGGCGAACCAGACGCCCATCACGGGCCCGAACATGCGCCCGACCGCGGTGCTGCCGCGCCGCTGCACGACGAACAGCGCAATCAGGATCGCAGCCGCAATGGGTACGACCCAGGGGCCGAAAGCGGGACTGATCTCCGACAACCCCTCGACCGCCGACAGCACGGACACGGCCGGCGTAATCATCGAGTCGCCATAGAACATCGCGGCTCCAAAAAGCCCGGCCAGAAGCAACGTGCGCGGCACGCGCCGTTGCGCCCTTTCGTATCCCGAGCGCACCAGCGCCGTCAGCGCGATGATGCCGCCCTCGCCTTCATTGTCGGCGCGCATCACGTACAACGCGTACTTCAGCATCAGGACGATCACGACGGCCCATACGATCATCGAGAGCACGCCCATGACGATTTGCACATCGACCCGGCCCGCATCGACGACAGCCTGCCGCAGCGCGTAGATCGGGCTCGTACCGATGTCGCCGAACACGACCCCGAGGGCGCCGAGCACCAGCGCGCCGCTCGCGGATTCGCTGTGCGCCGTCGAAGCCTCGCGACGATCGGTTCGCTGTTTGAGCGTCTGCGCGTGCATGGGTCACGTCAGTTCGCGCGACGGACGAAAAGTCAGGCTCCCGTCACCGACCAGCTTGCTTCCCGCCGCTTCGAGCTTTTTGACCAGTTCCGCCTTTTGCGCGGCGATCAGTTCACCGAGCCGCACCAGATCGAGCTTGCTTTCGCGCAACTCCGGGAACAGCGCCGACTCCTCTTCTTCGATGTGATGACGCACCATCTCCGACATCACCTTGAACGTCGCATCGAAACCGCGATCGCCTGGTTTGAGCGAATCGAACTTTGCAATCAGCGTCTTGACGAGGTAATGCTCGACATACGCTTCGTCCACGTCGATCTCATCGCGCCTGTCCAGCGCATGATGCGCGATGGGATACAGAATCTCCTCTTCGATCATCGTATGAACGGTCAATTCCTCGCATGCGCGCTGTGCAAGCGCGCCTTTCACTTCGAGGTCCGTATCGCCTGCTTGCTGGAATGCAGCGAACAGATTTTCGACTGCGCGGTGGTCTGCCTTCAACAGCCCTATCGCATCCGCAGCGGTGTTCGCAATGGCGGCCTCGGCCGCAAGTTCCTTGTTTGCATCCTCGCTCATAGGTCTCTCCCGTCAGGTTTCGGCGAAGCGCCAGTCCGCCCGACAAACCGCAAGTGATGTGCCCGAGACCGACTGCATATCGATCGCGGAAACCCCGCGTAAACCCCACGAAAAGCCCTTTAGGGCAGGCATCGCGTATGCATCCCGAAGAACTCCGCGGCAGCGGGCCCGCGCCCGCCCCGCACCCCCGAGGAGAAACACTCATGTCACAGCATCCCGCCAACGCCCAGGACCAACGTCATCCAGGACAACCGAACCCGGTCGATATCCAGAAGGCGCTTGCCGGTATCGAATATCCGACGACGCGCGAAAAACTCGTCGAACAGGCGCGTCAGAATCACGCGAACACCGATATCGTCGATCTGATCGACCGCTTGCCCGATCACAACTATGACAGCCCGGCGGCCGTGTCGAAACAGATCTCGCGTATTCAATGACGCATGCGCGGGCGCATTCTCCGTTCAACGCGTCATCTGACGTGCCGTGCCGGCAAGCGCGCTGGGTTCTACATGCGCTTCGCGCCCAGCGATGCGGTCTGTCGCGAGATGAGGTCGTCCATTGGACTTGCCATGAAAGGCTCCTCAAACGCGCTGCGCTTGCCGCTCGCGCACGACCCGTACCGGGATCGACTTTGCTGCGGGCACCTTGCTCTATTTCGCGTGATGCGAAAGAGGAATGAGCGGATTGCATTCCGGGTAATAACCTGCGACGCAACCTTCGGGCGAATCGAAGCTGACGACCCTGATTCCATCCACCTGCCGCGGGCCGTGCAATGCGTGCTACGCATCTTCCCAGTCACGCCATTTGACATGATGCCTTTGCAAATACCCGTTGACGGCTTCGCCGATCGTCGGGAACAGGTGATCTTCGCCGATCATGTCGAACATCCCGTAACGCTTGAGACTGTCCTTGACGGGGCCTTTCAACTCCGCGAAACACAACGCGATCTTCCGCTCGGCCAGTTCCGCGTGCAGGGTCTCGAGCACTTCGGCGGCCGTGAGGTCGATGTCCGTGACGGGCTCGGCGGCAATGACGATCCACCGTACCGCGTCTCGCGACTCATCGATAGCACGCAGTACGTGCTCGCGAAAGATCTCTGCGTTGGCGAAGAACAGCGGCGCATCCCAGCGCAACAGCACGAGCCCCGGGATACGCCGCGCTTCGGGATGCCGCGATACGTCGTGATAGCCCTTCATCCCATCGACGCGTGCGAGCACCGCGGCGTGCGGCCGCCACGCACGCCATAGGAAGGACATGACGCTCAGCAGAAGCGCGAGCGCAATTCCGTCGACGACACCAAGAACGGCCACGCCCGCGAAGCACACCATCGCCTGGAGGAATTCGCTCTTGCGCAGCCGGTACAGACGGACCATGCCCCGGACTTCGATCATGTTCAGACACGCCGCGATCACGACAGCGGCCAGCGCGGACTGCGGCGTGTTCGCGAGCGAACGCGGCGCAAACACCAGCAGCGCGGCCACGACGACCGCCGCGACGACACCCGTCAGTTGAGTCCTGGCGCCTGCGGCTTCGGCAACGGGCGTGCGCGAACTGCTCGCGCTCACTGCGAACCCTTGAAAAAAACCTGCGGCAAGATTCGACAGACCGAGCGCAACACACTCCTGATTGCGATCGACCTTCGTTTGGTTGCGCACTTCGTATGTGCGCGACAGAACGCTGATGTCGGTGAACGACACCAGCGCAATCGCGGCGGCACTGCCCGCAAGACGCCACCATTCGTCGAGCGGCAGCATCGGTATGCGCGGCGCCGGCAAGCCGTGAGCAACCGCCCCGACGGTCGAGACGCCCGCGCGCTGCGCCGCATCCGTCAACATCACAACGACGGTCGCACCGGCTACGGCTATCAGCACGGCAGGAACCCTTGGCCAGAAGCGTTTGAACACGAGAATCAACACGAGCGCACCCGCGCCGAGCGCGAACGACATGAGATTCACTTTCGAACCCACAATGCCATCGAACAGATTGCGCACCTGCTCGAAGAACGCTTCCCCCTTTCCCTTGAAGCCCAATAGCTTCGGCATTTGGCTGACGATGATCGTCAGGATCACGCCATCGAGAAAGCCATAGCGGATGGGAAGCGACAGCAGTTCAGTCACGAACCCCAGTTTGAGCAGACCGACAACGATGCAGATCGCGCCCGCGAGAATCGCGAGTGCGGCGGCCGCCGCGAGCGCATGATTGCCGTCGCCGTGAGCGAACGGCATCACGCTCGCTGCGATCAGTGCGACAAGCGCGGAATCCGGCCCGAGCACGAGAATGCGGCTGGGCCCAAATAGCGCATACGCGAGCAGCGCCGCAAACGACGCATACAGTCCGTTCACGGCCGGCAATCCCGCGACTTCCGCGTACGCCATCCCGGCTGGAACGAGCACAGCGCTCAAGGTGACGCCCGCTACGAGGTCATGCGGCAGCCACTTCGCTTCGTAGCTGCGCGCAACGGCGAGACCGTTGACCCAGCGCAGCAGACCCTGCCGAGCGGCGAGCGAGCGCTTCTGATTCTTTGCGTGACCGTGGCCGTCAATTCTGCTGTTCATTGCGGTGCATTTCCGCGCCACCCAATCGGCTTCCTGGGTTCTGAACCAGCAAAAACGATTCCAGACCAGGTGCAAAGAAGCGCGTCCGTCAATCAGGCTTGAATGACGACTTGTCCTTGCACATGACCTCGCTGTAGATGCGCGAGTGCGGCGGGCACTTCGAGGAACGGATACTGCGCGGCGACGCTTGAAGAATTGGTTGTCAGTTCCGCGTTGCGGGAACCCATTTCCGTTCAATCTGACTGGAGCATCTGATGCAAGCACTCGTCTACGAGGGCCGAGAAAGCATCCGCTTTTCCCATCGCGGGTCGCGCCGCTCGCGCGCCCCATCCGGCCCTGCGGCACGCTCCCTGCTGGACTGTCAGCACGATTAGCGCGACGGAATGCGAAGTCTTCGGCCTTCGGCGCTCCACACCGTCGTGCTTGCTTCCGCGCATTTGGCGGAGATGGAGGAACCGCAATGGAGAAACTGGAAATTGACCGCCTGCGCGCGACGCAGATGACACACGGGGAGCGTCAAATCAGGCAGAAGTCGGCCATGTATAAGACGCTGAAGGGTCACGATCTGGAGATCGCCATCGCCGAAAAACCCGTACCCGTCGTGTTCGGGCCAGACGGCGCGCCTTACGCGATCGACCACCATCATGTCGCCACCGCGTTGTGGCGCGCTGAAATCCGGACCGTTCCGTTCGTATTGGTCAGCGACCTGTCGTCGCTTACGCTTGCGGAGTTCTGGCTGACCCTGGAAAACAGCGGGTGGACCTATCCCTATGACCCGGACGGACGGCGTGCATCGTTCGCGCAAATGCCGACGCATGTATGGGAAGCCGCGGACGATGAATTCCGCAGCCTCGCGGCAGCAGTGCGCGACGCCGGCGGCTACGAAAAGACGGACGTACCGCTTGAAGAGTTCCGGTGGGCCAACCTGTTTCGAGCAACGTTTGCGCGGCCCGATAGCGATGAGCAATTCGAGGCGCTGGTGGACAAAGCCGTCAAGCTCGCGCGAAGTCCAACAGCGCTGGGTTTGCCAGGATACGTCGGGCCGCAGGAGTGGGCCGCCGCGGACTGCGGACAGACGCCTTCTGACGGTTCATCGTCCGGTTAATGCGCCGGAAAGGAAGATGAAAATGGACGTGCTCACAGCCATTTTTGGGGAGGGCAAGGACCTGAGTTCGCTTCAGGCGGCCATGCGAGCTATTGCTGTATTTTTTGCCGCACTTATCTTTATCCGTATTTCCGGCCGGCGATCGTTCGGACAGCGCTCGCCATTCGACTATGTGGTGGCCATTCTGCTCGGCGCGACCTTGAGCCGCGTGATCGTCGGCGCGTCACCCGCTGTTCCAACGCTTGTCGCAGCACTCGTCATTGTCCTCATTCATCGGGCACTGGCCTGGGTTTGCGTGCGGTCGGAATGGCTTGAATCGCTGACAGTCGGAAGCGAGCGGGAAGTTTATCGCGACGGCCGCTTCGACGCCCGCCAGATGTCCGCCGCGCTCATCACCCGCACGGATGTCCTTGAAGCCGCGCGGCAGACGTTTCACTCGCCCAATCTGGACGAAGTCCATTCGGCCATTCTGGAGCGCAACGGAAAGGTCAGCCTCATTCGCAAACGCAAACCGTAAAGGTGCAAAAAAGGCGTTTCCCGTTCCCTTTTTCCATTCCTCTTCTCCCCACGCTGCGCTGAATCGCCGAATCCAGCGCAGCGCTCGTGCGCGCCCCGTCATTCATCCATCGCGGCCAGACTTACTTCATCCGTGTGGGCTTCCGATATTCCATGTTGGAATAGACACGGCATCAGTTTTTATTACCGCGTGGAAATTGGCGTCTCTAGACTCCCTTGTCATCTGCATAGGGCGTACTTTCTCTTTTCAAACTGGATCTTTATTTAAAACATAGGATTCCAAATAGATCAACTTCACGTAGACATCAATCAATGAGGAACAGACACCTCATCTGGATCGCAGCGACAATCCCCGCACATCAAGTCTAGGCCAGGTGCTTTCACACGTTTGAACGCAAGACCCGACGAGGCCCGGACAAGGCGCGCTGAGTTGTCCAGCGCTCCGTCACCGCATCTGCCATCTCAGTGCGATTCGGCCGCGCGATGCAATTGCGCTTCGATCGCCGTCTTGTCGATGATCGACCACACTTGTGCAATCTTCCCGCCGCGAAACGCGTAGAACACGTTCTCAGCGAAGACGATCCGCTTGCCGCCGATGTGCAATCCGAGGAAAGTATGTCGAGGCGCGCAATCGAACCGCAGGCGGCTCGCGACCACAGGAGGCTCGACCACCAGCAACTCGATGTCGAATTGCAAGTCCGGTATGTCGCCAACATCGCGCTCCAGCATCGCACGATATCCCGGCAAACCAATCGGTCGGCCATTGTGAATGACTTCGTCGTCGACGAACTGCCCGAGCGCCTCCCAGTCCCGCCGGTTCAGGCAATCCAGGTAGTCCCGGTAAAGGATGCTCAGGCCGCACTCACTCACAATGATCTCCTGCTATTGGCTCAAATCTTTGTCACGCGACGGTGTTAAATTGCCGATGTGAACCGCCGGGAGTTCTCCATGCCATGCCACGCTATCTGGCGCCTGCGCTGCCGTATGCGCCCTTTGTTCGCCTGTGCATCCGTTATTGCGCTCGGTGCCTGCGCGCAGCCGTGGGAAGGGTTCCATGCCGGCGAACCGGAATCCGCCGTTGTCACGAGGTTGGGTCCGCCGCGCGAGGTCTATGACCTGCCCGACGGTGCGAGGCGATTGATGTGGCCGACGCAGCCAATGGGCGAGGTCACGACGGCAGCGGACATCGACGCGGCCGGCAACGTGATCAATGTCCGGCAGGTGCTGCAACCCAGCGAGTTTTATCGCGCGGAGCCTGACAAGTGGACGAAGAGCGACGTCCTCGTCCGGTTCGGCCGGCCCGCGGAAACGGCATACTTTCCACTGAAGAAGCGCGAAGTATGGAGTTACCGGTATTTCGAAGACGGCGTCTGGTATCAGCTCTTTAACTTCTCGTTTGACGGCGCCGGTGTACTGCGCGAAACGATGAAGAGTCCCGACCCGCTCCACGACCACCGCGGCCGCCACAACAAAACGTTCTGACGGGCGCTGGCGAAACACACGACCAGAAGCCGCCAAACTTGGCGGCGATGTACTCATTCAGCCGTGTACCGTGACGCCTCTGACGCCCCGGTACAGGCCGGCTCCGTGAGCCAGTATCATTGCCCGCCTTCGCGAATCGTCAGAGCATTCTTGACGGACGTCACGCCCGAAACGCCCTTCGCTATCGAGCCCGCCTTCTCGATCTCGGATCCGTCCGTCACGCTTCCAGCGAGCGTTACCGCACCGCCTTTCGCAAGCACATTGATCCCACTGGTATCGACACCGCCCTTTGAAAGAGCCTGAACCACTTTCTTGCTCAATGCCCGATTCGCCTTTCTGACGGCGGATTTGGACGTGCCCTGCGTTGTCGTCGATGGGGCGGCGGACTCGCTTCCCTGTGCCCAGGCGTTGACGGAAGCGACAACAATCAATGCAGCACCAGCCAGCCTCAGTGTTCTGATTGCGTTCATAGGTTGCTCCAGTGTGAGTGATCTGACGGAAGACCCTTTCGCCCCCCGACTTACAGTAGCAAACTTTGCCTCAACCGTCATTGTTCTCCTGACCGATTCGAAACCGTCTCTGATCGCGACGATCGCATGCAGTTGCTGGCGCCAGCGTCCGAAGGTCAGCCCGGCTTCCTTGACCGGGGCTCGCTCGCGCCTGACATCGGGAACTTTTTTCCTCCAGGCGCCGATTCCCCAACGTGTGCGATTATCGCGGAAGCACGCGTCCTCTCAAGCCGGAAAGATACGGCGAAATGCTGCCCGTACGTCTCGCGTACGGCTTTCAAGGAGCACAGACATGCCCCTCGCCAATGAACAAGCGGTACGTGACACGATTGAGCGGTTTTATCTCGCGTTTTCGACGAAGGACGTTTCGCTACTACGTCAGGTCGTCACGCCTGACTGGGAATATATTCCGGAGCTTCCGGGCGCAGCTCCTGCCCCCGAACAGATGAGCAAGCTGTTCGAAAATATCGCCTCGGCACTGCCGGACATGAAGGTCCACATACTCGACCTGCTCATACACGACGACCGTGTCGCTGTACGAGCCGAGGTAACGGGCACACAAACCGGCAATCTGCTCGGCATTGCTGCGACATCGAAGCAGATCCGCTTCGCCATCCATTCCTTCCATCAGTTGCGCGGCAACCTTGTGGCCAAAACATGGCATCTGGAAGACTGGCTGACGGTGTTTCGGCAATTGGGTGAATTGCCCAAAAAACTGGAACTCTCCTGATAGCGCGGATCGCGCCGTGTGGTTGAGTCGCGACATGCGTGGTGTGCTGAACTGCGCCATCGGCGCGCTTACTGATCCGCGAATTCCACCCGGTTGCCCGGCCCGCTTCGCGCGGTACAGAGCCGCATCAGCCAGGCCGTAAGCCGTGTCAAAGTCGGTGCCGATGGCATTGGCGCTAATGCCAAAGCTGGCCGTGATGCTTCGATTGACGGGCGCAGCAAAAACGTAGTGGCTGATCGCGTCCCGCATGCCCTCAGCCAGGTGCGCCGCACTCGCTAGCGACGCGCTGACGGGCGTGTTCAATCGCAGCGCGGTAATCGAGCGAACGGGCAAGACGGTTCGCTCGCCGGATTCAATTTGTAGTGAAAGCGTGCAAATGTTTGCGAATTCAACTATCTAAAATTGCGGTTCGGTGGGTTGCTTTTGCATAAACGCAACAACGGCCCCTGAACTCATTAACGGCATCTGCTGGCAGAGATGATGCTGGGGACCACTACGAGCGCTTCCAGACGTAGAACGGTTATTTGCTCTCGCCATTCGCAATTTCAACGGGTGAACGGCACGGCACCAGCAACTCTTTATTAGCGATTTGCAACACGTCCGGCGCTAACCTATCTTCTGAATCACCGAATGCCATTCAGCACGCGATTGACCAGTACGAAAAGATCAATAGCGCAGCTTCTATCCTGACAAGTTCGATCGCAGATGGCGTCTTGGGCGCAACTATCAAGTTCCCGACAATGGCAGGAGAACGGGATATGACGACACCGCTGTACGGGCGAATGATGGACGTGCCGCTGACGGTTCCTTCGTTGCTGGCGCATGCGTCACGCCACTTCGGGACAACGGAGATCGTGTCGAAGCGCATCGAGGGCGACGTGCATCGCTACACGTACCGCGACTGCGAAAAGCGCGCGAAGCAGCTCGCGCAGGCGCTGATCGCACTGGGCGTCGAAACGGGTGAGCGGATCGGCACGCTCGCATGGAACGGTTACCGGCATCTGGAAGCGTACTATGGAACGGCGGGTTGCGGTGCCGTGTGCCATACGATCAACCCACGCCTCTTTCCCGATCAGATCGCCTACATCGTCAATCACGCCGACGACCGCTACGTGCTGTTCGACATCACGTTCGCACCGCTCGTCGACGTGCTCGCGCCGCAGTGCCCGAACGTGCGCGGCTGGGTCGCGCTGACGGACGACGTGCACATGCCGCGCATGTCGACGGCGGCATCGAGCTACGAAGCGCTGCTCGCGCAGCAGGACGGCGCATTCGACTGGCCGCCCATCGACGAGCGCAGCGCGTCCAGCTTGTGCTACACCTCGGGAACCACCGGCAATCCGAAGGGCGCGCTGTACTCGCATCGCTCGACGGTGCTGCACGCGCTCGCCGCATCGCTGCCGGACGCCGTGGGTCTATCCGCGCGCGATTGCGTGCTGCCCGCCGTGCCGATGTTCCATGTGAACGCGTGGGGCACGCCGTACGCGGCGCCGCTGACGGGCACGAAGCTGGTGATGCCGGGCAAGGACCTCGACGGCAAGTCGCTCTATGAGCTGATCGAAACGGAACGCGTGACCTGTACATTGGGGGTCCCCACGGTATGGCTCGGACTCTTACGCTTTGTCGAAGAGGCGGGCGTTCGCTTCTCGTCGCTGAAGCGCACGGTTGTCGGAGGGTCCGCATTGCCGCCCGCGATGCTCAGGATGTTCAGGGACGGCTATGGTGTCGAGGCAATTCATGGCTGGGGCATGACGGAGATGTCGCCGCTCGGTACGCTGTCGACGCTCAACCGCGAGCAGACACAGCGCCCGCCGGACGAGCAGCTCAGGCTGCGCGAGAAGCAGGGGCATGCATTTTATGGCATCGACATGAAGATCGTCGGCGAAGACGGACGCGAGCTGCCGTGGAACGGCACCACGTTCGGCGACCTGCATGTGCGCGGGCCGTGGGTGATCGACCGGTATTACCGCAACGACGCGTCGCCGCTTGTCGACGGCTGGTTTCCCACCGGAGACGTTGCAACAATCGATCAAGACGGCTTCATGCGCATCACCGACCGCAGCAAGGACTTGATCAAATCCGGCGGCGAGTGGATCAGTTCAATCGACATCGAGAACATCGCGATCGGGCATCCGGGCGTGGCGGAAGCGGCGTGCATTGCGTGCCCGCATCCGAAGTGGGCGCAGCGGCCGCTGCTCGTGGTCGTCAAGCAGCCCGGCAACGATGTGAGCCGCGAAGCGTTACTTCGATTCTACGAAGGCAAGGTCGCGAAGTGGTGGATTCCCGATGATGTCGTCTTCGTCGACGAACTGCCGCACACGGCGACGGGCAAGCTGCACAAGCTGAAGCTGCGCGAATTGTTCCGCGATCACGTGTTGCCGTCGGCACGCGACGGCAGGAACTGACTTCGCCTACCTGGAGGCAGCGGCGTCGCATCGTTAGCGCGACCTCACGTAGATTCTGAAAAGCCAGACGAGCCGGTGCATCTGATGCCTGACGACGATCCGTCGCCAGACGCGGGCGCCGCTGAAAGTCCGCTGACGCGCCTCGCGGCCGAGTAGTGTCTTGCAGTCCGGCAAGTGCAGCAACGCGCAGTGTCTGAACCATCGTAGATCGCGGTGTGTGTTGCCGGACCAGTGTCGTCCGATTGCACGATATTCCCCCACGTCGATGATCCGCTGCCCCTCGTCCGAAAGGATATTCAGCGCCGCCGACACGAACGCCTCGTCGCCCTGATGGTGCAGCTCGCCAATCACCGCGCGATAACGATCGAAACACGCGCGTGCGACAGGAACGAGTCGATCGATGAATTCGCGCGATGCAAGCAGAAACTCTCCGCCAAACCAGCGCGGATTGCCAAGCGATCTTCCTGCCACCCGCTCCAGGTCGGCAATAACGCGGCTTGCACCGTAGGCAAAGAACTCCTGGTCGGAGATGTCGAACGCACCGACACCCGACGCATGACAGCGCCGCAGCAGATCCATGTCGAGTCCATGTTGGGCGATGACGTCCGTATCGAGCAGCAGCAACAGTTTGCCCTCCGGCAGGGTCTGGGCCATTTGCTCCAGCAGGTCGAGCTTGAAGTGCGCACCGTAGAACGGCGTCCCTTCAGGCAACTCGAGCGATGACGCGAGTGGGATAACGGTCGGACACAGGTCGGCCTCGAAGCGGGACAGATAGTCGCTGATTTCACGGGGCGCGTTGCTCGCGATGGTCAGCCGCGGCAGCCGGGCGGCCAGCAGACTCCGATTGAGCGTAACGGCCTGGGCCACATAGCTGAACCGGTCGCCCTTTCGCAAGTTCGGGCTCCCGATGCCGCCGTCCGCCAGAAAGACGAGCGCACACGGAACGATGCCGATCTCGCGTGCGGCATAGCCCATCGTGTCAGGTTGCTGTGGGCGTGGCGACAGGATGTTGCGCATGGGCTCATTCCCGGCATGGCTTCGCCAGTTCGACGAGTTGTCCATGTTGTCGCGACTGCGTGGAGAGGTTCCGCCAAAGTGCTGCGCGCGGACGACATCGCGCGATGCTTCTTTACCGAACGGTTTGCGATCGGCGCTGAAAAAAATTCCGAGGCGTGCCGGCGCAGTGGCACATGTGGCAGCCGAGTCGACGCTCACGATCGCCCACGCCCCGGGCGCGTGTCTTGCGCTTTCGGCGTTCGTACCACTCCTGCCACTCGTGCCATCGATGCCATTCGTGCATCTCCGACACCTGATTTCGGCAGCGCGCCGACACGCTGCGCTGTTTCGATAGGCGCGTTCAGGCTATGCTAGCCTGATACGGGTGGTTGCCGCCAGCACAAAGGGCACACATGCACGATCCTGCTCACTTCCTTCCGTCGTTCGTCTGGCGCGCGGACCGCGACGGGGTGATTCGATATGCGAATCCATGGGCATCGCGCTACCTCGGCATTTCCGCGCCCGAAATAGTCGGGCGTCACTGGAAAGATTTTGTGCATCCCGACGATATTGCACCTGTCCTCGACGCTCTGCGGCAGATGCGCGATGGAAACCTGCTGCGCAATGTCGATGTGCGTCTGCTGCGCGCCGATGGTGCCTTTCACTGGCACACGCTGCATCTGCAGGTGCAACGCGACGAGACGGGCCGCATCGGCGATACCGTCGGCGTCGCGACGGACGTTCACCAGTGCCGTCACGCATGGGCGATGTACGAAGCGAGCGAGCGCCGGCTACAAGCTGCGTTCCAGGGCGCCCGCATGGGTGCGTGGGAATGGGACATGAAGAACGGCGAAGTGCGCATGAATGCGCAACTCGCCGAGCTCTATTCGTTTGCACCGGGCACCGAGGCCGTCGCGCTATCCGATTTGTGGAACCGCATCGCGCCGGAATTTCGCGCGCCACTGCATCAAAAAGTGGAGGAAGCGCTGCAGCGCGGCGCGCCCTTCGAGTTCGACTTCGTGCTGGACGATTTGGCCGCGCAGCCCCGCTGGCTGCGCATGCGCGGCCATGCGGAGTTTGACGATGAAGGCGCCCTCGCCCGCGTGCACGGGGTCACCTTCGATATCACCCGGCAGCGCGCCGCCGAAGAGCGCCTCATCCTGAGCGAGCGGCGCTATCGGGCGCTGGTCGAATCGACGGGCGCAATCGTCTGGTCCGCGGACGCCAACGGCAACATTCGCCCCGCCGACGAACCGTGGGGAAAATTTACCGGCGCCGAGCCTGCGCGCCTCGTGAACCGGGGCTGGCTCGACTATGTGCACCCCGACGATCGCGAGATGACGCGCGAGGCGTGGCTGGACGTATTGCGCAAAGGGACGGGGGGATCGCTCACGTTTCGCATGCGGCGTTACGACGGCATGTGGCGCATGGTTCAGGCGCACGCCGCGCCGCTCTATGACACGCACGGCAAGCTTCAGGAATGGTTCGGAACCACCACCGACGTGACCGCCCAACATGACGCCCAAGCTGCGATCGAAGCCCGCAATCTGCGGCTCATGGTGGCGATGCAGGCGGCGGAACTCCATATCGTCTCGCTGGATCTCGCCTCCTGGACTCTTTCGTTCGAAGCCGGCGACGAGCCGCGCGTAGGTGAAATCCTTACCTATGACGCCGCGCTGTCGCGCGTTCACCCCGATGACCGTCCGGCGCTCGACCGTTACATCCACCGGCTCGCGGGCGGCTGCAACCCCGGCGCGCACTTCGAATTCCGCGTGCAGGACCCGCGCGGCGAGCAATGGATGGAAGGCAGCGCATTGCTTCAGCGCGGCCCGGACGGCAAGCCGCTGCGTCTCATTGCGAGCGTGATCGACATCACCGATCGCAAGCGCATGGAGTTGATGCTGCGTGAAGCGGATCGCCGCAAGGACGAGTTCCTCGCCATGCTCGCGCACGAACTGCGCAATCCGCTTGCGCCGATTCGCACGGCCATTGCGCTTCTGGAAAAGCAGAATGAGATGGACCCGCGTTCAGCGGATCTGGTCGAACTGATGCGCAGACAGACGGAACACATGACGCGCATCGTCGATGATCTGCTGGAGGTATCGCGCATCACCCAGGGACGAATTGCGCTCCAGCTTGAACCGATACTGGTCGGAACCGCCGTCTATCACGCAGTCGAGGCCATCGCAGGTTCGGTGGAAACGCGAGGGCAGCACATGCATGTCGACGTATCGGATGCGACAGCGTGGGTGCGCGGCGATGTCACGCGGATCTCGCAGATACTCGTCAACATCCTGAACAACGCGAGCAAATACACGCCAGAACACGGCCACATCACGATCAGCGCACACGCGGACGACGATTGGGTAACGATCGTCACGGCCGATACGGGCACGGGCATTTCGGCCGATCTCTTGCCCAAGGTATTCGAACTGTTTTCTCAGGGCGAGCGCACGCTCGATCGCTCGAATGGCGGCCTGGGCATCGGGCTGTCGCTGGTGAAAAAGCTGGTCGAACTGCACGATGGCACGATCACCGTGCAAAGCGAGGGGCCGGGCCGCGGCACGACGGTGACGTTGCGCCTGCCGCGTCTGCACCATCACGAACGGCACTCGGCGCAGGTTCTCTCCGACCCTGCGCCCGGCGCTGCATCGAGTGCGTTGCGTATCCTGATTGTCGATGACAACCGCGACGCCGCGGATTCACTCACCATGCTGTGCGAATCCGAGGGCCATCTGACACGCGCGGCGTACTCGTCCGCCGAAGCGCTGGACGCCGCCGCGACGTTCCGCCCGGATGTCGCACTGCTCGATATCGGTTTGCCCGATATCGACGGCTACGAGCTCGCGCGCCGGCTGCGGCCCAAAGGCGAGTCCAGGCCGCTATTGATCGCAATCACGGGATACGGCCAGACGGAAGACCGGCTCCGGGCCCAGTCGGCCGGTTTCGACTATCACTTCGTCAAACCCGTCAATATCGATAGCCTGCTCAAACTGCTCTCGTCCCTGACGGACTCCGAGTAAGGCCGTCCAACGGCTGTCGCCGCGCTGCCGTCCGCTCGCTGACGACGCCTCCTGTTTGTGTTGCGACTAACATACGAAGTTATCTCCATTCTGGACAATGACGGATTAAGCGCGCGATCAAACATTGCGAACAAGCCAGATTGCGCGATGCGCCAAGGTGACGTCCATCACCCGGTTGCCAACGAGAAGAAGCACAGATGCGTCACTTGCCGCAGTTTGGGGAGACGGAATATGGACATCAATCACGAACGTCCTGTGACGTCGCGCGAGCCACACGATGCGGCGCCGGACGATGTGCCGGAAAAAGGCGATTCCGCGCAAGCGCCCGGCGAGCTGCCTTCTTCCTCTTCTTCCTCTTCTTCCTCTTCTTCCTCTGCCCCTTCGCGTGATGTAGTCAGGAAGCCCTCGCGGCGCTCCAGACGGGCGCCTGACGTCACTCGCCCACTGCTCATCATGCGCATTCGAGCGAGGCCAAAAAAGCTCGCCGCCGCCAGTTCAGCGAGCGCACCCGACTGGAGTCTCAGTGCGGGCGTGGCGGTCGTGCTGCTCGGCTTCGCCGCGGCGTTCGGTACATATGTGACGCTCACGCAGCGGGAAGCGGTGCAAAGCCGGTTGCGGCAAGTCGCCGGTGACGAGAAGCCGCGTACTGCAATGCGACATGAGCCTGTCCCGTCGACTGCACCCGCTCAGGATGTCAAGCAGGCCTCAAAGGTAGAAAAGCCACGCGCGGCTGACGCCGTCGCGATGTTGGACCCGGCCGCCAGCGCAGCGGCGAGCGCAGCGGGCAGGACCGTTGCCCGGGACGCGCCGCGCCAGCGCGTGCTGTCCGGGACCACACCCAGTCATGCTGCGAGCACCACAGGCACTACCGTTGCCCGTAGCGCACCGTCTCAGCCCATGATCCAGGACGCCACGGTCAGTCATCCCGCAAGTTCGCCTGGCACTACCGTTGCCCACAGCGCCGTACCCCAGCCTGCGATGCGCGACCCGACAACCGGCCAGGCCACAAGCTCGCCAGGCGTTACCGTTGCCGGCAGCGCAGCACCGCCGCCTGCGATGCTCGACACCGCAACTACTCACGCCACAAGCTCGCCAGCCGTTACCGTTGCCCGCAGCGCAGCACCGCCGCCCGCGATGCTCGACACCACAACTACTCACGCCGCAAGCTCGCCAGCCGTTACCGTTGCTCGCAGCGCAGCACCGCCGCCTGCGATGCACGGCGCGACAACCGGTCAGGCCGCAAGCTCGCCAGCCGTTAGCGTTGCCCACAGCGCAGCAAGGCCGCCCGCGATGCACGACGCGACAACCAGTCAGGCCGCTAGCTCGCCAGGCATCAGCGTTGCCCACAGCGCAGCACCGCCGCCTGCGATGCACGACACCACAGCCAGTCAGGCCGCTAGCTCGCCAGGCGTTACCGTTGCCCGCAACACGTCTATCCAGCCCATGACGTCCGACACCACACCCAATCAAGCTGCGAGCGTCCCGAGCCAAATCGTTGCCGGCACACCAGCCCAGCCCGCAGCGTCCCCGGCAGTCCCGGTGCCGTCGATTGCGAAAACAGCAAACAAGCCTGCGGGCGCAAATGCCGTTCCCCCATCCGTGCGCCAGGCGGCGAAAAGCGCGCCTCAGGACACGGGTACCGCATCGACGCGGACTAGCCTTACGTCGACCACGCCGAAAGATCGACGGCCTGGCGCAAAAGCGCCGAAAGCGGCCTGCGGCCCGCTTAAGCCTTGTGACGAGATCGATGCACTGGCAGAACGTGCGTTGCGTGAGCCAGTCAGTCCGCCGCCCATGTCAAAGGTCACAGCGACGACAGCCGTCTTGAGAGATCCGTCAGCAGGCGTATTGCCGGCGCCTGCTCGACCGATGACACCGCCGCCAGCACAGGCCAGTGCACAAACCGAAGCCACGCTTCTGTCTGCCCTGAACAAGGAGCTTTTCAGACGGCACTAGCGCTCGATCGCCGTGTCGCTAAGATTCAAGCTGACCAGATAGCCCAAAAACGATCCGCAAATATTGATCAACGTAACCGAAGTCCCGCGTCTCAACTTGAGATAAGTCGGCACCCACGTCAGCATCATGTGATTGCCGCCCAATACACCTGTGGCTAGAAGCGACGCGAGAATCGTCGTTTTCAAATGATCCTTTGAGTTCAATTTCGTTGCACGTGCGGGAGCGGCACCCGCGGAGATCGCCTTGCGCGTGGCCAGATAGATTTCCGGCTCTTCGACATAGCGACGCACGACAAATACCAGCAAAGCGCGAAGCGCGCCAATGAAGAACAGTATGCGCCAGCCTATAACGCCGGAATAAAAGGATCGGCCCCATGCTCATGCATGACTGACGGCAGCGAACTGAGCGCGCCGATGGGGATCGATTTTTCCGCTGTTGAAGTCCGGGACATAATGCTGCTCTCGACGACGGGCCGCAGCGAGGCGGTAAGAGAGAAAACGCCGAATGACCTTATTTTAGCGTTCGGGAAAGGTCCCGGTTGCCGTCGTGCGGCTCGCACGGCTGACCGCATAAAGTATCCGTCAATACCGTAGTGCATACTAGCCGGACACGTCGTGCCCCACTGATTGTCGTCTGCAATCGGGACTTCTCCATGCGCCCTTTCACTGCCCTGTTGCTGCTCGTCGGTACGCTGCTTACCGCAGGAGGATATGGAGCCACCTTTCTCTTTTCGATGCGCTTCAGATCTATAGGCGGCAATGACTTCGACACGGGCATAGCGCTCGGCGGCGCGATGGTTGGAACCTTTGCCGGCGTATCGCTTGTCGGCTTGTTCGCGCGTTATGTCGGCACTGCGCGGATGAGCGCGCTCGCCGCACTGTGCGTCGGCATCGGCATCACAGGTTTCGCCTTCGTCGAGCGTGTGAGCCCGCTGTATGTGATTCCCGGATTTATCCTGGGTCTCGGCTGGGGCGCCTTCTACCTTGCCGCGCCGATGTCGCTGGCCGAGCGTACAGGCGATGAGGAGCGCGGCCGCTGGTTCCTTCGATACGGCACCTTTCAGATGACGGGAATTGGCGGCTGCCCTGCACTCGCGGCATTTGCCATTCGTTATTTTCACTGGTCGGTCAACAGCGTGCTGTGTGTCGTCGGCGGCTTGTGCGTGATTGCGTCGCTGATGCTGGAAACATTTGGCCGGCTCGCTCCGCATCCGCGCTTTTTGCCTGTGCAGCAACGATGGCTCGGCAACATTGGCGCCATTGCCCGCACACTCGCCGTTTATCCCATTGTCATGATCGCGCTCGGTGCCTGCGTCTTCTCCGGGCTGATGACATTCCAGATGTCACTCGTGCAAGGCACGGGCGCGCAAGCAAGCTCATTTTTCAGCCTCTACGCGATCACTGTCGTCGCGACGCGCTGGCTGCTTTCCCGACTCGTCACCGCCATGCGTCCGGAAATGGCCACCAAGGTGTTGCTCGTCGTGATGGTGCTCGGGATAGTGGCGATGTTCGCCGTGCCCTACCATGTGTTTTTTCAATTGGCCGCGGCCCTGTTGCTCGGCGCGGGATATGGGCTCGTCTATCCCGTCATCCAGACGCAGGCCGTCAACGATTCGGAGGCGGCGCACCACCAGGCCGCGCTGACATGGTTCGTCGCGTCGTACTTCGTCGGCGCGTTTGGATTTCCGTCGGTGGGTGGCTGGGTGCTGGTTCACATTGGCAAGGGCGCATTGCTGACGCTCATCGCCGCGTGCGGCGTGGCTGCGCTGATGCTGGCGTTCGTGCGAGACAGGCGGCGTATGGAAGCGATGTCGGCGAAGGTGTAATTCAAGCAGACGCCAGTGCCGGCTAAGGGGCGCGCGCAGCGCTGGCGCGAACGAGTCCAGATAGCTTCGCCGCGTTACAGCCGCGTCACAGGCTTTTGCCGGCCGCAAGCGTTGCAGCTTGCAGCCCGCATAGTGGTGCGCACTAAGCCGTGATGGGTGCCAGCGCAGTTCCGATTCGAGACATCTGGTTTGCGGTGATCAGGCCGCTGAGGATCTGACCGAAGCGGGGTTCCTGCACCCCCGAAATGATGTATTGCCACCTGTATGCTGCTAGCAGACTAACGCGTACGGATTCCTTGTCAGCCATTGGCAGCGATCGTCCGCAGACCATTGCAAAGTAGTCGGCGTCCGCGTCAGCCTGCGTCTGCAGGATGCCGTCGACGGCGGCGACCAGTTCGATCAGTTCGTCGACCGCCTCGTCGCGCTCTTCAGGCGAAAGTCTTGCGTCTTCACGTCGCCATTCGAGTTCGTCGAGGATTGCATGCTGCGATTCCTCACGCCAGTGGTAGAGAAATACGTCCTTCCATAATTCAGACGAATTAGAGTCCGAATCGATGCTGCCACGGTAGTGCGCAAGCACGAACAGTTCGATATGACACGTCAGCGCGAGCACTGCCCATGTGGACTTCCCGAGCACGAACGACGCAACGCTGTTTGCCTCCGGCAAGAACATGTAGCCGGACGGCATGCCTTCAGCGCACATCTGTTCGATGCGACGAAACAGTTCCTGATGCTTGATTTCCTCGTCGCCGAACCGCACGAGCGCTTCGAGCGCGCTTTGGTCGCCCAGACGGTATGGGCCGCTCATATCGAGTACCTTTGCGGCAATGAAGCGTTCGACGAGACCAAACATGTTCGCGTACGTGCGGCCCTGAATCTGGCTCAGCATGCGCCGCTCGTCGGAGTCGAGAAAGCCGAGTGAATCGACTTTCGACAGGGCGTCCGGCAAGAATTTTTTCGTGAAATCAAAGTTTCGGCCGCGAATCACGTCGCGGTCGATATCCCAGCGAACGCGCTTCGACGCGGCAATGCATTTGGCGTAGCGGTCGGCCTCGAGCTGATGCCCGTTAGTCATGGTTTCCATTTGAAACATCTCCTTCAATCGCGATTCACGGATAACTCACACGTCCAGTGGCTACCCTCGCCGCGTCGGGCGTACGGCATCGCCACGATTCAACTATCGTCGCCGGACGTCATTGGACCGTGAAGAGCGCGCCGGGCCGCGTAAAAACACCGTGAAAAAAGAGACTCGCAATGGACGGGGGCGAGAAGTCCGCGTGGATTGCCTGAATGTCGCGCACCGGAGAGTAAACTATTTGCAGGGTGAAACTTCAGCTCACGCACGACATGACCCGGCTCATGATCGAAGTTTTCGGTGGCTTGCACATCCGACTTGCCGGGAAGCCTGAGCCTTTGGACTTTCCCACGAGGAAATGCAAAGCCATCCTGGCTTACCTTGCCCTCTCGCCGGGCATGCTGCGCTCCCGGGATCAACTGGCCAGCGTTTTCTGGGAGCGCAGTGCGGAAGAACAGGCAAGAGCCAGTTTGCGGCAAACGCTGTCGAGCTTGCGCAGGATGCTATCGGATGTGCCCCCGCTGCTGAATGCGGAAGCGGACGCGATATGGCTCGACGCACATCTCGTGGATGTCGACGCGCTGCAATTCGCGCAGCTCGCGAATGAGCAGTCTCACGATTCGCTGGTAAAGGCCGTCGCGCTTTATCGAGGCGCGCTTCTCGATGGCTTTGGCCTTCGTGAAGAGCCTTTCGAGCAATGGATGACCGTCGAGCGCCGCTGGTTTCATGAGCGCGCTGAGGCGGTATTCGCCGAACTTGTCTCCCACTGGGAACAATCCGGCGAATTCGATCGCGCGATTTCGGTGGCCAGTAAGGCACTCGCTTTGGACCCTCTGCTCGAATGGGCTCACGCGGCGCTCATCAGGCTGTATTTACGCACGGGACGCCGCGACGCCGCCGTTCGGCAATATCAGGAGTGCGTCCGTGTGCTCAACACGGAACTCGGCATTGCGCCTGCCGAGGAAACGCAACGTCTTGCTAGTCAAATCCACCAGGATACGGGCAGGCACAGCGAACCCGCCGCGCGCGCGGCGTTTGCAGGACAGAAAGCCGCGCAGGACGGGAACGCATCGCGCGCTGAGTACGCAGCGGACATCTCGACCGTCTTGCCGGCGGAGCGCAAGCAGGTGAGCGTGCTCTGCGCGCGCGTGCGCGAGCCTGTCAGCGATACGGATCCCGAGACGGCGCTCGAGCAGTTCGACCCTGTTCTGAAGGCGATGGTCGATGCGGTTCAACGTTTTGGCGGCCGGGTGACACAGTTCAGAAGCGACGGCGTGACGGCCCTGTTCGGCGCCCCTGTCGCACAAGAGGACCACGCAGTGCGGGCTTGCTATGCCGCGTTCGCGATGCGCGAAGGCATTCCCGCGCTCACTGGCCGGCATCTTGATGTGCGGATCGGCGTCCATTCGGGCGAGGCCGTCGTTCGCACGATCGGCGACGACCGTTCGCAGCACTATGACGCGCTTGGTGCCGTACCGCAGCTGGCCAATCAGATCGATACCACACTGTCGGCGGGAGAAATCGGCGTGAGCGCCGATACCGTGCGCTGTGCCGAAGGCTTTATCGAACTGTCGGATCGTCAGGGGAGGCTGCTTTCCGTGGCGACCTCCGCTCCCGTCGAGATTTTCATACTGCGTACAAAGTCTGCGCTTCGCCTTCGCTGGAACGCGCGCACGGTTCGCGAACTGACACGTTTTGTCGGCCGCGATGAGGAACTGGCCAGATTGCAGGGCATGCTCGAACGCGCCGGACGTGGCGCTGGCCAGGTGTGCGCGATCGTTGGCGAGCCGGGCGTGGGCAAGTCCCGTCTCGTGCATGAGTTTGTCAACTCGGAACACGCGGCCAACTGGACGAGACTCGAGACGGGCACGTCCTCGCTCGACACAAGCGCGATTTATCTGCCGCTCGCCAATCTGCTGCGGACATGGTTCGGCATTGGCGAGCGCGACACGCTGGCGGAGGTAGCCGACAGGCTTCATCGCGGCGTCGACGCCATCGACCCGGCACTCGCATCGATGCGCCCCGCGCTGACTGCCCTTCTGGATCTGCCGCCGGAAGATCCGCAATGGGAAATGGCGAGTCCGCCGCAAAAGCGCAAGCGCACGCTCGAAGCGATCGTCTCCCTTGTGATCCGTGCGAGTGAGAACCATCCGTTGATACTCGTTGTCGAGGATCTGCACTGGAGCGATGACGGCACCCAGGCGGTGCTCGATCATCTCGTCGACTTTATCGGTGCGTCGCGTGTGTTGCTGATCGTGACCCATCGACCCGAATATCGGCACGCATGGTTCGGCAAGAGCTATTTTTCCCAACTGCGCCTCGAAAGTCTCGACGCCGAGAGCGCGGAACTGCTCCTGCGATCGCTGCTCGGCGACGCCGCCCCGCTGTCAGCGCTTCGGCTGCGCCTGATCGAACGCACGGGACGCACACCGCTGTTCCTCGAAGAGTCTGTCCGTGCGCTGGCCGATGCGGGTGCACTGATTGGCCGCACGGGCGCCTACCGGATCGTTCAAACCATCGAGACGTTCGAGATCCCTTCGACCGTGCATGCCGTCCTCGCGTCGCGGATCGACCGGCTGTCCGCGCAGCAGAAAACCCTGTTGCAGACGGCGGCCGTGATCGGTCACGAGTTTCCCGTCGATCTTCTTCAGCAGGTCGCCGATCTCGACCGCGAACATCTGCACGATCTGCTGGGCGATTTGCAGGCGGCCGAATTCGTCTATCAGACGCGCTTGTTGCCGCATCAGCAATACACGTTCAAGCATGCGCTCACACATCGCGTCGCATATGCAAGCGTGCTCAAGGAGCGACGCCGTTCGATGCATGTACAGCTGGTGGACGTCATCGAGCGGCTTCACGCGCAGCGTCTTGACGAGCATGTCGAGCAACTCGCGCACCACGCGCTTGCTGGCGAACTATGGGACAAGGCGCTTCACTATCTCTACCGGTCGGCGGACAAAGCGCTGCAGCGGTCGGCGTATCAGGCGGCGTCCGAGTACCTGCACAGAGGGCTCGACATCATCAGGACGTTGCCTCGCACGCCGGCGCTGCTCAGACACGAACTCGATTATCAAAAGGTCCTCGGCGTAACCATGATGGCGGCGAAGGGCTGGGCGGCCAAAGAGGTACTGGACGCGTACACGCAAGCAAGAGCGCTCTGCGAGGAGCTTGGCGACGAGGGTGAACTCTTCACGGTGCTGCGAGGCGAAGGTCAGTATCGAATGATCCGCGGCGAGTCTGAAATCGCACGCCAGCTCGGCAATCGCTGCGCGGCGTTGACGGCGGGCTCACATGACCACGGAATGCAGCTTGAAACGCATCATCTGTTCTGGACGAACAGCTTTTTCATGGGCGAATACGCCGCTGCGGAGCTTCACAGTTCACGAGGGATCGCACTCTACGACCGGCAGCGGGATCACGCGCTGACATTCAAATACTCGGGACACGATCCGGGTGTGTGCTGCCGGTGCTTCACCGCGCTGGTGCAGTGCCTGCACGGGTATCCCGACAAGTCGCTTTCGACTTGTGACGATGCGCTCGAACTCGCGCAAGACCTCGATCATCCGCTCACGAACGCGCTTGCGTACTGGACATGCAGCTTTGCCCACATCCTGCGCGGCGAGCCGGAATTGGCGAGACAGTGGGCAGCGCGGGAAATCGCGGTATGCGAGGAGTACGTGCTGCCTTTATTGTTGTCGCAGGGGATATTCCAGCTAGGCTGGTCGCTGGCGCAACTCGGCGATCTCGACGAAGGCATGGAACGAATGCGCGAAGGCATTGCGGCAATCAGCGCAACGGGTGCGGAAATGGGACTGCCATACTTCAACGCATTGCTTGGCGAAGTCCTTGGCCGCGCGGGCAAACCAGCCGCCGGGCTCATCGAGATCGAGCGGGCGCTTGCCGCTGTCGATCAGCATGGCGGACGCTTCCAGTTATCGGAAATGCTGCGCATAAAAGCGGAATTGCTCGTCGCGCTGTCCCGTACGCGGCGGGAAGAAGCGATCGCCTCCCTACGCGAGGCGATCTCGGTTGCGCAAAGGCAAGGCGCGGGGTTTCCGCGTCTTCGGGCGGCGATCAGCCTTGCGCGCCAGTTGGCGGAAACAGGTGACATTAAAGATGCCTATGCGGCGCTGCAGCCTGCGTGCGAAAGCATCAGGGAACGAAGCGAACTTGCGGACATGCGCACGGCCCAGGCGCTCCTCGCCGAATTGAACGATCGGTCCCGCTGCTGAACGCGCTACCGCCGCAAGCTTGCGGCTCTCGCGAGAAGCAGCTATGCGCTCAACTCATTCGCCGAAGGCAAGCGTGAACAAGCGCGCACCCCTCTTCTGCGAGCCGCTTTGTGGCGAAGCCGGGTAGAGGGGAACTTGCGGCAGACGGTTAGTTGCGTGCCATTTAAAGATCGCTGGCCACCCCAAGATCGGCTCGTGCGTTTCGTGAAGTGTTTTTTTCGACGCGGGATAGCTGTTCGCGGTTGTGTCGCGACGACGGCCGCTCGATGGGCGATGGTGATCCGCACATCGATGTGCGCTCACGCAGAACGGCGCCCTGCTTGACGCGACTCGCGGCATGCGGTCATTTATCGAAGCTGTGGGACTGGCAGACCGCGACGAGCTCTCACGTGATCCGCTCGACCCATTGGCTCCGCCATTCCGGCGCTTCAAAGGGTTCCGCGAAATACTGGGTCTCATGGACGACCTTGATGTTCCGGAACTCCATGATGCTTACCGTGCAGGTCGCTCTTCCCTTGTACGAAATGATGTACTCAGTCACCCAAAGAGTACCTGTTCCCTGAATTCTCCTTACGTTAAAACCCGATGGCTTGTCTGGGTGATGGCTCCGCAGCGCCTGCAGGTTTGCCCTTCCGACGATTCGCTCGCCTGATTGGGGATATTCACAGATCGCATTGTCGTCATAGATGTCGTGCTCAGCATCAAGATCGCCGGCTGCCGACGCGCGCCAGTGGGCATCGATGGCCTCGCGTATTCTTGCTTCGTCCATGGAGTGCCTCCGGATCTGTTCGATGGTTACCCCGCGTCCGCAAAAAATCGAGCGCAGCCTCGCGGGCGGCATGGAGTTCATGCACTACCGTGATTCGATCGTGCCGTCACGGACGCGTTGCCGGGTGCGTGCCAACGTGCTCTGCAGCGCTGCCTTATAGGCATGATCTGCGCTGTCCATTTGCGTCTGTTTTTCGTGTTCTCCTTGCTACCCGGCGCGTGATTTCTCAAGCCGCTCAGACAATAGAACCTTAGCAAAAGAGCATCCGTTTCGTCTTCGACGATCTGACTGACGATCACGCCTTCACACGGGCCGGAGCGCTGAAAGGGCGACGCATACGCATAAGCGCTGCGGGACGCCCGCCGCCCGGCTTTCACCGCCGACGCGACGCATCCTTCAAGCGTCACTCATTTCGCAGGCGTGATCGCAAGCGGCTCCAGCCCCGTCCTCGCGATGGCGGGAGCCGCGTCCGGCGACGACAGAAAGCGGATCAACTCCGCTGCGCCGGCGGGATTTCTCGCACTCGTGGCGATGCCTCCGGAGAACACGATGTAGCTTTGCACTTCCGCGGGCAAAGTACCGACCACCGTCACCCCTTTCACCGGCAAGAGTTCGACGACCTGCTGAAAGCCGATCTCCGCCTCGCCGTCCGCGACGAGATTCGCGACCTGGCCCGTCGGGATCATGCGGCTTCGGCTTTCCACGCGCCCGGCGAGCCCGAGACGCGAGAACAGTTCGCCCCCGATATACACTCCGCAGGCGCTGTCCGGATAAACGATCGACTTTGCGGTAAGCAGCGTGCGCCGCAGCGCGTCAATGGTGCTGATATCCGGCTTGGGTGTTCCGTCGCGCACCGCCATGCCGATCGGCGAGCGCGCGAAGTCGACCTTGCTGGCAGCCACGACCTTGCCGGCATTGATTTCGTCATCGAGCGCATAGCCGACCACGATCAGCACGTCGGCCCACTCGCCGCGTGCAAGCCGCATCGGAATGGCGTTGGCGGCGGTGCCCGCCGCGGGCCCCCAGACGGTGACGAGCGTTCGCCCCGTCGCCTCCTGGAATTGCGGTCCCAGTTCCCGGTAGGCAGACGCAAACCCGCCCGCGATCATCACCTTGACGTCGTCGGCCCATGCCGCCCCGCTAGCCAGCAGAACGCCAGCCAGGCAAAACGCGAATGCACAAACCCTCAGCTTGCGGATAGTCACGGCCTGGCCTCATGTCGCAACGTGCAATCGATCAGCAACCTCGCCGCTGATTCCTCGACAGATAAATTCTGTCTTTTTTCACACACTCATTCCAGCACCGAGCAACTAAAGTTTAGTTGTTGGAGACCGTCGTGCGCGACGAACCCGTCGCATTTCGATCGCGGCCCAAAGGTGCGAATATCATGAAGAAAGTCATCTGCGCGCTGCTTTTCGCTGCGACGACGTTGCCGGCCCGCGCCGACGCGCCCTTCCTCTATTCCCATAGCGCAATCGTCTACGACATCGCGCGCGGCGAAGTCCTGCTCCAGAAGAATCCTGACGACGTTCAGGCCATCGCGTCGCTGACCAAGCTGATGTCCGCGATGGTCGTGCTCGACAGCGCCCAGTCAATGTACGAAACGCTTACCATCGACGACGCCGACATCGACCGCCTCAAGCATTCCGGATCGCGCATCCCCGTCGGCGCGTCGCTCGAACGGGAGGCGATGCTGCGCCTCGCGCTGATGTCGTCCGAAAATCGCGCGGCTTCCGCGCTGTCCCGTGCATTTCCAGGGGGCCAGGCCGCGTTCATCTTGACGATGAACAACAAGGCACGCGCGCTGCACATGATGGACACCCACTTCGACGATCCAAGCGGTCTTTCGCCGGACAATCTCTCAACGGCACGCGACGTCGTGAAACTGGCGGCTGCTGCGTCGCGTTATCCGTTGATCGGTTCTTTCACGACGCTTCCGGATTACGAAGAGGTGGTCGGCAGCCGGATGAGGTTGTATCGCAACACCGATCCCGTCGTGCTCTGGCAGGACTGGGACGTTCAACTGGCGAAAACCGGCTACACCCGCGAGGCGGGTCGGTGCATCGTGGTCGATGTCAACATGCCGAACGGCGAGTTGATCATCGCGCTGCTTGGCGCGCGCTCATCGCGTGCGCGACTGACCGATCTCGTCACGATTCGCCGTTGGCTCAACGGCGATGAAACGCCCATCGTCGCGCCGCGCAGGTACTATGCGAGCGCACGGCCGCATCGACATTACGCCGTGCTCGCGCAATCGCATCGCGTCAAGATGAGGTTCGTCTCATATCGGCCGGGAGCGGGCGCCGGCGTGCATCGGCAAAACATCAGGCGTCGCGCCAGCTAGCCGGGACACGGCGTCTGACGCGTCAAGCGATGCGCGCCTCCGACGTGGTGATCGAACAGAAGCGACTTCGAAACATCGAATAACAGGTCCATCGTCGACATCGGCGCAGGGTTTGCGTCGGGATGAATCCGGCTGATGCTCCCGTTGCCGTTCAATTGCGTGAATACCAGCGTGTCGCCTTTCACCGCGCCCGCCGTGAGGCCGCGAACGAAATAGCGTCCCGTCATGATGTAAAAGACCAAAGTCCGCAGTGCGGCGATAATCGCGGCAGCCATATTGACGTTGTATTCCTTCGTGCGTTCCGATGTGTCGACCGGGTTGTTCAACGCGATCGTGATCGGCCTTGAATCCGCGCCCGCAAAGATCACACCGGACAGGAAGTCGTTCCCTATTCGCGTGAACTGCCAGATCACCACACCATCAGGATCGGCAGCGAAACGGGCAGCACGATCCCCACCGCCACACCTCGCCGATTGAAAAACTTCCACGCGCTTGCAATTTCCCTGGGCAGATACGGCTGAGCAAAACGCGCCCACGTCGCATGCACGCCAAGCCTCTCAGCGCCCACGTGCTTGCAAGCCCGCCCTGGCCCGCCTGATGCTAAATCATGAGGCTGCGGGCGCGACGTCTGACGCCCACGCGCCGCGCATGTCGGCGGGACATAGCCCGAGGCGCTCGCGTTCGCCGCGCTGACCCGCGTACTCGACGGCACGCAGACACTGGGACGTCTGAACGGCTTGCCGTCGATGGTATATGGCTATGCGTTCCAGCAACTGAACAACGGTCCCATCATCACCGCGCTCTGGACGCACAACAACGCCGTCTGGCCGACGGCGTCGGGAACCTGTAGCCCGGCCTACAGCACGCGCTACGCGCTGACCGTCGATTCGCCCGGCACGAGCGGCCATGTCGCGCTGATCGACATGATGGGCAATCCTGTGTCGGTTGCCTATGCGAATGGAGTCGTGAATCTGACGCTCACCGAATCGCCAATTTACGTCGTGTCGAGAAATGCAAATGTCTTTTCCGGCAAGTACACGGCGCCCATTGGCTATACAGGCCAGTAGCGGGCGACATGCGATGGGCGGGACGGCGCGGCAATCGCCATGTTCGGCTGCCAGAGCGCCTGGCCGCGCAAAGGCACGCGCCCGCCATGAAGATGGCTGATCGCGTCACGGCACCCGCGCCTCCCCATCACTGCAAAGATCCCGGCATGCTGCTAGATTTTCGCCATCAGAACTCTTCGTCGAGAGCCAGATGCCAGATAGACCAGGTTCCAATGCGTCGTCAGCGCGTTCGCTGGCGCTGATCGCAATCGCCGTCGCCGTCGTGGTGCTGGCCTTCGCCTATACGGCCGGCTGGCTTTCGCCTCAACGCCTGACGCCAGCAAAAATCGTCAATGGCCTTGCGCCGCCGGATGGACCTGCGTTGGGCTTCCGGCGCAACCACGCGAAGGGCATCTGCTTCACGGGCACATTCGAATCGAATGGAGCGGCCGCCGCGCTATCGAAGGCGGCGATGTTTGCACCGGGCTCGTATCCCGTCACGGGGCGCTTCAATCTCGCCACCGCAGATCCGAAAGCGGCCGATGCAACCGTTCGCGTCCGCGGCCTGAGCCTGCGGATCGTCGCGCCCGATGGCAGCGAATGGCGCTCGGCGATGATCGACGCGCCCTTCTTTCCCGTCGCCACGCCACAAGCCTTCTATGACCTGTTGCAAGCCTCGGCGCACAAGGACGACCCCGACGCAATGAAGAACTTCGTCGCGGCACACCCCGAGTTCGCCGCGTTCGGCGCATGGGCGACGAGCGCGCCCTGGACCGCGTCCTACGCGCAGGACCGGTATAACAGCCTCAACAGCTTTATCTTCACGAACGCCGCGGGACAGGATCAGGCCGTGCGCTGGTCCTTCCTGCCTGCCGCGAAGCCGGAGCCCGTCCCCGACGACGCACTCAAGCAGCGCGGGCCCGACTTCCTTGCCACGGATATCACGCAGCGGGTACACGGCGGGCCGCAACGCTGGACGATGATAGTCATCGCCGCCAATCCGGGCGACCAGACGGCCGACCCAAGCAAGGCGTGGCCGGATGACCGCCGCAAGGTGGAAGCGGGCACGCTGGTGGTCAATGCGATCGAACGGGAGCCCGATGGACCGTGCCGCGATCTCAACTTCGATCCCACCGTCCTTCCTCCGGGCATTCGCGTCTCGGACGATCCATTTCCGGCCGCGCGCTCGGCCGCCTATTCGGTATCGTTCAACCGTCGAACCGCCGAGGACAAATACTATCCGCACACTCCTGCCGAAGGAGCGAAGCCATGACACCGACCCACGATCGATTCACTGCGCTGCAGCGCGCGCTGCACTGGATCATGGCGATATGCATCCTGTCGATGCTGTTTATCGGCGTTGGCATGGTATCGACCATTCGGCCCGACTACCTCACGCTCGTTTCGATTCACAAGCCGCTGGGCCTCGCGATTCTCGTGCTCGCGCTGGTCCGGCTCGTGGTGAGACTCGTGCGCGGCGCACCGCGCTTGCCGCCGGACATGCCCGAGCCGATGAAGCTCGCGGCGTATCTTTCGCACCTGGCTTTCTACGGGCTGATGATCGCGCTTCCGCTTCTCGGCTGGGGCATGCTGTCGGCAGCCGACTACCCCGTCGTCGCGGCCGGCGTACGCCTGCCGTCGATACTGCCGCACAGCAACGAACTGCACACGCTGCTCTGGAACGCGCACAGATTTCTCGCGTTGTGCTTCTTTGCGTTGATCGTCGTTCATCTGGCTGCCGCGCTGTTTCATGCGCTGGTCAGGCGCGACGGTGTTTTTCATGCGATGGCGCCCTGGCGCTAACGCCCATGTCGCGACGGACACGGCCGTGCCCGCTCGCGACGCGGTCAATTGCGACGCGATGCAAACAAGACCGCATATCAAGCCGAGAACGAATAGTTGGCGCGCAACAATGCTTCCAGATGTTCGCCATATAACTTCGTGGGTTGAGCTTCGCGCGCAGCGGTCGAGTCTTGCGGCGGCACGAGCGGCGCGACGGGAGCATTCAGTCCGCAATCGAAGAAAAACGCAATCGAGTAACGCGCCTTGCACGGATGATTCACGACACGGTGCGGCGTGGCCTTGATACGGCCGCGACTCCACGTCGCGATGATCTGTCCTGTGTTGAGGACCAGCGAGTTGTCGATGAACGGCACGTCCAGCCAATCCCCATCAGCAGCCTGGACCTGCAATCCGCCAACCTCGTCCTGCGCGACGAAGGTGAGACAGCCGTAGTCCGTATGCGGTGCCGAGCCGAACACGTCCGGCTCGCGCATCGGCAACGCGGGATAGTGAAGCAGACGCAATATCGGGTTGTTCGGCGTGTAGTATCCGTTCAGGCCGTCGCGGGGCAGCCCCATCATTTCTGAAAAGCACGGCAGCACCTTCATCCCGAGACGAGCCACCGCGTCGCGATAGCGTCGCGCCGCCGCCTCGAAGCCATCGACCTCCCGCGGCCAGATCTGATGCCCGCTTAACGCGCAGTGCGACCATCTTTCGCGCAACGATTCGTCGAGTTCATCGATCACGATGAACGAGTCGCTGTGATTCGGCTTTTTCGCCGAGCCGAGCGGCGAGCGGCGCAGCGTCGATGTATTCAGTGGCAGGAAGCCGCGCAGATTCGCTCCGTACCGCAACGGCATCTTGCGCTCGTCAGGCAGCGCATGAAAGCGCCTCGATGCGCAGAACAGATCGTCAGTCACACTGCGGGGCACGCGATGATTGACGAGAACCGAAAACCCGATCGTGGAATGCGCATCATACAAGGCGCGCTCCACTTCGGACCAGCCGCGTGGATCGTCGCTGAAAAGCGGCGCAACGTCGATAAGAGGGATGTTCATGTTGGCTTCTCCTTGGAAACGCACGGACGACGGTCACGCTCATCGCTGATTGCGATCCGCGCCGCCGCACACCGTAGAGAGGATTGTCGGCGTGCCGAATTAGCCGACAATTAGCGCCACGGGCTCGTGGCCCACGCGCGACGGCGCACACGCAGCGGGATGGCCGTCTGCACTGTATCGGCGAATTCGATCGCTTTTGGATATGATTTTATGGAGGCTCTCATTCGCAAATCCCGGAGGTAACACATGTCTAGCCCGTCCGTTGTCCGAGTCGCCATTCTCGACGACTACCAGAACATCGCACTCGAAATCGCCGACTGGTCTGCATTGAAAGGCCGTGCGGAGATCACGGTTTTCAACGACCACGTCGCGCAGACCGCGCAAATCATCGAACGGCTGAAGCCCTTCGACGTGCTGTGCGTGATGCGTGAGCGCACACCGCTCACGCGTGAAATCATCGAGGCGCTGCCCAATCTCAAGCTGATTGCGTCGACGGGTTCGGGCAACGCGTCGATCGACACGGACGCGGCGGCCGAGCGCGGCGTCAAGGTCGTCCACACGGGCTATTCATCGACGCCGACCATCGAATTCACGTGGGCAATGATTCTTGCGATGGCCCGCAATATCTCCGTCGAGAATCAGTCGTTGCGCGAAGGCGGTTGGCAAGTCGCACTCGGAACGCAACTGGCGGGCAAGACGCTCGGCCTGCTCGGGCTGGGTCATATCGGCTCGGCCGTCGGCGTGATAGGCCGCGCGTTCAGGATGAATGTGATTGCGTGGAGCCAGAACCTGACGGCGGAGCGCGCGGAATCGAAAGGCGTGCAACTGGTCGACAAGGATACGCTGTTCTCCACGTCCGACATTCTGTCGATCCACGTCCGACTGAGCGAACGCACGCTCGGCCTGGTCGGCGCTGCCGAGTTAGGCAGAATGAAGCCGACGAGCCGCATCGTCAATACGTCACGCGGCCCGATCGTCGATACGGCGGCGCTGCTCGCCGCGCTGGAGAGCGGGCAGATCGCGGGCGCTGCCATCGACGTGTACGACACCGAGCCGCTCGAAGCGGCACACCCGCTGCGTTCGCTCGACAACGTGCTCGCCACGCCGCATATCGGCTATGTGACGCATGAGCTATACGAAACGTTCTACGGCGATACCGTGCGCAACATCGTCGAGTGGCTCGATCAGACGCAGCGGCCCGCGCATGCATAAACCGAGGCGAATCCTTGCACGCGAAACGACCTGGAGCGTGCGTTGAAGCTCGATCCCGTTTCTCTCAAGCTGTTCGTTCGCGTGGTCGAAGAAGGCACGATCGCGGGCGCGGCAGAGCTCGAACACATCGCCGCGCCCGCTGTCAGCAAGCGCCTGCGCGAACTCGAAGAACTGTTCGGCACGCCGCTGCTGTCGCGCACGAACAAAGGCATTACGCCGACAGCGGCGGGCGTCAATCTGTCGATACTCGCGCGCGATGTGCTGGACGACATGCGCAATATCGTCCTGCAGATGAAGGCGTACTCGGACGGCCTGCGTGGATCGGTGCGCGTGCTCGTCAACATCTCGGCGATCTCGACCTTCATGCCGCCCATCGTCAAGTCGTTCAGCGACCGCTATCCGGACATCAATATCTCGCTGATCGAGCGCGACAGCCTCGCGATTACCGAGAGCATCGCGGAAAACGTCGCGGAAATCGGCGTCTTTACACGGTTGCCGCATAGCGCCGACATCGAGGTTCATCCGTTTCGCACCGACGAACTGAAGGTGCTCGTCCCGTCCCGTCATCCGCTCGCGAATCGACGTCACGTCAAGTTTGCGCAGACGCTCGACTACGAGCATGTGGTGCTCCGGGCGGGCACGCATCTGCGCTTCCAGATGGCCACGGAGGCGAGCCAGGCGGGAAAGACGCTGCGCGCGAAGGTCGAAGTGTCGTCGTACGACGCGCTGTGCAAGATGGTGCAGGTCGGCATGGGCGTCGGCATCCTGCCCGCGGGCAATGCGGAGCTATACCGCCTGCCCGGCACGCGCACCGTGAAGCTCGATGAGACATGGGCCACGCGCGAGCTGGTTGTGTGCGTGCGCCGTGCCGATGCGCTCTCGCCCGTTGCCCGGCTCTTTTTCGAGCATCTTCGCGCGAGCAACTGAACCTCGACACTTCCGGTCCTGCCATAACGGTTCGCGATGGCAGGATAGCCATTCGCTGGTGTACAGCGCGGGGCCATCTCCTTAGCATCAAGTCACTCGACGCGCACGCGTAGTGCCACCCGCCGTCTGACCGCCCCGCGCTACGAGGCGTCCCGCCATGAGCTGGCGCCTCTAGCGAACCCTCCACCCACACCGGGCATTTGACAGACGTTGGCTGCACCGACGGGCGTGCGCATCCGGGTAATCGGATCAACACGGCCGCCCGGCCGTCAACGGACTACAAAATGAACAGTACTGGAGCACTGGAGACAGCACGGACGGCTCACGCCGCCTCTTCCGAGCAGATGCCGCGCCTGCGGCGTTACGTGACGCTCGGCGGTTCGTGGGGCGCGTGGCTGTTCGACGCACTCGACGCGACCGTGTTCGGTTTCGTCATTCTCGCCGTCTCGCATACGTTTTCGGCGTCGCTTGCCGATGTGGTGTCGACCGTCGCCTGGTTCCTGCTCGCAACGGGCATCGGCGGCTTCTTCCTCGGCAATATCTCCGACAAGATCGGCCGCAAGCGCACCTTGCTCATTTCGGTTCTGACTTACGGCACAGGCACGCTGCTGTGCGGATTCGCCCATAGCATCGCGGAACTGAACGTGTACCGCTTCGCGGTGGGGATCGGCGTAGGCGGATTGTGGTCGGCGGCCGTTGCCCTCGTCAGCGAAATCTGGCCGGCGTCGGGCCGCGCGAAGGCGATCGCCGTGATGCAGACGGGCTGGTCGGGCGGCAGCCTGCTGGCCGCGATCTTCGCGTGGACGCTGCTCGACGCGTCGAACCCCGATTCGTGGCGCAGGCTGTTCGTTCTGTCCGCTGTGCCTGCTTACGTCATCGCCGTTTTCATTTTCTTCTTCGTTAAGGAATCGCCCGTGTGGCTCGCCAATCGCGAGTTCCTGAAGAACAACGCCGGCAAGGCGAACCTGTTGCAGATCTTCCAGCCCGAGTACCGACGCACGACGCTGCTCGCACTCACGATTTCCATTCTCGGCATGTATGGGTACTGGATCATCACCACGTTCACGCCGACCTATCTGCAGAGCATCCTGCATGTGCGCATCGATCAGGCTCCCGTGTTTCTGGTGTGGACGGGCATCGGCGCGACGCTCGGCTATCTCGCGTACGGCTCGCTGGCGGAGCGCTTCGGGCGGCGCGCGGCATTTGCGGGCTTCTTTATCGGCATCGCGATCGCAGTACCCATGTTCGCCTATGGCGCGACGATGATTCCGCTGGCCAACGGCAAGCTCGAATTCAACGCGCACAACATCGCGATCATCGGCGCGCTGTCGGCGTTGCTCGGATTCTTCACCGGCTATTTCAGCGGCTTCGGCGCGTGGTACGCGGAACTCTTTCCGACCAGCATCCGTTCGACGGCCGCAGGCTTTTGCTTCAACTTTGGACGCGTCGGCGCAATTGCAGGGATCAAACTCGTGCCCGCGCTGATTCCGCTCATCGGCTTCACGACGACCTATTGCATCGCGTCCATTGCGTACGTCACCGCCGCGCTTCTCGTCTTCACGCTTCGGGAAACGCAGGGCGTTCAACTCACAAGCGGAAACTGATTTTCAACTCTCGCCAGCCAGAAACCATGAAGACCTATCGAATCGGCCAGATCGTTCCCAGCTCGAATACGACGATGGAAACGGAAATTCCCGCGATGCTGACCTCGCGCTATGAGCTCTTCCCCGAAGAGCGCTTCACGTTCCACTCGGCACGCATGCGGATGATGCATGTCACGCCGGAAGAACTGAAGAAGATGGACGTGGACAGCGACCGCTGCGCGCTCGAACTCAGCGACGCGCGCTGCGATGTGCTCGCCTATGCGTGCCTCGTCGCGATCATGTGCCAGGGCGTGGGTTATCACCGCACGTCGGAATCGCGCCTTAAAAAGGCTGTCGAAAGCAACGGCGCGCCGACGCCGATCATCAGCTCGGCAGGCGCATTGGTCGAAGGCGTGAAGACGATGGGATTCAAGCGTGTCGCGATCATCACGCCGTACATGAAGCCGCTGACACAACAGGTGGTCGATTACATCCAGAGCGAAGACATCGAAGTGACCGACTCGATCAGTCTGGAAGTGTCGGACAACCTCGCTGTGGGCCGCCTCGATCCGCTGAACCTGATCGGTCACGCGGATCGCCTCGATATCGGCAACGCTGACGCCGTCGTGCTCTCCGCATGCGTGCAAATGCCCTCGCTGCCCGCGATCCAGGCCGTCGAGGACCGCCTCGGCAAGCCCGTCCTATCCGCCGCGACGTCGACCGTTTATCGCATTCTCAAGACGCTCGGACTGAAGGCGCAAGTGCCGAACGCGGGTTATCTGCTGTCGGGCCGTTACTAGGCAAAGCGACTCTGCGCCGCCAGCCGCATAAGAAAGGGGATCCAGGAAGCTGACTTCCTGGATCCCCTCACCTTTTGGAACGTGGCGCGCGTCAATCGCAACGGACGGGCAGCGAGCCCGTCCTGGCGGTGTTGCGACACCGCGCTGCGTTGCGCGCGTTTTCGACCGACGATTATTGACCCGTGTAACCAACCGGCACGGTCGAATTGTTCTTCGCGACCGTCGCGTTGTTCGACACGATGTACTGCGGCACTTCCGTCAATGTCAGCGACACCTGGCCGTTCGAATACGGAACCGTGGTGACGTTGCCGTACCCGTCGATTTTCGCGACGTTGCCCGACGTGCCCGGGTTGTCGACCTGCAGCGAATAGCTCGTGGAATACGTCTGGCTATACGTGCCGTTGCTGGTCGGCCACTGACTGTTGTTGTGAGTCCATGCCGCCGTCACGACCTTGCCGTTGCCCAGTTGCTGGAACGCGTATGCAAACGTGCCTTGCGGCGTGCCCTTGATGCGACCCAACGTGTTGGTGCCGTCGAGTACGCGCGTCATCGTCGCAAACGCCATCGCTTCAGGCTTCGGCGAAAGGTTCGATGCACCGAATGCGCCCTGTGCGTTGTTCAGGTCGAAGAACGTGCCATAGCCAGGCTCACCCGGGTAGTCGGCGCCATAGAAGAACGTCGTGAGCTGCGCGCCGCCGCCCAGCACGATGATGTGCGACCGCACGCCGACAGCAGCATGGGCGAACAGCTGGTTTTGCGACGGCACGGTGGGACCATAGTTCAGGCCCGGATCGTAGCTCGTACCCGCTTCCGTGAAGAACAGCTTCATGTTCGGCTTGCCCGCTTGCATCACCGAGCGCAACTGTGCCATCTGGTTGTCGAGCGCGTTGGCCTGGTTCGCGGGATCCGGGTCCGAGTCCTGCAGTTCCGGCGGGTGCGCCGGATAGGTACCCGCATTCCAGTAACCATGCGTCGACACTGCGTCGATGTAGTTCCACAGGCCGAGCGCACCGAACTTCTTCAGATAGCCGGTGGTACAGGTATCGCAGTTCGCCGCGAACGGATTGCCCGTACCCATCACGACAGCGTTCGGATCGGTCGAGTGAATGCCTTGGTAGGCGGCCTTGTACATCGCGACGAAGTTCGCGTCGCTATCGGCCCAGCCGAGGCTCGGCTCCCACGTCACCTGATAGTAGTTCTTCTGCTGGTTCGGGTAGGTCGCGGCGCGGATGAGACTCGTGTCCGTGCCGACCTTCGCCATGAAGCTCTGGAACTCCTGCATGTTCACGGGCGCGTAGTAGCTGTCCGTGTACTGGCCCGTCTTCGAATTCCAGCCCGGGATACCATCGAGACGCACGATGCGCATCTGGTCAGGATGAGCCTTGTAGAACGGATCGAGATCGTTCGCGTTGGGCGTATAGGTGTTCGGCCCATTCGGCTCCATCGTCGATTGCTGGCGGTCGTCGATCGTCCACGTGATGCCCAACGCGTGCAGAGCCGCGATGTTGCCGTTGAAGCCCTGCATGCCGAAACGATGCTGGTCTTGATGAGCGTACGTGACGGTGCCCAGTGCCGACGTGAGATTCGGCAGCACGCCGAACGTCGCAATGCCCATCGGACGCGTGCCGCTGTGCGGCAGCGTGCCGCCGTTCGCGCGCAGCGTGGCCGTGATTGCGCCATAGCCTGACCAGGTCGAGGTACACGAAATCGTGTTGGTCTGCACGCCGGCGTTCACCGGGAAGCTGCCCTGCGTTTTGATCGCGCCATTCGAATCAGCAATCGACCAGACCACCGTATCCGCATTCGGCGAGTTGGTCGTAACGGTCACCTTGAACGGCGTGTTGTTCTGGAACACACGCAGGCCATCCGTGGTCGGCGTGTCGGCCGTGATCAGGCCGTTCGGCGTGCCGCCCGCCTGTTGCGTTGCCGGGCCGCATGAAAGCGTCGAGCTGCCCGACGGCGAAGGCGTAGGCGCGGGGGTCGGCGTCGGCGTCGGGGTGGGCGTCGGGGTGGGCGTCGGCGTCGGTGTGGGCGTCGGCGTCGGCGTCGGGGTGGGCGTCGGCGTCGGCGTCGGCGTCGGCGTCGGTGTCGGAGACGGAGACGGAGACGGAGACGGAGTCGGCGAAGGCGACGGGGTAGCCGCAACGGCACGCACCCAGCATGCCTTTCCATAGCCGAATGCAGGATCCGTTTGCGAAACTGCGCCGACGTAACAGCCGACGCCGTTGGTGAAGGTACGAGGAGCAGTCAGCATCACGGAAGGCGCATTGGGCGGAACGGCGCCGAACACCACAGCGGCCGTTCCGAGGAACGAGCAATTGCCGTTTTCCTTACCGCAAAGCGTGTATTGCTGGCCCGCGACTGTAATCGTCGATGCCTGCGCGTACACCTGATCCGCGCCAAACGATGCCAACACGGTTGCCGACGCAACTCCCAGTACTTTCCAATATCTCATCATTGTCCGTATATCTCGCCGAAATCAGTTTTCCCCGAAGGTCCAGCAAGATCGAGCAGTGTCGTCCCGCTTTGGCGTTATCGAATCCCGAAACGCGGGCATCGAAGGAAGCACGTACGTGCCCCGGAGCCCACGCCACTTACAGCCAACCCCCGCCTCATCCGTTTTCACGAATGCGCAGCACAGTCAAAGCCATAAGCTTTTATTCATCCGTTTTTATTACGGAATACTTACTATTATGTTAACAATGCCTATGGTGCATTGATTCTTCCAGCAGGCATGCAGTGGGCCGATTCGCTCAGGGAGCTGCAGCTCTCGTATGCCGTACTTTCCTTGAACGCATCTGATGCGTTCAAAACAACTGGCATCTAGTCAGCTTCGATCGACCCACGGGAGCATCGTGGACGGCACCCAAAGCGCTACGATTTTGTGACACACAAATGTCGCATGCGTGAAATTAGGAAGCCTTATCGATTATCAAATTTCACTGCGCGAATCAGGCAATGCCAAGCCGCCGCAAACCTTCCCGGTTCGTGGAGACAAATGCGGACCCACATTGAACAGGCAACTCCTGACGTCACATTTCCGCGGTCGACAAACTGCGCGAAAAGTGCAGCCACATGCCTGGACTAGACAAAACGACGCCCTGACGCGTAAAAGGCGTCCTCGGTACTTATTACCCGGGTTGCTTCCCCGATTAAGTATTAATTACGGAGAATTTCAAGGCAGACGAATTATAAACGTTTCATTCGTGTAACGTTGCCGGGAGAAAACGGAAAAGGCGATGTCTCTGATTATGTCGGGCAAAATTCGACATATGCTTCCGGGAAGCGCTCCCAGCCAAGAAATTTCCACCCATAAACCGGGATAAAAAGTACATTCATAATTGATGTGGTTATTTTTTCTGCCTTTTTATAATATTAATACAATAAGTCAATTTCCCAATTCGGTGGAGGTTAAGCCGGCCTATAGCTCAGCAATCGATCGCGTCACGCACGCCTCCACCATTCTCGTTGCGAGAAGAATGAATTGACCTCGCGAGGGATTCTGCCGAGCCTGATGCCTCCTTAGACTTCCGTCTCAAGTGATCTGGATGTCCCCAGTCACACCTCTGACGGAAGGAAAACGCCATGAAGCTCTATTACCACCCGCTGTCCGGCCACTCGCACCGCGCCCGCCTGTTTCTGTCGCTGCTCGGCATCGAGCATCAGTTGATAGAAGTCGATCTTGCCGCGGCCGCGCACAAGTCCGCCGATTTTCTGAAGCTGAACCGGTTTGGCCAGGTGCCCGTTCTGGTTGACGGCGACATTACGATTTCCGATTCGAATGCGATCCTCGTGTACCTCGCCCGCAAGTCCGGCAAGACGGCCTGGCTGCCCCAAACGCCCGCGCTCGAGGCGGCCGTCCAGCGCTGGCTGTCCGTCGCCGCTGGCGAGATCGCGTTCGGACCGGCCGCCGCGCGACTGATCACCGTTTTTGGCGCAAAGTACAACGCTGACGAAACGATCGGCCGCGCGCATCACATCCTCAAGCTGATCGACGAAGAACTGGCAGCCCGCGCATTCATCGTGCAGCCCGACCCGACGATCGCCGACGTCGCGCTGTACAGCTACATCGCGCGCGCACCGGAAGGCAACGTCGATCTGTCGTTCTACCCGAACGTCAACGCGTGGCTGCGACGCATCGAGGCGCTGCCCGGCTTCGTCGAGTTCCAGAAGACGCCCGTTGGCCTCGCCGTGAGCAACTAGGCACGCAATTCATCGGGAAGCCTGAAGCAAGGCTCCCGTTCCATCCGCTCAGGAGGCAAGTCATGAGCACAGCATCGACGAACGGCGAATCACCGTGGCACGCGGGCGAACTGGCACTACAGGAAAAAGTCGGCGTGGTCGCGAAGATGAACGATGTCGGACGCCGGATTATCCGCAACCATATGCCCGACCAGCATCGAACGTTCTTCAGCCAACTGCCGTTTATCGTGCTGGGCGCAGTCGACGCAGACGGCGATGCATGGGCGACGTTTGTCGCCCGTCAGCCGGGTTTCATGCAGACACCGACTGACAAGCTTCTGCGCATCGACGCCGCCGCCGATCCTCATGATCCCGCGTCGCCGGGCCTTTACGACGGCGCGGCGCTGGGCTTGCTCGGCATCGAGTTGCATACGCGCCGCCGCAACCGGCTGAACGGCACTGTGCGCGACGTGACGGCGCAGCGCTTCGATGTCGATGTGACGCAGAGCTTCGGCAATTGCCCGCAATACATTCAGGCGCGCGATTTCGAGTTCGTTCGCGATCCGTCCGTGTTCTCCGGCATCGAGCCGACGGAGTTCGGCGGCTTGACGGGGCGCGCACGCGCGATGGTTGAATCGGCGGATACGTTTTTCGTCGCGTCGTATGTCGGTGATGGCGACCGCCGCCAGGTCGACGTGTCGCATCGCGGCGGCAAGGCGGGGTTCGTGCGCATCGGCGACGACGGCCGGCTCACCATCCCCGACTTTGCGGGCAACCTCTTCTTCGCGACGCTCGGCAACTTCGTCGTCAACTCGCGCGCTGGGCTCGTGTTCGCTGACTTCGAAACGGGCGACATCCTGCAATTGACGGGAGACGCCACCGTCGATCTGGATTCCGCCGAGATCGCCGCGTTCCAGGGCGCGGAGCGGCTCTGGCATTTCACGCCGAGGCGCATCGTCTATCGAGCGGCCGCGCTGCCGCTGCGGTGGAAGTTCCAGGCCAATGGCTGGTCGCCTAACTCGCTGATGACGGGCAGCTGGGACGAAGTGGCGAGCCGCCTGAAAGCCGCCGCGCTGGCCGAAGCGTGGCGGCCATTCAAGGTGACGAAGATCGTCGATGAAAGCGCGGTGATCCGTTCGTTCCACCTCGAACCGCTCGACGGCGCAGGACTCATTGCGCACGCCGCCGGCCAGCATCTGCCCATTCGCGTCACGCCGCCCACCTGCAACAAGCCTGTCATCAGGACATACACGCTCTCGACGGCACCCGCCGACAGTCTCTACCGGATCAGCGTGAAGCGCGAAGGACTCGTGTCGTCTTATCTTCATGACACGCTGCATGTGGGCAGCATCATCGAAGCGCGAGCGCCCGCCGGCCAGTTCACCGTCGATGCCGCGCTGCGCCGTCCCGCCGTGCTGCTCGCGGCTGGCGTCGGCGTGACGCCGATGCTCGCGATGTTGCGCCATATCGTCTACGAGGGCCTGCGCAAGCGTCGCGTGCGTCCGACGTGGTTCTTTCATTCGGCGCGTTCGTTGAAAGAGCGTGCGTTCAGCCGCGAAATCGAACGGCTTGCTGCTTCGGCGAACGGCGCAGTCCACGTGGTGCGCGCGCTCACACATACCGACGGCGCGCGCGACGGCAAGGACTTCGACGTGACTGGCCGTATCGATGTCGCGCTGCTGTCCGAAACACTGCCGTTCAACGACTACGACTTTTACCTCTGCGGGCCATCGGGGTTCATGCAATCCCTCTACGACGGGTTGCGCGATCTCAACGTGGCCGACGATCGCATCCACGCCGAGGCTTTCGGGCCGTCCGGGTTGCAACGCAGAAAGGAGCCGCCCGCGCAGCCAGGCCCGGTTCGCGTCGCGGCGGATCAGCCGACACCCGTCGCATTTGTGAAGTCGGGAAAGGAAGCGCGCTGGCAGCCGGACAGCGGCTCCTTGCTGGAGCTTGCAGAAGCGCGCGGACTGAATCCCGAGTTCGGTTGCCGTGGCGGCAGTTGCGGAACCTGCCGCACACGCGTCGTCGCGGGCGCGGTCGCGTATCCCGTTGCCCCGGAATTCAAGGTGCCGGACGACGAGGCGCTGATCTGCTGCGCCGTCCCCGCGAACGCGGAGACGGGCGGCGGCGATCGTCTGCTGCTCGACCTCTGATGTCGCCGTTGCTGATCGCGGCTGCGAAACGCTGCTATGCTTGACGCTACGTTGCCTGTCGATGCCTGCCTCGCGGCCCGCCGACAGGCGTCTCTCGTCACGTCCCCGTTCGTTTCCTCCGACATGGACAGGCTCCAGGCAATGCACACCTTCGTGACCGTGGTCGAAACAGAAGGCCTCGCTTCCGCGGCGCGTAAGCTCAACGTGTCGCCATCCGTCATCAGCCGGGTGATGACCGAACTCGAAGAACACCTCGGCGTGCGCCTGCTGACGCGCACGACGCGCGTCGTCCGGACGACGGATGCGGGCGCAACCTTCTTCGAGGACTGCCGCCGCATCCTGTCCGAAGTCGAGGCCGCCGAGCTTTCAGCAGCCGGTGCAAACACGACGCCGCGCGGCCATTTGACAGTCACCGCGCCCGTGCTGTTCGGAAGGATGTATGTGACGCCTGTCGCTCTCGAGTATCTGACACGCTATCCGGCCGTGAACCTGAATTGCTGGTTTCTGGACCGCATCGTGAATCTCGTCGATGAAGGCGCCGACGTCGCGGTCCGCATCGGTGAACTGCCGAGTTCTTCACTTCAGGCGATTGCCGTCGGCAAGGTGCGGCGGGTGCTGTGCGCTTCTCCCGCTTATCTCGACGCGCACGGCGTTCCGCAGCGCCCCGAGGAACTCGAATCTCACGTCGCCATTCAGGCGACGGGGCTCACGCCTTCGCCTGAATGGCGCTTTCGCGTAAACGGAAAACCGCTTGCCGTCCCCATCCAGCCGCGTCTCGTCACCACCACCAACGACTCGGCCATCGAGGCGGCACGCGCAGGGCTCGGCATCGCGCGCCTGCTCTCTTATCAGATCGCGCAGGATCTGGCGGAGGGCACGCTTCGGATCGTGCTGCCCGATTACGAACTCGCGACGCTGCCCGTGCATGTGGTGCATCGGGAAGGCAAGCACGCGAACCGGAAAGTGCGTGCGTTCCTCGATCTCGCCATCGAAACGCTGCGGGCGAAAGCTCCCCTCTGGTGCGCGTAGCGGCGCGTCGCGATCCATCGCACCACCCGCCCTCGCCCGCTCGATTCACGGTCATACGCGATGTCACGAACAACTGTAGAAAACACGCGATCCGAGTCGAAAGAGTCTGCGCAATACGGCTATCTCGCCAACGCTGGCGTAGAAGTGCTCCATGCGCGCTTCGACCGTCACCGGTTCGCCGCGCACGCGCACGACACGTGGGCAATCGGCGCGGTGATACGCGGCGCGAAGGACACAATGGCGAGTCTTCGGCAACCCGTCGTCGTCAATGCGGGCGAAGTCTATGCGATCCCGCCGCACGTTGCGCACGCGGGGAAGTCGATCAGCGACAACGGATGCGAGTATCTGATGCTCTATGTACCCGATGCACAATGGCGGTTGCAGTGTGCGATCCATCGCGTTTCTCCGCACGCTCTCGTGCAGCCTGCCACGATGCGCAGCGCGATCGCCCCGTTCATCCAGTTCGCCGCTCTGTCGATGCAAAGTCCCTGGATGCTGTCCGCCTGGTCCGGCGAATGGGCGCTTTTCTGCGAGGCAGTCCTGGGCGCGGTGCGTCATCGGAGCTCTGCCGTCCCGCCCGCTGCCATAGTCGCCGACAAGCGCCTGCGCGACGCGCGCGCCTACTTGCACGCCTATTCCGGCCGCAACGTTTCGCTCGACGAACTCGCACTCGAAGCGTCGCTTTCCGTTTCCGAATTGTGCCGCCGCTTCACTGCTGCGTTTGGGCTGAGCCCGCACCGCTACCAGCTGGTGCTGCGTCTGAAGACCGCGAAACGCCTGTTGCTGGGCGGCATGACGCCGTCCGACGTTGCTGCCGCGACGGGGTTCGCGGATCAAAGTCATCTGGGACGGCATTTCAAGGCTGTGTTCGGTGTGACGCCGGGCGCGGTCTCGCCGCGAAACAGCGCAAGAACGTTCTAGATCGCATTGCGCTCAACGCATAGATTTCGTGTCTCGCACACCTATGAGCACTCACACATGCACACCGGCACCACGTCGCCTCACATCACCATGTATCAGGCATCTCACGCCGCCGAAGTCGTCGGGATGATCCTGCATATCCAGAACGTCGAACACAACGTCGGCATATCGATCGACGAGCAATCCGACCTCCTCGATATCGAACGGCACTACATCGCGAATGGCGGCGGATTCTGGGTCGCGCTGGACCATGAAGGACATGTCGTCGGCACGATAGCGCTGCAGATCGAGACGTCGAAGGTGGCGGTGCTGAAGAAGTTCTTCGTATCCGCTGCATGGAGGGGTGCGGGCATGGGGTGCGCGTCGCAACTCTACGAGACCCTGATCGAGCACGCGAGACTAACGGGAATCGCGACTATCGTGCTGGATACCCCATCCGTTTCGACACGCTCGCATCGGTTTTATGTACGCCAGGGGTTCCGGCAAATCGACGCAAGCGAGTTGCCCGTCACGTACGCTTACCCGGATCGCAACTCGCTGCTCTTTCGTCTCGATCTTGCGTAGCGCGTGTCTCGGAACCGGCGTATCGGAACCGGTGTATCCGACTGACCGGTCTTTCGCTCCGGCAACCTCGTCAAGCACCGTGCGCGAGCGTCGCTAGCCGACATGCTCCCCTTGAAGGAATGGCGAAATGTTCGCCATTGCGCGCGTCACGTAATCCTCCTTCTCGCCCACGGGAGCGACATAGTGAATCGCGCTGCGCGCCGCCTCGACGTCCGCGAGACGCGCAATGAGCCAGGCCGCCAGATACTGCGACGACATGCACCCGCCTGCCGTCGCGACGTTCCCCCTCGCCACGAACGGCTGGTTGAGCACGGCTACGCCGGCCTCTTCGACCCAGGGCTTCGTGGTCACGTCCGTGCAGGCGGGCACGCCATCCAGCAGGCCGAGCTTCGCGAGTATCAGCGTGCCCGAGCATTGGGCGCCCAGCAACTGGCGCGCCGGGTCGAGCTTCAGTTGCGACATCAGTTCGGGATCGGCCGCGACGTCCCGCGTCTTGATCCCGCTGCCGACCAGCACCGCGTCGGCGTCGCATGCGTCCTTCAGCGACGCTTGCGCCTCCAGCACCACCCCATTCATCGAACGCACCGTCGCCGACGGACAGGCGATCGAAACCCGCCAGCCCGGTTTCCTGACGCGGTTGAGAATGTTCAGTGCAATCAGCGAGTCGAGTTCGTTGAAGCCTTCAAACGTCAGGATGGCGATGTGCATGGCGTGCTCGTGTGGATGGAGACGTTGTGTGGTTCCATCGTAGGGCCGATAATCAATACAATCAAATAATTGTCATGGATACATTCCGGCATGGCTGAGCCACGCTACAAGCAACTGGTCGACCGGCTCGCGGCCGACATTCGTGCGGGCCGCCTGCGTCCCGGCACGCGTCTGCCGACGCACCGCGAACTCGCCACGCGCGAAGGCCTTGCGCTCGTCACGGCCACGCGTGTCTACGCGGAGCTGCAGGCGATGGGTCTGGTGAGCGGCGAAACCGGCCGCGGCACGTTCGTCAAGGAGCCGCTTCCGCGCGGCCAGGGCGTCGACCTGCATGCGTGGAGCGCGGACACGGTGGACCTGAGCTTCAACTATCCGTCTTCGCCGGGCCAGGCCGATCTGCTCAGGGCGGCGCTGCGCCAGCTTGCGACGGCAGGCGATCTGGAATCCCTGCTGCGTTACCAGCCGCATGGCGGGCGCGAGCACGAGCGGGCGACGGTGGCGCGCCACCTGGCGAGCAGGGGTGTACCAGCGAAGCCCGACACGGCCATGCTCGTGAGCGGCGCCCAGCACGGGCTGACGACGGCCGCGATGGCGCTGCTCGAACCCGGCGATGTGGTGGCTGTGGACGCGCTGACCTACCCGGGCTTCAAGCTGGCCGCCGAGGCCAGCCGGCTGGAGCTCGCGTCGATCCCATCCGCCGCGCAGGGCCCCGATCTGGACGCACTGGCGGCCCTGTGCAAACGGCGCCGCGTGCGCGCCGTCTACGCGATGCCGACACTGCACAACCCGCTCGGCTGGGTGATGAGCGCGACGCGCCGCCGGGAGCTCGTCGCCCTCGCCCGCCGGCATGGACTGATCCTGATCGAAGATGCCGCCTACGCGTTCCTCGCGAAAGGCGCTCCTCCTCCGCTGGCAGCGCTTGCGCCGGAGACGACGGTCTACGTGTCGAGCCTGTCGAAGAGTGTCGCGACGGGTCTGCGCGTCGGGTTCGTCTGCGCGCCGCGCGAATGGGTTCCAAAGATCGAACGTGCGATTCGGGCGACCACCTGGAATACATCGGCGACGATGACGGCGATCGCTTGCGGCTGGATCGAGGACGGCACGGTGACGCGGCTCGAAGCGGACAAGCGACGGGATGCCACGAGACGTCAGAGCCTTGCCGCCGAGGTTCTGAACGGGATCAAACGGATCAGCCATCCCGCGTCGTACTTCGTCTGGCTTCCGCTTGCGCAGGAGGTGCGCGCGGACGCCGTCGCGATGGCGTTGTTGCGCGAGCGGATTTCCGTCACCACAGCTCTGCCGTTTTCGACGACGGCACAGGTGCCTCACGCGATCCGGCTGGCGCTCGGCTCGGTCGATCTGGCCACGCTGAAGCGGTCGCTGGAAACCGTGGCCCGTGTGATCGCCGATCTGACCTACTGATGGGCCATCACCTTGCGACACCGCACTTTCACGCGGCTAACTCTTGCGCCACTTCGCCGAAATTGCGGACCCGCGCGCCGCCAGCGCCTCCCCGATGGAGCCACGCCGGCTGAGCGGCCCGACGCACGTCGTCGGCCCAGACGTGGTCGGTCGTCGACGGAAAACAGCGCTCGCGAATGCGGCCGATCGCGGCGACCGGCAGATATGGCGAGAACGCCCGCTGCCCATCGCTGTCTTCACTCACGGCAGCACCGCTCGCGCGCACGCGATCAATGCATTGCAGCAGGCCAATATCCGGTATCGGATCTCATATGAAAGCCCCAATCTTCTGGGCCGGACCAGCATGGTCGACGCAGGCCTCGCTGTTGCGCCGCTCGCGTCGATGCAGCGTTCCCGGGCACCTTGCGCAACTGGGCGAGACGGAAAGTTTGCCGCCGATGCCGTCCCTCGAAGTCGTCCTCGCGCGCAGCGCCCGTTCGGCCCGGCCGCCGTGCGACTTTCTGGCAGAGCAAATGCTCGGGGATCGGAGGTGCGCTGCATGCGCCGGCCTGACGCAGTTACCATCGGTACTATCATCAAAACGTCGGCGCCACGCTTCGCACGCCGACAGCCGCATGCCCGCCTCGCGCCAGCGGCACCCGCCAATCCCGCGTCGCCCGTCGCCCTCATGCCTGGTAAATACGAACATGTTGATCAATTGCGTCGCCTATCAGGACGGCCGAAAGCTCGGCGACATCACCATCGAGCAGATCAGTGACTACGTGCAGAAGCCGGAATGCTTCGTGTGGGTCGCGATCAAGGACCCGGAGCCGGCCGAGCTGGAAGCGATGAAGGAGGAATTCGGCCTGCACGAACTCGCTGTCGAAGATGTGCGCGCGCATCATCAATGGCCGAAAATCGAGGAATACGGCGACTCCCTTTTCGCCGTCATGCATACCGTCGAATTTCAGGAAGACGGCAGCCTGCTGTTTGGCGAAGTCGATGTTTTCGTCGCCGCGAACTATGTGCTTTCCGTGCGCATGCGCACGATGCGCGGCTTCCAGAGCGTGCGCAAGCGCTGCGAGCACGAACCGGAACTCCTCAAACAAGGGGCCGCGTTCGTCCTGTATGCATTGATGGACGAGATCGTCGACGGCTATTTTCTGATTCTCGAAACGCTCACCGCCGAGCTCGAAGAACTCGAAGACCGCATCTTCAGCCGCCAGCAGGTCAACGAATCGCGGGCGACCATCGAGGAGCTGTACCGCTTCAAGCGGCGCCTCGTCGTGCTCCTGCATCATATCGGGCCGCTGCTGGAAGGCGTCAGCAAGCTCACGGGCAGCCGCGTCCCGAGAATCTGCGAAGGCATGTCGGCGTACTTCAAGGACGTCTATTTCCATCTGGAACGGATCGTCGGCGCGATCGAAGGGCGCCGCGAAATGGTCATCACGGCCATCCAGGTCAACCTGGGCATGATCGCGCTGGCCGAGAGCGAGGTCACCAAGCGCCTCGGTTCGTTCGCCGCGCTGTTCGCCGTGCCCACGTTGATCGCGGGCATTTACGGCATGAACTTCGAGCACATGCCGGAACTGCACTCGCAATATGGGTACCCGATCGTCATGTCGGTGATCGTCGTGATCGACCTGTTTCTGTTGCGCTGGTTTCGAAAGGCGAAGTGGATCTGACGGCATTGCACGGCGCGCGCCAGCGGCATTTTGTCTTTCGCGCCCCGTGCGCCGCACGTCGTCCGATGCGGTGTTATAGTCAGTCATTCTGCAGCGCCCCCACCGACTCGCCATGTCCTGTGAAGCGTGCGAAAGAATGCAACTCGGCGATGCCGCCCAGCCTCACGCGGGGCTGCTGGCAACACGCAGTCCAACGAAGTTGCGCCCGCTCGGGCGTCGGCCCGTCATCCTGCAGCAGTACTGTTGCCGCGTCTGCGACACGAACTGGCTGCTGGAACAAGACCCGCTGGAACCCGAGCATGCAGAGTGGATCTGCCTGTATCAGGCGGCCAATATCCTCGATCCCGTTTCGGTCGTTCATCAACGAACGCGGTCTTCCGTTCCCGCCGTCAATGCGGGCCAGTCCCGAACCTCGGGCGACGCGCAAGCCGACGCGCTCAGCCATCGCTTCGCCTGACACTGCGCCTTCAGCGAGCCTTCAGCCTTCAGCCTTCAACCCATCGGCTTCACGCCGATCAGCCATCCGTGCAGGAAGAATGCGAACACGATCCACGCGATGACGCCCGCAACCACGGGCATCACATCGCGTGACAGGGTTCCGCTGGGATAGACAACGCCCTCGGCACGATCCCGCCGCCGCGCAGCAGCGAAATCAACCAGCGCCCAAACGAGGAATGCGCCGAACAGCACGACCGCGTTCAGCGTCCCGTTCGCCAGCAGGTGGGCGAATGCCCATAACGCGACGCCGATCACCATCGGATGCTTGACGAGCGCCTTGAAGTGATTGCCCGGCGCATGCGCAGCAGGAAAGAGGATGAAAGCAACGAGCGTGAGGACGGCGGCGAGATGCGGCGCCCATGCAGGCGGCGACCATAGGACGACGGGCTCGCGCCGCGCGATTCCATAGCCCCAGATGACCAGCACCAACCCGATTATCGACACGACTGAATACGCCGATTTCCAGCCCTTCTCGCCCATCTTTTCGATCCGCGCCTTGCGCCAGTCTTCTGCGAAGATGCGGATCGAATGTTGACCAAGGAATAGCAGTAAACCCAGTATCAATACCGACATGGCGTGCTCCTCGCGGCAGACGTCGACAGAGTAGCCGCGATTGTCGCGCATTACGCCGGATGCACCAACCCGGTTCGACTGCGATAGTCGTGCCATCGCAGCAAAGCAGCGGCGCACAAGGCGCGCCGCCGTGACAGCGCATGCTATAGTCCGCGCGATACCCCCTGCAAGAGCGCGCGCAACATGGACAGACTCGGTTCCGTCGATGCTTTCGTCAAAGCCGCGGAGCTTCGCAATTTCAGCGAAGTCGGAAGGCAGATGGGAATCTCGTCATCGGCGGTCGGCAAGGCCATATCGCGGCTCGAGCAACGTCTGGGCGTGCGCCTCTTTCATCGCAGCACGCGCAGCGTCACGCTCACGCCCGAGGGGCAACTGTTTCTCAGCCGTTGCCTGCGCGTCGTCGAGGAGCTCGAAGCGGCGGAAGCCGAACTGTCCGCCGCATCGTCGCCAAAGGGGCAATTGCGCGTGAGCCTGCCGCTCGTGGAGAGCCTGCTGCTGCCCGTGCTCGGGTCGTTCATTCGCGAGTACCCGGATATCCGGCTCGAACTTGACTTCTCGGACCGCATCGTCAATGTGATCGACGAAGGCTTCGATGTCGTGCTGCGCACGGGCGAGGCCACCGATTCGCGGCTGGTGACGCGCGCGCTCGGGCACTACACGCCGCTCATCGTCGCCTCGCCGACGTATCTGTCGCGTCGCGGCGTGCCGCGCGTGCCGGACGACCTGCATCAGCACGCGTGCCTCTTGCACCGCTATCCGTCGACGGGCAAGGTCGACCGGTGGCTGCTGCGCGACGGCGACAGCGTGCTCGAAATGGACTTGCCGCCCCGCCTGACCGTCAATACGGTCGAGCCGCTGATCGAACTCGCGGTGGACGGGCAAGGACTGGCCTACTTGCCGAACTTCCTCGTCAGACGCCAGCTCGCCGATGGCCGGCTGGTCGCGGTGCTGCCCGCCTACGCAACCGATCGCAAGGTGTTTCGCGCAGTGTGGCCGTCGGGGCGGCATCTTTCGCCGAAGATTCGCGTGTTCGTCGACTACATGGCAAAACACCTGTTCCCCGAAGCAAGCGAAGAGCGCACGACGGCCGGCTGAAACAAAACAAGAACCCGTCGCTCAGTTCAGCGCGATTTCGCGGCCTTCCTCTGTCGAACGCATTGCCGCATCGATCAGCCGGTGCAGACGCACGGCGTCCGCGAAAGTCGGCGCATCGGATGAACCCGTGCGCAAATCGCCGGCGTACGCGACGTACAGCTCAGCGAGTTCGAGAACGGCGGACGGCAGATTCGATGCAGGCAACCGGTCGTATTGCAGCGGGATAGCGAGTTTTTGCATCGGCATATCCTGACCGCACGCGCCTTCGATCACATAGTCGTCGCCGACATCGCCGAACGCCGACGCGTTCGTGATACGCAGATCGCCCGCATCGCCCGTGATGTCGATCCGCACGCCGCGTCCGTTGAGTTTGCCCGCTTCGACATGGACGCAAAGCGCGGCGTCGCCGGCCATGCGCCCGATGAACATGAGCTGGTCGGGGGCCGCCGAAGGCAGGACTTCACCCGTCTCGCGTATCGTCACGGTCTTGATCTGGTTCAGCGCCAACGCCGAAATGCGCTGCGGCCAGCCGACGGACGCAAACAGCATGTCGAGAAAGTGTCCAGCGTAGATCGCAATGGCGCTGGAGAAGTTTTCGGCGGGCACGGTCCAGCGCAGCGCCTGCGAGCGCTGCGCGCCGAACGCATCCATGCTGACGTGGATGCGCACCGAACGGAGCTTGCCGACAAAGCCGCTTTGCACGAGATCGCGCAGATAACGGTTGTGCGGCGCGAGCCTGCGCTGCAGTCCGACGATATGACGCACACCCGCGCGCTGCGCCATTTCGACGAGTTCCTGCGACGTTTGCGTCGATACACTCAGCGGCCACTCGCAGTACACATGCTTGCCTGCCGCAATCGCCTTGCGCACCGTCTGCGCATGTTGCGGTGCCGTGTTCAGCACGACGACGAGATCGACCTCGGGATGATCGACGAGATCATCCAGACTGCCGACGACTTCTTCGATTCCGTGCGCATCGGCAGCCGCGTGCGCGGCGTCGGCTCGTGTGCTCCAGAGCGCGCGCAGCCGGTATTGCGGCAGCATCTTCAGCACGCGGACATGGCCATGGAGAGCCCAGTTGCCGATGCCGACAAGACCGACGCGAATCGGCTCTACTGACTGGTTTGATTGAACTGCGGACATGATTCACCCTCTTCGGCAAGTGACGAGATAGACGAACTATAAGCAGCGCGAAGGCCGCGACTTGTGCGCTTGCCGTCCGCGCACCTGAGACTCCCGTTCCGCAATGCCAACCGCGACCGCTACGCGGCGTACGGTCGCCGTGTCCCGCGAATGCGGACAGTCTGGTCGGAAATGCCACGACAAAGCCGATGAACCAGGCGTGCCGCTTTGCATCAGGATGCATGCATCGCGAGATGTCCGCTGAATCTGTCCGCTGAGTCTGTCCGCTGAATCTGTCCGTTGTCTTCATCCGAAGGAATCAGGAATGAAAACCCTCCGTTACGTGGGTGGCATACCCACGCCCATTTATCTGCTTGCCGTGGGCGCTTTTGCAATCGGCACAGAAGGCTTCATGATCTCCCCGCTGCTGCCCGGCCTCGCGTCCGATCTCGGCGTCACGATCGAACAGGCGGGACAACTCGTGACCGCTTTCGCACTCGCCTATGGCGTGAGCTCGCCGTTGCTCACGGCGGCGACGGGTGGCCTGAATCGCCGCACATTGCTGCTTTCGAGCGTCGGCATCTTCGCGCTGTCGAATCTGCTCGCGTTTGTCGCGCCCAACTACGGGTGGCTGATGGCGGCGCGTGTGCTGCTCGCGTTGTCGGCGGGCGTGTTCGTCCCGGGAGCGAACGCGCTTGCAGGCGCGATCGTCGAGCCTGCGCGGCGCGGGCGGGCGATCGCCGTCGTCAACTCCGGCATTACGATTGCGCTTGCGTTGGGTGTGCCGCTCGGATCGATGATCGGCCAACACGCCGGCTGGCGCATGACCTTCGCGGGTGTCGCCGTGCTTGCCGCGATAGCGGCGGCAGGCATCCTTGCGGGCGTGCCGCGCGCCATCGGCGACGGCATTCCCACGGCCACGCTGCGCGAGCGCCTCGCCGTCGCCGCGCGCCCGGCCGTGCTCGCGACGCTCGCCGCCACGACGCTGTGGGCGACGGGCGCCTATACCGTCTACACCTACATGTCCGCCCTCGTCACGCATCTGACGGGACTGCACGAAGCACGGATCAGCGTGGTCATGTTCGTCTGGGGCATCTCGGCGGGAATCGGCGTGTTCTTTGGCGGCGGTTTGAGCGACCGGCTGGGCCCGCCCCTCGTCATCGTGCCGAGTGTCGCGATCATCGGACTCGCCTTCGTCAGTCTCTCGTTCTATGCGCATCTTTCGCCAGTGCAGGCATTCTGGCCCACACTGGTCGCGCTGATGGTCTGGGCGTTCTGCCACTGGGGTTTCTATCCCGCGCAACAGGCGCGGCTGATTCAACTCGCGGGCGTCAACGTCGCGTCGATCGTTTTGTCGTTGAATGCGTCGTTCATGTATATCGGCTTTTCGGTCGGCGCGGGGATCGGCGGGCTGACGATCGCGCATCGAACCATCGCCGATCTTGGCGTCGTCGCCGCGCTGTTCGAGTTCGCATCCGTCGCGCTCACGCTGGCCGTGCTGGCGCGCGGCAGACTGCAAGCTTCCGGCAGCGCGGCCTGGCGGGGTCAACGCACGCGGCGTGCGCCGACATGCGAAGGTCCGCGAGGTCACACCTATCCGGCTAGAGAAGGATTACGTGATCGCTGACCAGCACGCAATTGCGGCCGGCGCGCTTCGCGCCGTAGAGCGCTTCGTCGGCGTCTCTCGCCAGTTGCTCGATGGTTGCATCGGCGCCCGCCATGCAGGCGACGCCGATACTGCACGTGTACGCAGGCAGCGACGCGTCCTCCTTCTGCGCGAGCCGCTGCCGGATGCGATCGGCCTGCTCCCTCGCCTCATCGGGGCGCAGGCGGGGCAGCAGCACGGCAAACTCCTCGCCGCCCCAACGGGCGAAATGACCCTGCGCGGGCAACATGTCGGCCACGCGCCGCGCGAAGTCGATCAGGATACGGTCGCCTGTCGCATGGCCGTATGTGTCGTTCACCTGCTTGAAGTGGTCGAGATCGATCAGCAGTAAAGAAAGCAGCCCGCCCGTGCGCATCGCCTTCTCGCGTTCCTGATGATGCGCGCTGAGAAACGCGCGGCGATTCAGCAGGCCCGTCAGCGGGTCCATGAACGACTGCTGTTCGAGCTGGTTGCGAAGCCGGTCCATCGCGACGAACAGCAAGCCGACCGTCACCGTCAGTGACATCAGCGCGCCCGTCGTCAAATAGACCTTTTGCACGAGGTCCGCGGAGAACAGCCCGGTGCTCGCCCAGGCGGGAACGAACATCGAGACGCCGCGGGCCGCCGTCACGAGCGCCTGCGCCAGCAGCATCGCACCGACGAAGATGGCCGTGTTGCTTTCCCTGCCGAAGCGCAGCATCACGATACCGTCGGCGCCGTACGTCAACGCCAGGATCGCGGACATGCACACCGTACGTCCGCCCACGGTCGGCTGCGCCCATGTCATCCAGCTCATCGCGATCACGCCCGCGCCGAGCAGCAGCGAAACGAAGCGCCGCGACGGGCGCTGTGCAAAGAACAACTGGCTGCCGATAAGCCACAGCCCCGTGCCCAGGATCATGCCGAGATTGGCCGCCACGATGGAAAGCCAGTCGGGGACGCCGCCGCGCAGCGCAAGCAGGATCGCCGACGCCGACACGACCAGCGCGCCCGACGCCCAATGCCCGACGCCGCGAATATTGGCGGGAAATCCGCGCCCCAGCGAAAACATCACGAGCGCCATCAGTCCGGGCATGACTGACGACATCAGAATGACAGTGCGAAGATCGAAGGCTGGCATAGTGCTCCCAAAACGGGCTCGCGACGTGAGTGTCATCGCCAGTCTCGCCGACGGCGACGGCCTTGCCCGTCTCAGGTGCGCGTGCAGATCAGGCTCGCAATATACCGCACGGCGCGCGGCGGCCGTCCGCACGGCTCGCAATGCGCGACGCGTGGATTCGCGCACGACACGCGGCTGTTTCAGCGCGCCTTCGAGGCGCTGGAATCGCGGACGACCGCATCTTTCCCGCGTGCGCCGGCAACCGATTTGACGTCCGACGAGCGCTGCCTTGCGGGGCCTCGCAACGTCGCACGATGCCACCAATCAGCCAAAATTTCGCCAACAAAAAAGCGGCCTGCATGGCCGCTTCCCGTTGCAACGTCAACCGCTCACGGCGCGCGCGTCGCGGCTTCCTCGGCCTGGCTGCTTGCGCGGCGCAAGCGTTCGCGGCTGCTCGACAGGTGCATGCGCATTGCGGCGCGCGCGCCGTCGGGGTCCTTGCGCGCGATCGCATCGTGCTTCCGTACGCGCATCTCACCGCCGCGTTGGGCAGCACTGGTTCGCGCTGAAAGCGGAGGCGTTCGCGCGCTTCTTCGGCACGCCCGCGTTCCTGCTGTCCCGGACGCTGATCGTCGCAGTGTGGATCGCTTTGAATGTCTGCGGCATCGCTCATTTCGATGCGTACCCGTTCGTGCTTCTGAACCTCGCGTTCAGTCTTCAATCGGCGTATGCCGCGCCGTTGATCCTGCTTTCGCAAACGCGCCAGGCTGACCGTGACAAGGCGCTCGCCGATGCGGACGCGCGTCATCGTGAAGCGCTCGCGCTGGCGTCGCAAAGGCGCGGCAAGGCGCTCGCGGACAAGGCGCTCGCGCATCAGGCCGCGCAGATGCAGGAGCTTCTCACGCAGAACACCGAATTGACGGAACTCACGCGCGAGTTGACGGAACAGATAGCGCGGCTCACGCAGGATGTCCACGAGAAGCTGACTCGCGAGAAGCACCCGAAGTCTTCGGCTTCCAACGCGCTTCATCGGAAGAGCGAGCCGTTCGAGCCAGATGGAGCGCCGGCGCAAGATGCACAAGCGCCGGTGCCCGAGTAACGGCGCTTCAGGCTTGGCCAGCTCTCGTCAATACACGATTCGATTCACGCCTTTCGCTTGACGCCTCTCGCCTTCGCATGACGCCGCGCATGCGAAGGCGCACGCTTTTATGGTTCGAAGGTTTGACATCGTCTTCGCGCCGCCCGTCGATGTGGTGACGGCGCATCTGGCGAGACCCACCGTCACGCGTTTGCGTGCATTGCGATGGGAAGCTCGATCTGCATTCGCGCGCCGCGTGCCGAAGGCATTTCGCAAGAGATCGAACCGCCGTGTCCCTCGACGATCGACCGGCAGATGGACAGCCCGAGGCCCATGCCGTCCGCCTTCGTCGTAAAGAACGCGCCGAACAGACGCGCAGCGACGTCCGGCGCGACCCCTTCACCCGAGTCCTCGACGGTCACGACGGCGCGCAGCCCGTGCTCGATGCGCGTATGCACCGACAGTTCGCGCGGCCGGTCGTGAATCGACGACATCGCCTGCAGCCCGTTCACGGCCAGATTGATCAGGACTTGCTGAAGCTGCACGCGATCGCCATTGACCATCAGCTCGCCGGGCGCAAGATTCATCTTCACGACCGCACCGTATTTCATCACTTCGGGCTCCAGCAGATCGATCGTCTCGACGACCACGTTGTTGATGCCGAGTGGCGCGAACGCGGGTTCGCCTTTTCTTGCGAGCGCCCGAATGCGGCGGATGATTTCGCTCGAACGGCGCGCGTTGCTCACCATCGCCTCGAACGCATGGCAGGCTTCGTCGAGATTGGGCGTATCGCGCCGCAGCCAGCGCAGCCCCGCGTCGCCATGCGCGGTAATGGCGGCCAGCGGCTGGGTGACTTCGTGCGCGATGGAGGCCGCCAGTTCGCCGAGCATCGTCACACGCGTCGCATGTGCGAGCTCGGCTGTCGAACGGTTGAGCGCTTCATGCGTGCGATTCAGCTCGCGCACCTGCTCCGCGAGGCGCGCGCCGTCGGCCTGGATGCGCAGCGTCAGCGCAGTGGCCGCGACGATGGCGAAACAGGCGACGGCCGAACGCGCGACGGCCGAATAGGAATCGTGGTGGAGATGCCCGATCAAAAAGCCCGCTATCGTCGCGGCGATGCACGCAGCCGCGACGATCAACGTGCCGCGGCGCGAAAACACGGTTGCCGCCAGCATGACGACGATCGAGTACAGCACCATCACCGCGGTCGCGAAATGGCCGAACGTCTCGACCCAAAAGACGAACACTGCCAGTGCGCCGGCGAGCGCCAATGTCAGCTTCGGGTTCTGCTTGCCGAGAAAGGACACGCGTTCGATGTTCATATCGAGAGAGTCGGAGAATTAGATTCGTCAATTGCGCTGCGGCAGCGGCCGCAACGCAATTGCGACACGCCGCCTGGATGCGCAAGTCATCCCCGAAAAAGCGGTCTTTGCGCCGAACGGCATGCTGTCCGCGCGGGACGCCATTTTTGGCACTACATGGGCGCCCCGACTATGGCTAACACTTGTCGCCAGCATCTATTCCAATGCCGCTTCCGCGTTGCGCGTGGAAATGGCGCCATCAGCCGCGACTGGCGGCGCCTGTCGATGGCCGCTCATATTCGCGTGTGTGCGCCGCGTCTGCTTTCGATTTGAAGGCTTGGTTGCAGATTCGCACGCGGGCTCGACGATGGTGCGTGGAGGCGGCTTGCCGCGCGTCACGGCAAGCCCGATGTGAATAGCCTAAGCTGCGACCGGCCGGTCCGCGTGGCTTTCGCGCTTCGGGGCCGTGATGCGCCGCTCTTCGTTGCCCGCGATTGCAGGCGTCGACTCGAACAGTTCCGCGACCCAGTCCGCAAACACGCGCACCTTTGCGGACAGATGCCGGTTGTTCGGATAGACGATCGAAATCGGCTTGGGCTTCGGCTGAAAGTCCGGCAGCACTTCCTGCAAGGAACCATCGCGCAGTTGCGGCGTCACCATGAAGAGCATCGGCTGGATCAACCCGAAGCCCTCCAGCCCGCATCTGACATACGCTTCCGAATCGTTGACCGTGATGGTTCCGTTCATGCGCACCTCCGTCGCCTTGCCGTCGACGACGAAGATCCACGGCATCGGCCGCGTGCCGTGAACGACGCGGAAATTCACCGCCTGGTGCGAGGCCAGATCGTCGATGTCGCGCGGCTCGCCGTGGCGCTTCAGGTATTCGGGCGATGCGCAGGTCACGCGCTTGAGCATGCCGATCCGGCGCGCGACCATCGACGAGTCTTCGAGCGCGCCGGCGCGGATCATGCAGTCGATCCCTTCCTCGACGGGGTCCACCGGCCTGTCGGACAGCGACAGATCGAGCGTGATGTCGGGATAGCGCTGATGGAAGGTCTGCAACGCGGGAATCACGAGATGGCGGCCGAGCGAATTCGGCATATGCACGCGCAATGCGCCGCTCGGCTTGCGATTGCCCGCCTGGAAGCTCGCATCCGTTTCAGCGATGTCGCTGATGATGCGGATGCAGTGCTCGTAATACGCGGCGCCTTCCGGCGTGAGCGACAGCCGGCGCGTGGTGCGGTTCATCAGCCGCACGCCCAGCAACGCTTCGAGATTCTGGATGGTCGTCGTCACCGACGCGCGCGGCATCCCGAGTTGCTCGGCAGCCCGCGTAAAGCTGTTTGCATCGACCACACGCGTGAAGACTTCCATTGCCTGAACGCGGTCCATGCTATCCCCTTTCGAATTGCAGATTGCAAACGAGACAGCATAAGGCGCGCGGCACGCCAAAAACAAGCTACTTCGCCATTAGCCGGGTTTGCCGAACAGTTTGACGAATGACGCGGGAAATTGCATCGATGACAACGCCTATGCTTCGTGCCGGCGACGACGCGCGATCACCCGGCGCCAGCGAAGAACATTCGGCGATGGCGCATCAACCGCCGCGATACATCGGATCGATCGTGTCGGACGGCGCGCGTTTGCCGGACTGCGAGCCGCCCGGTTCGCTGCCGCCGACGCCCTGGTCACTGCGATCGCCGTGGTCACTGTGGTCGCTGTGGCTCTGGTGCGCCACGCTGCGATGGCTGACGTCCATCGGCATCGATTGAAAGGCTTGGTCACGTTGCAATAGCGACGCGCCGCTGCCGGCGCGCGTGTCGTATGCGGTGCCGTAGCCGCCCGCGATGGCGGGCGCGGCAAACAGGACGGCACATGCCGCCGACAGGGCGGCGATCGGTTTCACGTTCATGGGGACTCCAGTGTGCAGGCCGGGCATTCGAATGAACGGCGATCGGTCCATTCCAGGCCCGCAGCAGCATGTGCACGAGCTATGCCAGGCGCTTCCAATCACGCTTTCGCGCGACGTGAACACCCGAAAACAAAAGGCCTCGCGCCCGCTCACGAGCATTTCACTGCGCGGTTCGCGGGCGGCCGTGTGCGAATTCCGCCAACGATTGCCGAAGCGCTGTGCGCGGCCATCCAACAGGTGGCCGGCACGGTTGCGCACGCAAGGCTTCGCTCACCGATGCGCGTTGGCGAACCCGCGCATCGAAGCGTTCAGCGCAATGGAGTCCAGTCCAGGCGCGGCGCCCGTTGCCGCGCCATCGGTCGCCAGTCGCGGCAGCCAGGCAGCGCGCCAGCCGAAATCACGCGCTTGCCGTATCGTATGTCGCACTGGTTTCGCACATCCGTCCAGCTTCAACGAGGGCTTCCATCATGACCTCATCCCGCCAGCTGCATCTCGGCGCTTTCATGCGTCCCGTCAGCCTGCATACGGGCGCATGGCGCTATCCGGGCGCCTTCCCCGACGCCAACTTCAACATCGCCCACCTCAGGCGCTTCGCCCAGACGCTCGAACGCGCGTGCTTCGACGCGTTCTTCATGGCCGATCATCTGGCCGTGCTGAACATGCCGCCCGCCGCGCTCAAGCGCAGTCACACCGTCACGTCGTTCGAGCCTTTGACACTGTTGTCCGCGCTGTCAGCCGTGACGGAGCGCATCGGCCTGATCGCGACGTCATCGACCACTTTCGACGAGCCCTATCACGTTGCGCGCCGGTTTGCTTCGCTCGACCATCTGAGCGGCGGACGCGCCGGCTGGAATCTCGTGACGACGGCGAACCCGGACGCGGCCCTCAACTTCGGGCTCGACGAGCACGTCGAGCACGGCGAGCGCTATCACCGCGCGCGCGAGTTCTACGATGTCGTCACGGGGCTATGGGACAGCTGGGCCGACGACGCCTTCGTCCGCGATGTCGAAAGCGGCGTCTACGTGGATCCGGAACGGATGCATGTGCTCGGACACAAGGGCGAGCGCCTGTCGGTGCGCGGCCCGCTGAACATCGCGAGGCCCGTCCAGGGGTGGCCCGTCGTCGTGCAAGCCGGTTCGTCGGAGGCGGGACGCCAAATCGCCGCCGAAACGGCCGACGCCGTGTTCGCCGCGCCGCCGTCGCTCGCCGAAGGCAAGCGCTTCTATGCCGATGTGAAAGGCCGCGTCGAGCGCGCAGGCCGCAACCCGGACCACCTGAAGATACTGCCCGGCGCGTTCGTCGTCGTCGGCGAGTCGGCCGATGAGGCACGCGAAAAGCGCGCGCTGCTCGATACCCTCGTTCACTACGACAGCGGCATCGCATCGCTGTCGATCGCGCTGGGCCACGATGTGTCGCAACTCGATCCCGACGGGCCGCTGCCCGACATCCCGGAGACCAACGCGAGCAAGAGCGCGCGGCAACGTGTCGTCGACTGGGCGCGCGCCGAACAGTTGACCATTCGTCAGCTTGCACAGCGTATCGGCGGCTATTCGGGACTCGAGATGATCGGCACACCGGCGACGATCGCCGATCAGATGGAGCAATGGCTGATCGAGCGCGGCTCCGACGGATTCAACGTGATGTTTCCTTATCTGCCCGGCGGGCTCGACGATTTCGCCGACAAGGTGGTTCCCGAACTGCAACGGCGCGGGATTTTCCGGCGCGCGTACGAAGGAACGACGTTGCGCGAGCATCTCGGCCTGCCACGGCCGGACAACCGGTTCTTCGCGCGAACCGCACAGCGCGGGTGATCCCGCCGCGCCGTCACGCGATGAACAGCAACCACCCGCTCATCGGTCCGATACGGTTTCCCGAAGGAACTCCACCAGCGCCGACTGCACCGCATTCATCGCGCCTCCTGCGCTGACCAGCGCGAGCTCCGTGGGCGGCAGCCGCGGCAGGTCGAAGCACACGCTATGCTCGGGCAGCACCGCCGTCGTCGGCAGCACCGTGATGCCGAGACCGGAAGCAACGGCCGCCTGGATGCCCGTCAGACTTTGGCTGCCGAACGCAACGCGCCAGCTGCGCTGCAAATGATCGAGGCTGCGAATCGCGCGCTTGCGATACACGCAGCCTTGCGGAAAGAGCGCGAGGGGAATCGGCTCGCCGCCCTCGGGCGGCACTTCGACCATCCGGCCGCGTACCCAGACGAGCGCTTCGGGCCACGACGCAAGACATGGGCCGCTGCCCGGCTCGCGCTTGACGAGCGCGATCTCGATCTCGCCGCCCGCCAGCTTGCGCTGCAGATCGGAGCTCATGCCCGCGACCGTTTCGAGCCGTGCATCGGGCCGCGCCTTGACAAAGCCGGAGAGCATCGATGCCATGCGCCGGGCGTCGAAATCTTCCGGCACGCCGATGCGGATCGGCGTGCTCGACACGTCGCTGGCGAGCGCGTCCTGCGCTTCCCGCGACAGCGCGACGAGGCGGCGCGCATATTGCGCGAGCAGCTCGCCGTGCTCGGTCGCGGTCACCTGGTTGCCCGTGCGGTCGCGCATCAGCAGCGTGCGGCCGACCAGTTCCTCCAGGCGCCGCACCTGTTGGCTGACGGTCGATTGCGTGCGGTGCACGCGGTCGCCGGCGCGCGTAAAGCTGCCTTCGTCGACGACGCAGATCAGCGTGTTCAGGAGTTCCAGATCTAGCATGGCGGCCCGCTCCATATTTACGTTTCCACTAAGCACCGCATTTTAATTTAATTTCCCAATATCGGCCGTGCGGCGTAGCCTGCATTCATCTCGACGCCTCCGGAAAAGGAACCGCACATGTCACTCGACTCTACGCGACGCCCGACGTGGCTCACGTTCGACTGCTACGGCACGCTGATTCAATGGGATGAAGGCTTGCAGGACGCCGTCGCGGCCATTCTCGCGGGCAAGCACGCAGCCGCCATCGATCCGCGCGCGCTGATCGCCGTCTACGACCGTCACGAGCACGCGCTCGAACAAACGCCGCCGCATCGCTCGTTTCGCGAGGTCGCGGGCGAAGCGCTGCGCATCGCGCTCGAAGAATTCAGGCTGCGCGCCGGCCCCGACGATATCCGCATGCTGACGGAGCGCATCTCCGCGATGCCGCCGTTTCCCGAAGTCGTGAGCACACTGCGCGCGTTGAAGGAAGCGGGCTTCAGGCTGTGCATCGTGTCCAATACCGACGACGATGTGATCGCAGGCAATGTCGCGCAGCTCGGCGGCCACATCGACCGCGTGATCACCGCGCAGCAGGCGGGCGCGTACAAGCCCGATCGCCGGCTTTTCGACTATGCTCACGAACAGCTCGGTGTGTCGCGCGACGACGTCGTGCATATTTGCGCGAGCCCGCATCTCGATCACGCCGCGGCGCGCGATGTCGGCTTTCGCTGCGTCTGGATCGATCGCGGCACGGGGCGCCAGTGCCTACCCGACTACACGCCCGATGCGACGCTGCCGACACTCGACCGGGTGCCGCCCCTGTTCGCGTCGCTCGGCTGGTAGCACCTGCTGGTAACCCATCAAAGGACCCGTCATGGCCCATACGCTCGACGTCAAGACCTCGGCTGTCACTGCGCGCGCCACGCTCGATTCGGATGCGGTGCGCATTGCCCGCGCCGAGCTGGCTGCCTGTTTCCAGCTCGCCGCGCAACATGGCTTCGAAGAAGGCGTGTGCAATCATTTCTCGGCTATCGTGCCGGGGCATGACGATCTTTTCTTCGTCAATCCGTACGGCTATGCGTTTTCGGAAGTCACGGCGTCGCGGCTGCTGATCTGCGATTTCGACGGCAACGTGATCGACGGCGACGGCAAGCCCGAGGCGACGGCGTTCTATATTCATGCGCGTCTGCATCGCGCGATGCCGCGCGTGAAGGCCGCGTTTCACACGCACATGCCCAACGCGACCGCCTTATGTCTGCTGGAAGGGCCGCCGCTCTTGTGGCTGGGGCAAACGGCGCTCAAGTTCTATGGCCGCACGGCCGTCGACGAAGACTACAACGGACTCGCGCTCGACACGTCAGAGGGCGAGCGCATCGCGCAGGCAATGGGCGACGCGGACGTGTTGTTCCTGAAGAATCACGGCGTCATGGTGGCGGGCGCGAGCATCGAGGAAGCATGGGACGACCTGTACTACCTCGAACGGGCAGCCGAGGTGCAACTCAAGGCGATGCAGACCAACCGGCCGCTCAAACCCGTGCCGCACGACATCGCGCAACGCGCGTACGAGCAGATGCGCGTTGGCGACAAGGAAAGCGCGCGCGCCCATCTTGACAGCGCGTGCGGCGTCTGCGCCAAGCAGGAAACCGCTTCGACGCATGAGCGCGCGCGGCACGCACATCAACTGGACATGCCGTGCATCCGGCGTCCGATGTGCGCGCGTTCCGCTTCGTCCATCAGCGAGAGGAACTGATCGCTGTCCATGTGAACGAGCGCCTCGTGATCGCCGGATTCGAAGTACACATCGGGTTGACGGGCGAGGCTTTCGTCGAGATATGTTTTCATGCCGTAGGCCGTGCACACGGGTGGCAATGCGCCGAATTCGCAGTCCTTGAACAGTTCGCGCAGATCGACTTCTTTCGCGAGCGTGAGACGCCGCCCTGTCTTCGTCCATAGCTCGGATAGTTTTACCGCGTAAGTCGACGGCAGCACGGCGGCCACATAGCCTTGTTCGTCTTCGAAGAGCACGGTTTTTGCAAGACGGTCACCGGGAATGTGGGCTGCCGCCGCCGTTTCCATGCTGGAGTGGCTGTACGGATGTTGCACGATCTCATACCGGGAGTTCTTGCCCGCCAGGCATTCCTGGAGGGTTGTAGACATGGACATGGCACACCTCCTGTTGGCAGTCGCAGTGGACAACGACCAAACGTGATCTCTCAAGCATAGTTCGCCCGCACGCGATGCGTATGCGCACGTCGGCATGGTGTGCTTCGCGCTGCCTCGCGAATGAGTTCATGCAGTGCGTTCATGCAGTGCTTATATCGGAGTCAGCCCTTTCTCCTTCAGCCAGTCCGGATTGAAGAGCCGCGCGCGATACAGTTCGCCGCGATCGCACAGCGGCGTCACGATCGTATGACCCGGCCCCATCTGCCGCGCAAGCGACACGGCAGCCGCGACGTTGATGCCCGTCGATCCTCCGACATACAGTCCTTCCTCGCGCAGCAAGCGATACACCATTGTCACGCACGACTGGTCGTCGACGCGAAACGCGTCGTCGATCGGCGTGCCTTCGAGGTTCGCGGTGACGCGGCTCGAGCCGATGCCTTCCGTGATCGAACTGCCTTCCACCTTGATCTCGCCCGTTTTCACGTAGCTGTACAGGCCGCTGCCGTGCGGGTCCGCGAGCGCGATGCGCACGTCGGGGTTCTTTTCCTTCAGAAAGCGGCTAACGCCCGCGAGCGTGCCGCCCGTGCCCGTCGAGCAGACGAACGCATCGACCGTGCCCGCCGTGTCTCGCCAGATCTCCGGGCCCGTCGTCTCATAGTGGGCCTGTCGATTGACGACGTTGTCGAACTGGTTGGCCCAGATCGCGTTGTCCATTTCCTGCGCGAGACGGCCCGCGATCTTCTGGTAGTTGTTCGGGTCTTTGTACGGCGCAGCCGGCACGGCGCGCACCTCGGCGCCGAGCACGCGCAGCAGTTCCATTTTTGCCGGCGATTGCGTGTCCGGAATGACGATCACGCAGCGATAGCCGCGCGCCGCGCAGATATGCGCAAGGCCGATGCCCGTGTTGCCCGCCGTGCCCTCGACGACCGTGCCGCCGGGCTTGAGCGCGCCTCGCCGCTCGGCATCCTGAATGATGTAAAGCGCGGCGCGGTCCTTCACCGAACCGCCCGGGTTCATGAACTCGGCCTTGCCGAGAATCTCGCAGCCGGTTTCCGCGCTGAGCGCTGCGAGCCTGATGAGCGGCGTGTCGCCGACACATCCGACGAAGCCTTGCTGTACGCGCATGACGGCCCCCTTTTCAAATGACGGGCAACAGGCTGCTGCCACATTGAAAGAATAGACGAGGTCACCCGCGCGGTTGCAGCCGGGACGTTATGCGGGGTGATGGATGGGCGACGGCGGCCTTGTCACGTGACGCCGCGCTTCGGGACTCGCCCGCTGCGATGCAAGCATTTCACGGGCCTGCCCTTCGCGGGACGCGGGCTTCTGGCTCAAGCCAGTTCGACGGTCACTTCATCGAGTGCGCGAAACGGCGCGAGCAACGCCTCGTCCGCTAGCGCTGATGTGATGAGCCGCCAGTCGCGTTGAATGGGCGTCCAGTGTTGTTGACGCGCGCGGCCGAGCTTCGCGGAATCGGCGAGCACGACGATTTCGGCGGCGCGGGCGACGATGCATTCCTTCAGATACGCCTGCTGCGCCGTCGCCTCACACAGGCCGAATCCCGCGACGACGCCGTCCGCGCCGAGAAAAGCACGATCGACGGTCAAGCGGCTCAAGACGAGTTCCGCAAGCGGCCCGAGCGTGCTCATGCTCGAGCCGCGCAATTCACCGCCGATCATGGTGAGCCGCACGCCCGGCGCATTGGCCAGCGCCGTCACGGCCAGCAGATTGTTCGTGACCACATGCAGGTTCTCTCGCGTGGACAGATGCCACGCGAGCGCGGCGCACGTGGTGCCGCCGTCGAGCAGCACGGTGTCGCCGTCGCGGACATGGGCGGCGGCCGCCTGCGCGATCGCGTCCTTTTGCTCGCGCTGCGCCGCCTTGCGCTCTTCAAGCGATGCTTCCGGCTCGTGCACGCCCACCAGCGCCGTCGCGCCGCCGTACGTGCGCACGAGACGCCGCTGCTTCGCAAGCGCGGTCAGATCGCGCCGGATGGTCGCTTCGGATACGCCTAGTGCGGCGCACAGCTCCTCGACGTTGGCATCGCGGGTACGGACGAGATCGAGAATCGCCTGATGACGGTCAGTCGTTTTTTTCACGTCTGCAGGAGGGTGGCAAATGGGTCTCGATCTTACACCAGCGGCGTACGCGCGGGCGTTGCGCGGCGCGCGCCGACGCCTGCTGTCAGTTCCGGCGTGTCGCCAGCTCCGCCCCCTGCCGCAACGCCTCGAGCATGCTGCCTTCATCGACGACACCCGTGCCCGCGATATCGAACGCCGTGCCGTGATCGACGGATGTGCGGATCACTTCCAGTCCGACCGTCACGTTCACGCCCGCTTCGAGGCCGAGCACCTTCACGGGGCCGTGGCCCTGGTCGTGATACATCGCGACCACCAGATCGAAGTCGCCGCGGCCCGCGCGGAAAAACAGCGTGTCGGCGGGCAGCGGGCCCGTGACATCGAGACCGCGTTCCTGCAGCAGCTTCACAGCGGGAATGATCTTCTCTTCCTCTTCGCCGTAGCCGAACAGGCCGTTCTCGCCCGCATGCGGATTGATCCCGCACACGCCGATGCGCGGATGCTCGATGCCCGCTTTCACGAGCGTCGCGTGTCCGCGCTCGATGGTCCGCTGCACGAGACCCGGCTCGATCTTGCGGATCGCGTCGATGATGCCGATGTGCGTCGTCACATGAATCACGCGCAGTTGCGGCGCGACGAGCATCATCGACACTTCGTCGACGCCCGTCAGATGCGCGAGCATCTCCGTGTGCCCCGGATACTTGTGGCCGCCCGCATGCAGCGCTTCCTTGTTGAGCGGCGCGGTGCAGATCGCGTCGATCTTGCCCGCCTGCGCGAGTTCAACGGCGCGCTTGATGTACTGATACGCCGCATCGCCCGCCACCGGCGACAGCTTGCCGAACGGCAAATCGTCGGGAATCAGGCCGAGATCGATGCAGTCGATCGTGCCCTGTTCATAGCGCGCCTCGGTGGCGTCTTCGATGCGACGGATCTTCATCTCGCCGCCGACAATCCTGTTCGCGCGTTCGAGGCGCTTCGCATCGCCGATCACGAGCGGACGGCATTGCGCGTAGACGGTCGAATGCGCGAGGCTCTTGACGACGACTTCCGCGCCGACGCCCGCTGCATCGCCCATCGTGATGCCGATTACGGGAAGGTAGTTGCTCATGATGTGATCTCGTTTAGCTTCAAAGTTTGCTGCTGTTCATTCGCGCTGTTCGCTGTTCATTCGCACGGTTCATTCGCACGGTTCATTCGCACACATCAGTGCGAAACGACGTCGCGTTCGGTCTGGTTGCGCAGCGTCAGCCACGCCGCGTACAGCGCATGGTCGGTGCCGAATGCGCCCGCCTTCGTGACGACGCCGGGGCAATGCGCACGCGTCGCGTCGAGTGGCCGCGCGGCGGCGACGCCCGCTTCGACTTCGGCGAGCAGTTGCAGATTGCCGATGCGCGCGGCCGCGAGCATCGCGCGCGCCGTCTCGCCGCCCGTCGCGATCAGCCCGCCCGTTTTCGTGAAGTGCGGCTCGACGAGCGCCGCGAGCGCCGCCGACAGCCGCGCGCCTTCCGCCGGATCGAATGCAGCGTCGCGGCCGATGCGCAGCAGCAGATCGACGCCCGCCTTCAGCGACACGCCGATCTGGTCCTGCAACGCGCGCCAGTCGCCGTGGCTCGTGCCTTCTCGCAGCACGACAGGCGGCACGACCAGTTCCTCGACGCCGCCGCGCTCGCGCAGCATCGCGCACTGGCGCTCGCTCACGGCCGACAGGCTGCCGACGATGATCAGGATCGGGCCGCCCGGAAACGCCACGCCGTTCGCGTTGCCGTTCGGATTGTCGTGATGCGCGTCCTTGCGCGAATCGAGCGCCGCGATCTCGCGCGCGAGGCCGCCCGAGCCGACCCAGAAGAACGCCGCATCGCTTTGCAGCGTCGCGCGCGCGAGCGCACGCAGCGCCTGTTCGGATTGCGTATCGGCGATCAGCGCCTGCATGCCGCGCGCGGCCATCGCGCCGATGCGCGCGGCGAGCGCGTCCGGCTCGTCGCGCAGCGCTTCCACATCGAGCAGCGCCGTCGTCAGGCCGGCGGACTCGAGTTGCGCCGCGATGCCGGCAGGCCGGCCGGCGTGTTCCAGCTGCCACGTCGGCGTGTCTTCGAGCGGCTCGCCGTGCACATAGACGCGCCCGCCGCGCACCGTGCGCCCCGTCGCCGGAAACGCCGGCGCGACGATCGCCATGCCCGCGAGCGCCTGCAGGCCCGCCACTTCGGCGGCCCAGTTGCCGCGCAGCGTCGAGTCGATCTTCTTGTAGAGCCGCTGGCCGCGCGCGCTCATCTGCGCATACGCCGCCGACGTGCGTGCCGCCGCTTCGTCGGGCGTCAGGCGGCGCGTGTCGGTATCGACGGCGATCGTGTCGGCGCCGTCGTGCGCCTGCGCACGCGCCGCCTCCAGCGTGACGACCGTGCGATGTCCCGCGCTCGCGAAACCGATCGCGCAGTCCGCGGCGCCCGACAGGTCGTCCGCAAGAATCAGGATCTTCATGGTGCCATTCCCTGACGGCGTTCCGCGCTCGCGCGTTCGCGGCGCTGCTGATGGCGTTTCGCAACGGCCGACGTCAGGATCGGCGACAGGATCGCCGTCACGACCACGCAGGCCGCAACCAGCAGTGTGGCGCTTTGCGCGGCTTCGTTGTACACGGGGTTCGCCGCCGCGACGAGCGCCGGTACGGCGGCCGCGTTGCCCGCCGTATTGGCCGCGGCCACGCCGGCGACGCCCGTGCCGCCCGTCAGCCGGTCGGCGAAATAGAGCGGAATGCCCGTCACGATGACGACCGCGATGCCAAGACCGATGCCCAGCAGGCCCGCCTGCCACACCTTATGCAGATCGAGACCGGCGCCCAGCGCCAGCGCGAAGAACGGAATCATCACGGGCACGGCCTTCGCGAGAAACTCGCGCATGTCGCGGTCCAGATTGCCGAGCAGCATGCCGAGCGCGAGCGGCAGAATGCTGCCGACGAGCGTCTGCCACGGAAACGCCGACAGCCCCGCGACGCCCAGCGTCACCATCGTCAGGAACGGCCCCGATTCCAGCGACATCAGCGTGTACGCGCCGACGTCTTCCGAGCGCCCGTACTGGCCCATCAGCGCCATGTAGAGACCGCCGTTGGTGTCGTTCATCGCGGCGACGACGGCCAGCGTCGAGATGCCCGCGAACAGGCCCGACGAAATCGGCTGCTCGCCGATGACGTGCCCGAGAATCACGCCGACGATCACGGCCGCGCCAACCTTCGTGACGAGCAGCGCGCCGCCCTTTTTCAGCAGATACGGCGTCGCCTTCACGTCGATGCTCGCGCCCATGCAGACGTAGAACACGGCGAGAATCGGCAGCGCGCCCGTGAACAACGCATTGGTGAACGATCCGAAGAACTTCGGCATGCCGGGCAGGAACGTCGCCACCAGCGAGCCAACGAGCAACGGCACGATCATCATGCCGCCGGGAACGCGCTCGATCGAGCGCTTGATGGGAATCTGGACCATGCGAGTCTCCTGAGTTTTATTGGGCATCACGTCTCGCCGCGAATTTGATTGAAACAATCACCGTGCGATCAAATCGATCAATTGCGGAGTGTAGTCGCTTCAGTGAGTTTGCGCAAATCAATCACCAATTTGCTCGAAACGATCATTTCAACCGGCGATACCTCCCAGCGCGCGAGCAGTCGTCATGCCCGCGCGGCGCGCACGGTCTTGCGGCGGGTGTCGCGGCTTTCGCTGTCGCCCACGCTGCGGACATCGATGCGAACGGGCGGGCCGCCGGCGTTCTCGCCTCGTCACGCCGCCACAGCAGTCCGGGCGAGCGCACGGGCGTAGGGCTTTCCAGTGGAATCAGCTTGACGTCGTCGCGGCTGAGCGCGTGCGTCGATACGATCGTCGCGATGTCGGTGGCCCTGACCAGTTCGATCATTGGCGCAAGGGCGTTCATTTCCGCGACGACGTATATCGAGGTGAACGCCGGCTCCATTTCGCGGGCTGCGCGCTGCTGTCGGCGGCGGGCGCGGTGCTGTCGCCACGGCGCACGCTTCGTTCACGCCGGCGCTCGCCGGGCTGGCCCTCGTCGCGATCGGCTATCTGTCGTGCACGGCGATCTTCTGGACGATACCCGCGACGTTCCTCTGCGGCACGGCATCGGCTGGCTCGATTGCGCTGATTTCGAGCATCGGGCAACTGGGCAGCCTGAGCGCACCGACTGCCATCGGCGCATTGACGGCGGCGACGCATGACATCAGCGCGGGTTCCTATCTGGCGGCATGCGTGCTTGCGTGCGGCGCCGCGGCGGCGATTGCAGTGTCGATGCGCAATATGAAGCGCTGATCGCTCTGATCGCTCTGATCGCTCTGATCGCGCTGATCGCGACCAGTCGCGCAGATCATCCCGCACGCACGCGTGCGTTCAAAGCCAGACAACCGCGACGTGCATCGACGCGCGTCGCGGTTCATCCTGCGAAGCCGAACGTTACTGAGCTTTCGCAGCCGCCTCGATAATCGCATTCGCCACTGCCTGCGGCTGGCTGAGCATCGCGACATGGCTTGCGCCGACATGCATCACGTTCGCCTTGATCTGCCCCGCCATCGCATCCTGCAAGCGCGGATCGATCATGCGGTCCTTATCGGCGACGACGAAGTACGAAGGCTTCGTGTGCCATGCGGCGTCCGTCACCTTGTCGTCGGTGCAGCCAGCGAACCACGGGCCTTGCGTCGCGGCCACCACGCGTTTTTGCGCGGGGCTGAGATCCTGCGCGAAGTCGTCGTCGATTGCTTTCGACGTCAGCGTCAGGAAATTGCCCGAGTCCTTCTGCAGCTCGCCTGCCCACGACGGCGCAGGCTTGCCCTTGAGCATGTCGTTGACCGACTGCCCGTTGTCGGGCGCGAACGCGGCCACGTAGACGAGCGCCTTCACCTTGTCGTCATTTCCAGCCTGGCTGATCACGACGCCGCCCCACGAGTGCCCGACCAGCACGACGGGGCCCTTCTGCGCGTCGATTGCGCGCTTCGTGGCCGCTGCGTCGTCTGCGAGCGAGCTCAACGGATTCTGCACCGCGACGACATGCAGGCCGCGCGCTTCGAGCAGCGGAATGACCTTTTCCCAGCTCGAACCATCGGCAAACGCGCCATGCACGAGCACGACGTTCTTGCCCTTCAAATCCTGCGGGGGCGCGGCCTGCGCGGCGTTCAGCGAGAACAGCGTTCCCGCCAGCATGGCGGAGGCGGCGCACTTCCTGATAAGCGACTTCATGATCGAGATGTCCTTTACGTGTCGAACTGGCGAGAAGAATCGCAGACGGCCCGGTCACAGGGTATCGGTCAAATGACCGACCTCGCGCCGCGCGGGGTATAGTGACGCTCGACAAAAGACCTCGATCCGCCCGTCCATGCAGACTTCGTCCAGCACGCCCGTGGGCCCCGCCGTCCGCGTCTTCGATGCCGTGAAAGCCCTCGCCTTCATCGGCGATCTGAGCATGGGCCAGCCAACGGATCATTCGATCCGCACCGCATGGCTCGCAGCGCGGCTCGCGCGCGCGGCGCAACTCGACGAAGCGGGCATCGTCCACGTCTGCGAGGCGTCGCTGTTGCGCTGGTCGGGCTGCACCGCGAACGCATCGGGCTTCGCGCAAGCGCTCGGCGACGATGTCGCAAGCCGCGAGGCGATGCTCGCGCTCAAGCCCGACTGGGCGGGGCCCATCGAAACGCAGGTCGATCTGGACACGCTGATCACGCCGCTCGCCCGCATCCACTGCGAGGTCTCGGGCGAAGCCGCGAAAATGCTCGGTCTAAGCCACGGTACGGAGACGACGCTTCGGCACATATTCGAAAGCTGGGATGGCAGCGGCGCACCCGATCATCTGTCCGGCAGCGCCGTGCCGGATGCCGTGTTTGTCGTGGCGATCGCTGGCGATCTGGAAATCTTCTCGCGCATCTACGGTATCGAGCGCGCGAAGGCGCTGCTCGGCCAGCGCGCCGGCTCGCGCTATCCGGATCATCTCGCGAAGCTCGCGATCGCGCATGCCGCGCAATGGCTCGACGAACTCGAACGCGCGGACCCTGAGTCGATCGACGCCGCGTTGCTGACGCCGCAGATGAGCGATGTCGCCTGCGTCGAACTGATCGCCGACATCATCGATCTCAAACTGCCGTGGATGGTCGGCTATTCGCGCAGCGTCGCGGCGGCGGCTGCGTCGTGCGCCGCGCGCTTCTCGCTCGATGCGAATGCGCAGAGCCGTCTCTATTGCGCCGGGCTGATGCACGGCATGGGGCGCGCGGCCGTGCCGAATCCCATCTGGAACACGCCTGCGCAGTTGTCACAAGCCGCGTGGGAAAAGGTGCGCCTCGTGCCCTACTGGACTTCGCGCGCGGGCAAGCAGACGGGCGCGCTCGCCGAGGCAGCCGAACTCGGTTCGTACGCGTATGAACGGCTCGATGGTTCGGGCTATTTTCGCGGTGCCGCGGGTGCGGCGCTGTCGTTCGAGGCGCGCATCCTCGCCGCGTGCGCGGCGTGGGTTGCGTTGCGCGCGGCGCGTCCGTGGCGCGCCGCGCTCACGCACGACGAAGCCGCGAAGCGCTTGCAGGACGAAGCGGCAAACGGACGCTTCGATGCCGATGTCGTCAATGCATTGATCGACACGGGACCGTCGCCACGGCGAGCGGCGAATCCGCGCGCGCAGACGGCGCGTCTGTCCGCGCGCGAAATCGACGTGCTGCGCGGCATCTCGCGCGGCGCGAGCAACAAGGAAGTCGCGCGCGAACTCGCGTTGAGCCCGAGTACGGTGCGCACGCATGTCGAGAGCGTGTTTCGCAAGCTCGACTGCTCGACGCGCGCAGCAGCCACGCTCAAGGCGCTGGCGCTCGGCGTGCTGTGAAGCGGCCGCCGCGCAATGCACACGTCGCGTGTGCGTGCTTCACGCTGCCTTGATTACGTCGATACGCAGCGCTTCGCCGCCAGCCGCAATCGCCAGCAGGCGGTCGACGTTCGGATGCGCGCCCGGACGGTTGCGCGCATCGGCCGTGTGCTCGGCGAACACGGCAAGGCCGTGCTCCGCAGCCTTCGCGTCGAGCGTGCCGAACATTTCGCGCAGATAGTGATACACCGCGAGCGATCCCTGCTTGCCCGGCTTGTTCTCGATGCTTGCCACGATAGCGCCGTCGCCGTCGACGAGATCGATACGCTCGATCCCTTCGATGCCCGGCATGTGCGCGAGGTTGTCCTTGAAAACATTGCCTGGTTGAATCATTGAAAACACTCCATCGATCGGAAATTGACTGGCGGCGGTATCTTAGCCGATCGATTGCCGCAAAACGCGAGACATGTTCGCGCGCGTCGCAAGGTTCGCGCTTTAAAAGCGCGAACCATTGCATCAGTCGCGTTTCGAGAGGCTTTCAAGGTCGCTTTTAACGTCCGACCCCACTAGCGCCGATGCGCTTTCGACGCTCGCCAGCAGCATCGTTTAATCAGGGCTAGAATTGCACGCTTGAATTCCGTCCGTTGGTTGAGTAGCAAGGAACGACATCAATGACAGGTGCAGACTTGTCCAGCATGCTGCCCGATATGCTCCCGCGGTTGTGGGCTTTCGCATTGCGAATCTCCGGCGACCAGCATGACGCCGAAGATCTCGTTCAGCGCGCGTGCGTGCGCGGGCTGGAACGCGCACATCAACTGCAGGCGGACACGGCGCCGCTTAGCTGGATGTTCTCGATCGTCCACTCCACATGGATCAACGAGCTGCGCGCGCGTTCGGTACGCAGCCGCTCCAGCATGGATTGGGACGATGACTTTCTCGAAACGGTCGAAGACCCGGCCGCGCGCACGCCTGAACAGATCACGATGAACGCGCAGATCATCGAGGCCGTGCAACGTCTGCCCGAGGCGCAACGCGTCGTGATGCTGCTCGTCGCCGTCGAAGGCATGAGCTACAGCGAAACGGCGCAAGCGCTCAATGTGCCGATCGGCACCGTGATGAGCCGCCTGTCGCGCGCACGCCAGGCGATCGGCGCGCTGTTCGCCGGCAAGGCGGTTCAGCCGGCGAAGGTCGCCGCCTACGGCAAGGACTCGGCATCATGAAAGTAGACGACATCATGCTGATGGCCTACGTCGACGGCGAACTCGATCTCGACGAGCGCCACGATATCGAGCGCAAACTTGCGCAGTCGGCCGAACTCGCGGGCCGCGTCGAGTTGTTCCGCGCATCGAGCCTGCCCTATGACGATGCATTCGCACAGCAAAAGCTGCCGCCCGTTCCCGATTCGCTCACGCGCAAGATTGCCGAGCTTGCGCGCGCGCACGCGAGCGCGCCATCGCCCATTGCGTCCGGCCCCGCCACCGATGCCGCCGCGAACGATGCCGCCGCGCCGCGCAGCGCGACGCTGCCGCCGGCCGAGCCCGTGCGTTCGCGGATGCGCTATTCCGCGCCGTGGCTCGCGGTCGCATTCGTCGCTGGCGCATTCTGCTGCGGGCTTGCGTTGCGTCTCGCACCCGGGGTGCTGTCGGGCGGCGCAGCATCGACGGTAGCGGACACGCAACACGTGTCGCCGTGGGTCATGGCGGCCGCCGGCTACCAGGCACTCTATTCGCGCGATACCGTCGCGGTCACGACGGACCCCGCCGTGTCGGCAAAGACAGTCGCCGATATTCGCGAACTCGACAAATTGCCGCTGCGCGTGCCCGATCTGAGCGCGCAAGGCCTGACGTTCAAGCGCGTTCAGCGCCTGCGCTTTCACGACAAGCCGCTCGTGCAGATCGTCTATCTGCCGCGCGAGGGCGGGCCTGTCGCGCTGTGCATCGTCAAGGACGCGAAGCCCGACAAGGCGATCGCGCAGCAAAGCGTTGACGATATGGACGTCGTCACGTGGCGTCAGTCGGAATTGAGCTATGCGCTGATCGGCACGTCGGGTCAGGTCGATCTGGAAAAGCTCGGCAAGCTGATCTCGAAGCGCGACGTCGATGCGATGTTCGGCCAGACGTTCGTCCCCGGAACGCCGGCCGTGGGCTGAGCGCGCGGCTTCGAACATGACGAACGCGACGAACGCGACGAATGTGACGTAGCGCCCTTCGCTCGCGCATACGGCGCTTCGGCAGCGTCACCGCGCGCGCGATCGTGACGTTATACTTAAAGCCAGATTAGCCATCACATGACCCATTCCGAGCGGAGCGGCACTCACGACCAGGGCCCGAGCGTATGAATGTCGACGATACCGTGCTGATGGCGTATGTCGACGACGAACTGTCGCCGCACGAACGTCAGCAAATCGAAGACGAACTTCGCGCACATGCGGAGCTCGCGGATAAGGTCGCGCTCTTCAGGGCTTCGCGTCTGCCGTATCGCGACGCCTTTGCCACGCAGAAACTACCGGCCGTGCCTGCAAGCCTCTCGCGGCGCATCGACGACCTGATCCGCGCACAGACAGAAGCGGCTCAACGCGGTGCGCCCGTTCATCCGGAACCGGTGTCGGCTTCAGCCGCGCAGGAAAGCGCAAACGACGCCGCGATCGAACACGACGCGCAAATGCCGCGTTCCGCGCCCGTGCGTTCGCGCATGCGCATCGGGCCTGCATGGCTTGCCGTCGCGTTCATTGGCGGCGCGTTCTTCTGCGCGATCGCGCTGCGTCTTGCACCCGGTGCCGGCACGGGCCTGGGCTTCGGCGCAAGCAACGACAGTGCTACCGTCGCAGCGTCGACGATGACTTCGGCGCCGTGGGTGCAGGTCGCGGCGAATTATCAACAGTTGTACTCGCGCGATACCGTCGCGCATCTGTGGCCCGATTTATCCGACGCGCAGACCGTCGTCGAAGAGATCCGCAACGAGGACGGCATCGCGCTGCGCGTGCCCGATCTCAGCAAGGCGGGCCTGAGATTCATCCGCGTGCAGCGCTTGCGGTTTCATGATCGTCCGCTCGTGCAGATCGTTTATCTGCCGCAGAAGGGTGACCCCGTGGCGCTTTGCGTTATCAAGGAAGCCAAGGCGGACCAGTCCGTCGCTTCGCAGCGCATCGACGCGATGAACGTCGTCACCTGGCGCGACGCGAATCTCGGCTATGCGTTGATCGGCGCGTCCGGCGACGGCGATCTCACGCAGCTCGGCAAAGCAATCGCCGAACGCCGCTTCGATCCGCTGTTCGGTTCAGTTTGACGCAGCGCGCGGCGGCGCGCACTGCATCCGTAGTCGATTCATGCTCAAACCTCACTATCGCCACGTTGCGGGCGGCGCGCTCGCACTCGTCATGCTGGGCGCCATCGCGGGCGCGTATGCGTACACGCATGGTTTCGCGGGCCTGCTCGGCACGCAGCCCTCGGCTGCCCGCATCGTCGACCGCTTCGAAGCCGTGTCGGGCAAGCATCCCGGCTTTCGGCGCAATCACGCGAAAGGCGTCTGCGTGACCGGCTATTTCGACAGCAGCGGGCAAGCCGCTTCGCTGTCGCGCGCGAGCGTGTTCGCGGCGGGCCGCTCGCGCGTGGTGGGACGCCTGTCGATCGGCGGCGGCAATCCCGCGCAGGCGGATGCGGCATCAAATGTACGCAGCCTTGCGCTGAGCATCGTCACGCCTGACGGCAGCGAATGGCGCACCGCGATGAATTCGGCGCCGATCTTTCCCGTGCGCACACCTGAAGCGCTGTTCGAACTGCTCGCGGCCACGCGCCAGGGCCCGGATTCGACGGGCTATGGAAACGAGGCGCTGGATGCGTTCCTGAAGAAACATCCCGAGACTGCACGCTTCGATCAATGGCTGCGCGATCATCCGCCGTCGTCCGGCTTCGATAACGCCGCGTACTATAGCGTGTCGGCGTTTCGCTTTATCGATCGCGACAATCGCACGCGCGATGTGCGATGGAGCGTCGTGCCCGACGATGCATATGCGCGCGTCACCGATGCGCAGAAGAGCGACGTGGACTTTCTCGAGCGCGGTCTTGCCGAACGTCTCGGCCAGGGCCCCGTGCGCTGGCACATGATGGTCACGCTCGCGCAGCCCGGCGACCCGACACGCGACTCGACCCGCCAATGGCCCGCGAACCGCGCGCGGGTCGACGCGGGAACGCTCGTCGTCGTGCGCGAAGAGCCGCAAATCGATGGTCCATGCCGCGACATCAGCTTCGATCCGTTGACGCTGCCCGATGGCATCGCCGCATCCGACGACCCGCTGCTGCGGGCACGCTCCGCCGCTTACGCCGAATCGCACGCACGCCGCACGCGCGAAGAAGCGCGTTATTCGGTGGGCCAGTAAAGGAAGCCGCACCCACATAGTGGACTGAGGGGCCGCGCATCGAACTGAAGGCGATTGCGCTCCAGGCCGCGAAAATTTTTCCGCGCGCCAACGCGAAGCCGGACACGTCGCGCTTCGCTGCACGTACCCAACCCTTGTTTGCACAAGCGTTTGCAGCCGTTCGCGCCGCATCGCGCGGCGCTCGTCGAGCGGATGGAATAGTTCGTTCCTGTCAGGTGTTGTGTATGGCAAGAGCGCTGCAAGAACAGACGGCACCCAAGACCAGAACGACGGGGGTTATCGGCGCGCATCGGGTGGCGCCGCGATGGTTATGGAGTACACATGCGAATTGCCTTTTTCACTCTCAGCGACGTACTGTTCAACCAGATCAGTCAAGCATTCGAACAGAACGGCACTTCCTGTACGCGTTTCACTGACGAGCTTGCGCTGATCCGCTTCCTTCAGCGTGACGCGGCGGCGCTCGTCATCTTCGACGCCACGCGGAGCCAGATACCCGCGCTTGCGACGCTCAGGTGGCGCACCTGTCATTTCCGCACTGACGTGCCCGTGATGATGATCGGCCGCTCGTGGGACAACGCCGCGATGATCGAAGCACTCGATGCGGGTGTCGATGAAGTCGTGGTCGGCACCGCGAGCGTCGACGAGATCATGGCGCGCGCGCGGCGCACGCTTGCGCGGTGCCGCGGCTCGCGCGTGGCGGACCGTCTGACGGTCGCGGGCTACACGATCGAGCGGACGGCGCGCACGGTCAGCTTCGGCGAGCGCCGCGTAACGCTGACCGCGCGCGAACTGAGCCTCGCGTGGCTGCTGCTGATGAACGCCGGGACGCTGATGACCCGCGAGCAGCTTGCGAACGCGGTATGGGGCAAGGACGCGGACCTCGCGGGGCGCTCGCTCGAACAGCACATCTACAAGCTGCGCTCGAAACTCGCGCTCGACGGGCGCGACGGGCCGCAGCTGAAAACGGTCTACTCGCTGGGCTATGTGTTCATCGCATGCCCCCGCGATGCAGCCGTGCGCGCTCAGCCCGTTGCATCGATGGCTGTGTCGCCGGTGGCTGCATAGAATCCAGCACGCACGCCGAATCCAGAAGAAAAACGGGCGACGATCCGCTCGGCCAACTACACTCGAAATCGCGTCGCTGCTCGACGGCTCACCAAAGCGAGGTGCATGCCTGTCATGGATACGGATACGAAGCGGATCGTGGTGATCGGCGCCGGCTTCGCCGGCCTGTGGAGCGCGCTGGCCGCCGCGCGCGAACTCGATCAACAGCATGTGCCCGCGGACCGGGTCGAGGTCGTCGTGATCAATGGCACGCCGTATCACAGCATTCGCGTGCGCAACTATGAGCAGCCGCTCGACGATACGCTGATCCCGCTGTCCGACGTGCTCGATCCCGCAGGCGTGCGCTGGATTCAGGGCGTCGTGCGCTCGATCGATCTGTCGAGGCGACAGGTGGCGATCGACACGGGCACACAATCCCAATCGCTCGGCTATGAACGTCTGATCGTCGCTGCGGGCAGCGAGCTCGCGCGGCCCGGCATCGCCGGCCTTCGCGAGTTTGCCTTCGATGTCGATACGTTTCAGGGCGCCCGCAAGCTGCAGGACCATCTGCTTCAGTTGCCGCGCCTGCCGGAGTCGGCGGGACGCTTGACCGTCGTCGTGGTCGGCGCGGGGCTGACGGGCGTCGAGCTGGCCGCCGAGTTGCCCGCGCGGCTGCGCGGCATCGTCGGTATTGCGGGCGATAACGTGACTGATACCGCGGGCGATAACGCGGGCAATAACCGACGCGACACAGTGCGTGTGATTCTCGCCGACCGTTCGGCGAAGATCGGTCAAGCGATGGGCGGCGCACAGCCCGTCATCGAAGCGGCCTTGACCGCGCAGGGCGTCGAACTGCTGCCCGGCGTTTCGCTCGAAGCCGTGACGCGCGACGGCATCGTGCTCACGGGAGGCCGGCGCATCGACGCCGCCACTGTCGTCTGGTGCGGCGGCATGCGCGCGAGTTCGCTGACCGCGCAGTTTCCTGTCGCGCTCGATCCGTTCGGGCGCATTCCCGTCGATGCGTTCTTGCGTGTCGAGAGCGTGCCCGGCGTTTTCGCGGCGGGCGACTGCGCGCGCATCCTGATCGACGGCGAACGACCATCCGTGATGTCGTGCCAGCACGGCCGCCCGATGGGCCGCTACGCCGGTCACAACGCCGTCTGCGATCTGCTCGGGCTTGCGATGCTGCCGCTGCGCATCGACTGGTACACGACCATTCTCGACCTCGGCCCGTGGGGCGCCGTGTACACGGAAGGCTGGGAGCGGCGCCTCGCGTCGCAGGGCGACGACGCGAAGGAGACCAAGCGCACGATCAACTGCGTGCGCATCTATCCGCCTCGAACGAAGCAGCGCGACGATCTGCTCCAGGCCGCGGCGCCCGTCGTGCAGGCGCCGCCGTACACCGTGCGCCAGGTGCTTTAGCGCGCGACAAAGCGCTTCAGGCGCGTTCGACGGGCTCGCCGTAGCTATGGTCATGGCGAAATGGGGCTCAGCGGTTCAGCGTGTCGGAAGGCGACTCGTTGAACTCGCGCCGGTAGCTGTTGACGAGCGTCGAGCGACTGCCGACGCCCCACTTGACGGCCGTGGCGAGAATGCCTTGCTCGTGCGCGCTGTCGGCGCCTTCGAGCTCCGCGCGGATGCCCTCCATGCGCAGGCGCCGGATGATCTCCGTCGGCGTCGAGCCGAGGCTGGTCTTGAACGCGCTTTGCAACGCGCGCTCCGTCACGCCGATCTGCGCGGCGATCTCGCGGATCGACAGATCCTTGCGTTCGAGGTTGTCGAGCAGATAGCGATACGCGCGCCGATAACGCGCGGGCAGCCGGGTGCCGATATCGTCGAGCTGTTCCGGTGCGCGCGCGATGCGCTGGCCATAGCGCGCAAGCGCGCCCGCTTCGTCGCGGATGCAGTTCACAGCGGCGAGCGCATAGCGTCTGTATACCTCCAGCGATTCGCCGCTGCGGCCCTGCACGTGGCGCAGCTTCGCGACGCAATATAGGTACTCGAGCTGGCGATGGTTTTGCGGCATCCGCACTTCGGCCGCAAGCAGCGTGAGCATCGACTCGGCCAGCGACGTCGCGCCGCCCGCGAGACTCGCAAGAACGATCTCGATGCGCACCGCACTCTGATAGTTCCGAATGCGCTGTTTCCCGGCCCACTCCACATGTGCGTCGATCTCCCGTCGCGCGCCGCGCTCGCCGCTCGCCAGTTGTGCGATGCCGTCGAGAAACCCGACGCGGCCGCGCAGCAGCGGATCGGCGATCGCGCCCGTCAGCATGCGCAACGCGGCGGGCCGCTGCGGCGCGACGCGCGGCGCGGCATCGCCCGTCAGGCTCACTTGCCAGTAGATGTGATCGGAAAGCGCGGCGCGCGAGCGCAGCCGGCTCTGCGCTTCGACATCGAAACGCACCGTGCCCAGCAGGCGCTGCCAGCCGTCCGCGTGAGGCAGCGCCCGCCGTCCCGCATCGTTCGACGCGGCTTCGTCGAGCAGGTCTTCGAGCGTATCGAGCACGGCGTGCGCATCGCGCAGCCGGCCAACGCTGAACAGCACGCCGAAAACGCCGAACAGTGCGTCGAGCCGCAACGGCACACTTGCCCGCGGATGACCGGCGATCTTCGTGAAGCACGACATCGCGGTGCCGTAGCGATAGCGGAATAACGCCTGCCAGCCCGCGTTGCGGCACGACGCGAAGCGCATCATGTCCTTGTCGCCGCGCATGCGCTTCTGCGCTTCGCGATACGAGTCATCGGCATCGACCTCCATGCCGAGCGACAGTTGCAGATCGCCTTGCATTTGCAGCAGTGCAGCGGGCGGCGCGTCGTCGTGGCTCTCGACATGGCGCTGCACATGCGCGGCCGCGGCCTGCACATTGCCGTTGCGGATCAGTTCGGCGACAGCGGAAGGCGCCGATGCCGCATTGAGCATCGACACATACGGAAAGTAAAAAGTAACGAGCATGGCTGATTCCGTCGTAGGACTCGCGCATCGGATCGGGGCATCGCTGCATGAGTGCGTTGAAACGATCGCGACAGGATCGACACAAGTCGCGGTGACGAAATCCAATGTAGCCAAACGAAAATGTGAAATTCTCAACAATCAAACGAAACCGTTGAGGCTTGAGCAAAGTTGAGAATCGGGTGGAGTCGCGCATCTGGTATGACCTCGTCAAGAGCGATGCCGCGCTAGAATGTGCCGACCGTCTCGCATATTTGCGGCAAGCCTGGAGTTTCGAACCGATGGATTTACGTACCGATCTGAATTACTTCAATCTGCTGACAGGCAGCTATGCGCGTCTGCTCGGCAGCGAGCTCGTTGCGAGGCACGAGCGAACCGACGATGCGATCGGCTGGCTGTATCACGATGCGCCCTTCGGACTGCTCGCGCACAACACGGCTGATGACCCCGTGTTCGTCTATGGAAACCGCCGCGCGCAAACATTGTTCGGCTACGAGTGGGACGAGCTGACTGCGCTGCCGTCGCGTCTTTCGGCACAAGCGCCGGAGCGCCGCGAGCGCCAGACGTTTCTCGATCAGGTCACGCGCGACGGCTTCGTGACGGGATATCGCGGCGTGCGTATCGCGAAGTCGGGCCGGCGCTTCTGGATCGAACGCGCGACCGTGTGGCAGCTCATCGACGAGCATGGCACATTGCACGGGCAGGCCGCGATGATTCCGCACACCACGCCGTTATCGGACTAGCTGTCTTTCACCGGACTCGCTTTATCTCATCTGCTGCGGTCTTTTTCGCGTCATCTGCGTCTTGTCGGCGGGGCCCCCGGCCAGTAGATTCGAGAGCATATTTCCATGCAGGAGCACACGCCCGATGGGGTCGCTGATCGATAGAACAGCAACGTGTTCCGTGTTGCCTCGCGAAGGCAGTGCGTGCAGCACACGCCTTCGCCGCTCTCGATCACAGCCATGTACCAGTACAATGAGTTTGACAAAGCCTTTCTGCTCAACCGCGCCGCGCAGTTCCGCGACCAGATCGAACGCTGGCAGGACGGCCGGCTGAGCGAAGACGCGTTCCGCCCCTTGCGCCTGCAAAACGGCTGGTATGTGCAGCGGCACGCGCCCATGCTGCGCGTCGCCGTTCCCTATGGTGAACTGTCGAGCGCGCAGCTTCGCGTGCTTGCGCGCGTGGCGCGCGAGTACGACGCGCCCGAAGAACACGTCTATCGCGCCGCGTTAGAGGCGCAGCGCAAGCTGGGCACCGTGCGTCTGCCGACGCATCACGCGCACTTCACGACGCGCACCAACGTGCAGTTCAACTGGATTCCCCTCTCGAAGGCGGCCGACGTGATGGACCTGCTGGCCACCGTCAACATGCACGGTATCCAGACGAGCGGCAACTGCATCCGCAACATCTCGTGCGACGAACGCGCGGGCGTCGCGCCCGATGAAATCGCCGACCCGCGTCCGTTCGCGGAAATCATGCGCCAGTGGACGACGCTGCACCCCGAGTTCGCGTTCCTGCCGCGCAAGTTCAAGATTGCGATCACGGGTGCGAGCGACGACCGCGCGGCCACCGACTGGCACGACGTCGGCTTGCGCCTTCGCTACGACGAAAATGGCGAGCTTGGCTTTCGCGTGACCGTGGGCGGCGGCATGGGGCGCACGCCCGTGATCGGCACGGTGCTGCGCGAGTTCTTGCCGTGGCAGCACATCATGAATTACATCGAGGCCGTGGTCCGCGTGTACAACCAGTACGGCCGGCGCGACAACAAGTACAAGGCGCGCATCAAGATTCTCGTGAAGGCCGAGGGCCAGAAATACATCGACGAAGTGGAAGAAGAGTTTCGCCAGATCGTCGAGCATGACGGCGGGCCGCATACCATTCCGCAGAGCGAACTCGAACGCGTAAGCGCGTACTTCGTGCCGCCCGCGACCCGGCCTTCGGGCGATGCACCCGACGTCCTTTTGCTCGACGCCATCCGCGATGCCGCGCAGCGGACCCCGCAATTCGCACGCTGGCTGGAGCGCAACGTCGCGGCGCACAGGAACCCTGCGTTGCACATCGTCACGTTGTCGTTCAAGCGACTGCTTCAGGCACCCGGCGATGCATCCGCCGATCAGCTCGATCGCGTCGCGGACCTCGTCGATCGCTTTTCAGCCGGCGAAGCCCGCGTCACGCACACCCAGAACATCGTCTTGCCGTGGGTCCACGAAAAAGATCTGCTCGCGTTGTGGGAAGCAGCGCGCAGCGTCGGGCTCGCGAGCGCGAACGTGCATCTGCTGACGGACATGATCGCGTGCCCCGGCGGCGACTTTTGCGCGCTCGCCAATGCGCGTTCGCTGCCCGTCGCCGCCGCCATCACCGAGCGTTATCAGGATCTCGACGAACTCGAGGACATCGGCGAAGTGGATCTGCACATCAGCGGCTGCATCAACTCGTGCGGGCATCACCACAGCGGACATATCGGCATTCTCGGCGTGGACAAGGACGGGTCCGAGTGGTATCAGGTCACGCTCGGCGGCTCCGACGGATCGCATGCAAGCGGCAATGCCCAGCCGGGCAAGGTCATCGGACCATCGTTCTCCGCGCATGAAGTACCTGAAGCGATCGAAGCGGTGTTGCAAACCTACCTCGAACACAGGACAACAGCGGGACCGCGCCGCGAGACGTTCATCGAAACCGTGCGGCGCGTGGGCCTCGACCCGTTCAAGGCCGCGGCGAATGCCGTGCGCACGCCGATGGAGGTGTCCGCATGAACGGCCAATTGCGTATCCGGCTTCTGCGTGCATCCGATCATCTCGATGATGCCGTCGAACATGTCGTCGTGCTCGATAACGATGCGGACCCGCTCGCGTATCGTGAAGCCATCGCTGTGGCGCAGCGAGTCGAGCTTCACTTTCCGAGCTTCACGGATGGCCGGGCCTTTAGTCAGGCGTATCTGGTTCGCCGGCGGCTCGCCTTCACGGGCGACCTGCGCGCGACGGGCGATGTGCTCGCCGACCAGTTGATCCAGATGGAGCGCACGGGCTTTTCCAGTGCCGTGCTCAAGCAAGATGTCGATCCCGTCGATGCACAGCGGCAACTCGATCGCTTCGCTGCGTTTTATCAGGGCGATGTGGTGAGGGATGCGCCTTTTCGCCGGCGTGATGGGGAAGTGGAAAGCAGCCCATCTTCAGGACGGGACGCTCAACGCCCGACATGACGGGCCGCCGCAAGCGGGCGGGAGCCCGCTTGTGGACGACTCCCTGAAGGAAGGGTTACGCGTCGGGTTCGTGGCAGACCACTTCGATATTGTGCCCGTCCGGCCCCGTGACGAAAGCCGCAAAGTAGTTCGCGTGGTAGTGCGGGCGCAGACCAGGCGCACCATTGTCCTGGCCACCCGCCTCCAGAGCCGCGCGATAGAAAGCTTCGACCTGCTGGCGATTCTCGGCCTTGAACGCGAGGTGAAGATGCGCCGGCTTCTCCTCCGTTTGGTACAGGCACAATGAAGCCTTACCCTTCGGGCTGAGCTCGACGCCATATGTCGGCGTCCCCTCCGCAACGATTGCCACGCCGAGCGGTTCGAGCGCCTTGACGAAGAACGCTTTGCTCGCCGCGTAGTCGCTGACTCCGAATTTGACGTGGTCAAACATGAGTTCTCCTGGGCTTCTGGGGGTGGGCCTGCGCGAGGTCTGACGTATTCTATCCCGCGCGCCCGCGGACGCATTTTCGCACCGCGGACGTTGTCGTTCTGTCTGTGCCTTTGCCATGCCCGTCGCGGACATCCGCGCCAAAGGCGCAGGTCCGCAAAGGGTGCAGCAACTGATATCAGTCACGCGCCAACGCGCGTTCCACTGAAATCTGCGTCGGCATCATGTTCACATTCGCGTTGTGGATCACCCATAGCGAACCGGCAATGATAATGACGATGAGCAACGCGGTGCAAATGAATATCCCCGTATTCGCGCGCTGGTCGGCGGACGAACCGAGGTGCAGAAAATACCTCAGTTGCACGAGCAGTTGCACGACACACAGCACGACCACCGCCGTCAGTCCCATCGACTTCGGAACGAGATGCGCCATGACGACGCCAAACGATGCAAACGTCAGCACCAGCGACAGCAGCATGCCGATGACATAACTCTTCACGCTGCCGTGCGACGCATGATGAGCGTGAGCATGCGTTACATTCGATTGAGATGGTTTGCTCATAGAAACTCACGCAGATAGACAAGACTGAATACGCAGATCCAGACGAGATCGAGGAAGTGCCAGAAGAGGCTCAGGCATGCGATACGGCGGCGCGTCACGGGCGTCAGACCGAACCGGCCGACCTGATGCATCATCACGGCGATCCACAGCAAGCCGCTCGTCACGTGCAACCCGTGCGTGCCGACGAGCGTGAAATAGCCCGAGAGAAATGCGCTCGTCGAAGGACCTGCGCCGTCGCTCACGAGCTCCGCGAACTCGAACACCTCCATGCCGATGAAGGCCGCGCCCAGCACGAACGTCGCGGCCAGCCAGCGGATCACGTTGCCCTGCTGGTTGGCGTGCATGCTCAGCACGCCCATGCCGAACGTGAAGCTGCTCGCGAGCAGCAGCAGCGTCTCCCCCAGCACATAAGGCAGTTCGAACAACTGCTTGCCCGTCGGACCGCCCGCCGTCGCGTTGACGAGCACGCCGAAGGTTGCGAACAACGTCGCGAAGATGAGGCAGTCGCTCATCAGGTAAATCCAGAACCCGAGCGTGGTGCGGGTTCCGTCGTCGTGTCCGTGGTCGTGGCCATGCGCGTCGTGATGATCGCGGGCCCGATAGGTCGATACGCTTGTCATGGTCAGGCCATCTCCGCAATTTGCTCTTCACGCTCGCTCTCGAACGTCCGGTAACGCGCGTTCTCGATCCGTGCCACTTCCGCGGCCGGCACGTAGTAGTCAACGTCCTGATCGTACGAACGCGCGATGAACATCGCGATCATCCCAATCAGGCCGACGATGGCGAACACCCACATGTGCCACACCATCGCGAATCCGAATAGCAGGCTGAACGCGGCGATGATGACGCCCGCCGCCGTGTTGCGCGGCATATGGATGTCCTCGTATTTCGCGGGCCTTGCGTAGGCGCGTCCCGACTGCTTGTTGTCCCAGTGCTGCTCCAGCGACGTAATGACGGGAATGTGCGCGAAGTTGTAGAACGGCGCAGGCGAAGCCGTCGACCATTCGAGGCTGCGGCCGTTCCACGGGTCGCCCGTGTGGTCGCGGTAGTGCTCGCGGTTGCGGATGCTCACGGCGAACTGGATCAGCAATGCAAGAATGCCCATGCCGACGATCACCGCGCCGACCAGCGCGACGATCAGCCACGGATGCCACTCGGGCACGGCATAGTGATTCATCCGGCGCGTCATGCCTTCGAAGCCGAGGATGTACAGCGGCGTGAACGCGAGCCAGTAGCCGATCAGCCAGCACCAGAACGCGACCTTGCCCCAGAATTCGTCGAGCGTGAAGCCGAACACCTTCGGGAACCAGTAGCTGATGCCCGCGAGACAGCCGAACACTACACCGCCGATGATCACGTTATGAAAGTGCGCGACGAGAAAGAGGCTGTTGTGCAGCACGAAGTCCGCGCCCGGCACCGCGAGCAGCACGCCCGTCATGCCGCCGACGGCGAACGTCACCATGAAGCCGATCGTCCAGAGCGTCGACGTGTGATAGCGGATGCGGCCGCGGTACATCGTGAACAGCCAGTTGAACAGCTTGACGCCCGTCGGCACCGAAATGATCGACGTCATGATGCCGAAGAACGCATTGACGTTCGCACCCGAGCCCATCGTGAAGAAATGGTGCAGCCATACGAAGAACGACAGAATGCCGATCGACGAGGTCGCGTAGACCATCGACTTGTAGCCGAACAGCGGCTTGCCCGAGAACGTCGAGATGATCTCCGAGAACGCACCGAACGCGGGCAGGATCAGGATGTACACCTCGGGATGGCCCCATACCCAGATCAGGTTGATGTACATCATCGCGTTGCCGCCCAGCTCGTTCGTGAAGAAGTGCATGTCGAGATAGCGGTCGGCCGTGAGCAGCGCAAGCGTGCCCGTCAACACCGGAAACACGGCGACGATCAGGATGTTCGTGATCAGCGCCGTCCAGCAGAACACGGGCATCTTCATCAGGTTCAGGCCGGGTGCGCGCATGCGCAGGATCGTCACGATGAAGTTGATGCCGCTCAGCGTCGTTCCGAGGCCCGATACCTGTAGCGACCATATGTAGTAGTCGACCCCTGTCGTCGGGCTGTACCCGAGTTCGGACAGCGGCGGATAGGCAACCCAGCCCGTCGCCGCGAAATCGCCGACGAACATCGAGATCATCACCAGCACCGCGCCGACGACGGAGAGCCAGAATCCGAGCGAGTTGACGAACGGATACGCGACGTCGCGCGCGCCGAGCTGCAGCGGAACGACGACGTTCATCAGGCCGAGAATCAGCGGCGTCGCCACGAAGAAGATCATGATCACGCCATGCGCGGTGAAGATCTGATCGTAGTGATGCGGCGGCAGATAGCCCGCCGCATCGCCGTATGCGATGGCCTGCTGCGCGCGCATCATGATCGCGTCGGCGAAACCGCGCAGCAGCATGACGAGCGCAAGAATGATGTACATCACGCCGATCCGCTTGTGATCGACGGACGTGATCCATTCCTTCCAGAGATACGTCCACTTGCCGGCATAGGTGACGGCAGCGAGCAACGCAATGCCGCCGAGTATGACGACACCCAGCGTGCCCATGATGATGGGCTCGTGATACGGAATCGCATCGAGCGTAAGTTTTCCAAACATATCCACTACTCCGATACCAAAGCTGCGCGTGAAGGCAGGCTTGCGGGCTTCACATACATGTCCGCCGTCGCGCTCGTGCAGATCGGGCGGCCCGCCGCATCGCGCATGTACTGGTAGACGACGCCGTCGAACAGCCCCGGCGCGACGTTGCTATAGAGGCTCACGGCATTCTTTCTGCTGGGCTGCTGCAAGACGTCGTAAGCGGCCACATCGAGCGCCTTCGGCGACGCTTTCGCGCGCGCGACCCACGCATCGAAATCGCCCCGGCTGGTGACCACCGTGCTGAAGTTCATATCGGAGAAGCCCGGCCCGCTGAACGCCGCAGACCGGCCCGCGTAAGTGCCCACATTGTTCGCGATCAGATGGAGCTGCGTTTGCATGCCCGACATCGCGTAGACCTGGCTGCCCAGTTGCGGAATGAAGAACGAATTCATCAGCGACTCCGCCGTCAGCCTGAAATCGACGGGCGTATCGACGGGCAACGCAAGCTCGTTGACGGAAGCCACGCCGTAGTCGGGGTAGATGAACAGCCACTTCCAGTTCAGCGCGACCACTTCCACACGGACGGGCCTCACATCCGAATCGAGCGGCTTATAGGGATCGAGGCTATGCGTCGTCTTCCAGATCAGCACAGCGAGCGTCGCCACGATCAGACATGGAATGGTCCATACGACGACCTCGATGGTGTTCGAGTGCGCCCATGTGGGCGCGTACTTCGCCTTCGTGTTGGATGCCCGGTAGCGCCACGCGAAGTACAGCGTCAACGCGATGACGGGAATCACGACCAGCAGCATCAGGCCGAGCGAGATCAGAATCAGGTTCTTTTCCTGCTCGCCAATCGCTCCCTTCGGATTGAAGAGGACCATGCTGCATCCGCCGAGCAGGCTCAGCGCGCCTGTCGCGACGACGCGCCCGGCGCGGAAAAGATGTCTTCGAAACGGATGGGAGCGGGGCCATGGTCCCGCTGTATGGGGAGAACCCCCGCGTGTAGGTGGGTTGCGCATGCTTGTAGGTTGGTTGCCGGGTTGCATAGCTCCATACATGTATCCCCAACCAGCATTCGCGCACGACCTTCCGGATTACGGATCTCCGCGGCTTGCTGACCGAATGGTCATAACGATCGCGGATACATACATAGGCTATGGCGCCGCATGCTAGAGTAAGACATATGCCATACATGCGCGACAAGATGCCACACATACCTTCACGGAAGCGCGCCGCCCAGCGGCCTGACTGGATCACCGGCCTCGCGGAAAACGGCAAGGCGCGCTATCTGCAGATCGTCGATCTGATCGAGCGCGCGGTGGCGGACGGCAAGCTGAGCCCGGGAGACCGTCTGCCGGCGCAGCGCAAGCTCGCCGAGATGATCGGCGTGGACCTGACCACTGTCACGCGGGGCTTTTCCGAAGCGCATCGGCGCAACCTGATCGAGTCGCGCGGGCCGTTGGGCACGTTCATTTCGCCACCCAGGGCGACGTTCATGCAACGCATCGATCTGAGCATGAACATTCCGCCTCCGCCCGCCGATATCGATCTCGCCGTCCTGCTCAGGCGCGGCCTGTCGCAAGTGCTGGTGCGCAGCGATGTCGACCTGCTGATGACCTATCAGCTCGGCGGCGGCAGCGATTCGGACCGCGAGGCGGGAGCTGCGTGGCTCAAGCCGATACTGGGCCAGGTGGACCGCGCTCGCGTGGTCGTGACGCCCGGCGCGCATTCGACGCTCGCTGCGCTGATGCTGGCGCTCACGAAGCAGGACGAACCGATATTCACCGAGCAGTTGATCTATCCGGGGCTGCCGCTGATCGCGCGTCAGCTCGGGCGCACGCTCAGGCCCGTCGCCTGTGACGCGGACGGCATGCGGCCCGACGCGCTCGACGCCGCATGCAACGATGCGCGCGGCGGGCTGATCTACCTGAACCCGACTGTACGGAACCCGACCGCGCAGTCGATGTCCGAACAGCGCCGCAAGGACGTTCTGGCCGTGGCGGCGCGTCGAAACATCAAGATCGTCGAAGACGATCCCTACTGGCTGTTCGCGGGCGACCCACCCGCGCCGCTGGCCAGTCTCGCGCCGCAACAGGTGTATTACCTGTCCACGTTGTCCAAATGCATATCGCCCGGCTTGCGCGCCGCGTTTCTCGTGTTGCCTTCGGCAACCGGGCAAGATGCGTTTCTCAGGGCATTGCGCTCGCTCTCGCTGATGTCGCCGCCGCTGACGACGTCATTGGTCACGCAATGGATTCTCGACGGCACGGCGTCGGAAGTGCTGACGGGCGTTCTGAAAGAGTCGGCGCAGCGGCTGCTGTCCGCCAGGCAGATTCTCGCGAGTGCGAGCAGTTCGATGTCCGGCGGCGGCATTCACGTCTGGCAGCCGCTGCCCGAGCACTGGGCAGCGCATGGCCTCGCGGCGGCGGCGCGCTCGGAAGGTCTCGTCGTCGCGCCCTCTTCCGCGTTTTGCCAAAGCGGCGATGTGCCTAACGCGATCCGTATTTCGCTTGGCGGCTGCACGAGACGCAGCGAATTGACGGCCGCATTGAGAAAGCTCGCGGACCTGCTTCAACGCAAGCCGGATGCCGACGACCCGCTGCTTGTCTGATCTGCTGCGATGAAATCGTCGTCAACTGCTGCTGTACGCAACGTTCGCGCCGACGAATAATTCCGTTCGCGCGGCTTCGAGCATTTCCTTCCTCCTTTTAAGCCTGTTCGAAGCGCGTCGGGATCACTGCGCGAGTGCCCGCGGCCCTCAGCCTTCAACCCGCAGAGCTTGCAGCGATGATGCATTGAGCGTGGCAAGCACTAAACCTCGGCACCCACAGGTGCCGAGGTTTTTTCATTCTCTGGGCGCGAGAAGCTGCGCGCAGTCAGTGGTATCAGCGCATGCCGCCGCTTGCGACGATACGCTCGCCCGTCAGCCAGCCCGAGTCGTCGGAAGCGAGGAAAACGGCGACGGCAGCGATGTCGTCGGGCCGGCCCGTGCGGCCGAGCGGCGTCTGGCTGAGCGCCGCCGTTTCGAAATCCGACCCGATGATCCCCGCCTCCTGCGTGCCCTCCGTCACCACGACACCCGGATTGATCGCGTTGACGCGAATCTTTCTCGGCCCGAGCTCACGCGACAGCACGCCCGTGATCGCGTCGACGGCACCTTTCGTGCCGCTGTACACGGCGCTCGTGGGCGGCGTGATGGTCGTCACGACGGAACTGACGTTGATGATGCTCGCGCCTTCGCCTAGATGCTTGACGGCCGCCTGCGTCGTCAGCAGCAGGCCGAGCACGTTGATATTGAACTGCGTGTGGAACTGCTCCTCGGTGATCTCTTCGATCGCCGCGAATTCATAGACGCCTGAATTGTTGACGAGAATGTCGAGGCGGCCATACGTTTCGACGGCTGCGTTAATGATGCCCTGCGCGTCCGCAGCCTTCGACACGTCGCCGCCTACCGCGATTGCCTTGCCGTTGGCCGCCGTGATCGCGGCGACGACGGCATCGGCGCCCGCCTTGCTGCTGGCGTAATTCACGACCACGGAAGCGCCCTCTGCCGCGAGCGCCTTGGCGATACCCGCGCCAATTCCCTTCGACGCGCCCGTGACGACAGCGACCTTACCTGCGAGCTTGCTCATGTTCGGTTCCTCCAATCCACTTGATACCGTTTAACGGGACCGGCCGCTCGTCGAAGCGGCCGGCCTGCGATGGGGTGACTCTAGACAGACGACGCGCCGCGATAAAGCGGCTCGCGGCGAATTGACTGGCAGGATTGCGCGAACAATCGTGAACTGACGCGCTGCGCGAGCCGCTCGGGTTTCGATTCGATCGCGGAATCAGCGGATACGGGTGATGGAGCACCGAGCGTCCATGGGCTCGCGGGGCTCTCCGGCCGCAAAGAGAATGTTAGGCGATAGACGGCGCCTTCACGGAAGGCGCCGCAATCGTCACATCAATGGCATGATCGTCGGGTAGCTCAGATGGGCGCGCGCCTCTTTCACGCCCTGCACTTCCAGCGCGGCGATACACAACGCCCGCTCTTCTTCCTCGGACTGGATCACGCCCCACAGATGGGCGACCCCATCCTTGACGATCACGTTCTCCTTCGACAGCGCCCAGCGTTTGTCATGCAACGCGGCCACGATCGCTTCGGCGATTTCGCGGTCGCTGGCGGCGCTATGCTGCACGGGAGGGCTCGCACTCGCCAGCGCGCGTATCAGATTGGCGCGGGTGACGATGCCGGCGAGCTTGCCGGCGCGCAGCACGGGCACGCGCTTGATGCCGCACTTCTCCATCAGCTCGGCGATGTCGGCGATCGGCGTCTGTCCGTCGACGGAGATCACGGAAGCCGTCATCACGTCGGCAACCGTCCGTCCATGCTCCTTGACGAACGTGCTCGCCAGATCGCGCGTCGACGAAAAGAGTTCGATCCAGCGCGAGCGCTTCGATTCCGTGCCCGTTTCGACCCTGTGCAGCAGGTCTGATTCGCTGATGATCCCAACCAGCGCGCCGTTTGCATCGACGACGGGCATCCCGCTGATGCCGTTTTCGACGAGACGTTTGGCAGCTTCCTGCACCGTCATTTCCGGTTGCGCGCAAATCACCGACGGTGTCATCACATCGATTGCCAGCATGGTTTTCTCCTTGGCAGACTGAACTGGACCGACCTACTATGTGCCGCCCGTCGCCGCGCGGCTTGACGGAAATCAATCGAACGGCACACGCGAGGCCGCTTTGCCGCGACGACAAGAGCCCCGGGCCATGTCACGCGCGTCATCTCCGCACGCTTGATCTGCATCAATCCCGCCCGTTCGAAGCGTGGGACGATCGCCTTACGTTCTTTCGGAGGTCCGCCTGGAAGAAGCCTTCCACACGCGGATAGCACGCCATGACCAACCCTCTTTTCCGAATCGGCGCTGCGCTGCTCAACACGCCATCGCCACGGCCCGTCGAAGGCACACCCGCCCCCTTCATCGGCTTTGCGCCCCCGCGCCGCACAGGCGGCATGCCTTTGCTCGACGCGCTCGCGGCACGCCATACGTCGCGCGAATTCGCGCAGACGCCGATCGATTCCGCGCTGCTCGGCGATCTGCTCTGGGCCGCCGACGGCATCAACCGCGAAGGCGAAGGCGGCCGCACCGCGCCCTCGGCGCTCGGCGGCTACGAGATCGACATCTACGTGCTGCTCGCGAGCGGCGCGTACCGCTACGATCCCGATCGCCACGCGCTGGTGCTCGTCGCCCCCGCCGATTTGCGCGCGATGACGGGTTACCAGGAATTCCTCGGGCACGCCCCCGTCAATCTAGTGTATGTCGCCGATCTGACACGCATGCAGGACGTTCCGCAAGCGCAGCGCGAAGCGTTCGCGTCCGCAAGCGCGGGTGCGATGCTGCAGAACGTGTACCTGTTTTGCGCATCGATGGGGCTTGCGGCTGCCGCGCGCGGCTGGATGAATCGAACAGCCCTTGCCGCCAACCTGAAGCTGCCGGCAGGCTCGGCGGCGCTGCTCGCGCAGACTGTCGGGCACTTCGCTTCCGGGCATGCGCATCGCGCGCATGGGTTTGAAGGGTAGGAAGGGGAATCGGGCGTCGCTGGCCCGACTCCACATCGCTGACGCAACGGCGCGCACGATGTCGCGCCCGTCAGCGCGCGTCTTCAGCCGACGCCTCCGGCTCGCTGCCGCGCACCAGCAGCACTGGGCAACGCGAAAAGCGCACGAAGCGTTCGGCGACGCTGCCAAGCACGAGCCGCTGCACGCCGCGCCGGCCATGCGTGCCGAGCACGACGAGTTCCGCCCCCACGCGCTCGGCGCAACGTTGCAGTGTATGCGAGATGTCGTCGCTCAACTGCTCCGTCTCGACCAGTTCGGTCTCGCATGGCACGCCCGACTGCCGGCACACGGCCTCGGCGTTCTCGAGCGCGGTGCGTCCGTCCTTGCGCAATGCTTCCATCAATACGGTCGGGTCGTAGTAGCCCGCGTAGCTGAAAAGCCCTGAGCGGTCGACGACATAGGCGGCATGCAGCGTCCCGCTCGTCAACGATGCCATTTTCACGGCCTCCAGCAACGCCTGGTCCGATGTATGGCTGCCGTCGACGGCTACCAGAATCTTCTTGTACATGGTGAGTCTCCTTGAAATGCCTGAAAGGTTGCACGCAACACCGCGTCGATTAAAAGAATATGGCGATCATGCGAAAAGCGCAGTGCCTACCGCAGTGCCTACATCACCCACTCCGTCTCCTGAAGTCTCGCCAGCCGCTTGATGATCTTCTGCGCGAACCGGTGACGTTTGTCGCCGTCGATACGCCGATGCAAGTCGTACGCGGTGATCGCGCAAACCGCGAGAGGCGATTTTCCCGCCGCCTTCGCCATCTGCTGCAGCGCCGGATGGCTGCCGCGTCCGCCGAACGAGCAGAACAGCGCGAGCCGGCGGATGCGCGCGCGATGCCCGGTCAGCCACGCGATGGCGGGCGCGGATGCACAGCTTGCCCAGACGGGCGTGCCGACCACGACTGCGTCGTACGCCGACGGATCATGGACGGGCGGCATCACGCTCACCCGCCGGTGACACAGCGCATCGATCAGCGAGCGCACGTAACCGCGCGCGCCGGCGCGCGTAGCGTGCGCGCCCGGCTCGCGCACGGGCTCGATGTCCGCGCCCAGCTCGGACGCGAGCAGTTCCGCGATGCGCTGCGTGGTGCCGCTGCGTGAGTAGTAGACCACCAGGATCTTGCGTTGCGCGGACATGGCGAACTCTCCGTGACGGGCGTCGGGCGCGACGCCGTGAGAGTTCAGCTTAAGCCTGCGCCGCCGCGCGCCGCTGATCCAGATCAAACGCGCAAATCCGCGTCAACGCGCTATGACACTTCGATCAGCACCTTGAGTGCATGCGTGCTCGCGGCGCGCGAGAAGGTGTCGTAGGCCGCCAGCATGTCGTCCAGCGCGAAGCGGTGAGTGATCAGCTGCATGGGGTCGAGGCGTCCCGCGCGCACGGTTTTCATCAGCATCGGCGTGCTGACGGTGTCGACGAGACGCGTCGTGATCGAGATGTTGCGGTCCCAGAGCTTCTCCAGATACAGATCGCACTTGACGCCGTGCACGCCGACATTGGCAATCGTGCCGCCCGGCGCAACCAGCGCTTCGCAGAGCTCGAACGTCGCCGGCACGCCGACGGCTTCGATCGCGCAGTCCACGCCGACGGAATCCGTGAGCGCCATGACCTGCGCAACGGCGTCGGCGCGGCTGTTGTCGATGCATGCCGTCGCGCCGAAACGCTGTGCGACGTCGAGCCGGTTCGCATCCGGGTCGATCAGGATGATCTGCGCGGGCGAGTAGAACTGCGCGGTCAACAGTGACGCAAGCCCGATCGGTCCCGCGCCGACGATGGCCACCGTGCTGCCCGGCTGGACCTTGCCGTTGAGCACGCCGCATTCGAAGCCCGTCGGCAGGATGTCGGAAAGCATCACGAGCGCTTCTTCGTCGAGTCCGGCTGGAATGCGGTACAGACTCGTCTGCGCGTGGGGAATGCGCACGTATTCCGCCTGCGTGCCGTCGATACGATTACCGAGAATCCAGCCGCCCGTCGCGCAATGAGAATACATGCCGCGCCGGCAATAGTCGCATTGCCCGCACGACGAAATGCACGACACCAGCACGTGATCGCCGACGGCGAGTCCGCTGACGGCACTGCCCAGGCTGTGCACGATGCCAACGCCCTCGTGTCCGAGGATGCGCCCCGGCTCGCAGGTCGGCACGTCGCCCTTGAGGATATGAAGATCCGTGCCGCAAATCGTCGTGCGCGTCATTCTGACGATCGCATCCGTCGGCGCTTTCAGTTCGGGCATCGGACGCTCGTCGAGCGACTTCTTGCCGGGGCCGTGATAAACGAGTGCTTTCATGGGTGCGTTCTCCCGTGTCGGAATGAAGCGGTTCATACGAAGCAATCTAGGCGCGCGCCGCCCGGCGGGCTTGACGTCGATCAAACGATCCGCGTCGCCAGCCCGCTTGATCTGCGTCAATCGCCGATCCGGCCCGGCCCCTAGACTCGATTGCAATGCGGGCTGTCGTCCGCCTGTGTTTCTCTGCTCTGGAGCAACGGCGATGAGCTACAAAAGCATCCTCGTGCAACTCGATACGGGCGCTCACGCGCACCCGCGCCTCGAGATCGCGCTGCGTCTCGCACATCGGTTTCATGCCCGGCTGACGGGTTTGTTCACGACCTATGTTCCCGACCGGCACGCGTTCTTCGTGATGGCGGGCACAGCCGACTATTACGCCGCGCACGAGCGCCGGCGTCACGAACACGCCGCCGCGCTGGAGCGCCTGTTTCATGCAGAGCTGGCGCGCGCGAACGTCGACGGCCGCTGGATCGGGGCGACGGGTTACGCCAACGACATCGTGCCGCCGTATGCGCGCCTCGCTGACCTGATCGTCGCCGGCCAGACCGACCGGAACGACCCCGAGTCGTTCATTGCCGACCAGTTCGTCGAGCACCTTCTGATGTCGGCGGGCCGTCCTGTCTTGCTGGTGCCGTCGAGCGGCTCGTTCGCGACGCCCGGCCAGCGCGTGCTCGTCGCGTGGGACGGCAGCCGCGAAGCGACGCGCGCGATTCACGACGCGATGCCGTTCCTGTCGCATGCCGCCAACGTCACGCTGCTCACGGTGAACGCGACACGCGGCGAGCCGCCGGCGTGGCGCATTCCGGGCGCCGACATCGCGCTGACCATCGCGCGTCACGGCGTCAACGTGGACGTGCGCGAAGTCGGCGCCGACAGCGACACGCCCATCGGCGACGTGCTGCTGTCGCAGGCGGCCGAGTCGGGCTGCGACCTGCTCGTGATGGGCGCGTACGCGCATTCCCGGCTGCACGAACTGGTGCTGGGCGGCGCGACGCGCACGTTGCTCAAGTCGATGACCCTGCCCGTGCTGATGTCGCACTGAGCGTCACCGTTCGGGTTCACGCGACACGGATCTCCGCTGAAAAGGAACTGAGATGACCTACAAGACCTTGCTCGTCCATATCGACGACAGCCGCCGCAGCGATGCGCGCGTCGCGTTGTCGCTCGACCTCGCGCAGCGCTGGGATGCGCATCTGATCGGCCTGTACGTCGTGTGCCAGGACCTCTTCAGGCCCGTCTTCCAGCAGGACGGGAGCCTTCCGCTCGCGCGTCTCGAAGCGCTGCAGGCCGAACGCCGGCAAAAGGCCGAAGAGTCCTTTCTCACGGCCGCCGGGCGCGCGGGCCGCAGCGCCGAATGGCGCGCGCCGCCGGGACGGGCGCTCGACGTCGCGATGCTGCATGCGCGTCACGCCGATCTGCTGGTGCTCGGGCAGGAAGACCCGAACGATCCCGCCGCGTTCGTCGAGCCGCATTTCGTCGGCGATCTGGTGCTGGGCGCCGGCCGCCCGGCGCTCGTGATTCCGTATGCGGGCGAGGTGCGAACGATCGGCGAAAACGTGCTGGTCGCGTGGGACGGCAGCCGCGAAGCCGCGCGCGCAGCCGCCGACGCACTGCCGTTGCTGCAGCACGCGCGTCACGTCGGCATCGAGATCGTCCGGCGTCACGCGCAGCATGCGCAAGCGCCCGAGGGAATCGATGTCGCCGCCTGGCTCGACGCCCATGGCGTGCGCGCGTCGTTTTCGACGACGCCGCATCACCTCGGCATCGGCGCGGGCGCGACGCTGCTCAATCGCATATCGGACCTGCATGCGGATCTGCTCGTGATGGGCGCGTACGGACATGCACGCGCGCGCGAGCGCGTATTCGGCGGCGTCACGCGGACCATGCTCGAATCGATGACGACGCCTGTGCTGATGGCGCATTGAGCGCGCATTGAGCGACCCGGGGCGTGCCGGCGTGGCACGCATGACGCCACGCGTGGCTGTCCGCTTGCGCAGCCGGAGCGCGGCACGCGCACCGGCGCCCGGCACGCCCTGAGGCTGCGCATGTCAGGCATGTCAGGAGGAAGAATCGTGGCGGACGATCAGCACGGGAATGTCCGTCGAACGCGCGAGCGATTCGGCGACGCTGCCCAGCAGAAAGCGTTGCACGCCGCGCCGGCCATGCGTGCCCATGACGATGAGATCGGCTTCGCATTCGTCCGCGGCCCGCGCGAGCACGGCGGACACGTGTTCCGCGTAGGCGTCGATCGTGCGCACGGTGCCGCGCACGCCCGTATCCTCGAACAGCTTGCGCGCTTCGGCGAGCGCGCTGGCGGCCGGGTCATGTGCGGCGCCGCCCGGCTCGCGCCCGGCAATGACGCGTGCGTCCGCTTCCGTCGGCCATTTGCCGCGATCGACGACACACAGCGCCTCGATCACGCCATCCGACAACTGCGCGAGACCCACGGCTTCGCGAAGCGCGCGCTGCGCGCTCGGACTGCCGTCGAGCGCAACGAGAATCCGTTTGTACATGGTGTACTCCATCTGAATGAGCACGCTTTCGGCGATCGCGTGCAACAACAGTGTGTTGCGGACCGCGGATTGTCGGTTGACGCAGATCAATCGCGCCTCGGTCGGCATGCGCAGATGCTAACGGCCTTGGCTCGTCACGCGCAAACACGCAAAATGGTTGCGACGCGTTACACGCCGCTATCGCGATGAAGACCCGGATGAAATTCGACGTTGACACGACGCGTACCTCCCGCGCGCGGGCAGCGCTTGCCACGCCCGTCGCGTTGTCGATCGTCGCGTTCGCATTGGCAGCGGCCGTCGTGCTCGCTGTTCTTGCAGCCAACGGCGCGGTCAGGGCGAACATCACGCGCGCGGCAACTGTCGCTCTGATCGCCGCGGTTTGCGCTTCGGCGGCCGTCGCCGTGATTGTCTGCATGAGCGTCCGGATGAGCGCGGCCGCGCGCTCCACGGCGGACTCCACGACGGAAGCACGTCGCGGCGAAGCACGGATGATGGGCATCATCCGCTCGTCGATGGAGGCGATCATCACGATCGACGAAGCGCAAAACATCGTCATCTTCAATCCGACCGCGGAACGCATCTTCGGCGTGACGGCGGCGCAAGCGCTCGGCACGCCGCTTTCGCGCTTCATCCCGCAACGCTTTCGCGAGATCCATGCGCGGCATGTCGCGCAGTTCGGCGTGACGGGCATCTCCGAGCGGCAGATGGGACGCCAGCCGGTTCTGTTCGGGTTGCGCGCGAACGGTGAAGAATTTCCGCTGGAGGCGTCGATCTCGCAGATCCGCGAAGACTCCGGCAAGCTCTACACGGTCATGTTGCGCGACGTGACGGAGCGGGTGAAGTCGGAGAACGCGCTGACGGAGTCGCGCGAGGAGCTGCGCCGGCTGTCGGCCAATCTTCAGCACGTGCGCGAAGAGGAAAAAACGCGCATCGCCCGCGAACTGCACGACGATCTGGGCCAGCAACTGACGGCGCTGAAAATGGACCTGTCGGCGCTCGAACACAGGCTGACGCAGGGTGCCTCCGCGCGGGAGCCGCTCGATCCCGCCGTCGCGGGCCAATTGCGCGGCATGTTCCGGATGATCGATTCGACGGTGGCGTCGCTGCGCCGCATCGCCGCCGATCTGCGGCCCGTGATGCTCGACGACCTCGGCATCGTGCCCGCGATCGAATGGCTCGCGAACGACTTCACGGATCGCTACGGCATCGCAGTCGAGCGAAACATCGCGGCGGGCGACGCCGAATTCACGAAAGACGCGGCGACGGCGCTGTTTCGCATCGTCCAGGAAGCGCTGACCAACGTCGCCCGCCATGCGGACGCGACGGCCGTCGAACTGGCCTTGCACGCGACCAGCGAGCACTATGTTCTGCGCATCGCGGATAATGGCCGAGGCGCCGAATATCACGCGAACGCAAACGCGGGCGGGGACAAGTCGTTCGGCCTGATCGGCGTGCGCGAGCGGGCATATATGCTGGGCGGCGCCGTGCAGATCGATACGGCACAAGGCGAAGGATTCGCGCTGACGATCACTTTCCCCTTGCAGGCCGTGCAACAGGAACACACGCATCCATGATCAAGGTACTGCTTGCCGACGACCACACACTCGTGCGCGACGGGCTGCGCCACATCCTGCAATCCGCGAGCGGCTTCGAGGTCGCGGGCGAAGCCTGGGACAGCGCGACCACCATTGCGCTCGCACGCGCGACCGACGCGCACGTGCTGGTGCTCGACCTGTCGATGCCCGGCCGCAACGGCATCGATCTGATCCGGCAGATCAAGGAAGAAAAGCCCGCGCTGCGCATCCTCGTGCTGACAATGCATGCCGAGCAGCAATACGCGGTGCGCGCGTTCAAGGCGGGCGCTTCCGGCTACATGACCAAGGAAAGCGCCAGTGCCGAGCTGGTCGGCGCCGTCACCAAGATCGCCTCGGGCGGCGTCTACGTCAGCCTTGCGATGGCCGAACGCTTCGCGCAGCATCTGAACGAACCCGCTGAGGCGCTGCCGCATCAACGGCTGTCCGACCGCGAGTTCGACGTGTTCCGCCGCATCGTCGCGGGCCAGAGCATCACCGAGATCGCGCACGAGCTGTGCCTGAGCGTCAAAACCGTCAGCACGCACAAGACACGCATCCTCGAAAAAATGCAGATGCCGAACGAAAACGGGCTCGTGCGCTACGCGATCCGCCACAAACTGATCGACGACGAAAGCGATATCTGACGCTCCCCTGCGTTTGCCCGGAAGGGTAGGAATAATCCTACAGCAGCTACCCAATCTCCTAGTTCGGCTTAAAGCCTTGCCGATACATTTTTAAGATATGGCCGCCGATACTGGTAGCCATGGATACCGCCGTATCAGCCATCGTCTCGAAGGTTTATCTGGCCGACGCTTCCGCCGAGGTGAGGCGGCGGCTCGCGCGTCTGCTCGACGCAATCGCTGGCGTGGAAATCGCGGGCGAGGCGGAAGACTGCGACGCGGCGCTCGAAGGCATCCGCGCATCCGGCGCGGACATCGCCGTGCTGGATCTGCATCTGACGGGCGGAAACAGCCTGGAACTGATTGGGGCGTTGTCGCGCGGCGAGGTATCCGTTGTCGTGATCGTGTTGACGAACTACACCGCGCGCGCCTTCCGCGACGCATGCATGGCGGCGGGTGCCGATTTCTTTTTCGACAAGACCTCTGAGTTCGACGCGGCCTGCCGCGCCATCGAACGGATTGCACGGGCGCGCGGCGCGCGTCCCGGTGAATGAACAGGAGCCGATCATGCTTGCTGCAAACGCCCCCGTATCCGGGCACCCGACGGCACGCCCCGCGACCGTCGTGCCCTTTCACCGCATCGAGCAACGCGAGCCGGTGCAACGCGCGCCCCGCTGCTCCGCGTGCTCCATGCGCGCCCTCTGCATGCCGCCCGAACTAAGCGCGGCCGATTTCGCGAGACTCGATTCGCTGATCTGCTCGACGCGCTCCGTCAAGCGAGGGGACACGCTGTACCGCGCGGGCGACACGTTTCAGAGCATCTACGCGGTGCGCGCGGGATCGTTCAAAACCGTGGTCATGCATCGCGACGGCCGCGAGCACGTGACCGGCTTCCAGATCGCGGGCGAGGCGCTGGGTCTCGACGGCCTCGGCGCGGGCCATCACAACTGTGACGCCATCGCACTCGAAGACAGCGTGGTCTGCATCATTCCGTTCGCGCAGCTCGAAGTGGCCTGCCGCGAGATAAAGTCGATGCAGCATCACATCTATCAGATGATGAGCAGCGAGATCGTCCGCGAGTCGAGCCAGATGATGCTGCTAGGAACCATGACGGCCGAGCAGCGCGTCGCGACCTTCCTGCTGAATCTGTCGCGGCGCTTCAAGGCGCGCGGTTTCTCGGCCGCCGAGTTTCATCTGCGCATGACGCGCGAAGAAATCGGCTGCTATCTCGGGATGAAGCTGGAAACCGTGAGCCGCATGTTCTCGAAGTTCCAGCGCGAGCGGCTCGTGCACGCGGACGGCAAGACGATACGTATCGTCGATCCCGAAGGGCTCGCGCGGGTATAGCGCGCACGGAATCCGACGCGACAGCAGACGTGCAGATGGCGCACGCGACCCCGGCTTCAGCGTGGGACGTCGACGAGCGGCGCTTCGACGCCGCCGCACCGCCGGGTACCCAAATACGCTTTGCGCTGCAATACGCGGTGCTCGCGCCGTCCAATCACAATACGCAGGCCGTGGCGTTTCACTGTCGATGGCGACACCGTGCAGGTTTGCGCGGACCGGCTGCGCGCGTTGCCCGTCGTCGATCCGTTCGATTGCGAACCGCTGATCACGCTCGCCGCATCCGCATGTCGATGCCCGTTGAGCTGGCTCAATCGCCTGGGACGTGCCGCCTGTAGATTGAATTGTCTGCCACCTGGTAGCTGCGGCTGTACTGCGTCACGTGTGCGTACGCTGAAGCCCGGTTGCAGAGATTGCGATCAGTTGCGCCGTCCCGACGCGAAGGCCGCCGTCTGCAGCGCCTTCTCGGCGGCATCGAACGCGCAGCGAAGCGCCTCTTCGGCGCTTTGCGCCGCACAGCGGCCAATGGGCGTCAGTTCATGCGTGGCCGTCACGAGATCCAGACGAACGTCATAAAGCGGCTCGCCCGAACGCAGACGCAGCGCTTCGATCGCGAGGCGGCAGTTCGACAGCAACGCGCCGAACCGTTGCAGCCGCAACAGCTGCGCGGCCGCTTCCGCTTCGAATGGCGTCGTGCCGCTGCATCCGAGATAGACAATCTGCATGCCGATGCCCATCATCGCCTCCCGTCGTTGTGCGCCGATTCCCCCGGCCGGCTTCCTGTCTGAACGACGCGCTCGCGCGCTACACCCTGATCGTCCGTGCACGCTTCAAGCCGATCCACGCCATTCCCTCCCGCAGTCCTTCGAGCAGCGCCTCGCGCTCGGTCGCGAACCGTCCGCTGGCTCTGAACGCATGGCTGAACTCGCCATCGTCGCCGCGGCCGCTGATGCAGACATCGCCGCAAAAGCCGCCATCGGCGGGCACGGTTTTCACGCGGACGGTCCACCCGCCATCATCGACGTTGCCGGTCAGAGCCATGATCACACCTGTCTTCGCTGCGCGATGCCGCGCAAGGCCTGTACTGTCAGCGTACTGGGCCGCGCGGGGACCCGATTGATTCAGGTCAACCCGCCCGGCTTCGCCGCCGGCGACGCGCGTCGCCTCGCCAAGGTGGAACAACGGCAGGCGACCTGATATAACTCAGCTTCGTGTCGGCAAACGTCCGAAACGTCTGCAAACGTTCCATTGACCGCCGGGAGTCGCGATGGCAGCGCCAAAGATCGAGCCGTCCCGCATCGCCCACGCGACGTCCATTTCGGATGTTCCGCTCGAAGACCGCTATGCTCTTCTGATCGAAGCCGTCCACGATTACGCGATCTTCATGCTCGATCCGTCGGGCAACGTCTCAAGCTGGAATCCGGGCGCACAGCGCATCAAGGGCTATTCGCACGACGAGATAGTCGGCCGCCACTTTTCGACGTTCTATACGGAAGAAGACATCGCCGCAGGCAAGCCCGCGCGCGAACTCGAGATCGCCGCCGCCGAAGGCCGCGTCGAAGACGAAGGCTGGCGCGTGCGGCGCGACGGTTCGCGGTTCTGGGCAAACGTGATCATTTCGGCGGTGCGCGATTCGAAGGGCGAGTTGCTCGGCTTCGCGAAGATCACGCGCGACATGACGGACCGCGTGCGCCTCGCCGAACTCGAACGCGCGAGCGAAGTATCGGCGCAGGTGCAGATCACACGCGAAAACGAGCAAAAGCGCATCGCGCGCGAACTGCACGACGACCTCGGACAGCAGTTGACCGCGCTGAAAATGAGCGTCGCGCTGATCGAAGCGACGCTTGCCGCCAACGCCGCGACCGCGCCGCTCGTGCAGCAGACCCACGCGCTGCAGACGGAGATCGACGCGATGGCCATGTCGCTGCGCCGCATCGCCTCCGATCTGCGGCCGCCGCTGCTCGACGATCTGGGTCTGACGGCCGCGCTCGAATGGCTCGCGGAAGACTTCACGAAGCGCTATGGCGTCGTGGCGTCCGTCCACATCGCAACGGGCGAACTGCATTTCAACGAATTCGCGTCGACCACGCTCTTTCGCATCGTCCAGGAAGCGCTGACCAACGTCGCCCGTCACGCGCGCGCGAGCCGCGTGCGCATCGAACTCGCGAGCACGGCCGACACGTTCTCGCTCGAAATCGAGGACGACGGCGTGGGCGCCGCGCTCGATCTGCCGCCGGGCAGCGCGTCGTTCGGGCTGCTGGGCATCCGCGAACGTGTCAGGCAACTACAGGGCACCGTGTCGTTCATCAGTTCGCCCGGCGCGGGCTTTCACATTTCGATCCGGTCGCCCGTTACGTCCGTGCAATGACACGCACCGCGGCGAATGCTGACGTCACCTCAATGCGCGACGACGAGCGACGCGTGCATGCCCATTTCGTAGTGGCCCGGGCGATTGCAGATCAGCACATAACGCCCCGGCGCGAGATTGAGCGACAAGCGCTTCTTCGAACCCTGCGCCACGTCCTCGACCTCGCCCATCTTCCTGAATTTGTTTTCCGGGACCTGGCCTTTGCGCACGGGCAAATGGCTGTCGTCCATATCGGTCTTCAGCACCACCAGCTCATGTTCGGTATTGCCGCTCGCCGCGTTGCTCACCTCGAACGTGACGTGCCCTGCCTTCGCTGTTTCGGGGTCGAGTTGAATGGCGTTGTCCGTCAGCTCGACGTGAACCGTCTCGTCCGCATGACTGCCCAGCGGAGCAACGCCGAGCGCAACGATTGCCAGCACGAGCACAGCATGGTTTCTGTCCGTCATGATGTCTCTCCTCGAAAGGCCGCATTGCCGCAAGCAACGGCGCGAGCGGGACCGCCTGCGTCGCGCGCACGCATCCGTCACGGTGCATAGACCGTGATGCCCACAACCTTCAATCGGATCTTGAGACAAGAACGACAATAGCCCGGGAAATATTCCACGCGGCGGCGCGTCGGGAGCGGCTTCCGGCGCGCGCCGCGCTGCCGTCAGTCGAGATGGCGAAGCTCGCGGCGCAGAATCTTGCCGACGTTCGACTTGGGCAATGCGTCGACGAACCGGATGTACTTCGGCACCTTGTAGGCCGCCATGGCCGCGCGACAGTGCGCGATCAGCGCTTCCCGGTTCACATCGACGCCTGGCGCGGCGATCACGAACAGCGTGACCGCTTCGCCCGTCTTTTCGTCCGGCACGCCGATGCACGCGCATTCGGCAATGCCGGGAAACGCGGTGACGACGGCTTCCACTTCATTTGGATAAACGTTGAAGCCGGAGACGAGGATCATGTCCTTCTTGCGATCGACGATCTTCAGGAAGCCCTTCTCGTCGAACACGCCGACATCGCCGGTGCGAAAGTAGCCATCGGATGTGAAGGCACGCGCGTTGGCCTCGGGCTGGTTCCAGTAGCCGCGCATCACCTGCGGGCCCTTCACGCAGATCTCGCCCGGCTCGCCGATGCCGGCTTCCCGGTTGTCGTCGTCGAGCAGCTTGACGTCGGTGGACGGCACGGGCATGCCGGTGCTGCCCGTGAACCCGTCGATGAACTGCGGATTGAACGACACCACGGGCGACGTTTCCGACAGGCCGTAGCCTTCGCGGATGAAGCTTCCCGTCACCAACTTCCAGCGCTCCGATACGATGTCGATCACCGCCGCGCCGCCGCCTGCCGAGAGCTTCAGCCGCGACCAGTCCACTTCCGCGAGGCGCGGGTGCGCGGCGAGTCCCGCGTACAGCGTATTGACCCCGACGAAGACGGTCGGCCGCGCGGCCTTCAGCACGTCGATGAACGCATCCGTCTCTCGCGGGTTGGCCACGAGCCAGTTCTTTGCGCCGATTGAGAAGTAAGTGAGGAAGTTCACCGTGAGCGCGAAGATGTGATAAAGCGGGATCGCCGTCACGACGACCTCTGCGCCGGGCTGCAGCGCATCGGGCATGAAGGCCTTGAACTGCTCGATATTGGCGACGAGATTGCGATGCGACAACGCAGCGCCCTTCGACAGCCCCGTCGTGCCGCCCGTGTATTGCAAAAAGAGCAGATCGCCGCCGCCGACGTCGACGGGATCGACGGTGAGTTGCTCGCCTAGCGCGATCGCGGCGGGCAGCGCGACCGCGCCGCGCAGAGACGGATCGACGGCGGGGCCCGGCACCGCGACACCGCTGCCGTCGCCCGCGCCGGAGGTGATCACCGTTTTGATGCGCGTCCTGCCGATCACTTGCGCGAGCGTCGCGCTCGCGCCGTCGAATGCGACGATCGTTTCGACGCCGGCGTCGTTGAGCTGATGTTCGAGTTCACGCGCGGTATAGAGGGGATTGACGTTCACCTGCACGCCGCCAATCCGCGCAATCGCGATGAAAGCGATCGGAAACGACAGCAGATTCGGCAGCATCACGGCGACGCGATCGCCTTTGCGCACGCCCGCCACCTTCTGCAGATAAGCGGCGAATGCGCGCGACAGGCGGTCGATGTCCGCGTACGTCAACGTTTGGCCGAACGCACAAAAGGCCGGCTTCGACGCGAACTCGCGCATCGCTGCGGCGAGCAGCGCATTGACGCACGGATAGCGGTCGGCATCGATCTCCGCCGGGATTGAACCGTACGACGGGATCCAGTGTCGGTTGCGGGCGTTGAGGGTCTGGGTCTCGTCCATGCTGTCTCCTGAGAATTTTTCGGTGCCGCATGGACTATCGCGCGACGCCCGTGTGTTGCAAATGATCGGTGTGGACGATTTGGTGATCGCAACGGACAAAGCTTTTGCCGCGCGCCCCGCGTCCAGGGTGAACCCTATGGCGGGTGGCCGCGTTCGCGCGCAGAATCTCGGTCACGCATTGGGTATCGATTCGGACACAGGACTCCATTCATGCAACAGGGCGCGCGCCCGGACACGACGGCAGTGCATCATTGGGGCGAGCAGCTGGCGCACGCGTCGTCGGCCATCGCATGGCGAGAAAAGCGCTTCGCGCCGTCCAAGCTCGTCGCGCTGATCGACGTGGCCGCGGAAGTCGGACTCGACGCGAAAACGGTGCTCGCGGGCACCGATCTCGACGCCGCCGCCGTGGCCAACCCGTTCACGCTGACGTCGTCGCTGCAGTTCCTCACGGCCGCGCGCAATGCCGTTCGACATTATGGAAAGCCGGACCTGGGCGTGCGTGTCGGACGCCGGCTGCACGCGTCGAGTTACGGCATGTATGGCTATGCGCTGCTCTGCTCGGAGGCCCTCGCGCGCACGTTCGATATCGCCGTCAAATATCATCAGCTCGCGAACGGAATGCTCGACATTCACTGGGTCGAGCATGACGACGCAGCGACCTGGATATTCCCGAGCCGTGAAGAGGTCTTGCTGCCCGATGTCGACGAGCCGCTATACCGGTTTCTCATCGACCTGCAATTCGCCGTGCACGTGACCGTCGTCAAGGACGTGATGGGCGCCTGGTGCGTCCCTGCCCGCGCGATGTTCGCCCAGCCCGAGCCGCCGCACGCGGCCATGTTGTCCGATGTGCTGGAATGCCCGCTCGCGTTCGATCAGCCACAGTATCTGTTGAGCTATCCCGCCGCCTGGCTGACGCGCGCGCCGCAGCTTGCCAATCCGATCACGGCCGCGCAGGTCTCGACGCAGTGCGCGCGCCTGCTCGAACAATTCCGCTGGCAGGCTGGCGTCACGCAGCGCGTGTATCAGGAACTCACGCGCACGCCCGGAAAATTCCCGGACATCGAACAGATCGCCGAGAGCCTGTGCATGACCTCGCGCACGCTGCGCCGCAAGCTCGAAGCGGAAGGCGCGTCGTACAGCGAGCTATTGACGGGCGTGCGCAAGGCGCTCGCGATCGACTACCTGAGCACGACCACCCTCAACATCGACGACATCGCACTGACACTGGGCTTCAGCGATGCCGTCAGCTTCCGGCACGCATTCAAGCGCTGGACGGGCAAGACGCCGAACGAGGTCCGGCGCGATCGCGGCGCAACGGGCGAATAGTCGGTCGTGACGGACAGCGCGGTCCATAAACGAATGTCTATGGCCTGCCAAAGTTTCTTTGATTGTTCCGCGCAAAAGCCGCCACCTTACACTTGGCGGATTACCCGATAACGCGCCGCGCGTCATTGCGCAGCAGCACGCCATGTCCTCGACCCTTGTCTACACGCACGCCGCCTGCCTGAACCATCAACCCGGCCCGCATCACCCCGAGTCTGCCGAGCGCCTGAAGACCGTCCTGAAGACCTTGCGCGCCGAGGAGTTCGCCGCGCTCGAATGGCGTGACGCGCCGATGGGCACGCGCGAACAGGTGGAACTCATCCACACCAAGGACTTTATCGACGAAGTCGCGCAGGCCGCGCCGACACAGGGCTATATGCCGCTCGACGGCGGCGATACCGTCATGTCGCCGGGTTCGTGGGAAGCCGTCATGCGCTGCGTCGGCGCAGCATGCGCGGGCGTCGATGCCGTGCTCAATGGCGACGCGCGCAACGTGTTCTGCGCGACGCGTCCGTGCGGACACCACGCCGAGCCATCGAGAGCAATGGGCTTTTGCATCTTCAATCAGGCCGCCATCGCAGCCGCCTACGCTTATGAAGTGCACAAGCTCGAACGCGTCGCAGTCGTGGACTTCGACGTGCATCACGGCAACGGCACGCAGGCCGCGTTTTACCACCGGCCCGAACTCTTCTATGCATCGAGCCATCAATCGCCGCTTTATCCCGGCACGGGCGCAGCCGCCGAAACGGGCGTGAGCCACAATATCCTCAACATTCCGCTGCCACCGGGCTGCGACTCGACGCTGTTTCGTGTGCGCATCGAGGCCGGGATGCTGCCCGCCATCCGCGAGTTCCGCCCGAAGTTGATGATCCTTTCGACCGGCTTCGATGCGCATCGGCTCGATCCCCTCGCGGCGCTGCGTCTCGAAGACGACGACTTTCACTGGATCACGCGCGAACTCGTGCGCATCGCCGACGAGACTTGCGATGGACGCGTGGTGTCGATACTCGAAGGCGGCTACAGCATGGAAGGTCTCGCGGGCGGCACGCGCGCGCATGTACGCGCATTGATGGGAAATTGAGCCGGCTTTGCGCGAATCGCATCGTCGTGTCTGCGTATGGAACGAACGACGACGCAGCAGTCGGCCGTGCCCTGGCGCGCTGTCGCGCGAGCGAAGGCGAAGGCGAAGGCAGGCATGAGCGTCGGGGACCTGGCCCGCTACCGGATGGTCAGCGATCCGAACCTGTCTGGCCTGATCAGCCGGATGCAGCGCGACGGGCATCTGACGGGCGAAGCGGACGGCCGCGACGGCCGCTCGCGACTCATCACGATAACGGAGTCAGGCTGCAAGCTATGGGTTGAGCAGGCCACGCCGAAAATTCACGAGCATCACGAACAGGTGCTGGAGAATTTTCAGTCGACGACGTCACGCACACGCTGCACTATCTGCTGAAGCTGCTCGACAACATGAAGCGGCTCGACGATGCCGCACAAAGCGGCGGCGCGGACGACGAGCGATGACCGCGCGCTAATGCGCGGACAACAGGCCCGCGACCTGATTCGACTTCGTCTGCGCGGCGATGTCCATCGCGGTCATCCCACGATTGTCTTTCAACGATTCGTCGGCGCCGCGCGCGAGCAGCAGTTTCACGGTGTCGGCGCGGTCATATCCGGCGGCCCACATCAACGCGGTGAGATCGTTCTTGTAGCGGCGGTTGACGTCGATGCCCGCATCGAGCAACTGCTTCACGGCCTGGGTCCGCCCTTCGCCCGCCGCATATTCCATCGCCGTCTTGCCCACCCGGTCCGTCGCCAGCGGATCGGCGCCGTGCGCGAGCAGCAGCGCGACGATCGGGTCATAGCCGTAATACGCAGCGGCCATCAGCGGCGTGACGCCAGGCGCGTTCGCATGCCCGACGTTCGCGCCATGCTCGACCAGCGTGCGCGCGATGTCGGCATCGCCCTTCTTGCAGGCGGTGAGCAGCGCCGTGTCGCCGATCCGGTTTGCGGCATCGACGGCTGCGCCGCGTTCGAGCGCCGCGACCACGCTCGCGCGGTCGCCATCTTTCGCGGCAGCGAGCAGCATGCGGTTCGTTTCGCCCGCCTCCTGCGCGGCCGCCGGCAGCGCGGACCCGAGCGCGCCGGCCGCGAGCAGCACGGCCGCGATATGTCTGACCGTCAGTTTCATTTGATCTCCCTGGCGCTATTGCAGGTTCGCGACGTAGCTGGCGAGGTTGCGGATGTCGTCGTCGGTCAGGTTGCGCGCGACGCTCCCCATGTTGCCCGCATCGTTGGTGCGGGTGCGGGAACGGAAGTCCTGCAACTGCTTGACGATGTACTGATAGTGCTGCCCGGCGACGCGCGGAATCTCGTTCTGTCCCGAGAAGTTGGCCAGATGGCACGTCGTACACAGCTCCGCGGCGGACTTCTTGCGCCCGGCTTCGACGGCTTCGCCATCCGCCTTGAACGCGACGGGCACGGGCTTTTGCGCAGCGAAATAGTCGGCGAGGTCCTGCATGTCTTCTTTCGACAGGTTCGCCGCCATCGGCGACATGCGCGGGTCGCTACGGCGCCCTTCCTTGAAATCGCGCAACTGAAGATAGATGTAGCGCGTCGTCTGCCCGGCGAGAACGGGATATTGCGGATCGGTCGAATTGCCCATCGGCCCATGACAGGCGACGCACGTCTGCGCCTTCGCCTTGCCCGCCTCGGCATCCGCGCGCGCCGGTGTCGGCGGCCATATCAGGCCGCCTGCGCACACGAGCAGCGCGCACGTGCGCAAGACGGCGCACGCGGCGCGCCGCGCGAAAGCGGCTGACACCGGCACGCCCGTCATCACGGCAGCGCGAACACCAGCACCGTGTTGCCGCGCTTGAAGTCCAGTTGCGTATTGCCCCCCGCCGCGACGGCGACATACTGCTTGCCGTGCACGTTATACGACACAGCCGGCGAGTTCACGCCCGCTCCACACTGGAATTCCCACAACTTCTTGCCCGTCGAGGCGTCGAATGCGCGGAACAGGCCATTGCCCTCGCCGTTGAACACGAGGCCGCCCGCCGTCACGAGCACGCCGCCGATCAGCGGCTGAGCGGTCTTGAAGTCCCACGCGACCTTGCCGGTATCGATGTTGACGGCCGACAGCTTGCCCCATTGCTCTTCGGACGGAATCACCTTGAACGCCCCGCCGAGCCACAGCTTGCTGCCGCCCGGATACGGCGCGTCCGTGACCTGGTAGGTCATCGGCTGATGCAGGTTGGCCACGTACGCGAGGCGCGTCTGCGGATCGAAGGCCATCGGCGACCATTCGACGCCGCCGTTCGCGCCAGGCAACATCCGCGCGCCCTCGGGCGTTGGCAGTGTCCACATGTTCTCCTGCGGAATCATCGCCTGCGAGAAGCGGATCAGGCGGCCTGTCTCGCGATCGTGCACATAGACGTGCCCTGTCTTGCCGCCGTGGATGATGCCCGGAATCATCTTGCCGTTGGTGTCGCGCACGTCGACGAGAATGGGCGGGCTGACGGCATCCAGGTCCCATACGTCATGTGGCACGTACTGGTAGTGCCATTTGTATTTGCCCGTGTCCAGATCGATCGCGACGAGCGAGTCCGTATAGAGGTTGTCTCCCGGCCGGATCGCGCCATACAGGTCGGGCGACGGATTGCCGACGACGAAGTACACCGTATGCGTCTTGCGGTCGATCGCAGGCGTCATCCAGACGCCGCCGCCCAGCGTCTTGTAGAAGTCGCCGCCCTTGTCGGCAAGCTGCTTCTTCTCGGCGGCGATATCGCGCTTCTCGTCGCGGCCCGTCGCATCCTTGGTTGCCCAGACGCCTTCCTGGCCTGTGTCGGGAATCGTATAGAACGTCCACAGCAACTGGCCGGAGTTCGCATCGAACGCCTTCACGAAGCCGCGAATGCCGTACTCGCCGCCGTTCGTGCCGATCAGCACCTTGCCGTCGACGACCGCGGGCGCCATCGTCTCCGAGTAGCCCAGATCCGGATCGGCGATCTGGCTTTGCCACAGCACGTTGCCTGTCTTCGCGTCGAGCGCGACGAGCTTCGAGTCGAGCGTGCCCATGTAGAGGCGGTCGCCCGAAATCGCGACGCCGCGATTGTTGGGCCCGCAACAGAACGTGGTCACGGGGCCCATCTTATGCTTGTAGTGCCAGAATTCCTTGCCCGTCACCGCGTCGACTGCATAGACGTGATTGAACGACGTCGTGATGTACATGATGCCGTTCGACACGATGGGTGCCGTTTCCATCGACTCGTTGACGGCCGTCTGGAAAATGAAAGCCGGCCGCAGCTTCGACACGTTGGTCTTGTTGATCTGGGTGCCGGGGTAGAAGCGCGTCTGCGCGTATGAGCCGTTCGAATGCAGCCAGTCGGATGAATTGCTGGCCGCGCTGTCGAGCTGCCCCTGGCTGACGGGCTTGAACGGCGACGGCATGGGCGCCGAGGTGGTGGTCGATGCGTTCTGCGCATCGTCGGCGCCGCGCGACGCTGGCGACGCGAGCGCTGCCGCCAGCAGGGGAACGAAAACGGCGAGATACCGGGGGGATGTTGGCATGAGCGTCTCCTCCGCTTTGTATTGCTTAAGATTGCGAGCGCTGGAGTGCGGCATTCGCCGACCCGGATAAAGGCGTGGACAGCACGTCGCGCAACCCCTAACAACAAAAGCTTAAGAATTAGAAACGTTGATCGCTTCGTCGGGACGGGTCGGCTGCGCAAAATCGGGAAAAGGCGTGAAGCTTTCTCCTTTTCCAAAGGCCGGCTCAATTAAGCCTAGACGAAGCGCTCCCGATTTGCCAGGCAAGCGGCATGCTTGGCGCTGGGTCGCGGCGTTATTGAATGCGCGTTCACATATGACGTTTGATGGCCGCGCAACGAAAAGGCGAGAGCCGCGTTTGAGCAGACAGTCGCGAGTCGCGATACGCTACGGGGTTTTGACTGCCTCACAAAGGACGATGATGTCTGCATTTCCCTTCGACGCCGTGTTATTCGACTGCGACGGCGTGCTCGTCGATTCGGAAACGATCACCAACACCGTGCTTGCGACGATGCTCGGCGAACTCGGCTGGCCGTTGAGCGTCGATGAAGCGATGACGATCTTCGTCGGCAAGACGGTGATGGACGAGGCGCCGCTGATCGAAGCGAAAACAGGTGTGAGGATCACGGCGCAATGGCTCGACACGTTCCGCGCACGCCGCAATGCCGCGCTCGAGCGTGACGTCACGGCGATCGCGGGCATCGCCACGGCCGTCGAAGCGTTGCATGCGCGGCTGGGTGGAAGGATCGCCGTCGCATCCGGCGCGGATCGTCACAAGGTACGGCTCCAGCTCGCGAAAATCGGCGTGCTCGATCATTTCGAAGGACGTATCTTCAGCGGTCACGAAACGCCCCGCAACAAGCCGCATCCCGACGTGTACCTCGCGGCGGCCGCGGGTCTCGGCGTGGAGCCTGCGCGCTGCGCGGTGATCGAGGATACCGTGACGGGCGCTACGGCAGGCCGCTCGGCAGGCGCGACGGTATTCGGCTACAGTCCGGACGAAAAAGGCCACAGCTCGAAGGAAGCGCTGCGCGCTGCCGGCGTCGCTCAGGTCTTCGAAGAGATGGCGCAGCTGCCCGCGCTGCTGTCGGGCTGGCAACGCTGAGCGCTGCAAAGCCCCGGCAAACGCATCAGAGCATGTCGGCTGCTTCGAGATTCGCGCGGGAAAAGAAACGGCTCAGCTCGCGCGTCAATTCGTTGAGGACCGCCATTTCCGACTGCGTGATCTTGTGCACGGCTTCAGGCCGCGTCCAGTCGCCGTACATCAGCGCGACGGTCGTGTCCTTGGCCTTTACGGGCAGCAGCACGAACGCCTGAGCATCGGCCAGATGCGCCTTGAACCATTCGGGCAGCCGCGCTTCCATGCGCGGCTCGCGGGCGTTCTCGATGAAGATGCCCACCGGGTTGGCGATGGCGAGATGAAAGACGTCGGGCTGGAACCCCGCGCCGAAGTTCAGCGCCGGCAGCATGCGCTCGATGTCGGCACCAAAGCCGATGCGCGCGTGGTAGCGCGCATCGCCTTCACGCACGAACACCAGCGTGCGCGATAGCGACAGGCCCGCGAGTATCGCTTCAGAAGCCAGCGTCAGCACGGGCGCAAGCGCCTTGCTTGAAGGCAGCGCCCGCAGGTCTTCGAGGCCCGCGCTCAAGCGCGCGTGCGCGGACTTGCCCGTGCGCACGATCGAGTCGGCATGCGCGCGCAGTTCGGCGATTTCCTGCATCAGACCATCGTTCGTCTCTTCGTCGATCAACGCGATGCCCAGCAGGTCGAGCCGTGGCGCATCGATTCTGAGCGCGTCGCTGTACCGGATAGCAAGCTCGCCGAGCAATGTTTCGAGCGTGTCGCCCGGCGCGTGGGCCGCGAGCACATTGCCCGCCTCCGTCGAGTAGCTATTGACGGCCCGCAGCCACCGCACGTGGTCCGAAAGAGGCACGTCGCATTGCGCGCCGATCGCCTGCATGCCGGCAAAGATCGTCTCCGGCAAACGCCAGCGCCTCGCGGCCTCGTTGCCGATCTCCTCGAAGCTCACGCCGAGCAGACGCGCGCACGCGTCGCTGTCGTCGATCTCCTCGGTCGCGGCAGTGCGGCGCAGACGGTCCCATTCGCTTTCCAGATAGAACGCGACCAGCAGCCTGCCGATCTGGCGCATCAGCGTGCAGACCACGGCTTCTTCGGCAACGCGCAGGTCGTTGCCTTCCGTGACGCGCCGGGCCACCGTGCCGCACAGCAGCGCGCGGTTGAGTTCGAGCTTCGCGTCGATCCGATGCGGCAGACTTTGATGAAAGTGATCGACGATCTTCATCCCGACCACGAGATGACCGACGGTATCCATGCCGAGCACCATCAGCGCCCGCGTGACCGTCGTGATGTTGCCGCCGAAAGCGACGTACATCGCTGAATTCGCGAGCCGCAGCACCTTTTGCGTGAGCCCGACATCCGAGAGCACGACCTGCACGAGCGAGTTGAAGTCGAGGTCGTCGTTATTCATCGCCGCCACGGTGGTGCGCAGCGCCTGGGAAAGCATCGGGAAATCGCCGCGCTCGCTCATGCGCGCCCACAGTTTTTCCAGCAATTCGGACTTGACTACAGCGGACATCTGACGGTGGTTGTAAAACAGATACGTTGAAAGGCAACAGCAGCAGTACCCGTGATTAAAACACAACCCGTCGGCTAGAACGGCTTTGCGGTGACGTCGATGTGCTGGAAATGAACGACCCGTCACGCCGATGCGATCGTTTCAGATGATTCGACACGGGAGCCGGCAACACTCAACCATAACGATCGTCACCGCGAGCGTTCCGGCAAAACTTGCCGGAACGCCCGGCGAATCTCAACGCTCGAGGATGCTCGCCGCGACGATCATCGCGCCTGCATTGCGCGGCGGCGTGCCGCTCGCATGCGGACAATAGACGGTCTCGCCCGCCTTGATCGAGCGCCCCGTCAGCACGCACTTGCCCGCCCTGCTCGCGACGATCGCCCGCCATGTCTGATAGCCGTAATGGCCCGTGCGCGAGTCGCACCACGATACCGTCAAGGTTTGCGGCGTAGGCTTGTCGAGCACGCGCACCGTCGGGCGGCCGCGCCCGTCCCAGCGGGGCGCCCCGCGCGTCTTGCGGCGCGGCGCAGGCGGCGCTTCGACGGGTTCTGGCTTCACGTCGAAGTCGCGGAGCGCCGCAACGGTTCGGCACCATATTTCGATATGTTCGTCCATCATATGCATCCTCTTGCCCCGGATCGCGATCCGGGCGACATCCCGGTCAGGCAAGCCGAGGCTTCAGCCGCTATCGAAACCGGCCCCGCCCAGCGTACCGGACACAACCTCGCCGCTGATGCGGCGGGCGAGCCGAAGTCGCGGATTGCGAAACCGGGTAACGGCTTGCCCAGGTCCGCCCGCAATAATTCAACACGTGATGAATATTGGCACAGTCGCGTCGCGCTGAACACGTGTCAAACGGCCGCGCCGCGAAGCTCGGTTAAACTCACGCCTGCTCTGGCGATCGGCAGGCTCATCTGAATGAAAGACGTGACGGCATCAGCGGAACAACCCGGACAGAAGAAGCGCGCGCGCGGACGCCCGGCTTCGAGCGCGTCGGTCGGCCTGGACGTCATCCTGCAGAACGCACGCAAGACCTTCGGCAAACGGGGATTCGAGGCGGCCAGCGTGCGCGAGATCGCGCGCGATTCAGGCGTCGATGCCGCGCTCATTGCGCATCATTTCGGTTCGAAAGAAACGTTGTGGCTGGCCGTCGTCGAACAGATCGCGGACCAGATGTCACCCATGATCGAAGCGACGGCGGCACTGCGGGCCTCTCCGCTCGGCGCGAGAGCACGCGTGCAAAGCGCGGTCGCGACATTCATCGATGCGGTTTTCGACGATCCCGACTTCGGTATCTTCTTCTCGACGTCGGTGAGGGAAGAAGGTGAGCGGCTCAACGTGCTGATCGACCGGCTGGTTCGGCCTTATCACGACGTGCTCGTGCCGCTGTTCGAAGACGCGGCGAAGCGCGGTGAACTGAAAGTGAAAGACGCCAATGTGATGTTTTTCATGCTGCTGAACGCGATCAGCAAGACGGTTTCGTACGGCAATCTGCTGCGGGCGTTCTCGTCTCTGCCGGAACATGAGAAGAAGTTCAAGCGCGTCGTGCTCGACACGGCCCTCGGCATGCTGGCGTAATGCCCCCGGCGGGCACCCGCTTCGCGCGTACCGCGTGCGTGCGCTCCCGCGCAACGGGCGCGTGGCGCAAGCAGGGTCAGGCCGCCGTCTGCCGCGACGGGTATAGCATTTCCCGCTCCAGCAAATCCAGCAACGTAATGATCCGCTGTCGTTGCGTCGTCACCAGATCGCAGGTTTGCGCGAGCGCACGCAAGCGCCTTCCCCAGTATTCGTAGTCGAGCCTGGACTCGTCGTCGCGCTCCATGCGGCGCACGATGTACTAGACCATCCGTTTCAGATGATCCAGTTCCACGTCCGCGAGGTTGGCTGAGCGCAGCGTCGCGACATCCGACGACACCTGAGCTTTTGTTACCGCCATAGTGGCCCCCGATCATCATCTCGAAGCCGTCGGACGGGCCGTGCTCAGCTGTCCTCGGCGACAGCGGGGCTGCGCTGTCGCGCCCACGGTGCGGTGACGGTCGCCACGACGTCACTTGTCGCACCGCCGCGCGACCCGTCCAACTTTCTTTTTCCCGACAAAACGCGCCGCGCTACAGGCCGCCGTGGCTGGACGGGTGCGGCGTTTCGTCGAGGCGAATCTTCACCAGGCCGACCTGTCGCCGGCCAGCGTGATTCAGGCGCTGCAACTCAAGCGCGCGACGATCTACCGCTGGTTCGAGCACGAGGGCGGACTTTATACGCAACCGGCGGCTGCGCGAGGCCGCCAACGAGCTCGTGCGTTTCCCGCAGCTTCAGGTGATGGAGATCGCGTATGGGCTCGGGTTGAAGAGCGCTTCGGATTTCACGCGCGCGTTTCGCCGCGCGTTCGACATGAGCCCCAAGACTTGCGCGCCCGAGCGGTGCTGCTGAAGGACGCTCGCGGCTGACAAACACCTCGCTCGCGGCTGACTTCCCGCTGACTTCCCGCTGACTTCCTCCTGACTTCCCGCTGATTCCTCGCTGACTTTCAGCTGACAGCCGCAGACACCCGCTCAGCACGTTACCGCGATCGCCTGCTTGCGCTCGGGAAAGCGATGCAGCGCGACGAGCGAAAGCGTGATCGCCGTCATCAGATAGCACGCGGGAATCATCGAACGATCGACTTATCCGCCTCATACCGCGGCACTCGTGCTCATCGACGTGCTCAACGATTTCCTCGCCGAAGACGGCAAGCTGCACGCGTCGATTGCACCGATGCTCGCAAAAACCGGCTTCATCGCGCATGTCGCGCAATCTGCTCGACGGCGCGCGGGCTGCTGGTCTGAAGATCGTCTTCGCGCCGCACGGCACCGACGAGCACAGCTTATCGCGCGAATCTGCGCGACACGTTCGACGGCTACCCGCACAAGGTTCTTGCGGCGTATGGCACGCAGCAGGTGCAGGAAGGCGACGCGGCCGAAGCCATCGTGATACTCGAATGTCCAACGCTCGCGGCAGCACGCGCCTGGTACGACAGCGATGCGTATCGCGAAGTCGCGCAGCATCGGCTCAGAGGCACGCGTCATCTCGTCGTGCTGGTCGAAGGGCTTTGACCCAGCGTCGTATACCGATGCATAGGTTTATCACCAAAGTCATATAGGCCGGATGACGCGCGACATCCATACTGGGCAATACAGGCTGCATCCAGGCGGCGCACTCGCATTCGCGATCCGATCGATCTGCTCCGCGTCGATGCCCTGCCCGTTCGCGTGTCAACGACTTCAATCCTGTTCTCCCACAGATTCCGATGGTTGCTGACGTCTGAAAGGTCGGCGTAGGTAAGCGTTCCGCCGAACGCCGCACACGCCGTCGTGCTGGTCCGGCGCTAGCGTCACGCGCCGCAATTTTCGTAAGGAGACTTACATGAAGACGATCATCATCCTCTGTGGCGGTGCGCTCTGTCTGTCGACATGGCAAGCCAACGCGCAGGAAGCCACCACCAGCGCGACGGCCACGCCGGAAACCGTCATCAATTCGGAAGGTCCGGGCATGTCGACGAACTCGATGTCGGGCAGCGCGGCCATGCATGGCAAGACACGCAGCGAGGTCTATCAGGATCTCGTGCGCTCGCAAAAGGACGGCGAGCAGGCGCGGTTGCAGGACCTGTTCAAGGGCGGCAACTGACTATCATGATGTGTCGTGGCTTGAACGCGCATTGAACGCGCATTGAACGCTCGTCGTCAAACGGGGCCGTCACAGATGACGGCCCCGTTTCGTTTTCGCGCTACAGCTTGATGCCGCGCCTCTTCCAGCGCGGCGAAGGAAAGCGTCCAGCGCCGCCGCGTTCGTCGATCAGCCTTGGGACCCACGAATGCTGTCCAACGGGCACGACGGGCGGGATCGCCGTGACGGGACATCCGCCGAGCTGATGAGCCATCAGCGCGACGGGCACCGGGTCTTCCGCTGCCGCCCTCTTCGCGATCCACTCACGCGCCTTGTGCGGTTTCAGCGCATAGGCCGTGAAAGTGCCCGACTGCCCCTGTAGCTTCGCGCGCACCAGCAACCGCGCGACCTGCGGCGCCGCCGCGCTCGTCCCCGACAGCGCGACGAGACAGCCGCTTCGCGTGCTTGCGCCCAGCACGCCGGCGCAACCCGGCGAATCCTCGCTGACGGCCATCGCATCGGGACCGTCTCGCCCCGTATCCGAAAGCGTGGGCCCCGTCGATGAATACGCGGCCGCTGTCCCATCCGTGCGCCGATACCCGCCGACCACGACCGTGTTCTCTCCCGTCGCGATCGAATTGAGCGTGCGGCTTCGCCTGATCCACGAGTCCATGTTGCCGGCATCGAAGTCGCGGATGTGCGCGCCGGAAACGAAGCGCCTGTATCGGGGATCTTCGAAACGCGATTGACGCCCGCGCACGGGAAAGCCATACGCCGTTTCGTTGCGTTGTATCCATGCGTCGATGACGAGCGGATCGCCCGTCTGCAAGCTATTCGACAGCGTGACGCTCCAGTTTCCGGCCGGTGCCGCGTCGCGCGACGGCTTGCGCGTGAGGGTCGGCGCGAGCGCGATCAGGATCATGTTGCGATTGCCCGTCGCGACCTGATCCAGGTACGCGACCGTGCACAACACATTGCCATCGGGCTGCCATGCGTAGACGCTGCCGCTTGCGATGAGCGGACTCCCGGCGCCCGCGGGCGGCGATACCGTGAGCTTCACCTGCGAAGCGTCCGCATGTTCAGGCAACCATATCTCCAGAAAGCCGGGCGTTGCGCAGTCCGGCAACACGCGCCATGTGATGCTCTGCGACGCCCCGTGCTGCACCTCGACACGCGCGTGACAACGCAGCACGTTGCTGTTTCCGGCAGGCACGACGACACACAGGTCGCGATGCAGGCCGATCAGCTCGTCGATCGCTCTTTCGATGATCGAACTGCCGTCGTGCGGCCCCGCCATGTAGCCGTAACTCAGGTTGAGCACCACGCAATACTTCGCGCCTTGCGCGGCATCGTCGGCGCGGCGCAGGACGTAGCGCATCGCGTCGAGCGCATGCACGGCGAACCAGCGCCCCGATGTATCGCGCACGGTTCGCCCCGCCGTCTTGAACTGCACGCCGATGAGCCGCGCGTTGTCGAGCACGTTCTGCTCTTCGCCCTGCGTGTGCAGAAACGCCGTATGGAGCTTGCCAGGCCGCACGCCACCGGCGAGGTCCATCACTTCGGTGCCGTGCGCCCAGCGCCTGCGCACATTGATATAGCCCGCCTGCGCGTACACGGCTTCTTCATCGACCAGTCCGCCGAGCGTGCAACGCGCGAGCATGGCGTCGATGTCGCTCTTCGACAGTTCGCTTCCGTAGTGCAGAACAGGCGGCGAGCCTGGCGCGTCGTCCTGATTCCAGAAGTATTCGATGCGCGTGGCCGATGGATCGTCGACGGAGCGAAAGCGCTCATGCGCAAACGCAAGCCCGTCGTCCATCACGCCGAGAAACACCATGGGCGGTGAAGCGGCGTTCGGCGCTGCGAACTGCGCGCCAGCGAACGCCGGGCCCGTTCCCGTTGCGAGCGGCGCCGCGCCCGCCGACGTCCCCGCCGACGTCCCCGCCGACGCCTCTGAAGGCAGATCGTCAGGCACGACGGGCATGCCGATCTCGAAGCGCTTGATGAACCCCGCGAGCGACGCATCGAGTTCGGCAAAGAACTGCTTCGTCACGCATGCGGTGAGGAAGCGGGTTTTGTCGAGATCGGCAGGCGGAAAGCGATAGAGCGACGACACGCGTATCCATGCCTGCCATCCCGCGTTCACGCCTTCAAGACGCTCCGCGAACGACTTCGCGGTCAGCTCCGTGTGATCGGGCGCAGTCTCGTTCAGTTCGAGGATGACACGCACCCAGCCCGTCGGCGCACCGCCAAGATCGGCGAAGCCGGTTGCATCGGCCCACGCCAGATAAGGGTCCGCGCGCGCCGTGCCGGGGGCGCGCGCTGTCCAGTCGAGCCCGCTCCACGCGCCCTTCTGGCCCGTCAACGATGTCCAGTCCATCGCTCAGCTCCCTTGAACAGTGTCGAGTATCTAGACCGGTGGGAATGAGGTATTCGCGAGACCGTTGCCGTTCCACTCGCCCTCGGCCTGATTCCAGAGCCACGACAGAATGTCCGAACCATCGACGGCCGTGCCCGCGCCAGCCGCCTCCCAGTGGAGGAACGGGAACTTCGCTTTCACGCTGTTCGCGGTCATCCCGCTGTGCAAGCTGACATACGTCGCGACATCGTTGTCGCTCAACGGCTCGTGATAGTCGAAGTCCGGATTGCCGGCGGGGTCCGTCGCCGACAGCACGTTGCCCTTGAATGCGCGCGGCGTGATCCGGCCGTCGTTGCGCCGCGTGTAGTCGTTCGCGTCATGAGGCGGGACAGGCGGCGCGATGTTGCGCGTGCAACGCGTGACGAAGTATTCGCCGAGCGCGGTGCCGAGCACGTGACCCGCGATGCTGTCGATGGGAAAGTGAACGCCCGCCACTGTACGGTTCACGGCGACGCGGTACGCCTGTCTCATCGCCTGCTGGTAGTACACGGAACCGGGCTTCTGATTGAAAAGCGCGCACAGCACGACAGCGATAATGAACGCCTGGGTCGAATGGCCGCTCGGCAACGAGCCATGCCCCGGCGTCTGGATCATCGGCTGCACCTGCGTCGAATACTCGAGCGCGCGAGCCGCGGCGATCGCGTGCTTGAAGCGTATTTCCACGAAGATGGCGAGACGCACGGCCGTGTCGAGCAGTTCGATCGTCTTCGGCGTACGGCTCGGATGCAGATAGATCAGCGCGCTCCAGAAGGCCACTTGCGGCCCCATCTGGCAGAGGATTTCCGCCATGCGGTCTTCACGAAGGTCCGCATAGAAGTCGAGCCACTCGGCCTGTCTGGCGAAGACCTCTTTGTCCGGACGGCTCAGGCTGACGATCTTCACGTCGTTCGCGCCCTGCGCCGATGGCCGGTGCCATAGCTGCGTATGGGTGTCCGCGCTTCCCTTATTTTCTATCGAGAAGCGCAGGCTCGACAGCAGTTCGAAATCGAACACGGTCGCGCGCACCCACGGCTCCCATCGCCAGAGTTGCCGATAGTCGTCGAGATCCTTGAAGTTCTGAACGTCGAAGTCCAGCGTGACCCGCTCCGGCGTTCGCCAACTGCCGACAATGCCATCGCGATGCCCGATCAGCGCCTCGGCGAATAGCGGCCCGTCGCACGGTATGCCGCCGCCGCCCTGATCGTACACGCCGCCTGCGCCACCCGCGCCTCCCGCGCCGCCTGCACCACCCGCGCCGCCTGCACCACCCGCGCCGCCTGCACCACCCGCACCGCCTGCTCCTCCTGCACCGCCAAGTCCGCTCACGATAGGCCTCCTCTCTCAGGGATCCCGCACCGCATTCACAACTTCGCTTCTTCTAGGCAGGCAATCCCGCCTGCCGCAATGCTTCCGACCATATCTTCCCGGTCTTGTACGCGCCGCTAGGCGAGCGCTCGAGATAGCTCTTGACCGTCAGCGTCGGATCGAGCGCAAGCACCTCGTTGACGGTCCGACGCGCCGCATCGAGGTCGCCCGTCAGCGATTGCGCGATTGCCAGCGCGCGCAACGTCGATGTGTTGGTTCGATTCACGCGCAACGAACGCTGCGCCAGTTCAACGGCGCGTTCGTAGCGGCCCGCCGACAGCGCCGCCGTCGCGCCCAGCGACTCGTAGAAATAGCGCAACGGATCGAGCGGCGAGAGGCGCAGCGCGCGCTCCGTAGCATCGACGGCTTCTTCGCCCTCGCCTTCGAATGCGAGCAGCGTGCCTTTGAGCAGCCACGCGAGCGAATCGTTGGGATTCACCGAAAGCGCGCGTTCGTAGCGCTGTTGTCCGATGTCGAGCTGCTTGAGCAGGTTCGTATGCACGAAGCCGTCGATCGTCAGCGCAAGCGAGCATTCAGGATCGGCGTCGAGCGCGCGGCGCGTGCAGTCGAGGGCCGCCTGTGCCTGACCCACGCGGTCATCCGTCCAGCCGCGATTGAAGCGCAGCACATGCCACTTGCCGAGCCACGCGTGGGGCAACGCCTGCCGTCGCGCGCGGTCGATGAGCGCTTCGAGCATGTCGCGCGCGCGATGGAAATCGTGCGAGACGCCGCGATGCATGAGCACGATTGCGCTCATCAGCAGCGTCGAACTGGCGAGGGTCGGCAGCGCCAGCGAGCGCGCGCGCTCCAGTTCGCGATCGATGATCGCGCCGCTCGTTTCGGCGACGACGCGGTCGATCAGTTCGTCCTCGCCGAGCATGATGTGCGTCGCGCGGCCCCGGATGCTCTGGGTCCACAGGATGTGCCGCGACTTCGCCTCCGCCAGTTCGACGACGAGCACGACCTGATCGCCCGACGTGCGATATGCGCCCGACAACACATAGCGCGCGCCGAGAAACGCGCTGATTTCGTCGAGCGTCGCGTCGCGTTCGCGAAACGCGGTGGTCGACAGACGCGATATCACTTGCATCTCGGCCGTGCGCGACAGCGACGAAATGATCTCGTCCGCCATCACTTCGCCGAGCACCTGCTGCTCGGCCTCGCCGCCGCGCGACGCGAAAGGGATCACGGCGATCGTCGGCCTCAGCTCGGGCAGGAACGCGCAGCCCGGCCCGATCACGGGACGCGGGCCGGGCGGCCCGATGCGGTACGCGCGCACCGGCTGTTCGAAGTGCTTCAGGTGGCATTCGCCGAGGTCTTCGATATCCGCGTCGAGTTCGGGCGTCAACTGGTCGCGCACCTGCGCGGAGACCACGATCTCGCCCGGCCCCGCGAGCGTGTAGAGACGCGCGGCCAGATTGACGCCGCGCCCGTAGACGTCGCGCTCGTCTTCATAAAGCTCGGTGACATGCAGGCCCATGCGCAGCAGCATGTGTCGTTCGGGCGGCACGCCCGCGTTCGCTTCGTCCGACGCGCGCCGGATCGCAAACGTGGCCGCGAGTCCATCGCGCAGTTCGACGAACGTGACCATCAGCCCGTCGCCTTCCGTCCTGATCAGGCGGCCGCGATGCGCGGGCACGATCTCGTTCTCGATGTGCGCCTTGAACTTGCGCCACCGCCCGGCTGCTTCGACCTCGTTGTCCTGGATCAGCCGGCACGACTCCACCAGATCCATGAACAGCACCGTGCGGCTGACACGGGCCAGTCCATCGGATGAGCAGGAAGAATCTGCGGTCACTTTCTTCAAGCCTTTTTTAAAGGGCTAACTACGCGGTAATGAGGGCCTCCGGCGTCCCTGGACGACCTGTGGCTGGTATGTGTTATAGATCAAAAAATGTCGTTGAAAGCCGACTTTTTTGCGGCGCACCCGCGCCGTTCAAACTCCAGAAACACGGCACGGCAATTGATATCGCGTATGTAAATAAACCGCTGCGAATGAAACTAATTCTTCGCGCGCAGCTTGTCGGCTTCGAGTCGGCGCGTGATCAGGTGGATCAGATAGGTCGCGAATTCCGGGTCCTGGTAATAGAGGCGCATCGCTTCCGTGGCGGAGACCATCAGCAGTTCGCAATCGCTGATGCAGCGCGCCGTGCAGGTGCGCAGGTGATCGGGCGAAAACAGCCCGATCTCGCCGAGTATCGTGCCCTGGCCCACTACGATATTGATTTCGACGAGGCTCACCGTTCCGCGCACGACGTAATACAGCGCATCGCTCGGATCGTCCTTGTGAAACAGCACTTCGCCCGACTTGAAGCGCGTCGGCATCGTGAACGCGAGCAGGCGGCCCACCGAAAGCTGGCCGTCGAGCGCGTGATGCAGCTGCGCGTCGCCGATCTTCTGCAAGCGCGCGGCGGCCACGCTCGCCTGGCCGCGGCTGCCGACCTTCAGCGCCTTGTAGACGGTGTACAGATGCACCTTGACCGTGCCTTCCGTGATGTTCAGCTGCTTTGCAATCGACTTGTTGGTTTCGCCTCGCGCAGCGAGCGCGAGCACCTGGATCTGGCGCGGCGTCAGTACTTGCGCGTTGGTGTCGGCGCCCGCTTCGGGTGCGCGCACAACGTCAGTGGAGAGCGTCGGCAGCGCCGCTGGGTCCAGCACGGGCGGCGCCGAAGCAGGATAGCGGCTGCCCGCCAGCAGCAGACGCAGCGCGTCCAGCAGCGCGCTGCCCGATTCCGATTTGTCGAGATGGCCCGCCACGCCCGCCGACATGAACTGCTCGACGGTCTGCGGATCGACGGCTGTCAGCAGCACGAGCACGGGCAGCCCCGCCTTCAACCGCTGCGACGCGCTGGCCACGCTGAGCGCGTCGGGCAGGCAGTCGCCGTCGACCACGATCAGGTCCGCGGGCCACGCGTTCTCGAAGACGTTCGATGCGTAATCCGCGCATCGCACTTCGATGTGCTCGCCGAGGTCGCCCAGAAGGCGCGCGACGCCATCGCGAAACAGGCCCGCGGGAGCGACGAACAGAATGAGCATGCGCGTGAAGTTCATTGCGATTGTTCGAGGGTTCATGCGCCCGTGCGTCCAATGCGTGCATCGGCCGATTGATATGAATAAAGCGTAACGCGGCGCGATGCGAGCGTGTGCGCACTGCTAACCGTTATAGGCGACGCGCGGCGATGCGTCTTGCGCGATACAAGACAAAGCCGCGAGGTCATGTGCGCTCGACAAAAGCAATACAAGCGCAGTTGCGCGCGCGTATAGCGGTCGCATCGGCGATGCGCGCCGACGACGCAGAGCATCCTGCTCCACCTCAGTGCAGAAACGTCTCGACGACTCCAACCGCCGCGCAAAGCACGACGACAAGCAATGGCCGCGCGTTCCAGCGCGTGAGCAACAGCAACGCGATCACGGCGACCGCGAAGTCGATTGCCGACAGCATGGCGCTCGTCCATACGGGCGAATAGAACGCACTCGCAAGCAGGCCGACGACAGCGGCATTCGCCCCCGCGAGCAATGCCGCCACGGGCGGGCGCATTCGCAACGCTTGCCAGTGCGGCAACACCGCGATGACCAGCAGCAGGCCCGGAAGAAAAATGCCCGCCGTCGCGCAGAGCGCGCCCAGCCCGCGGAGGGATGCCGGGCTCATGATCCAGCCGAGATACGACGCGAACGTGAAGAGCGGACCGGGAACGGCTTGCGCCGCGCCATAGCCCGCGAGGAAATCGTTCGCCGGTATCCATCCGCTTGCGACCGTCGCCTGCTGCAGCAACGGCAGCACGACATGCCCGCCGCCGAACACGAGCGCGCCGGAGCGATAGAACACGTCGAACAGCCTGAGCGTCCACGCGGAAGGACGAAGCGCTTCGAGCGCCGGTAAGCCGGCCAGCAGCCCACAGAACAATCCGAACGCAACGACGCTCGCAATACGCGGCAGGGAAAACGCCTCGGCATCGCGCGACGCGCCGCCTGCGGGCTGCGCCGCGGACGTCTTGCACAGCACGAGTCCGAGCAGCGCTCCACCGCCGATCACGACGATCTGCGCGTACACCGTATGGAGCACGCTGAGCACGGCGAGCGCCGCGAGCGCTATGGCGGCGCGCGGACGGTCGGCGCACAGGCGGCGCGCCATGTCCCAGATCGCTTGCGCGACGACGGCCACGGCGACGAGCTTCAGTCCATGCACGAGGCCTTTGCCGAGCGCATTGTCGAGCAGACCGGCAAGACTCGCATAGCCGATCATCAGGATCGCCGACGGCAGCGTGAAACCCAGCCATGCCGCGAGTCCTCCCCACCAGCCCGCTCGCAGCAGACCGATCGAAAAGCCCACCTGGCTGCTCGCCGGTCCGGGCAGAAACTGGCAGAGCGCGACCAGATCGCCGAAGACCGATTCGTCGAGCCAGCGACGTCGCTCGACGAACTCGCGCCGGAAGTAGCCGATATGCGCGACCGGCCCGCCGAAGCAGGTGCAGCCCAGTTGCAGGAAGACACACAGTACTTCGAACGCGGTGCCTGCGCGCGTCTGCCGGCGCGGCGTGCTTTCACTTTTCATAAGGGCTCGTCGACAGACGTGAGATGCGGACAGGCGACATGCGCCGCATGCGCCTTCGCGGCGCGCATCACTTTAGCGCAAACTGCTTGCTTCGCTGCATGTCCGCGCGAGAAATCACGTCATGAAGCGTCGCACGCTGCATCGCGCGGATGACGAACGGTTGACGACGGATGACAGGCGGAGTGCTTCGCATGCGCCGACCGCGATGCGGGCATCGTCATGCGATGCCCGCCGCTGGTCCTTGCGTCCTATTTGAGGTCGACGGTCACGAAGCTGCGCGCGTGATTGCGCTGGATCAGCAGCGCCGCCTTCTTGCCGGCCTTCGCCGCAAGCGACGCCAGTTCGTCTTGAGACGCGACCAGCTCGCCATTCAGCGACAGCACGATATCTCCCGGCTTGATGCCCGCGTTGCCCGCCGTCCCCGTCACGCCATCGACCATCAGGCCTTCGGCGAGTCCGCTCGTGCGCCGCTCGTCGTCGGTCAGCGGATGCATGACGAGGCCGAGGTGATCCAGCGCGCTCACCACGCCGGCGCCCGCGCCTGCTCCCGTCCCCGTCCCAGTCCCTGTGCCCGTTCCCGTGGCCGCGGCCGCATTCGACCCGGACGCGAGGTTGACCATCAGCGCCATCTGCTTGCGATTGCGGATGAGTTTCACGGGGACTTTCGTGCCCGTCTGCAGCGCCGCGTCCTGCTCGGCGAAATCGGCGGCGCGCTCGATCGGCGCATCGCCGACCTGCACGATCACATCGCCGGGCTTCAGCTTGCTCGCGGCGGCAGGGCTGCCTGGCTCGACGGCGATCACGAGCGCACCCGCCGCGCGCGGCAGACCGAATGCACCCGCGAGCCCCGGATCGACGTCCTGCACCTGCAAGCCGAGACTGCCGCGCGAATCCTTGTTCTGTGCCTGCACCTGCCCGCGCACCTTGCTGGTCATATTGATCGGGATTGCGAACGTCAGGCTCTGGAAGCGATCGCTATCGGAATAGACCTGCATGTGGATGCCGATCACCTCGCCCGCGCGGTTGAACACGGGGCCGCCCGAGTTGTCCGGATTCAATGAGCCGTCGGTCTGGAAGAACGGAAACGTGGTGCCGTCCGCGAGCGTGCGTGAAGTCGCGCTGACGATGCCCGCCGTCACGGTGTTCTGGTAACTGTCGGGCGAACCGATCGTCAGCACCTGCTCGCCGACGCGCACGCGCGACGAGTCGCCGAGCCTGACGGCCGGCAGCTTCGTCGCGTCGATCTGGAGCACGGCGACGTCGCTTTGCGCATCGACGGCCACGACTTTCGCCTTGAACTCGCGCCGGTCGGTGAGGCGCACCGTCACATCGTCCGATTGGTCCACGACATGCGCCGTCGTCAGAATCAAACCGTTCGGGCTCACGATGAAACCCGAGCCCACGCCCGAGGTCGCGCGCAGCCCGCTACTCTGGCTGTCCTGCCCTTGCGGCATGGTCTGCTTGAAGAACGCGAAGACGGGGTCGTCGCCATCGATGGCTTCCGAGCCCGGTCCCGATGCGGGCGCAGGCGCGGCACCCGCCGGCGCCTTCTCCTGTACCGTCGCGCGAATGTTCACCACAGCGGGTCCATAGCGCTCGACGATGACCGGGAAGTCGACGGGCGCGCTCGCGTTCGCGGATGCCGCGTGCTTCTCTTTTGCCGGCGACGACGCGGGCTGCGGCACGGACGCAGCGGCGACCGTCGATGCCATCGCCGTTGCCTCGGCGCACGGACAAGCGGCAAGACATGCCATTGTCACGGCTGTGTAGAACCAGCAGCGGGATAGGGTCGAGTGAAACACAGCGCACCTCCATGGCGGTCGTTTTGCCAGGCACTGTGAAGAGATTATTTCGCGCGCAGCAGCCGGCGACTGTGACACAGCACACCGATGATTCCGAAAAGGGAAGGCAACGCGGACAGCCATCGCGTGGAGAACGATCGAGCTGCGAGCGCGAATGGACGCGACGGACCCTTTATGCTTGTCTGGGTGGATCGAAGCCGACGTGAAATACGGATGCATGTTTGCCCGCGATGGACAATCGGGACGCGAGCGGTTCGCTCACGCGCGCGTCACGCATCGGCCTGGCCGATGCAATGAACGCAGCGCATGTCCTGATTGATTTATAGGGAAACGGCGAACAAATTGCAGCGAGTACAAATCCTGGCATGCGTCAAAGGCACGCCTATCGGTACGCTGATAGACCAATGAGCGCGAATTGCTACACCCTCACGGCTTGCTCGCGAGCACGCAAAACGCGTCATCGTTTTGTGCCAGTTTTGCGTCGATGAAACCGGCGGCGGCAAACTGTTCGCGCGTCACGCTACTGCGCGCCTTGCAGATCCGCAATGGCCGCTGCAAGAAAGCGCGCGGCCTCGCCGCCCGTGACGACGCGATGATCGAACGTCAAACTCAGCGGCAGGATCCGATGCACGGCAGGCGCGCCATCGGCCGCGACGACCTGCTCGTGGATGCGCCCCGCGCCGAGTATCGCAACGGTTGGCGGCACCACTACGGGCGCCGCGTATTTGCCTGCGATCATGCCGAAGTTCGACAACGTGATCGTGTTGCCGCGCAGCTCTTCGGGCGGAATCTTGCGCGCGCGAATGTCCGCGCGCATCCGGTCGAGACCGCCGCGCAAGTCCGCTGCATCGCGCTGCGCAACGTCGCGCAGCACGGGCACGAAGAGTCCGTCGGGCAGATCGACGGCAATGCCGACATCGATCTTCTTCAATACATGCCGCCGCCCCGTATGGCCGTCGAACCACGCGTTCAGGCCGGGCTCCGCGCGACAGCCCGCGACGAGCGCGCGGATCAGCCGGATCGTGACGTCGGTATGCGGCGGCCATGCGTGGATGTCGGCATCGTCGATCACGGTCGCGGCGGCCACTTCGCTCTGCGCGCGCGCCATGTTCTGCGCCATCGCGCGCCGCACGCCGCGCAGCACTTCGGGCGGACCGAGCTCGCCAAGTATCTTCGCGACGCGCTGCACGTCTGCCGCCGTGACCACGCCTTCCGGTCCCGACGGCGTCACCATCGACAGATCGACATCGAGCTTGCGCGCGAGCGCCCGCGCGGCCGGAATCGCCTTGATCACGCCGGCGCCCGCGCCCATGCCCGCGCCTATGCCTGCGCCCATGCCTTCGCCCAATGCGGCAGGCGCTTCCTGCACGACATGCTGGCCGACTTCCATATGGCCGACCACGGTGCCCGCGTCGGCTTCGTCGCCCGCGCCTTCGAACGCGACGAGCGGCGCGCCCAGATGCACGATGTCGCCGACGTTGCCGAACAGCTTCGCGACGCGCCCCGTTTGCGGCGACGGAATATCGACGATCGCCTTCGCCGTTTCGACGGACAGCAGCGGCTGGTCCGCGCGAATCTCGTCGCCCGGCTTGACATGCCACTCGACGATCTCGGCCTCCTGCAAGCCTTCGCCCAAGTCGGGCAGTTTGAAGATCTTCATAGCTTCACGACGCCTCCAGAGCCTGCCTCACCGCGGCGACCACACGCACGGTGCTGGGCATGTAATGACTTTCGAGCCGGTACAGCGGCACCACGACGTCATAGCCGGTGACGCGCTGCACGGGCGCGAGCAGCGAGTAAAGCCCGCGCTCGGCGATATTCGCAGCGATCTCCGCGCCGATGCCGCCCGTGCGCGAGCCTTCGTGCACGATCACGCAGCGGCCCGTCTTCGCGACGGATGCAAGGATCGTGTTCATGTCGATCGGCTTGAGCGTCGCGACATCGATCACTTCGGCCATCACGCCGTCCTGCGCGAGCAGTTCGGCGGCCGCCTGCGCCTCCTGCACGGCGCCGCCCCAACTTACCAGCGTCACGTCCGAGCCGTCGCGCAGCGTGAAGCAGGTGTCGAGGGGCAACGCCTCACCCGTGTCGTCCACCGTTTGACGGAACAGACGATAGAGGCGCGTCGGCTCGAAGAAGATCACGGGATCGGGATCGCGTATCGCGGCGAGCAGCAGTCCATACGCGCGCGCCGGCGACGACGGCGTGACGACGCGCAAGCCGGGGATGTGCGCGAACAGCGCTTCGGGGCTCTCCGAGTGATGCTCGGGCGCGTGTATGCCTGCGCCGCATGGCGAGCGGATCACGAGCGGACAGGCAAGGCGTCCGCGCGTGCGATGCCGCAGACGCGATGCGTGGTTCAACACGTGATCGATCGTCGGATAGACGAAGCCGCTGAACTGGATCTCGGCGACGGGCTTCAGGCCCATCGCCGCCATGCCGATCGCCGTGCCCGCGATCGCCGCTTCGGCGAGGGGCGTATCGATCACGCGTTGCGCGCCAAAGCGCGTCTGCAATCCCGCTGTTGTGCGGAACACGCCGCCGTTCACGCCGATGTCTTCGCCGAGCAGCACCACGGCGGGATCGTGTTCGAGCTCGTAGGCCATTGCCTGGTTGAGAGCATCGACCATGTTCAGATCAGCCATGGCCGTTCTCCCGCCGGTTCGCCGCAACGGGCGCGAACCGCTCGACGCTCGCCAGTTGGTCGCGCAGCGCGTGCGGCAAGGTTTCGTACAGGTGATCGAACATCGCCGAAGGTTCGGGCGGCGCGACGGCGAGATACGCTTCGACAGCCTGTTCGACCTGCGCATGACATGCCTTGCCGAGTGCTTCGTCCTGCGCTTTGTCCAGCACATTCATCCGCATCAGATACGTGCGCAGGCGCAGCAGCGGCTCGTACTCCCACTGCTTGCGGATCAGCTCCGGCTCGCGATAGCGGGTCGCATCGTCGGCCGTCGTGTGGTCGCCGAGACGATAGCTGAGCGCTTCGATCAGTGTCGGGCCATCGCCGCGCCGCGCTTTCGCGAGCGCTGCATGCATGACCTGATGCATCGCGATGACGTCGTTGCCGTCGACCTGCAAGCCGTCGATGCCCGCCGCGACCGCCTTTTGCGCAAGCGTCTGCGCGGCGCTCTGCATGCTGCGCGGCACCGAGATCGCCCACTGGTTGTTGTTGATGACGAGCACGAGCGGCGCTTGCCAGACGCCCGCCATGTTCATCGCCTCGTAGAAGTCGCCCTTCGACGTGCCACCGTCGCCGAAGATCGCAACGGCGACGCGCGGCTCGCCGCGCAGCTTGAACGCGTAGGCCGCGCCCGCCGCGTGGCACACCTGGGTGCCGATCGGCACGCAGTTCGGAAAGTCGAGGCGCGGAACGGCGAAATCGCTGCCGCGCTCGTCGCCGCCCCAGTACAGCAGGCTTTCCGTCATCGTGACGCCGCGCAGCAATTGCGCAGCGTGATCGCGATATGAAGGGAACAGCACGTCGTCGGCCTGCATCGCGCTCGCGACGCCGACGCCGATCGCCTCCTGCCCCACCGACGATGCAAACGTGCCGAGCTTGCCGGTGCGCTGCAACGCAACCGCCTTGGTGTCGAACGCGCGGGTGAGCACCATCGCGCGATATAGCGGGAGCAGCGCCGCGGGGTCGCGCGCGAAGGCCGGAAACGGCTGGACGGCGACACCGTCGGCACCGAGGTATTGCGTGTATCCGATGTGGAAACTGGCAGCCGTGGTCATGACCGCCCTCCTTGTTCTTTCAGATGTCGAATACGTGCCTGGACTCGCACGCAGCACGCGCAAATCCGGCTCGCGCTCCACTCCGAGCAGCAAGCTTTATGCTTGGACAGTGGAAACACGCGAATGGTGCGGGTTTCGTGGGTTGATCGTTTACACGTAGTCGGTCGCGGCGCGGGTCTGTCGCAATGCAAAACGCGCTGCAGCGCGCGTACCGCCCCGCGCGCTTCGGGCACGCGCGGTGCTTCACGAAAAGGTTCGACAAACGCGGCACAATACGGCTAGCCGCACCGCCAACCCTCATTGCGAGATCGAGCATGGAAACGAAACTCACCGCCCACCTGCCCACCGTCGATGTCGAAATCACGCGGCGCAAATTGCCCGAGGCGGGCGCAGAAAGCGTCGCGATTCACATCACGGCCGTGCCGTCCGTCGAAGCGGCCGCGCAGTGGTTCTTGCAGCCAGGTCTGCTTTCCGCTGCGTCGCCGTTGTCTGCGCTGTCTCCGTTTTCGCTGCTATCGCCGCTGTCGCTATGGAGCATGTGGATGCGCGCCTGGCAACCGTGGTTCGCGATGGTTGCGGCGCCCGAGCAAGGGTCGGCTGAACGCGACAGGCGGTTGACGGACAAAAGCGCCGCAGCGCGCTCGTGACGCCGATCGCGCCGGCTGCACCCGCCACCCGTCACGTATGAGGAGGAGCGAACATGCGCGCAATGGTTTTCGACGGTTCGAGCCCTGTGCTCGCCGAGCGCGATTTGCCCGAACGCACGCCCGCCGCAGGCGAGTTGCTGATCGACGTGCTCGCATGCGGCGTATGCCGGACCGATCTGCATGTGGTCGATGGCGAACTGAGCGAGCCTAAGCGTCCCGTCATTCCCGGGCATGAGATCGTCGGCCGGGTTGCGGCCCGCGGGGCGGACGTGACGAAGTTCGAGATCGGCGACCGTGTCGGCGTGCCGTGGCTCGGCAGAACCTGCGGCGTTTGTCCATATTGCGCGAGCGGCCGCGAGAACCTGTGCGACGACCCGGCGTTCACCGGCTACACGCTCGACGGCGGCTACGCGGAGCAGGTCGTCGCCGACAGCCGCTACTGCCTGCATCTGCCCGAGCGCTACGACGACGCGCAAGCCGCGCCGCTGCTCTGCGCGGGGCTCATCGGCTACCGGACGCTCAGCATGGCGGGCGACGCGAAGCGCGTCGGCATCTACGGTTTCGGCGCGGCGGCGCACATCGTCGCGCAGGTCGCGCGGCATCAGGGGCGCGCCGTCTATGCGTTCACGCGCGCGGGCGATGCCACGGCGCAGCAGCTCGCGCGCAGGCTCGGCGCGGCATGGGCGGGCGGCAGCGATGAAGCGCCGCCCGATCCCCTCGACGCCGCGCTGATTTTCGCGCCCGTCGGCGCGCTCGTGCCGGCCGCGCTGAAGGCCGTGGTCAAGGGCGGCGTCGTGGTTTGCGGCGGCATCCACATGAGCGACATCCCGGCGTTTCCGTATGCGTTTCTGTGGGGCGAGCGGCGCGTGGTGTCGGTCGCGAACCTCACGCGCGCCGATGGCGAAGCGTTCATGAAGATCGCGGGCGAAATGCAGCTCGATATCGAAGTCACACGCTATCCGCTCGCTGAGGCGAACCGCGCGCTCGACGATCTGCGCGCGGGACGCGTGTCGGGTGCGGCCGTTTTGATGGTGCGCTAAAGCGCGGGTAATCCGGCGTTCGAGCGGCGCGGGACGGGATGGCAGGGTCTTGCGCTGCTTCCTGCGGCTGCGAAGGAGGATCGTGAGGCGACGGGCACGCGCGCATCGTCAGAAGATCTAAGCGGCTTGTGTGTGTCGTCAGCCGTTCGAGCGACAGCACGCCCATGTTGGACTTGCCAGTTGGCAACAACCGTTGCCGTCATGGGTCGATCCGATGCTCCAGCGGCAGATAGCCGGCTGGAGCGGGCACGAAATGGGCAGTCCCAGATATAACTTCCCATCAGTAGCCATCGAGGTCTCAAAGTGGCTAGCCCTGGTCAGTAGGGATGGCTATGAACCGGACGGAGTGCCTTTGTCTACTACTGGAACTACTGGACCTTGACCAGCGCAGGCGGGTAGTAAGTGCCGTTGGCTACGCCATCAAGTGGACCATAGTAGCGGAACGTTAGCCGGTAATTGACGCCGCGCGGCGTCGGCAGCCAGTTTCCTTCGGGTGCGTTCGCTGGCTTTTGAGCGGCGAAATACAGCGTCAGGGATCCGTCCGGCCCGTAGGTCAGGCCCGACTGTTCGTTGATCAGATACTTTTGCAATGGGTTGGGCAGCACCCGGAAGCGCGTGCTATCCACCGCTATGACAGACCAGAAATATTTCGCGAAGCGCGACGGCAATGCATCCTTCGGGAACGTCAACGTGTACACATGATCGCCGTTGAGTTCAGCGCCAGTCGAATCAGCGGCGCCTCGATAGTAAAGCACCTCCGGTTTGATATTGGCCCAGATGCCCCGGTAATTGACGAGTGTGCGGGTGAGATAGTCGATACCATACTCGCCGACGACGCCGGGCCGAGCCCAGCCGTCTTGCACCGTTCCATGCCCGATGATCCTGCCGCCCTCGGCGATGTCACGGAACGCCTTCGTGCGTATTACGTTATCAATCCGGTTGCGCTGCTCTGGTATCTGAGCTGCCGCGGCCACGCGACGCGCCAACGCCTGCATGGACTCCAGTCCCGGGTTCCTGTCCGGGTCGCTATCGAGCGCGACGTTCGCCGCGTCAAATGCCTCCACGCCAGGAAACGCCTCCAGCCCGAAAATAGGAGTCTTGGGGACAGACGGAAGCTCAGGGGCGCCCGTGGCTGTCAGCCTGAATTGATGCTGCAATGCCACCGCCGTGTCAGGATCGGCACCAAGCGCAACGCGTGTCAGCACCCGGGCGTACTTGACGGGCAGATCGATACGCGTCGCGCTGGAGGGCAGCGTGACTTTTGCACCCTTCAGACAGAGCGCGAAGTCACCCGCCGTCTTTTGCGGAAAGACACGCTCATTGATGTTGGCCAGTGTCTCTCCCCAACCGCTGAGAATCTGCACCGTATAGTAGCGTCCGCTAATCTGCGGAACGCTGATGATCGTGCAACTGTTTTCGTCTACTGCAAGCCACGCCTCAGAGTACGCGACGTCAAGATTCGGATTCGGCCAGTCGACCGCACCGGGCTTACGATGCAACAGCTCATTCCATTTGAATCCTTCCTGGAAGTCGAGTTGCTGCTGGCGCGTCACCAATAACCGGCCCAGGAGGTAGACGTACGCCTGGCTGATTTGCTCGTCGGTGACGTGAGCCGTGCTTGCGGCATCGGCGTCCGCCGCCCGGGCTGCCGTTACGACACCCGCAGCCTGTTGGTGGGCCGAAGCCGGAGAAAGGGCGGCGATCGCCGCAGCAGTCGCACCCGCGAAGATGAATCGGTAAAGCGGTTTCATGAAACTCCCTAGCTTGTAGACGCGTCGCACTTATTGGGCTAACCCTGCCTTTTACGTTCCCTGAAAGTTTGCCGCTACCGGAAGCAGGTTTGGTTTTGGGAACGTCCGGTTTCGGGCCGCAAACGCTCGGTCTCGACACCTTAGACGTCGAGGTGACGCATTCGCCACCCCTCGAAGATAGGGGGATGACGAGCATCAATCTGCAAACACAAGAATCTTGTGCATTCCTCATTCGCGTCTGGCTACCGGTGCATTGCCGGAACCGAATTCGATGAATGAGGCATTGAAAAATTTGCGGAGCATGATCGATTAGCGCAACGAGTCGGCCGAACTCAGGCTAACGCGTAGTGGGCTCGCGGACGGCGTATCGAAGACTAAATGCGGTTCTCGACGTTGCGACCTGGCATTCCGGCCGGCAAGCGCCATAAAGTCCCCGCGAATCGCGATTGCCACAGCGCATCGCCGAGCAGCCTGAAGGCCATCGTGCACATGAACCGCTTCGAGATGATCTGAATCAAAAAGCGTATGGCCATCGCCGACGCTACACGTCGCCGCCGCGGTGACGACGGCCATGCCGAAGCTGTTTGCAGTCGCTTTGGCAAATCCGGGATGTAGCCGGCGGCGCGCCCCTTGTCGAGCCATGCGACGCCGGCGCATCAGCCGCCCAACGCGATGATCGCCATCGTCAGCACGACGCCCAGTGTCGTCATCGCCAGACCCGCTTTCACCCCACTCGCACCCGAAACACGCCCGAGCGCAAGACCAGCGCCGAACAGCATCACGAGCGTAAGCACACGCGACACGACAAGCGCCGTCGCGACGTCCTTGAATATGACAAACGGCAACGCAACCGGAAAAGTCGATACGACCACGAGCAGGAAGATAGCAAGCGCGCCGATAAAGTCGTCGAGTATGAAGCGTGCACGAGCGGGCAGCGTCTGTGTTACGGCGAGACGCGCACGGATCAACTCGAGTTCGGCGTCGGCGACCAGCGGCTTAAACGCTCTTGGCAATGCATCGCGCAATGCACGAACAGCGGCGGCTGGATCCTGTTCGCGCTTCACCGTCATCGCGAGCGAGAGGCGGCGACCGCGATTGGTCAGCGTGCGGACAAGATACATCACGGCGTCCGCGAGGCCCCACGCGAGGTTGCATCCCAAAGCGGACAACAGCATCTTGCGGCCCGCGTCTTCGCCCGCCGTGACGGCCGATACCGCGCCGACAAACGTCAGCGCCATGAACAGACCAAAGCACAGTTCCGACACGCGATCGACGGTATCCAGCACCGGCTCGCGCACTTCGGGTTCATGCCCGTCGGCCAGCGTCGTTGTGTTCATATGGCCTCCTGTCGTGGCGGTTGCCGCCGTGTTCTCCTTTTATACGAATGCTACGCGTCTCGCCCCGGCGGCGATATTGGACCAAAGGCGCACGTCCGGCGCTTGCGCGTGCCGGACGTGCGTCCCTGCATCGAGCTCGTTGCGCGACGGGACCGTGTGCACCGGGCACCCACGCACGCTCATAGCCCGACTGCGTCGCGCCCTAACTGATCAGCCCATAAACGGCGATGGCCGCGTAATACAGCGGCGCGACGCGAAAGAAGCGCTTGATATGGAAACGCAATGGACATGACGCGCATCCGCGCAACGCTCGTGATCGACTTCGAGCGTGATGAAGATCGTGATCGCGCTGATCACGAAGAACAGTTGCACGCCGTATTGGCCCATGCGGGCCAGCGTCGCGACGGCATGCGGCAGGGTGGGAACTAAAACGACAGGTGTACCGCGACAACCCCGACGAATGCGAGCACCCGGCCAGCGTCGAGCGCGGCAACGCGTCCTTGCACCATCGACTGTCCTTCTCGCGTTCTGGCTGCGCCCTGTCAAAGGCCGCGAGGTGCGTGGACAAACAGTGCTTTGCGTAAGCTCCCGCTTCTTTTAATCGATCCGGCTCGCGCGGGCAATCCGCCCGCGCATCTGTCAGGCGGCCGCCGGTTGCTGCGCCAGATGCAATCCTTCTCTGCTTGCGTTGTGCTCGTCGATCAACCGATAAACGGTCGCCCCCGGCACCGTTTCCGATTCGAGCAACTGGTTCGCAATCGCGCGCAACACAGGTTCGTTATCGCTCAACAGCGTGTAGCACGCTTCATTCAGGTCCTTGAGCAGGATATTCGCGTGCCCGATCGCATTCTTCATCTGCAGACCCGCATATTGCGCGGGAAGCGCGGCAAGGCTGAACAGATTGCCGTCCGCGTTGAAACCGAACTTCGACACCATGTCGAGACTGATCCGCGATGCTTCCTGCAAGTCCTGCGCAGCACCGCTCGAAGCTTCCGAGAACATCAGCAGCTCGGCATTGCGCCCGCCCAGCAGCACCTGGATCTCATTGCGCATTTCGGTTTCGCGGTACAGGTGCTTGTCCTGTGTCTTCGTGATCAGCGCCACGCCGAGCGCGCCGCCGCGCGGCAGAATCGTCACCTCTTCGAGGATGCCCGTGCCGAGCAGCGCCGCCACGAGTCCGTGCCCTGCCTCATGAACGGCGATGCGCGTGCGCTCCTCTTCCGTGAGCGCGCGCTCCGCGCCATTCACGTCGCCGATGCGCGCAATCTTGATGGCTTCGACGAAATGCCGCGACGCGACCTCGTCATCGCCCGCCTTGCGCGCGACGAGCCCAGCCTGATTGACGACCATCGCCAGCGTCGCGGGCGAAAGGCCCGTAGTCAGCCGCGCGAGCTGATTGAAGTCGATGTCATCGGATTTCGACGTCAGATTCTCCGCATAGAAGCGGATGATCTCCGCGCGATCTTCGAGATCGGGCAGACGAACCTGCACCGTACGATCGAAACGGCCGGGCCGGCGCAATGCTTCGTCGAGATTGTCCGGATGGTTCGTCGCCGCCACGATGATCACGCCCTCGTTCGATGCGAAGCCGTCCATTTCCGCGAGCAACTGGTTGATGATGCGGTTGCTCTCCGCCTCGACGGGGCCGCCGCCCGTGTCGGTGCGCTTCGCGAGACCGTCGGCTTCGTCGATGAAGATGACCGTCGGCGCATTCTTGCGCGCGAGTTCGAACAGGTGCTTGACCTTCTGGATACCCACGCCGTAGTACTTCGCGCTGAAGTAGCTGCCCGTGATCGAAATGAAGTTCGCGCCGCACTCGCCCGCGAGCGCTTGCGCAAGACGCGTCTTGCCGACGCCGGGACCGCCCGTCATGAGAATGCCGCAGGGCGCGCGCACGCCCAGGCCCGTGAACTGCTTCGGGTTGGTCAGATAGGCCTGGATATCGGCAAGCGCGGCCTTTGCCTCACCCGCGCCGATCACGTCGTCGAACGACAGCGCCGGGGTCTTTTCCAGGAGCCGCGCGCCGCCCGTCATTTCACGGCGCATGAACCACGCGAGTCCACCGATCAGCAGCAGCGGCAGCAGCAGACTGATGATGTCGCGTGTCTTGTCGAACGCGTCAGCCCAGCGCGCGGAGCCAGTATGAACGTTCGCATCGGGCAGCCATACGAGCTGATACGGCGAGCGCGCGTCCGCTTTCATTTCGCCCAGCAGCAGCGCATTCGAGAATGCCGAGTTGTGATCGGTGACGTAGTACTTCGCGCCGTCGTCCGTCGATACGAGAATCGCATTCGGACTCACGCCGATTGCCGCGACGTTGTGCCCCCGGATGTCCCGCAACATCTCCGACGCGTCCCGTTCCTGATGCGTCCATGCCGAGGTGTCCTTGCGCATTTCGTTGGCGATGCCCGTGAGCGCCGGCATGCTTTTGACGTCCGCCTGTTGACGGCGCAGATGCACAAACGTGAAAAGCACCGCGAATGCCGTCGCCGTCACGCCAAGAGTCACATATCGGCCGTATCGGGACCAGAACGTATTCTTTGCCGGTTTCATCAGTTGATTCCTAAAACGGGCCACATCGCGGCCTTCACGCGTTGCGTGGACGATCGATAGGGAGCGCCGCGCGCATCACGCGCGCAACAGGGCTGGGCGGAATTGGGGCTGGGCTACGGGAAGCATAGCCGCGAGCGAGGAAGGGACCAGCTCTTTACTGCAATGACGGTCGGTAAAAAAGACACGCGTATGTGTCCCTCTTTCGACCGCGGTGCACATCTCGCATTATGCCCAGGCTTAGCCTTTTTTCCAAAACGCCAGAAAGGCGCTTATTTCAGGGCTGATACGCGCAATCGCCCTGCTGATGCGGCGCGGCGCGGGCCGCATCAGCATGGACGCATTGGTGTGCGTTCGACAAAACACTTATCCGTCGCGCAATCATGTTCACGTAAGCCGTGTTGCACGGCCGAACGATTTTCGGTTTGCAGCGCGAAATGATGGAGATCAAAAGCCGCGGACCCCATGCACGCGCATGCGGTCCGCAAAACCTGCGTTGGCCGGGCTTGCCTGATTCGATGAATATCAGCGTCGCACGAGGCCCATCACCAACGTCACGATGAAAATGATAAGGAACAGGAAGAACAGGATCTTTGCAATGCTGGCCGCGCCCGCTGCAATTCCGCCGAAGCCAAATACAGCAGCGATGATTGCAATGATGAAGAAAACCAAAGCGTAATAAAGCATGATCTAGCCTCCATTGCTGAGTGATGGTCCCGAGCGGCTCGCGCGGCGACGTGTTACCACCGGAGCAAGCCTTGTACCTATCACTAGCGAAACGGAAGCTTTCATGTCTGATGAATGCACCGATTGAGTAGACGTCCGCATCGTGGCAAATCCGGCCGCCGAGCACGGCGTGCGCCCAGCTTTCCCGCAGGCAGCGCATGCGTCGAGCAACGCTTCATATAGGTTTCGAGCGGTGAATGCTGACGCTGATTCCTATAGCGCCTGGGTCAGCGGCGGGCGGGCGCGACGGCGTTCACACGAATGCGCTCGGGCGCACACACGAGCATCACACTATGCGGGGAAGAAAACACATCCCGGGTGCGTAGTACCGTTTCGTCAGTGATCCTTATGTCATCGCGGGTGATGAGCCCAATGCCATAGGGAGTCAGGCGCTGCCCGGCGGCACGTGGGCGCCGCAAGCGTGCCGCGCCGCGGCGGTTCAGTGAACTGCGCGTCGCTGGCCTGCATGACCGGCTGACGGCACGCCGCCAAAACGCGCAAGGCAGCACGATGACCGTCACACAAACGACTCACAAGCCGGCATCACGTTTTCCCTCACCCGCACCTGACGCGCAATGTGTGCTACAGCGCATCGCGCGCCACCGAATGCTGGCAACTTCATCCCCATCATGTTGATCGTGCGGACGATGCTGCGCGCAAATTGCGCCTGCGATCGTCCCGGATGACACACCGCACGGATGCAGCATGTGTGTACGGCATGTTCCGGCGGGAGGCTGATGGCGTCACGTCAGCTCCGGACATCGGTACGCAATCGTGTTTTGCCGTGAATGACCACCAGCGAGGTAACAACCATGAGAATCAGGACATTGCTCGGGTCTGCGGCGGTGACCGTGACCTTGGTCCCGGCCCTTCTGCCCGTGCACGCGTGGGCTGACGGGCCGCGGTCAGCCTATGACAACGGCGGCGTAAGCGAAGCATCGCTCGATCCGGGCGAGGAGCAGATGACGGCCGACGAGGAAAACAACGCGCGCATGAAGGACCTGACCGACGCCTATCACAACGGCTACAACGCCCGCGCCAAAGAAGATGCCGAGACCTACGCATCGCTGCGGGATCAGTTGAAGCGCGCGTCAAAGGCGTCCACGCAGCAGCCGCCTCCGTTGCCGGCGGAGATGCCGCGCGATGAAGGCGCCCAGGTCAGGCGTGTGGCGCAGCCGCGCGTTGCACAGCAACCGTTGCAGGCGCAACCCGCCTACGACGATGACGCCGCGTCCGTGCAATATGCGCCAGCGCCAGCGCCAGCGCCCGCGCCACGGCCGCGATACCGGCCCGCGCCGATCTACACGCAAGCGCCCGTCTACGACGAAGCGCCGCCGGAAGAAGTCGAAACCGTGGTGTTTCAGCCGTACCAGCCGCCGCCCGTACATTACGTCCCCGTCTATCAGCCCGTCTACGTGAACCCGCCCGTGATGCCGATGCAGTATGCGGCCACGGTGCCTGTATACCGGTCGGGCTACTACGGTTATGGCTGGCGCGGTTACGGAGCCTGGCGCTAAATCCGCAGTGGCTTCGCAGACAGCGGCCCCGTTTGCAGGCAGCGCCTTCTCGTGAAGGCGCTGCCTGCACGCGCGTGCACTTGCGCTCGCGCGACGAAGCCCGATCACATCGTCACCACCCGAACTGACAATGCCGAAAAGGCACGGCGACCTGCAGGAAGACTAGTGACGAGCGGCCTCGAAGTCCTGGTGACGGCCTTGAACATCATGAAGCGCGCGCCTGGACAGGAACCACACGAAGCGGCGCGCGCGCCGTGCCTGTTGCGGCGCTCGATCCCGCGCGCGCGATGCGCTGGCGGCTCGCCCAGTCGCGCGCGGTGGCGAGCCAGCGTTGCGCTTCGTCGTGACGGCCGAGCTTGTGCAACACGTCGCCCTTGATGCCGCACAGTTGCGCGTAGTACCAGCGCTCGCCGTTGTCATCGGCGTGCCTGAGCGCGTCGTCGATGGCTTCGAGCGCTTCGCGGTGGCGCGCATCGTTCGCCAATGCGCTCGCCAGTTGACCCAATAGCGGCGATAGCTGCGCAAGATAGCCCGTCGCGCGCAACGCGGCAATCGATGCCGCCAGCCGTTCGATCGCAGCGGCGCCGGGCGCCGTCAGCGTCGCGAGCCAGGCGTCGTAGCATGCGCAGCACGCGCTCCAGATCGTCAGGCCAAAGCGCGTGGACAACTCGTGCAGCACGTCGATGCCATGCCGCGCGGCCGCCTGCTCGCCGTTGAAGAGCGCAATGGGAACGAGCGCTTCGACGAGCACATAGCACGTGACGATCTCATGGTCGTACTGCACGGCGGAATCGAAGCAGCGCGACGCGAGGTCATACGCGCCGCCGCGCTCGCCTTGCACCCACAGCACGCGCGCCAGCGTCGCGCGCGCGACGACGCCGTGATCGACGCGAAAGCCCGTCGTATGCCAGCGGTTCAACGGCTTTTCTTCGTATTCCTCGATCATCCGTTCGAGCAGTTCTCTCGCGCGCGCCTGGTCGCCTGCATAGTGTTGCGCAATGCCTTCGACGCGTCCCGCGAGCACGACATGAGTCGCGTTGCCCGTGCTGCGCGCGAGGTCGCCGAAGCGGCGCGCGAGCATCAGCGCATCGCGCGCGCGGCCCGCGTATTGATGCCAGTTCCACACGCCCCAGCGCGCCCGCGATGCATAGCTGCCGCAACCGGCCCGCACCGATTCGTTCAATACAAGGGTCCATGCCTCGCGTGTTTCGGCGAGCGGCCCTTCCGTGTAGACAAGCGCGGCGGCCAGCGCCGACACGAGCCGCAAGCGCGTCTCGACATCGACCTGCGCTGCGACGCGCCTGCCTTGCTGATCCTCGCTCTGCGCAATCAGCTTCAACGCGGCGCGCGCACGCGCGCAACATTCCTCGACGAGCGAAAGATCGAAGAGATACGGCACGGTCAGCGCAGCCAGCGCGATGCCCAGAACGGCGTCGCCGCCACCGCCGAGTGTCCAGTCGAGCGCCGTGCGAAGGTTCCCGAGTTCGCGCGTGAAGTTGCCGAGCCATTCGACGACCGGGCGCTCCGCCCATTGCTTCTGCGCCGTTTCGAACAGCTCGAGAAACAGCGCCGCGTGAGCGCTTGCCGCAGCCGCGCGTTCGCCGTTGTCGTCGAGTTGCTGCTGCGCGTAGGCGCGCGTCGTTTCCAGCAAGCGGTATCGATACGACGAGCCTTCGAGGTCGGTCGTGAGCAGCGAGCGCGCGACGAGGCCGCTCACGGCATCGAGCGCTTCCATGCGTGTCAGCCCGGCGCGCCCGGCCATCGCGCACGCAAGTTCGAGCGTGAAGCCGTTGACGAACATGCCCAGCCAGCGCAACAGCTTCTGCTCATCCGCGCTCAGCAGGCGGTAGCTCCAGTCGAGTGTCGCCTTCAGCGTCTGATGGCGCGGCAAAGCGGTGCGGCGCCCGCCCGTGAGGATGCGCAAGCGGTCATCGAGGTGCGTCGCAAGCAAACCGATGCCGAGCACGGCCGCGCGCGACGCCGCCAGTTCGAGCGCGAGCGGAATGCCGTCGAGCCTGCGGCACACTTCGCTCATCAAACGAAGGCTGGCTTCGTCGAGCGAAAACTGCGCGCCGTCCGCCTGCGCGCGCGCGAGAAAGAAGCGCACGGCGGGCGTGTTCAGGACGTCGGCGCAAGGGTCGTCCGGGGTCGGCACCGCGAGCGGCGGCACCTGGTACACGATCTCGTCGCGCACGCGCAGCGCTTCGCGGCTCGTCGCCAGCACGCGCATGCGGCTGCCCGCACCCGTCAGCGCCTCCGAGATCGCCGCGACGATCTCCAGCACCTGCTCGCAACTGTCGAGCACCACCAGCGCCTCGCGGTCGCGCCATTCGCCCGCGATCTGCGCGAGCGCCGCGCGGCTCGCCGAAAGCCGGCTGCCCGTCGCGAACGCAAGCGCGTCGAGCGCCGACGGCGCGTCATGGACAGCAGCGAGCGAAACGAACACGACGCCGTCCACGAACTCATGCTGGGTCGCATGCGCGATCTCGACGGCAAGGCGCGTCTTGCCGATGCCGCCCGTGCCCACGAGCGTGACTGTCTGATGCGCGCGCAGCGCGGCCGCGATGCCCGAGAGCGCGTCTTGCCTGCCGACCAGTTCGGGAACGCGTGCGGGCAACGGCTGGCGCGCGGGCCTCCCGGCTTCGGCGGCCGGGTTGCCGTCCTCGTCGGCCGCGCCGGGTTGTTCCGGGGCGCAACGCGCCGGCGGCCCATCGTCGTTCATGATCAGGCGATAGCCGCGGCCAGGCACCGTGCAGATGCGGTCGCGCTCGTCGCCGAACGCACGGCGCAGCGCGGAAATATGGACCTGCAGATTGTTCTTTTCGACGACCGTCGTCGGCCAGACGCCGCGCATGATGTCGTCTCGCGACACGAGCCCGCCATCCGCCGCGATCAGCAGCGCGAGAATGTCGAATGCGCGGCTGCCGATCGCGACCTTCCGACCATCGAGACGCACTTCGCGATGATCGAGCGAAATCTCGAGTTGACCGATCTTGATCGTCATCATCTGAAGAGGTGATGTTGAATACCGTGAAAGGGATCGCAGACCGAACAAGGAGTGTACAACGGACAAAACCCTTCAACATGGCGATTGGCCGGCCCTGCCGATGCAATGCGTTGCTAGTGAGCCGAGGTTGGCGGGACGGTTTCGTTCGAACGGTGCACGAGCGCCGCACATTTGCATCGGCGGCGCCCGCATTCACGCCGGCAGCGTTTCAGCTGGCGTTTAAGGTGGCGTTTAAGGTGATGCGGGTGTCACCTGCCGTTCTCGACGACGGCCGCGCCGTTGCCGGTCGCGAGCGGCAAGCGCATCTTGCGCGTGACGTGCTGCAATGCGACGAGCCGCCGGATATCGGGGGCTTTCGATTGCAGGTCGATGCCCTTCGACATGCCCTCGATCAGCGAAGCAGCCCGCGCCGTCTCCTGCCGTTCGAGCAGATGATCGACGAGGTTCAACAGCGCGCGCAGCTCCAGCATCGGCGCGCATTGGTCTCGCGCGGTCTGCATTGCGTCGAGCAGATGGCGCCGCCCTTGCGATTCGAACTCGTCGGCCATTGCGGCGCGGCCACCCGCCTGAGTCGCGCGCGCCTGCTCCAGCGCCGTCACGCCCATCACACGCTGAAGCTCGGCGATGAAGAAATGCTCGCCCTGCACATGACAGAATTCGAGCGCCTCGTCGAGCCTCGCCCATGCTTGCGCGAAGCGTCCCGTTCTCGCGAGCGCTTCCGCGCAGACCGCGATCGTCGGCGTGAGCACCCGCCGAAAGCCGCAGGACATGAGCCGTTGCAGCGGGGGTTCGAGCTTCGCGAGGCCCGTCTCGGGCCGCCCCATCAGAATCTCAAGATGTCCTGCATGACACTCGCTATAGGTCTGCCAGATCTCGAAGCCGTTCACGGCCGCCTGTGACTGCAGCACGGCGACATACCGCGCCGCCGTTTCGATCTCGCCGCATTGCAGCGCAACGGGCACGGCGGCGACGGCGAGCACATGGCTCAGCGACGGCTCCAGCATGTCTGGCCGGATCGAATTGACGACTCTCTCGACGAGCTGCATCGCGCGCTCGGGATGCCCCTGCATCCACGTGATGCGCGACAGCGTGCCGCTGCCGAAGTTGAAGGGATCGACGGCAAGGCCGAGGCTGTCCGGCTGCACGGGCCCGAGTTCGAGGAAGGCCGCCAGCGCCCGCTCCAGCCGCCCGCGCGCCTGCTCGTGCTCGCCGAAGCAATGCAGCGAGACGGCGATCATCTCGGCGGCGAGAACCTGCTGCCAGCGCGTGCCGCGATGCTCCGCAAACGCCTCGAAGCGCGTCGCGAAGCGAAACGATGCATGAATGTCCGAGCACGCGAGCGTCGTGTTCCACGCGCCCCAAAGCGCGCGCGCCTCGAAGGCGGCGTCGCCCGTCTGGCGAGCCAGCATCAGCACGCGCTTCCACAGCGTCTGCGCCTCGTGCACCGCGCCGCCCGTATGCAGCAGCGTCGAAGCGTACGCCGCGCACAGGCGCATTTCGCACAGGGTATCGACGGATCGCGGCGGCAGCGTATCGAGCGCCGCCAGAGCGCGCCCCGCCCGCTCGTAGCATTCGTGAACCAGCGACGACTGCAGCAACGTCCCCACCAGCGAACCCGCCAGCGCGACGCCCAGCGCCGGGTTGCCGCCCGGCGAAAAGGCCCATTCGAAGGCCGCGCGTGCATCGTCGAGCGCGAGTCGCGGCTCGCTTCCCGGCAGGCCCTGCGCGGCGTCGCCGACCAGCATCCTGCCGTGCTCGATCCGCTCCTGCAGATAGTGCATGTGGCGCGTCGCGATATGCTGCAGCTCGCCCTCGTCGCGCAGCTTCTCCATCGCATAGGCGCGCGTCGATTCCGTCAGCCGGTATTGCGCGACCGCACCGCTAAACCCGACCGTCAGCAGCGACTTCGCCGCCAGCTCGCTCAGGCTGGAAATGACCGACGCGATGGGCATGTCGGGCTCGGTTGCGACTGCGCACACCGCGTCGAACGTGAACGCGCCCGCGAAGAAGCCGAGCCGCCTGAACAGCATCCGCGAATTGTCGTCGAGCAGCGCGTAGCTCCAGTCGAAGGTCGCACGCAGCGTCTGATGGCGCGGCAGCGCCGAACGCAGCCCGCCCGTCAGCAGATTCAGGCGGTCGTCCAGACGCGACGCCACGCCTTCGATGCCGAGCGTCGCCACGCGCGCGGCCGCGAGCTCGATTGCGAGCGGCAGGCCTTCGAGGCGCCGGCAGATTTCACCGACGACGCAGATGGCGGCTTCGTCCGCGCCGCATTCGGGCGCGACCGAGCGGGCACGGCGCAGGAACAGCTCGACGGCCGAATGCGCGAGGACGTCTTCGGCGCACGCGCCGCGCGCGGGCACGGCAAGCGGCTCGACGCGGATCACCGACTCGGCCCAGATATGCAGCGGCTCACGGCTCGTGACGAGCATGCGCAGCGCCGGATTGCGCGCGGCCAGTGTCTCGACGAGACTCGCGACCACGTCGATCACGTGCTCGGCATTGTCGAGCACGAGCAGACAGGGCGCGGCCGCGACGGCATCGGCGAGACTCTCGTGCGTCAGAAAGTCGTCGGTGGCCTCGATGTGCAACGCGAGCGCCAGTGTCCTGAGCACGGCATCCCGCGACGACGCCTTCGCCAACTCGACGAAGCACACGGGCTCGCCCCGGCCGCGCGTCTCACGTGCAACGTGAACGGCCAGACAGGTCTTGCCGATGCCGCCCGCGCCGACCAGCGTGACGACGGCTGCATCGCGCAGCCGCGCGACGATCTGCGCGACCTCGCGATCACGGCCGACCAGTGTCGCCGCCGCATAGGCGGGCAGCCCGCCGCCGTTCGTCGCGGCGCAGCCATGCCGCTCACGCGCGGCGGCATGACCGTTCGCCGCGACGAGCAGATAGCCCCGGCCCGGCACGGTCTTGATGAGTTCGCGGTCCGCACCGAGCATCTTGCGCAGCGCGGCGACGTGAACCTGCAGCCGGTTCTCCTCGACGGCCGCGCCCGGCCACACGGCATCCATGATCGCGTCCTTCGACACGATGCCGCCGTTCGCGCGATACAGCACTTCGAGGATGTCGAAGGCGCGGGCGCCGATGCGCAGCGACCGGCCATGCTGACGAATCTCCCGCTGTTCGAAGTTCACGAGCAATGTGCCGATCTGAATCATGGCCGCCTCCGTGAAACGCGCTTCACGATCGCAATCCAATCGATGATATGCAGCTGGTTGAAAGCCGACGCTCGGGCGCGCCAGCCTGGCGATACGACACGTATTGACTGGCTCGCGTGCTTCGCCGGGACCTCGCGGCGACGTCGCCGCGACGTCACCGTTTAGCAGTTTCAGTAACGTCGAAGGAGTGAACTGGCTGGCTAAAACAGAATATTTGTGAACCGATTGTAATCACGCGGTAACTGCGTGTCTTGAATAATAGTGACGTGATTTGTTTTTGTGCGCCCTTTTGTGCGCCCTTTTGTGCGCCCTTTTGTGCGCCCTTTTGTGGACCCTTTTGTGGGCCTGGTTCGATTCGCCGATGCGCACAGCGCGACGTTCAAGGCCTTGCGTCAAGCTGTGCATGACGGGAAAATCGGCCGAAATGCCGTCGTGAATTCACTTGCGGCTAACGATGCACGACGCGGACATATTAAAAGCCGGAATACGCTGTTTTTAATTTGACTTCTTTTGCTTGCGTATAAACTGGCTCGATTATGTTTCGCAGTCGATGCATGAATCGAGGACATGGCCCATGGCGACTGACGCACTTTCCGCGCCGGGCGCGGCAACCAAGCCCAAGGACACGCTCGGATGCGTGTCGAGCAAACTGCGCAAGGATATCGAATTAGACACGGGCGACATCCGCTTGTATCGCAAGTGCATGGAAGACGAACATCTGGACCGCGTCGCCATGCCCGCGTGCGACCGGGGTTTTCTGGTCGGCGTTGCGCTGAACGATGGGCACCGGCGAAATATCTTTAACGGCCGGCGCGCCATCGCAAGGCAATTCGAAACGGATTCGATTTATATCCGCGATTTTTCAGAAGACTATCGCGCTGACCTTTACGGCAATTTCGATTTCGTGCTGGTCGAATTATCGCGCGCGTTCTTCACGCGGCTCGGCGACGAGCTCGACGGCCCGGCCATCAGCGGACTCGCCTGCGCCGACGAACAGAAAGACCCCATGCTCGGCCATCTCGCGCGTGCGCTTGCCGTCCATCTGGGACAACCCGGCGCGTCCCGCTCGCTGTTCGTCGAGCAGATGGGCATCGTGATCGGCACGCACGTCGCGCAGCGCTACGCCAATCTTCGCGCGCCCAGCCCGCGCGCGAGGGGCGCGCTATCGCAGGCTCACGAAGCGCGCGCCAAAGAGCTGCTGATGGCGCGGCTTCGGCAAGGCGCGTCGATAGCCGACGTGGCGAGCGAATGCAACCTGTCGCGCAGCTACTTCATCCGCGCCTTTTCGCGCACGACGGGGCGCACGCCGCATCAATGGCTGATCGAGCAACGGGTTGCCCAGGCCCGGCAACTGATCGAAGCGTCCAACATGACGCTCGCGGAGATCGCGATCTGTTGCGGCTTTGCCGATCAAAGCCATCTGAGCCGCGTGTTTCTGAAGGTGGTCGGCGCGTCGCCGGGCGCATGGCGGCGCGCGGCTGTCCGCTAGCGGAGCAGGATGGCGCGGTCGCGAGCAATCTTCGTTGCCTTGCGCGAACGCTGCTCGATACGTCATCCTGTCGACGACGTTCCATTCAATGCTTCGACGCGCGCGCAAGACGAACGCGATTCGCTTGCGCGCGACGCATCTTCGAGAGCGCCATCCATGAATCTGTCCTTTGATGGTTGGTCGAAAAAAACTGAAGCTACTGTTCAAAAAAATTTGAGCTAGTTGGTCCATTCCGATCCCAGCACCAGTCCGCAGAAATTCAGGCGCCGGTAATCGGGGTCCCACCTGTCGAGCACGTCCGCGTTGATCGTGCCGAACGTCGTTTCGGGACGCTGCTCCATACCACGTGCATACGCTTCGATCAGCTTCGTCTTGAAGCCTCGCTCACGCGGAAACGCCTGCACGATTTCGTCGCGCTGCTGCGCGGTGAACTCGTGGTAGCGCGCGCCGCGCACATCCATCTGCACGCCCGCGCTGACGAGCGCGACGAGCGGCGTCATGTGCTCGGGGATGCCTGGCGTCGTATGCAGCGCGATTGCGTTCCATACCTCCGTGACGGCCGGTTCCTCGACACGATGAGCGCGCAGGAACGCACGCGCCTCGTTCGCGCTGTCGATTTCGAAGCGGCGCGGCGAACGGCTGTAGCGCGCATTCAGGCCGGCGTTGTGAAACAGCGCGCCGATATAAAGCAGTTCGGCATCGAATGTCCGCGCCTCGCTGTGGCCCGTCAGCGCGCCGAACAAAAACACACGCAGCGCGTGATGAAACAGCAGCGCAGGCGAGACGTCGCGAATGTATTCGACGGCTGCGCGCGCCAGCGCGCTATCGGGAATCTCGACGCCGGCAATGCTCTTCTTCATGTTCGCTCCTTCGACACTCAGAACAGCTTAGCCACGCCGTCCAAAGAATACTTTGTCGGGGCCTTAAAAATCCTGAATGAGCACGATGAAATACACGCAAGGCGTCCTTAAGCGAATCGATGACGCGCCTTACGAAGCGGATCGACCTGAAATTTTATTAATGCACCCGCGCGACCTATACCTGCGTATGAGGGGACTACAACTTCGATTAGCCGGGCGTCCCAATGTACGATGGATCATTGCGCCGCCTCGATTTATCTTTGTCTCAAGCGAAAAAAGTTGGATCACACGATCAGACAGCACGAGGTGAACGGTTCCATGGACAAGATCTTGAGCATGCGCATCTTCTCGCGCGTCGTCGAGACGGGAAGCTTCAGCGCCGTTGCAGAGCATATGAATTGCAGCACGGGAAGCGTGTCGCGCGCGGTGTCGTCGCTGGAGGACCAGTTGCGGGCGCGGCTTCTGCAACGCACGACGCGCAGGGTCTCGCTGACGGAGCCGGGCGAGCGCTACTACCAGAAGTGCAAGAAGATCCTCGCCGATCTCGATGAAGCAGAAGCCGAAGCAGGCGATGCGCACACCTGCGCGCGCGGCACGCTGCGCGTGCATTGCGTGACGGATCTCGGGCTCGGACAGTTGACGCACTCGATCATCGAGTATCGCAAGCGGTTTCCGGCCGTTGCCGTGCAGCTGAAGTTTCTGCCGCGCATGGCGAATCTGCTGGAAGACGAGGTGGACGTGTCCATCGTATCGGCGCCGACGCTGCCCGATTCGCGCAACGTCTGCAAGCTGATCGGCCAGTCCGAGCGCGTGCTGGCGGCCGCGCCCGCCTTTGTTCAGACACATCGGATCGAAAGCGTGAGCGACCTCGACGAGCACGCGCTGACACCCGTTCCTTTTCAAGTCGAGCCGGGCGGGCATCAGACGAGGCTCAGCCTCGTGAAGCCGGCGGCCCACGACGCGGGCGGCCAGTTCGTCATCAACGACATCGAGGCGACCCGCATCGCGGCGCTGGCAGGCGCGGGCGTCGCGGCGCTGCCCGCGCATTGCATTGACGACGACATTCGCGCTGGAAGGCTGGTTCAGTTGTTCCCCGAGTCCCGCCTTCAAAATACGAGCGTGTTCGCCGTTTATTCATGTCGGCATCATGTCGATGCGAAGATCAAGACCTTCATCGACTTTCTGACGTCGCACCTGAGAGAAGCGCTCGATCGCGGCTTTTTGAACGGGCGCCGACGCGAGACCTTCAGCCGTCTCGCGCGCGTAGTGGAGAATGTATGATGCGCACCCTCAACTTTCCCCATTTCCGGGCAGGCTACGCGATTGCGGCCTGCGGCATCGCACTGGCCGCGATCTGCGCGTACCAGGCGCCCGGTCTGATGCAGGCGATCCTCGTCGTGGGCGCGAACGCTCAGCTGCCACTCGAACGCCTCGCCGCCGAAGCCGCCGGGCCAACCGATATGTCGACGCCCGTATCCGCCACGTCCGCCGCGTCGTCATGGAAGGAGCGCACGCCGGCCCAGGCGCGGCCCGCGATGCAGAAGCTCGGTTCGTACGGCCAGCCGGAGCGCAACCGGCGCGCACATCGGATCGCGCCGGGCTATGAGCGCAGCGTGACGGGGTTCAAGTACTGGACGTAAGCGCATAACACATCCCTTCCCGGCACACGATGCCGGACACGCGCCGCCGTCGCGAGCTAAAGCTGCCCGGCGCACCCCCGCGATGGTGGCGCGTGCGGCTGTTCCGTTCGCCCCGGCTGATTCGCAATGGCGTGAGAGTCGTGCGCGCAAGAATGACTCGCAAACACGCGCGCACACACGGCGCAAACACGCGCGCAAAAAATCAAAGCCGAAGCGCAATAGCGGGCGCCGCCACGCGCGGCACAATCTTTCAGGCCTCTCGCGCCTGTTCCTCGACGAAGCGGGCCAAAGCCTCGACACGTTCGATCGCCTGATCGAGTGCTGGCGTCAGCGTCGAGCGCAAATGATCCAGCAGCATGCGGACCTTCGCTTCGACATAGCGGCGCGACGGATAGACGGCAAACACGCTGAACGGCTTGAGCCTGTATTGCGGCAGCACGCGCATCAGCTTGCCGGCGACGAGATCGTCGACGACGGAATACGTCGCGAGCGTGCCGATGCCCGCTCCCGCGAGCAGCGCCGCGCGCATCACATCGGGCACGTTGACCTGCAACGGCGACTTCGCAAGCGTGATGACGTGCGCATCGTGTGCGCTTTCGAGGTGCCATTCGTCGGGCAGCGACGCGGGTGATTCGAGCCTGAGCAGGCTGTGCGACGCAAGATCGTCGCGCGTGAGCGGCATGCCGTTCTGCTTCACGTAGTCCGGAGAAGCGACCATGACCGCATAGGCGGAGCCTAGCGACTGCGCGATGTAGACGGAATCGGGAAGCTGCGTCGCCGAAATGAGCGAGATGTCATAGCCCCCCTCGACGAGGTTGGGCATGCTCTGTTCGATTTTCAGCTCGATGGAGACGTCGGGATAAGCGCGCTGATAGCTGACCAGCGCGGCCGTGGCCATGCCTTGCGCAAGGCCCGGCGAGCAATGCAGCCGCAGCTTGCCGGAGGGCGACAGACCCGCGTTGCGCGCTTCGTCGGTGGCCGCATCGAGGTCCGCGAGGATCGCCTTCGCACGCTCATAGAAGCGGCTACCGGATTCCGTGAGCGACAGGTGGCGCGTCGTACGATGCAGCACGGCCGTCTTCAGCTGCTCTTCGAGCGCCGTGACGGCGCGCGAAACCTGCGCCGCCGTCACGTTGTTCTCTTTCGCAACGGCCGTGAACGACCCCGTCTCGACCACCCGGACGAAGATGCGCATGCTGCCGACGATGTCTGCCATTCGCTGACTCGGGCAAAGTGAAGGACCAGTCCTGCACGGCACGCCTGTTCGCGGACGGTTCGCGGATGGATGGCGGCCTCAGACGGGCACTATGCCACAGCCGCCGCCGGGGCCGCATCGCAGGGGACGCAGTCTTGCGCCCGCACAGCACGCGCTGCGCCGCTCAGAGGATTTCGGCGTCCCTGAGCACGCAGGCGAGGATCATCGCTTCCGCATTGACGGGCGCGGGCCGGGCATTCGGCTTGTACACCGCGTCGCCGGGATGGATCGCCTGTCCGCTCATCGCGCAGAAGCCCGATGCGCGGGCGCGCGCCATGCGCCACACCTGATCCCCGAAACAGCCGCGCGTCGAATCGCGCCACGCAATGGTGGCCGTCGACGACGTCGGCCGGTCAATCAGCGTCACCGCGGCGTCGAAGCGCTTGTCGGCGCCGCGCGCCGTCCCGCGCAATGGCGCGACGCATTGCTGCGCGGCCTCGACGCGCGACGAAGGTCCCAGCAGACCGATGGTTTGCGTCCAAGGGTCCATCGCGTTAGCGTTTGCCAGCATGTCGAAACTCCTGTTGGAAAGCGGTCGGGTCGGGCAGTGCTTCTGGACTGTCGGTCGAACGGGCGCGTTTAGCGCGCGTCGTTCGACTTCTCTTTCCAGCGGAACGGCGTCTCGCCGACGAACTTCTTGAAGACCGTCGTGAAATGCGCCTGAGAACGGAAGCCGCAGCTCAACGCGACGTCCATCACGTTGTGCTTCGACGTCGTCAGCAGATGCTGCGCATGCTCGACGCGCCGCCGCAGCAGATATTCGTGCGGGCGCAAACCCGTTGCGCGGCGAAACTGCGCGGCGAAATGCATGCGCGTGAGACCGGCGCTCGAAGCGATTTCGGCAAGCCCGATCGGCTGGGACAGATGCGCGTCGACGAATTCGATCACGCGATTCATGCGCCACTGCGGCAACGGCGCGGCCTCGCGCGAGCGCCGCGTCGCCCGCGCGTAATGGCGCGCGACGACGCGCGACACGATGGCGAGGCTCACGCTATCGGTGAAGAGCTTGCCGAGCGCGGCATCGGCGCTTTGCGACACGGCGAGCGCCTGGCCAAGACGCTCCAGCACGGGATCGCGAATCAGCTGCGGGTCGTCGAGCACGATCTCGTCTGCGCGCGGTTGCTGGAACAGATCCTGGTAGCACTCCGCAAGAACCTGTTGCGACACGAACAGATGCAGCACATCGGCGGAAGAAGTGAACTCCGCCCTGGTGGGGACGCCGGGCGCCGTCACCTGCACCGCGCCCGCCGTCAGGCGGCCGTGCACGATCCTGCGACCCGCGTGATCGAACGTGAGCGCCGCGCATTTCACGTTGAGGCCGATGCAGTGATCGGCCACGCTCCCTGCGTTGGTCACTTCGAGCGGCGCGTCGCCTGCATGCGTCCAGCGCGCGACGACGACGTTGCCCGGCTGCGGCGATGCGTCGGCGAGCAGCGCGTTGACGCTGCGCCAATGCTGTTCGGCGACAATGGGGGATGCCGGGTGGCGCGGCATGCCGCCGGCTTGCAGGGCGGGGTGTTCGAGGATGATGCTGGTCATGGCTGATCCGTCCGATACAGTGATGGGGTTGCGGCAAATGCAACGGCGCCGCGATGGATCAAAGTTAATCGCACGGACCTGGCGCGACTAGCCGTACATACGGTTGCCGACGCAGTCGAATGGTTGAGTCAACCTATATGAAGGTTTAATGGCGCAGTCGGGCGATGCATGCGCCGCGGCGCGCGTGATGGCGCGTAGTGGGCGCGTGATGGACGCGCAACGGACGCGCAATGGCGCGTAGTGGGCGCACAGATGCGCGCGCCGTTCACCGCAAGGCGCGGTGCGGACACGGAAGATACCGAGGGAATGAACGATGAACGCCACACGGCGTTCATGCCGCGCGCGCGGCGGGTGACGAAGACGCGAGAGATATGGCGGCCGATATGGCCGGCGACAGTCTCGACGAAAGCGCAATGCGCCTGAGCGCCGCCTATGAGCCCCGTTGCGTGCGCGGCGGCGAGCCGGATTCCAGCGACTTGACGCCCAGCGCCTCCGCCTTCAGAACGAAGTCGGCGAGCGAGCGCGATTCCATTTTCTTCATTGCCTGGCCGCGATGAATCTTCACGGTGATCTCGCTCAGGTTCATCTCGGCGGCGATCTGCTTGTTCATCAGGCCGCTGGCGACAAAGGCCATCACTTCGCGCTCGCGCGGCGTCAGCGACTCATACCGGCGGCGCAGATCGGAAACCGAACGTTCGGACTTTCGCCGTTCCTCGTCCTTCGTGAGCGCGCTTGCGACGGCATCGAGCATGTCCTGATCGCGAAACGGCTTCGCGAGAAAATCCATCGCGCCCGCCTTCATCGCCTTGACGGACATCGCGATGTCGCCGTGCGCCGTCATGAAGATGATGGGCACGCACACGTCGCCCGCCGCGATCTGCTCCTGCACGGCGAGGCCGCTCTGGCCTTTGAGGCGCACATCGAGTATCAGGCAGCTCGGCATATCGGGCTTGTCGAACGACAGAAACTCCTGCGCGGACGCAAATGCTTGCACCCGCAGGCCGACTGAGCGCAGCAACATGCTGACGGCCGCGCGCATCGAATCGTCGTCGTCGACGACGTAGACGATCGACTGGTTGGGGTCGTTCATTTCATCACTGCTCATCACACGTTCCTTTATCGAGCGGCAATATGAATTGCACCGTTGAGCCCTGCCCTTCCTGAGACTCGGCCCAGATGCGGCCGCCGTGCGCTTCGACGATGGAGCGGCAGATCGACAGGCCCATGCCCATGCCGTCCGCCTTGGTCGTGAAGAATGCGTTGAAGAGACGCCCCAGATTCTCTTCGCTGATGCCCGTCCCCGAGTCTTCGACGGCGACCTGCGCGTAGTGGCCGTCAAAGCGGTCGTCGAAGCGGCCCGTGCAGACGCGCAGGCGCTTCGCCCGGTCTGTCACGCCCGCCATCGCCTGCACGCCATTCATCACGAGATTGATGACGACCTGCTGCAACTGGACGCGATCGGCGCAAACGAGCGGCGCCCGCTGCGCGTACGACGCCTCGATCTCGACGCGCGCGGCGTCCAGTTCGCGCCGCACGAGTTCAATCGATTCTCTCACGATCACGTTCAGATCGAGCACCGCCTCGCTCGGATCACGTTTCTGGGCCATCGCGCGGATTTGCCGGATCACGTCGGTGGCGCGCTTCGCGTCGCGCACCATCTGGTCGATCGAATGACCGACTTCGCCGAGATCCGGTTTGGGCCGGTTCAGCCAGCGCCGCGCGGCGTCCCCCGCCGTCACGATCGCGGCCAGCGGCTGCGTGACTTCGTGCGCGATCGACGCGGCCAGCTCGCCGAGCATCGTCACGCGCGTCACGTGCGCGAGCTCGGCCGTCGAGCGGTCGAGCGCGTCCTGCGCGAGCTGGCGCTCCGTCACGTCCATCAACGCGCCCACGTATTCAAGGTTCGCCGTCTGCGGCGCGGCCAGATGCGCGACATAGTGCACGTGCTTGACGCGGCCGTCGGGCATGCGCAGCCGATGCTCGACGTCGATGTACGGCATGCCCGGCAGCCCCCGTTCGTAGGCCTCGCGCACGAGCGCGAGATCGTCGGGATGCGCGCGCGCGACGATCAGTTCCATGGAGGGCGTGACGTGCTGCGGGTACTCGAAGATCCGGTAGACCTCGTCGGACCACCACATCTCGCCCGTGGGCAGGCGCGTGCCGATGCTGCCCGTGCGGCTCAGGCGCTGCGCGTCGGACAGGAAGGCCTCGCTGCGCTCCAGCGCTTCTTCCATCTGCTTGCGCTCCTCGATGTCGGTATTGACACCGTACCAGCGCAGAATATGCCCCTCCCGATCGCGCAGCGGTTCGGCGCCGATGTGCATCCACCGGTATGAGCCGTCGCTGTGACGGATGCGCGAGACGTTTTCGAACGGCTTGCCCGTCGCTATCGCGCCGCGCCACGCCGCGTACATCGCGTGCCAGTCGTCGGGATGGACGATCGAGGTCCACACGTCGCCGCTGTTGCCCTCCAGCGAGACGCCCAGCGCATTCCAGCGCCGGTTGATATAACTCAGCTCGCCGTCGCACGACGAACTCCACACCATGCCCGGAATCGCGTCGATGGTCGCGCGCAACTCGTCCTGCTGGCGCTGCAATTCGGCTTCCATGCGCTTGCGCAGCGTGATGTCGTTATTGGTGGCCAGCACCGCGCGCGGCTTGCCCTTGTCGTCGCGCCATAACGCAAAGCGGCTCGATACGATGACCGTGCTGCCGTCGCTGCGCACACGCTGCAGCTCGCCCTCCCAACTGCCCGTGCGCACCACCTCGTCGCGCAGCTCGTCGAGGGGAATCGACGAACTGGTGCGTGTCAGGTCGTGAATGCGCTGTCCGATCGCCTGGCTCGCGCTCCAGCCGTACAGCGCTTCCGCGCCCTGATTCCAGAACGTGATGCGATCGCTCATGTCGTACGCGACGATCGCGTCGTGCGTGAGATTGAGCAACTGGATCTGCTCCTGGAGCCGCGCCGTGTTCGCCTGGTTGCGCAGCGCGAGAAACGATGTGATGCCGATCGCCAGCAGGCTCACGATGCAGCGCGCGACCGGGCCGCCTGAATAGTTCCCGTCGTGCGACATCGCGAAAGCGACCAGCGTCAGCGCGGCGCAGGTCCATGCCGTCGCGATCGCGGCCTGGCGTGAGGCCGTCGACGCGACGAGCAGCACGACCACCACGTAAAGCACGGCAATGGCGATGTCGAGCGGCGTCAGCGCGTCGATCACGAAGACGATCACGGCAATGACCACCGCGAGGAAATAGAGAAAGCGTGCGTCGCGAGCCGACGTCATGCCTGCGCCCTGACGCAGCATCATGAGGCCCCGCGAGCGCGCAGTGCAGCAGGAATGAGGGGACACCACATCTTTGCCATAGGTGTTCCTTGCGAGCGGTTGCCAGCGGGCAGGGGAACCCCGGCACGCGCCGCTTGGCGCGGCGCGCGAAAGTCAGACATCCGGGAAGCCGGCCCATCCCGATCCGGCGTAAATTCTATCCGAATACACCCATCACCGATGACGCTGGGCCGCCGCGCGGCAGACAGCGCCCGCCTCATTCGCGACAGGAATTGTCGGGCCCGAGCTGCGCGAGACAGCGCGACACTTCGCAACCGTCGACGGGCTTCGTCAGCACGCACATCGCGCCGAGTTCGAGCGCCTGGCGCCGCACGGCGTCCGAAGCGAAAGCGGAGATGAAAATGATGGGCAGCGTCACGCCCTTGTTGAGCAAATGACGATACATATCGAGGCCGTTCATGCCGGGCATCTGCACGTCGGAGATGATGCAGGCGATACGGTTCACGGTGTCCGATGCGAGAAACGCCTCAGCCGATGCGTAAAGCCGGACATCCCAATCCAGCGAACGAACGAGGCTCGACATCGCGATGCGGACGGATTCGTCGTCATCGATGACGGAAGCGATCGGATTGTTGTGCAAGCGACTTTCCTCGGCCGTTAGTTGACAGCGGCACGATCCTGCGTGATGCCGTTCATGTTGAGTGCATCTTATGGGAATCGCTCCGGCGCGAGAATCATATGTAGGTATAGGGCAGCCACGCGTATGGACGTTTGAGCCCCTGCAGCGTGCGTTTCCAAAGCTGTTCGTGCGTTGTGGCAACCCGCGGGCGGGCGCAGTCCCTATTTGTGGGCGTCGCCGGCATGCGTCTGGCCGATCGACGATCGACGGGACCCCGTCCGGCTTTTCATGAGGCAAAGGACCCTATCGTGCCGGCAGTCGAACATCTCGAAGGCGCAGCGCGCGAACGCCTGATTCTCTTTCTCGGGCGCCGCATGCAGGAGTGCGATATCACGACGGAAGCGCTGCAGCATCGTGGACGTCGGCTTTTTTTTGCGCCGGCGGATGCACATGCGGGCGCGGCCTGCTTAAGCGGACCGTCCGTCGCGTGAGGCGTGACGCTCGGGCGGCATCGCGCCCGTCAGGACGTCGAGCACGAAGTCGTTCACGAGCGCGCGCGCTTCGCCCGACGTATTGCCGAACTCGGCGCCCACCAGAGTTTCTCCACCCTTCGTGCGCCGGTTACGCGCAATGCAGTTCAGCGGCGCCGTGCGTACGCGGCCCTCGCGCGAGAGCGGCAACGACAGCTTGAAATGCTCGCCGGGCGCGGGCGAATTCGAGTTCACGAGCAGGCCGACACCTGCCGCACTGAGATCGACCGCGCGTACTTCCGTGCCCGCCATTGTCCGGTCGTTTCTCGACAGACGCGCTGTCACGTCGATGCCGACACGGATATGCCGCCGCAGCGCACGCGAACGGACCTCGGCCGGGTAGCGAAGATAGAGCACATCGAACGGCGCCGCATGGCGGCCGACGATATCCGACTGGAATGCATGACGGTAGCGCCCTGCGATGAACTGCCCTTCGACGGCCTCGCCGGGCGCGAAGGCGGGATCGACGCCGGCGCCGTCGAGCAACAGGCTCGCGCCCTCCAGCATGCCGACGAAGCGCGTGCGCGCCGGCATTCCCGCGCCGCTTGCGAGCGCGATTACGAAATCTTCGGGCACGCAGCCGGCCGTCGGGAAAGGTCCGACGATGACCTGCTCGTCATGGCCGCGCCGCGTGCGCGCGGCAGGCGCAGGCGCACTGTCCTCTTGCGCGGACTTCGCGTCGTCGCGCTGCTCGCCGGGAAACATGTGCCTGAATGCGCCGAACGCGAAGAGCCTCTCGAACTGCTCCGCGCTTTGGACGCTGTGCCCGCGACCCATCAGAAGCCTCCCTTCTTCCGTGTAGACGGAAAACGGCAGCGGAGCTCCGATCGTGACTTCGCGTTGCGACAGCGGCACCAACGGCATGACCCGTACTCTCCTCTCGTGACCTGTTCGAATGCGCATCGCCCGCAAGTATGCACGACGACGCAGCCCTGACAAACAGAGCAAACGTTTGCATGGCTCAACAGTTGTTTTGTTCTTACAGGCCCGGCGACGGGCATAAAGGGGTACGGATCGCGCCCATTCGTACGACACATCAAGCATGGAGCGTCGCAGTGCTCTGTTCGTTGGCCCACATCGGAAAGCCATTGCTCCGCCTACCATGCGTTCTGCGTTTTCACATCCACAAAGGAAGCAACCATGGAAAGCACTCCGCGCATGGATTCGCGCGCCTCGCAAGCCGAACCGTCCCCCGACCGGCTGCTTCAACTGGGGATGGGGTTCTGGGCATCGAAGGCGCTGCTGTCCGCCGTCGAACTCGAAGTGTTCACGCATCTCGGCGACGGCCCACGCGATATCGCGCAACTCACCGAGGCACTCGGACTGCATCCGAGATCGGCGGCCGATTTCCTCGATACGCTGGTCGCATTGCAGGTGCTCGAACGCGAGGCCGGGCAATACAGCAATACGCGTGACGCCGCGCTCTTTCTGGACAAGTCGAAGCCCAGCTACATCGGCGGCTTGCTGGAAATGGCGAACACCAGACTGTACCCGTTCTGGGGCTCGCTGACGCAAGCGCTTCGTACGGGTGAGCCGCAGAACGAAACGAAGCATGGCGGCAATCTGTTCGACACGCTCTATGGCGACGAACAGGCGCTACGCGGCTTCCTCAAGGCGATGAGCGGCGTGAGTCTCGGTGCCGCAAAAGCCATCGCACAGAAGTTCCCATGGGAGAACTACCGAACCTTCATCGACATCGGCGCGGCACAAGGCGCATTGCCCGTGCAGGTCGCGCTCGCGCATCCGCATCTGTCGGGCGGCGGCTTCGACTTGCCCGCAGTCGGCCCCGTGTTCGACGAGTATGTGGCGGCGCACGGCCTGCAGGATCGTCTGCGCTTCTATCCCGGCGACTTCTTCAAGGAGCCGTGCCCGCAGGCGGACGTGCTCGTGATGGGACATATCCTGCACGACTGGGATCTCGAACAGAAGCGCGCGCTGCTCGCCAGGTGCCATGACGCGCTGCCCGCCGGCGGGTGCCTCGTGGTCTACGACGCGATGATCGACGATGAGCGCAGAGAGAACGCGTTCGGTTTGTTGATGAGCCTGAACATGCTGATCGAAACGCGCGGCGGCTTCGACTATACGGGCGCGCAATGCAGCGCGTGGATGAAGGATGCGGGCTTCACGCAGGTCCGCGTCGTGCCGCTCGTCGGCGCGGATTCGATGGTGATCGGAGTCAAGTGACGGCATGCGGCGCCTCGCCACGGACGGCCCGCGCCGGGTTCGCGGCGGCTTCGCATTTTTTCCCAACGTCTGCGCGATGCACGGCTCGCAACTGATCCTTTCCCGCTATTCAAGAGTTTTCGCGCCGCCGCGTTTCTATAATCGAGCATTCGAGCATGGCGCCATCCCCAACCGCACAGGAAGACTCGACATGAGCACTAAACCGCTTACCGCCGGCATCGATCACGTTGGGCTGACCGTGCCCGATCTGAGCCTCACGCGGGACTTTTTCATCAATTGCCTGCACTGGACCCAGGTCGGCGAGAAGCCGGACTATCCCGCCGCTTTCGTGTCGGACGGGCACGTCATGCTGACCTTGTGGCAAGTCGCCAACCAGGCTGGGCGCGTCGAGTTCGATCGCAGGAGCAACGTCGGTTTGCATCATCTGGCGTTGCGCGTCGGCAGTGAAGAGGCGCTCGAAGCGATCTTCACGCGCGTCTCGCAGTGGCCTGGCGTCAAGGTCGAATTCGCACCGGAGAACCTCGGCGCGGGACCGAAACGGCACACGATGGTGTACGAGCCCGGCGGCATCCGGCTCGAATTCGACTTCGATCCGCGCCTTCAGGCGGCTGGCTGAACCGGCTTCCGCCCGCGCACCCGCACCCTGTTCCATTCCCATCGAGATCGATCGCGGCTGTGAGGTATCACCCGTGGTGATACCCCTATCAAAACAAACCGCGCATTAAGGTCGGGATCTGTTGCTAAAGTTGATCCCACTGCAGTAGGGCAGCGATGGAACAGAGGTTGAACATGGACCAGCTTTACATGTTGAGGGCGTTCGTCTCGGCGGCGCAGCATCAGAGCTTCAGCAAGGCAGCCGCCGCGCTGGGTGTCACGACGGGGTCCATTTCGAAGGCCATCGCCAAGCTGGAGGCATCGATCCAGACCCGCGTGCTGCATCGGACCACGCGTTCCGTCACGCTGACGGAAGAAGCGCAATCGTACTACCTGAGCTGTTGCCGGCTGCTCGAAGAACTCGACGAAGCGAATCGCCGTATCACCCGCGAACGCGAAGTCGACAGCGGCAAGCTTCGCCTCGCCGTTCATCCGATGCTGGTCAGCGAAACCTTTTCGCAGTTCCTGTCAAGTTATCGCGCGATCGCGCCGAATGTGAATCTCGTCGTGTCGGTGCATGAGGGCGCCGTCAATCTTTACGACGGCCAGTTCGACATGGCGATGCTGCCGCCGGATCAGGTCGAGCAATCGGCCGTCATTCGCAGAACGTTGTTCAGGTCCGCGCGATCGCTCGTCGCGTCGGCCGAGTATCTCGCGCGACACGGCGCGCCGCGCAGCGCCGCCGATCTCGCCTCACACTTTCTGCTGCTGCCGTCGCAATCGCGGCAGAAGAACACGAACTTCGTGCAGATGATCGAGGACGGCGAACCCGTGCAAGTGATCCCGATGTCGTCGATGGATGGCAATGACGTGCTGCTGCGCGCCGCAGCGCTCGCCGGCGCAGGCATCGCCGAACTGCCCGAAGCGATGGCGCGTGAAGACATCGCGAGAGGCAAGCTGGTGCCCGTTCTGCCAGGCTGCTCGATCACGGACAACGAGGTCGAGATCTGTCTGTTCTATTCACACCGGGAACTGCTGCCCGTGCGATTCAGAACGTTTGTCGACTTCTGCACCGAGTTCTTCCGCCTCAATCGCGCGATGCGCCGCGCGCCGCAACTGGAAGCCGAGCAGCAGGCCGCCTAGGCGGCAGCCATCACGGGGCCGAGCCTCGAGCGCGCCACGTCGATGAATGCCTGCATCGCGCTCGACACATAAGCGTCGTGCCGCCGGATAAAGAGCGTGGCGACCCGCGCCTTTTCCGGCGAGATCGAATGAATGGCGACGCTATCCTGCTCGGCAGCGCTCGCGACCACGCCGCGAGGCAGCAACGTGATGCCGATGCCCGCCGCGACACACGCGATAATCGCGTCCAGCGAGCCGAACTCGAGCGGCGTCGCCGTCAGGATGCCCATTTCGGCCAGCATCGATTCGAGCCGCTGACGATACGAACATCCCAGCCGGAACACGATGGTCTTCAGATGCTCGACGGACGGCAGCGCGTCGATCGAACGCAAATTGCGCGACGTCACCAGCACCAGTTCCTCTTCGAAAATAAGCTCGGCATCCAGTTCGGGATGATCGACGGGCCCCGCCACGAACGCGCCGTCGAGCCGGCACGCGGCGACATCTTCCGTCAGGCTGCAACTCGTGCCTGTCGTCAGCGACAAGCGCACCTGCGGATAGATTCTCGCGAAGTTGCTGAGTATCGGCGACAGCCGCATTGCCGCCGTCGTTTCGAGCGTGCCCAGCGTGAGCGTGCCGGCAGGCGGACCGTCGTCGAGCGCCGCGAGCCGTGCGTCAGCGAGCAGCTTCGCCATCCGCGCGGCGTATGGCAGCATCCGCTGCCCGGCAGGCGTCAGGCTGACGCCGCGCACGTGCCGCTGAAAAAGCGCGACGCCGATCTCCCGTTCGAGAGACCGGATTCGCGCCGTCACATTGGACTGGACGGTATGAAGCTCGGCGGCCGCCCGGTTCATGCTGCCGTGACGGGCCACTGCCTCGAACACCTTGAGGTCGGCGACATCCATGCTGGGTACCTCTATCAGATCGACAAGGCCTTCAAGGCCGCCGCGCGCGTGAAATGCCGTCCGCGCGGGACGGCAACGCAAAAAGGTCGATCCCCATCGTACACCAAAGCCGGACGGCGCACCGCCCGGCAGACAGTCGCCGCGGCCCTGCGCGGGCCATCAGGCCATCAGCCCGCTTCGCGCTTCCTGAAGTCCTCGCCGTTGATACGGCTCGATACGCTCATGGTCAGTGTGCTCATTGATCGGGAAGTCTCATGAAGGACGGGTGATTCAATGTCGCACTGCGACTCGTCGAGATCAAGCGAAGGGTTTGAATAGGGCTATCTGTCATGTAGATAGCGCCCCGACGCATTCCGGTACTCGCCGCATACAAAACACTACACAGGCGATGCAAACGAGACACCGCGCAGATACATGGGCACGCTTCAATTCATCTCATCGACGACGGCTGCCGTCGCGGCGCCTGATCGAAACACCGGCAGCGCGAGGCAAGCGTTGCGCATCGACATCTAACCAGAAGAGAGCCTGCATCGTGTCCGAAGATCTCCGTCAACGCCGCCGCTTCCTGTTCGCGGCAGCCGCGAGCGTCGCTACATTGACGACGCTCGGCGAAATTCCGAACGCGCTCGCCGCGTCCACGCCGTCCACTCCCGCTTCGCAAGACCCGCAAGACCCCGCCAAACCACTGAATTCGCTTGCCGTACGCCAGGTCCGCACGGACCTGCTCGATATCGGCTATCACGAAGCGGGACCGGCTGAAGGCCGACCCATCATTCTTCTGCATGGTTTCCCTTACGACATCCATAGCTATGTGGATGTCGCGCCGCTGCTGGCCGCGCAAGGCTATCGCGTGATCGTGCCTTATCTGCGCGGCTTCGGCACGACGCGCATTCTGTCGGCGGACACACCTCGCGCAGGCCAGCAGGCCGCATTGGGCGAAGATCTGATCGCGCTGATGAATGCGCTCGATATCCCCGAGGCGGTACTGGCTGGTTATGACTGGGGTGGCCGCGCGGCCTGCGTGGTGGCGGCGATCAAGCCGTCGCGATGTATCGGCCTCGTTTCGGTGAACAGCTATCTGATCCAGGACATCGCCAAAGCGGGTGCGCCGCTGCCGGCGAGCGTCGAATGGGGCCTGTGGTATCAGTACTATTTCCAGACCGAGCGCGGCCACGCCGGGCTCGAAGCGAATCGCCGCGACCTTGCGCACATCCTCTGGAAGAACAATTCGCCGACGTGGCACTTCACGCAGGCAATGTACGAACGTTCAGCAAAGGCATTCGACAATCCCGATTTCGTCGATGTCGTGATTCACTCGTACCGGCACCGCCTCGGCCTCGCACCCGGCTATCCTCTGCATGAGGCGACCGAGAAGAAGCTCGCATCGACGCCGCCTGTCACGGTGCCCGCCATCACGCTCGATGGTCTCGCCGACGGCGTGATTCCCGCAACGGATGACCGCGCTTCCGCCTCGAAATTCACGGGACCGCGCATTCACCGGCAAATTCCGAACGCAGGACACAACCTGCCGCAGGAAGCGCCGAAAGCGTTCGCCGATGCATGCGCGGAACTCGCGCGCAACGGCAAGTGGCGGACCTGAACGAAGCGAACTGAACCGCGCGATCGTCTGCAAAGGCGATCGCTTCAAAAACGAAAGTGCCATCGAGGCCGACGCCACGATGGCACTATGCTTTGCAGACATTCCGCTCATCTCACGGCCCAAAGCGCGCCTTGCACGCGCTCCGGGTTACGAGCGGGTATCGGTCAGGGGTTCGCGTAGACAGAGCCGAGGCCGACCACCTGCCGTGCTTTCGCGCTCGCCCCTGTCGCCGAAGTCGTGCCCGACGGCTCGCCATACGAAGCGGCGCCCTTTTGCGCCTCGATGCGTGCTTGCGCCTCTTCGAGGTTCTTCGGGTATTGCGTCGAATCCGTGGCGGGGTTGTAGCCTGCCCGCTGCAGTTCGATCAGTTGTGCGCGAACGTCGGCGCGCGCGAGCGGGTGATTCGACTGCGCGAACGAAACAACGGGAAGCGCCATCACGGCGGCGATAACGAGCGAGCGAAGGTTCATCGTTTCTATCTCACGAGAGTGGTTGATTTATTGCGGTTCGGAGCACCGCTGACTGATACGCTTAATCAGCGGCATGCAATCAGTGGCGGCCCCAGCGTTGAGATATTTGAACCCGTGAAAGTATCTGGCTTGTGTCCGGAACACGAACGTTTCGCAGCGTTGCGTATCGGCTCGTGTTCAAGATACGTTGAGATACAGGAGCCGCTCGTCCACTCACGCCTTGCGGCGTTTTTGCTGGACCCTGCTCACGCTGATCAGCGAACATTGAATGGGATGCGCAAGTTCCGCTGCGATGCCGCCAGCAAGAAAAAAAACGATAGCCAATAGACGCTTCATGCTGCCCTCCTGCATTCGATAACGGTGACGACTCCGTTATAGCGCGCTTCACGCGTTCTTTTGTGTCCCAATGTATCGGATCAGAGCCGGGATACAAAACGATTCATTCGCAACACATGGCGACACAGCGGTGATACGCGCGACCGTTTCAATACGGTCATGTCTTCCCACCCTGTCGATACAGAAAGGACGCTGCCATGTTCTCCCGACTCAAGACCGTGACCACCGTGGCCGCACTCGCCGCCATCGCCGGCCTCGGCGCCGTGGTCGCCAATAGCGGGGCCGCCACCGCCGTTCCCATCCAGAAGAGCCATCCCGCACCTGAATTCACGGGGATCGACAAATGGCTCAACTCGCAGCCGCTCACTTTGCAGCAGTTGCGAGGGAAAGTCGTGCTGGTCGATTTCTGGACGTACACGTGCATCAACTGCATCCATACGCTGCCCGAAACCGAGGGCTGGTATCAGAAGTACAAGGACAAAGGACTCGTGGTGATCGGCGTGCATACGCCCGAATACGGGTTCGAGCGCGAAACGAAGAACGTCAGCGCGGCCATCGCCCAGTACGGGCTGCATTACCCCGTCGCGCAAGACAACCACTATGCGACATGGAATGCGTACGGCAATCAATATTGGCCCGCGTTCTACCTGATCGACAAGAAAGGGAACGTGGTCTACAGCCACTATGGCGAAGGCGACTATAACGAAACGGAAGCCGCTATCCGCGAACAGCTCGCGCGCGTCGATTGAGTTCGGCTCAGCGCGGTTCGCCGCGCTGAGCAGGACGGATAGCCGGTGTCAGAACGCGCTGCGATACGCGTACAGGCCCGGCAAGCCGCCCGTCATGACGAACAGCACTTGTGCGCCGGGCGCGAGCGCCTGGCTCCTGATGTCGTGCAGCAGGCCCGCGAATGCCTTCCCGCCATATACCGGGTCGATCAGCAGGCCTTCGACGCTCGCGAGAAGCCGCACGGCTTCGCGCATCGCGTCAGTCGGAATGCCGTAGCCGTCGCCGCGCTGCCCGTCCTCGACGATGACCTTTGCGTCGGGAACGACCATGCCGGGCCGAAGCAGCCCGAGAGTTTCCGTTGCCTTCAATCGAGTATTGGAGAGCGTGCTCTCATGAGTCGCCAGCACGTTGTACGAGACTACACGCGCAGGATCTTCGCCCATCGCGATCAACCCCGCGACGAGGCCCGCCTGGGTACCGCCGCTGCCGTTGGCCAGCGCAATGCGGTCGAACGCGATGCGGGATTCGTTCGCCTGCGCAAGGATCTCCGCCGCGCACGCCGCGTAGCCGAGATTGCCGCGCGCCGACGAGCCGCCCAGCGGCGCGAGATACACGTTGCGTCCCGCCTTGCGCAGATCGTCCGCGCGGTTCAGCGCGAACGCCATCGCATCGGCATTGCCCGGCAGATCGTGGACGCGCGCGCCTAGCAGCGCATCGAGCAGCACATTGCCGTTGAACACGTAGTCGTCGTCTTCGCGCGGCACCGCGCGGGTCAGCACCAGTTCGCAGGCGAGACCCGCCTTCGCCGCCGCTGCGGCCGTGAGCCGTGCGTGATTCGATTGACGCGCGCCGACCGTGATGATCGTATCCGCGCCCTGCTCGATCGCCTCGCCCAGCAGGTACTCGAGCTTTCTGAGCTTGCTCCCTCCGCCGCCGAGGCCCATCAGGTCGTCTCGCTTCACATAGATATCCACGTCGCCGGACAGCTTGCTCAGACGGCTGAGACGCTGGATGGGCGTGGGGCCTTCGATCAACGGGTAACGGGCAAACGCGCTCAGATCGAGCAAAGGTGCTGACGGCATGCCGAAGTCTCCATCCGTGGTGAACGTTGCTTTGCGAGCCCGCATGTTAGCGCAAGGCCGCGAGCACTGCTCTTCGCGCGACGCGGGCATCAACTCGTGAGCGGCAGGAAACAGTCGATGAATTCTTTTGCATCGCTTGCAACTGCTTGCTGCATTCGATCTTCTCTCGTGTCCTTCTCGTGCGCGAAACTGCAACGAAGCACGCAGTCGTGCGCCGCAACTCACGCGAGATGACACCTCGACTCATATCGCACACGATTTAATCTCAAACGATTGACAAACGGAAAGACTCACGTATTATCACGCATGCAATTTAATCGCATCCGATGTAAACGCCGGACACAATCGATTGCCGATGTGACTCATGCGGTCCCGGGCCATTGAACTCACGCCTTTATCTATCCAACTGGAGATGAATATGAAAAGCACTCGCGCAGCACTCGCAGCCACCTTTGCACTGTCACTCACCGTTCTTGCAACGGCTGCCCACGCCGGTTCCGACCAGCAGCAGAAGACGCAGGAAAAATGCTTCGGCGTCTCGCTCGCCGGCAAGAACGATTGCGCCGCCGGCGCGGGCACGAGCTGCGCGGGCACCTCGAAGGTCGACTATCAAGGCGACGCGTTCGTCATGGTCGACAAGGGCACCTGCACGCACATCAAGACGCCGAAGGGCTTCGGTTCGCTGAAGGCCGCGTCATGATGATCCATACGCATACGCGGGATGCACGCGTGCAACGCAACAGCGCACCGTCGTTGCTGACGGCCGCGAAGAACCGCTTGCCGCGCGCGTTGCCGCCCGCGCTGCTGCTCTTCATCGCGCGCGCCGGCATCGCCGCGACGTTTTTTCTTTCGGGACGCACGAAGGTGCAAGGCCTGCTGACGATCAAGGCATCGACATACGCGCTGTTCCGCTCCGAATACGCGTTGCCGCTGATCTCGCCGGAACTGGCCGCGCACCTCGCGACGTACGCGGAGCATCTGTGTCCGATCCTGCTCGTGCTCGGACTGTTGACCCGCCCCGCCGCATTCGTGCTGTTCTGCATGACGGCCGTGATCGAGATCTTTGTTTATCCCGATGCGTGGCCGGTGCATCTGACCTGGGCTGGTCTGCTGCTTCCGCTGATCGCCAACGGCGCGGGCACGTGGTCGCTGGATCATCTGCTGGGCCGCGCGAAGCGGGTGGGCTAAAGCACTCACGGCTTCACGGCGCTCGCGCCCGTACGAAAACTTTTTCACTCGAAGCCATTACGGAGACCTGCAAGGTCTCGCGACAAAACATCATGCGTATTCTTTCGACTCTAGCCATCGCCGCTGCAGTGCTCGCCGCTCCTGCACTGGCCACCGCCGCCGCGCCCGACGAGCCTGCGGGCGTCAAGAACATCATCATCGTGCACGGCGCGTTCACTGACGGCTCCGGCTGGCGCACCGTGCACGACATCCTGATCCACAAGGGCTACAACGTGCGCATCGTGCAGCAGCCGATGACGTCGTTCGACGAAGACGTCGGCGCCACGCGCAACGCGATCGTCGCGGCCACCGGCCCCGTCGTGCTGGTGGGCCACGACTACGGCGGCTCGGTGATCACGGCCGCGGGCGCGCGCCCGAAGGTCAAGGCGCTCGTCTACGTCGCGGCCTATCAGCCCGAAGTGGGCGAGAACGTTCCGCAGCTCGCGTCGTCGATGCCCAAGCTCAGCGACGACCTGATGACGACCCGCGACGGCTTCATCTTCTTCGATCCGGCGAAGTACGGCGCCGACTACGCGGGCGACCTCGTAGCCAACCGCACCGACTTCATGGCCGCCTCGCAGATGCCCGCGACGGTCGCCGCTTTCGGCGGTGCGCCGTTCGACGTCGCATGGCACGACAAGCCGAGCTACGGCGTCGTCGCCACCGACGACCGCGTGATCAACCCGGACCTGCAGCGCTGGATGTACAAGCGCGCCGGCGCGAAGGTCACGGAAGTCAAGGCAAGTCACGCGATCGAGATTTCGCAGCCTGAAGCCGTTGCGAAAGTGATCGAAGAAGCGGCAGTGCACGCAAGATAAGCGTCGCATCAGTCAGCGAATGTCCGGGGCCATTTCTGCGGATGCCCCTTTAGGTGTGAATCGAGTTCTCTTAACCAACCACGGAGCAATCATGAACAGCAACGTCAAATCCCGCGTCAGCTTCGCTGCTGCAGCAGCCCTTCTCGCCCTCGCGTCGGCGACCGTCGCGACCACCGCGACCGCAGCCACGGGCGAGCAACCCGGCCGCTGCTACGGCGTCAACGCGTGCAAGGGTCAAGCCCTGTGCGCGACCGCGCATAACGACTGCAAGGGCCTCAATAGCTGCAAGGGCAAGGGCGTGGTCGTCAAGACCCCGAGCGAATGCCTGTCGCTGGGCGGCACGCTGACCGAGCCGAAGTAAGCAACGGCCGCCACAGCCTGGCTGGCCCGGCCCTCGCTCGCCGGGCCAGCCGTACATCGAATCTCCGCCGCCGGATACGCGTCATGCTCACTTCCAATCCCCGTTTCTCAGGCTATGGCCTTGGCCTGCGCAAGGAACACTATCGCGACTTCCTGGAAACGAATGTTCCCGTCGATTTCGTCGAAGTCATCTCCGAGAACTTCATGGTCGAGGGCGGGCAGCCGCGCGATATCCTGCGGCGCGTTCGCGAACGGCACCCTGTCGTGCTGCACGGCGTATCGATGTCGATCGGTTCGGCGGACGGAATCGACCGCGACTATCTGCGCCGCCTCAAGGCGCTCGTCGACGACATCAAACCCCTGTTCGTCTCCGATCATCTGAGCTGGTCGCGCATCGGCAAATTCAACTCGCACGATCTACTGCCTGTGCCTTATACGGAAGAAGCGCTCGATATCGTTTGCGCGAATATCGGCATCGCGCAAAACGAACTCGGCCGCCAGATGCTATTCGAAAACCCGTCGAGCTATCTCGGGTTCGACGGCGCGACGATGACCGAGTGGGCGTTCATCTCGGCGATGGCCGCGCGCACCGGTTGCGGCCTGCTGCTGGACGTGAACAACATTTTCGTGAGCGCGACGAACCACGGCTTCGACGCGCTCGCCTATCTCGACGGACTGCCCGCCGATCGCGTACATCAGATTCATCTCGCCGGCCACACGCAAGGGCGCGGTCTGCTCATCGACACGCACGACAGCCCCGTATGCGACGAGGTCTGGCTGCTGTACGCGAACGCGATGGCGCGCGTTGGCCCCGTCGCGACGATGATCGAGCGTGACGGCAACGTGCCGCCGTTGAGCGAACTGCTCGACGAACTGCAAGTGGCGCGCAGGCTCGGCGCGCGCGCCCCGCACACCCCGATTGCGGAGGCCGCATGACGCTCGCTGCGTGGCAACACGATTTCCGCACGTGGCTCACCGACGCATCGGAAGAGGCCGCGCGCCGCATCGGCCCGCATGCGATGCGCGGCCTGTCGGTGTACCAGAACAACTATCGCGGACAGCTCGTCGAATGTCTCGAGCACTCGTTCCCACAGGTACGGACGTTGCTCGGCGAAGACGCATTCCTGCAAGCCGCGGCCACCCACATCGGCAGCCATCCGCCGCATGCATGGACGCTCGACGCGTACGCCTGCGATTTCGGCGACACGCTGCGCGCGCTCTATCCGCACAACCCCGATCTGCATGAACTCGCGTGGATCGAGAACGCGCTGACGGAAGCCTTCGTCGCGCACGACGCGAAACCGCTGCCGCTCGACACGCTTGCGTCAATCGACTGGGACGCGGCCCAACTGCGTTTCGCGCCTTCGCTCAGGCACCGCACCGCGACGACAAACGCGGACAGCATCTGGTCGGCGATGGCGCAAAGCGCTGAACCGCCAGACGGTGAAATGCTCGCCGAAGCCGGCGGCCTGCTCGTGTGGCGCCGGCAGTTCGTCTCATGCCTCAAGCGCGTGGACGCGATCGAATACGAAGCGGTCCTTCATCTGCAAAAAAACGCGAGCTTTGCAACACTGTGCGACGTGCTCGTCGAGCGCCTGGGCGACGAGCACGGCGTGGCGAAAGCGGGCGCGCTGCTCGCGGGATGGCTGGGCAGCGAGCTCATCGTCGCTGTCGATCGCGGCTGACGTCACACCCGGTTGGCACACAGGCTGACGGGAAAGCAGGAGTGTGAAGGCATCGAGGCAATTGTCCAGCGGCCAGCGGATGCACGCCGCAGTGGGAAAGAGGCGCGATAGTTTTTCGTTTCCGCCTGGACAGAACTTCTCATTTGCCGGCGAATGCAGCATCGCCGATAGTTCACACATCGAGGCAGCGTCGTACTCCTCGCTTTCCTCCCCGCTCCGGAAGTCTGCTCGGCGCCGCTGGCCCGATCAGCAAGAGAGCCTGACCAACATGTTTCGAGTGTGATATGAGCAACCAGAAAGTCATCGTTATTACGGGCGCCTCGCAAGGCATCGGCGCAGAGACTGTCAAGGCGTTTCGCGCGCTGGGCCACCGCGTGGTCGCAACGGCCCGCACGATCAAGCCTTCGGACGATCCCGATCTCGTGACCGTCGCGGGCGACATCGGCGACCGCGAAACGGCGCGCCGCGTGATCGACGAAGCCGTCAAGCGCTTCGGACGCGTCGATACGCTGATCAACAACGCCGGCATCTTCATCGCCAAGCCGTTCACGCAGTACACCGCGGAAGACTATGCTGCCGTTCTGAACGTCAATCTGAACGGCTTTTTCCACGTCACGCAACTCGCCATCGCCGAGATGGAAAAGAACAACAGCGGCCACATCGTCAGCATCACGACGACGTTGGTCGATCACGCGATCGACGGCGTGCCCTCCGTGCTCGCTTCGCTGACGAAGGGCGGTATTGCCGCCGCCACGAAGTCGCTGGCGATCGAGTACGCGAAGCGCGGCATCCGCGCGAACGCCGTTTCGCCCGGCATCATCAAATCGCCGATGCATGCGCCTGAAACGCACGCCGCGCTGGGTGCGCTCCACCCCGTCGGCCATATGGGCGAGATGAAGGACATCGTCGACGCAATCACGTATCTGGATTCCGCCGCGTTCGTGACGGGCGAGGTCCTGCACGTGGACGGCGGCCAGGTCGCAGGTCACTGATCAATCAATGGAGCGTCGCTGGCGGATGCTCCATTGCTCAACTACGATCGTGGAGGACAGGATGCCGATTGTCACCATTCAGGTCACGCGCGAGGGAACCCGGCCCGGCGCAGACTCCGTGACCGCCGAAGAAAAAGCGCAACTCATCAAAGGCGTGAGCCAGTTGCTGCTCGACGTGCTTAACAAGCCTCTCGAAGCCACCTTTGTCGTCATCGAGGAGGTCCCCACCGAGAATTGGGGCTGGGGCGGACTACCCGCTCTCGAGTATCGAAAGACAAGAGGAACGAAGCCCGCTTGATCGTCAGTCTTCCAACACGCAGGACATCAACGAAGGAGTTTGCAATGTCGCTCGAAAAGCTTCTCTACACCGCACATGCAACCACGACGGGTGGACGCGATGGCCGCTCGATCGTGCCGGACGCTCAGCTGGACCTGAAACTGACAACGCCGAAGGAACTGGGCGGCAAGGGCGGAGACGGCACGAACCCCGAACAGCTGTTCGCCGCGGGCTATAGCGCATGCTTTATCGGCGCGATGAAGTTCGTGGCCGCACGCGACAAGATCGCGATGCCGGCCGATGCGAAGATCGATGGGGCCGTCGGCGTCGGACTGATTCCAAATGGCTTCGGCATCGAGGTCGAGCTGAAGATTTCGTTGCCCGGCATGGCGCCCGACGCGGCTCAGGACCTGATCGACAAGGCTCACGTGGTCTGTCCGTATTCGAATGCGACACGCAACAATATCGACGTGAAGCTGACGCTCGTCTAATCGACGGACTGTCTGAAAACGACGCTGGCCGCAGTGATTGCACTGCGGCCAGCAATATTCATTTGCGGATCACGTTAAAGCGGATATTTCCGCAACCGGTGAACTCCGCTGCGACTTGCCCGCATCATGGGTGCGGGCAAGCGCACGTCATCGCATTCAGTCCAGTATTTCCGTCACGGCCACGGGACTGTGCGAGTCCATCCAGTCATATGAGTCGCTGATATGCGCCCATGCCCAATTGCGCGGCTGCGCTTGTGCCGCGACGGCTTGCACCTGCTGTTTCGACGCTGTTACCACACGATTGCGCACTCCCGCGCCGCTCTGGTCGTCGATATTCCGGAAACTCAAAGATTCGCGCTTCATTGCCTTTATCCTTAATAGAGCCTGCCAAGGCGCTCGACACCGAGCACCGCTTATAGACGTAAGGGTAAACATCCTGGCGCGATCATCAACCGGGCTGGCAAGAATTCACAGTTTTCAGATCGGGAACAATGCGCGGGAACCCTACGCCGATGTGAATGACGAGCGCACGGACCTCGGCTAAGGTCAGACGAAAACGACGCGGGCCGACGCGCTAATCGTTGCCGAGCTCGGCGATCAGCCATTCCCTGAATGCAATGACGGCAGGCGCGTTCGCGCTTTCTTTCCTGTGGACCAGGTAGTAACCGAGTTCGCTGCTTTGCACTTCCTTGAACGGGCGCACGAGCCGCCCTTCGGCCAGATCGCGTGCGACCAGCGTCGATCGGCCGAGCGCGACGCCGTTGCCCGTAATGGCCGCCTGAAGCGCCGCTGCCGAGTCGTTGATCTGCAGACCCCGGTCGCAATCCACGACGCCCAGATGGCCCGTCATTTGCAGCCACGAACGCCACGTCGGGAAGACGGCCGTGGTACTCATCGACATGTCGTGAATCAGCGGATGAAAGCGGAGGTCGGCGGGTTCTCGCAATGGATGCTCGCCAGTCAGCAACGACGGGCTGCATACCGGGTAAAACTCGTCGCGCAGCAGGAATGTCGAGACGAGTTTGGGCCACTGGCCCAAGCCGTACCGTATGCCGGCATCGATACGATCCGCTGCGAAATCGAGCAGCCTCAGGCTCATGTCGATCCGGACATCGTAGAACGGGTACTTGTTCTGGAAGCGCTCGACGCGTGAAAGCAGCCATTTGTCGGCGAATGCTGGCGGCACCGTCACGGTGAATGTGATGCGCGCCTTGCTCGCCTTCAGCCGTTCGACTGCCGTCGACAGCAGATCGAAGCCCGCCTGCAGATCGGGAATGACGGAACGCGCCGCGTCCGTCAGGACGAGCCGCGACGGGCCCGACGACGCACGATGAAAGAGTTCGACATCGAGCGCCTCTTCCAGCCCGCGTATCAGTTGTCCAATCGCGGCCGGCGTGACGTGCAGCTCCTCGGCAGCGGCGACGTAGCTCAGATGGCGTGCGACCGCCTCGAAGGCTCTCAGTGCATTCAGATGACCGGGGGCTCGCATCGTCGGTGGCAGACTGTCGAATCCTGGAGCCGTTCATCTTCACCGGCTTCGAAGCGACCGTCAACACGCTCGCTTTTCGCCCGTTGATTCCTGCCGTCATGCAGCCGTCCGGCGGAGGACTGCATGATGGCGCCTTGATTTCAGTGCTTTACTTCGCGGTCGGCATCGCGAACTCCGCACCCTTCTCGATGCTCTCCGGCCAACGCTGCATGATCGACTTCTGCTTCGTATAGAAGCGCACGCCCTCTTCGCCGTATGCATGCGTGTCGCCGAACAGGCTCCGCTTCCAGCCGCCGAAGCCGTGCCACGCCATCGGCACCGGAATCGGCACGTTGATGCCGACCATGCCAACCTCGATGCGTCGTCCGAACTCGCGCGCGATATGGCCATCGCGCGTGAAGCATGCGACGCCGTTGCCGAATTCGTGCGCGTTGATCAGTTCGACGGCTTCCGTGAAGTCCTTCACGCGCACGCAAGCGAGCACGGGACCGAAGATTTCCTCCTTGTAGATGCGCATGTCCGGCGTCACGTTGTCGAACAGCGTGCCGCCCGTGAAGAAGCCGTCTTCGTGACCCGGCACCTTCAGCCCACGCCCATCGACGACGAGCGTCGCGCCTTCCTTCACGCCCTCGGCGATATAGCCTTCGATACGCTCCAGCGCCTGCCGCGTGACGATCGGCCCCATCTCCGCATCCGGCTCCATCCCATTCTTCACGATCAGATTGCGGGCGCGCTCGGCGAGACGCGGAATGATCTTGTCCGCCACATCGCCCACCAGCAGCGCGACGGAAATCGCCATGCAGCGCTCGCCAGCCGATCCGTACGCGGCGCCGATCAGCGCGTCGATCGACTTGTCGAGATCGGCATCGGGCATCACCACCATGTGATTCTTCGCGCCGCCCAGCGCCTGAACGCGCTTGCCGTGCTTCGCGCCCGTTTCGTAGATGTAGTTGGCGATCGGCGTCGAGCCGACAAAGCTCACGGCCTTGATGTCCGGATGCGTGAGCAGCGCATCGACGACGACCTTGTCGCCCTGCACGACGTTGAACACGCCGTCAGGCAACCCGGCCTGCTTCAACAGATCGGCCATGAACAGCGACGCCGACGGATCGCGCTCGCTCGGCTTGAGCACGAATGTATTGCCAGCCGCGATCGCCACCGGAAACATCCAGCACGGCACCATGCAGGGGAAGTTGAAAGGCGTGATCCCCGCGACGACGCCCAGCGCCTGCCGAGTCGTCCAGTTGTCGATGCCCGTCGAAACCTGCTCGGTGTAGTCGCCCTTGAGAAGTTGCGGAATCCCGCACGCGAACTCGATCACGTCGATGCCGCGCGCGACTTCGCCCTGCGCATCGGAAAACACCTTGCCGTGCTCGGCCGTGATGATCGCCGCGAGTTCGTCGCGATGACGGTTCATCAGTTCGAGGAAGCGCAACATGACGCGCGCACGCTTGATGGGGGGCGTGTTGCTCCAGCCCGCAAACGCGGCCTGCGCGCTCGCGACAGCCGCTTCGACATCGGCCGGCTCGCCCAGCAGCAGCTTGCGGGCCCGCGCGCCCGTAGCCGGATTGAAGACGGCCTGACTACGGCTTCCTGTCCCATTGACGCGCCGGCCATGAATGAAATGTCCGACATCTGCGCTATCGGTAAAGGCTTGCATGTCTGCTCCTTGTTTAATTGACGTTAGGGAAGATGTTCAAAACACAGTCGGCGACGCCGACCTGATGACGTATGTATCGCCAAGTGAAATCAATGAGACGAAACCCGCGAATTCCACATTCCGTTCGGCATAGCTGTAGTCCT
>NZ_JAGIPX010000280.1 GCF_017814945.1 Paraburkholderia sp. LEh10
CCACCGAATAGCTCACGTCGCGGCCCGCCGTCACCGCGTGATCGTTCTGGCTCGCCATGTGCGTGCTGTCGCTCGCGTTGGTCGCGATGCCTGCGGCGCTCGCGAACACCATGTCGGGCCGCGACAGTTCGGGGAAGTCGTCCGGCCCGCCTGCGTTGCCGCCATGACCACGTATCGCGTCGTTCTGCGTCCTGATCGTGCTGGCCGCGTCGGCCTGGCTGGCATCCGGCGTCTGCGCGTTGTGCTTCCTCGCAAGCTGCGACAGGTCCTCGTGCTGCTGGCGGGCGCGCGTCAGTTGGGCGATCGTCTCGGCCAGCTCCTTGAC
>NZ_JAGIPX010000281.1 GCF_017814945.1 Paraburkholderia sp. LEh10
ACGTTTACCCACGGGCTCTTGGCGTCCCCGCACTTCACATGGCAGCGTGCTGACTTTGCTCGTTGCCAACGCGCTATTTGAACGCCTCACCCGCTTCACGCGCTCGCAAGACTGCTAACCGTCCTGATGTTTCACTGCCCTTTTGCGGCAAACCTATGTTGGTTGTCGCGCCTCACAGGGCGGCGCTCCAACAGTGCAGAGACATCGCGCAGCGAAGGTATTCTGATGGCGCGAAGGCCTACATAGGTTTGCCGCATGGGGGCGCCGGATAATCGAGGGCGTAGTGTGCAACGCGGGTGCATGAAGCGGGTGAGGCG
>NZ_JAGIPX010000282.1 GCF_017814945.1 Paraburkholderia sp. LEh10
GAAGAAGCACCGTGGTCGTCGGGCAAGGAATTCGAAGGCGGCAACACGGGTCACCGTCCGGGCACGAAGGGCGGCTACTTCCCGGTCGCGCCCGTCGACACGTTCCAGGACATCCGCTCGGAAATGTGTCTGCTGCTCGAACAGATCGGCATTCCCGTTGAAGTTCACCACCACGAAGTGGCTGGCCAGGGCCAGAACGAAATCGGCACGAAGTTCTCGACGCTGGTGCAGCGCGCTGACTGGACGCAGCAACTGAAGTACATCATCCACAACGTCGCGCACACGTACGGCAAGACGGCGACGTTCATGCCGAA
>NZ_JAGIPX010000283.1 GCF_017814945.1 Paraburkholderia sp. LEh10
AAAGAAAGTAGGCAAAGAAAGCCGCTCACACCGCCAATCCTTGTTTCTACCCACGGGCTCTCAACGTCCCCGCACTTCATGCATTAGCGTGCGCGCACGCGCTCGTTGCCAACACACTGGCTTACGCCTCACCGGCGTCTGGCGCTTGCGCACCGTCATACACCATCGAGCATCTCCCCGCCCTGATTAGCGTGGGGACGTTGCGAGCCCGTGGGCAGGTGCTGTACTCGGAACGTCGGGGGCCCGTGGGTAAAAACAAGCACTGGCGGTGTGAGCCCGCTTTCTTTGCTTACTTTCTTTGCGGCGGCAAAGAA
>NZ_JAGIPX010000284.1 GCF_017814945.1 Paraburkholderia sp. LEh10
CCGCCACTGCTCGATAACAACCTTTGCTTCCGTGCGAGTCCGAAACCATTCAAGGCTCAGACATTCGTCCCTGAACTCGCCGTTGAAGCTTTCGTCCGCGCCGTTCTGCCAAGGCTTGCCGGGATCGCTGAGCGCCATGTCCATGCCGTTCCGTGCAGCCCACTTCAGGATAGCCAGCGATACGAACTCAGGGCCGTTGTCAGAGCGCAGGTAGCGAAGCGCGCCGTGAAGGCTGGCCAGTTGGGACAGGACTTCGATGACGCGCCCGGAGCGAATCGATCCGGCCACGTCGATCGCAAGGCATTCACGCGTG
>NZ_JAGIPX010000285.1 GCF_017814945.1 Paraburkholderia sp. LEh10
GCGGGGCGGCACCTACTTTCTTTGCCGCGGCAAAGAAAGTAGGCAAAGAAAGCCGCTCACACCGCCAATCCTTGACCACTGCCCACGGGCTTTCAACGTCCCCGCGCTTCCTGCCTTAGCGTGCCGGCACGCGCTCGTTGCCCACGCACTGGCTAACGCCTGACCCGCGTCTGGCGCCTGCGCTCCGACATACGGCATCAAACATCTCACCGCCCTCATTAGCGTGGGGACGTTGGGGGCCCGTGGGTAAAAACAAGCACTGGCGGTGTGAGCCCGCTTTCTTTGCTTACTTTCTTTGCGGCGGCAAAGAA
>NZ_JAGIPX010000286.1 GCF_017814945.1 Paraburkholderia sp. LEh10
CCAGTGCGTCCAGAACGAAGTCCGTGCGCGCCGAGCTCGATACACGCCAGCCGACAATGCGTCGGGCGAACACGTCGATGATGAACGCGACATAGACGAAGCCCTGCCAGCTCGATACATAGGTAAAATCTGACACCCACAGCGCGTTGGGCCGTTCGGCCGTGAATTGCCGGTTCACAAGATCCTTTGGGCAAGGTGTCGAACCATCACTCACTGTCGTGCGTACGTATCCGCACGAGAATCCCCGTTATTGAGCGAACGTCGCTGATGGCTGACGATTCTCCCATTGCGATGACGGGA
>NZ_JAGIPX010000287.1 GCF_017814945.1 Paraburkholderia sp. LEh10
CCTTCGCTGCGCGACGTGCATCCCCAGTTCGTGCGCTGCCCTGTGAGGCGCGACACCCGACATAGGTTTGCCGCAAATGAACACTGAAACTCGGGCACGGGTAGCCACCGTGCGAGCGCATGAAGCGGGTGAGGCGTTCAATCAGTGCGTGGGCAACGGGCAAGGTCAGCACGTTGCCGGGCGAAGTGCGGGGACGCCGGGAGCCCGTGGATAAACGTCAAGCATTGGCGGGGTGAGCGGCTTTCTTTGCTTACTTTCTTTGCCGCGGCAAAGAAAGTAAGTGCCGCCCCGCA
>NZ_JAGIPX010000030.1:0-10384 GCF_017814945.1 Paraburkholderia sp. LEh10
TCTTTGCGGCGGCAAAGAAAGTAAGTGCCGCCCCGCACAGGGGCAACGCCTGCGCCGCGAGGCGCATCGCGGATGCCCGCGCAGGGCCAGGCGAACGTCATCGCGAACGCCCGCGCAAGGGTACGGCGAACGACATCGCGAATGCCCGCGAAACGGCAAGCCAAACCGCATCGCGGATGCCAGCGATAGCGGCAAAACCAAACCGCATCGCATAGTGGCCAAAGCAAACCGCACCGCAAAAAAATCAGCGCCGCCGGCAACCCTCCCGCCGGCACACCTCCCGCCCGCTACTCCGCCCCATACGTTCTCTGCTGCTGCTCACCGAGCCCTTCAATTCCAAGCCGAACCGTCTGTCCCGCCTTCAGATAAACAGGCTCGGGCTTCACCCCCATCCCAACGCCCGGCGGCGTGCCCGTCGAAATCACGTCGCCCGGCTGCAGGCTCATGCACTGCGACAGATACGACACCAGCTTCGCGACGCCGAACACCATCGTCTTCGTACTGCCGTTCTGATAGCGATGCCCATCCACTTCGAGCCACAGCTTCAAATTCTGCGGATCAGGCACCTCGTCGCGGGTGACGACCCACGGCCCGATCGGGCCGAACGTATCGAAGCCCTTGCCCTTGTCCCATTGACCAGCCCGCTCGATCTGCCATTCGCGCTCGGACACATCGTTGATCACGCAATAGCCGGCAACATAGTCGAGCGCATTCGCTTCGTCGACATACTTCGCTTCCTTGCCGATGACGACGCCCAGTTCCACCTCCCAGTCCGTCTTCTTCGAGCCGCGCGGAATTTCGATGCCGTCGTTCGGACCGACGATCGCGCTCGTCCACTTGTTGAAGACGACGGGCTCGGTCGGCACGGGCAGGTTCGATTCAGCGGCATGGTCCGCGTAGTTCAAGCCGATGCACACGAACTTGCCGATCTTGCCGACACATGGCCCGATGCGCGGATTGCCTTCGACCTCCGGCAGCGACGCCGGATCGACTTCGCGCAGTTTCGCCAGCGCGGCGTCCGTCAGCGTGCTGCCGTTGATATCGGCGACCACCTTCGACAGGTCGCGAATCTTGCCTTGCGCATCCAGCAGGCCCGGCTTTTCCTGGCCTTTCGGTCCATAACGAAGCAGTTTCATCGCTGCAGTTTCCTCTGTTCAGTGATTCCGTGGTTCATGAATGTCGATGCCATGCAGTTCAGTTCGACCAGCCGCCGTCGATCACATGCGCCTGGCCCGTCGTGAACGCCGACTCGTCCGACGCCAGATACAACGCGAGCGCCGCGATCTCTTCTGGCTTGCCGACGCGGCCCATCGGCTGGCGCGCGACGAACGCCGCGTGCACCGCCTCGACCGTCGAGCCTTGCGCCTTCGCCTGTTCCGCGATGCGCTCTTCGAGCGAAGGCGAGTGTACCGTGCCCGGACAGATCGCATTGCAGCGTATGCCGCGCGTGACGAAATCCGCGGCAACGGCCTTCGTCAACCCGATCACGGCCGCCTTCGATGCGCCATACACGAAGCGGTTCGGCACGCCCTTCACACTCGATGCCGCCGACGACATGTTGATGATCGACCCGCCGCCCTTCTCCAACATTGCGGGCAGAAACGCGCGGATCATCCGGTACATCGCCTTCGCGTTCAAATCGAATGCGAAGTCCCAGTCTTCCTCGCTTGCTTCGAGAATCGAGCCCGCGTGCACGTAGCCGGCGCAATTGAACAGCACGTCGATTGCGCCCAGTTCGTCGGCGAGCGCCTTGATCGCCGCGCCGTCGAGCACATCGAGCTTGCGCGCTTCGACGGGCTTGTCCTTTAGCGCGTCGATGCGAATGTCGGTCGCGATGACGCGCGCGCCTTCACGCGCGAAAAGCTCGGCCGTCGCAAGTCCGATGCCTTGTCCGGCGGCGGTGATCAAGGCCGTCTTGCCGGCCAGTCTTTGTATCATCTACGGCTCCCGTTGGATTGGCATTTGAGTCATACCGGGTATTGCAGCGGCTGCTCACCGGCGTGAACGTGGAAATCTCATTGGCGTAGTCAGAGACGATAGAACGCTGACGCATTGCCGCCGAAGATCGCATCGCGTTCCGCGTCGGAGAGTTGCGCGAGCAGCAGCGTGGCGATCGAATGCCACAGCAGATAGTCGCCGTTCAGATTCAGCACCGGCCAGTCGCTGCCCCACATCAACCGTTTCGGCCCGAATGCGGCAAGCAGATGATCGACGTACGGACGCAGCGTCGCTTCCGTCCAGCCTTGCGCGGCTTCCGTCGCGAGCCCAGACAGCTTGCAATGCACATGCGGATGTTGCGCGAGCCGCGTGATGCCCTCGGCCCATGCGTGCCAGCCCGCGCTGCCGTCGCGGATGGGCGGCTTCGCGCCGTGATCGACGACGATGCGCAATTGAGGAAAGCGTCTGATGAACGTCTCCAGCGCATCGACGTGACGCGTGAAGATCAACGCGTCGAAGGCGAGATCATTGGCGATCAATGCATCGACGGCGGGCTTCAACGCGGGATTGGCAATCCAGTCGTCGTCGGGCAGGTCTTGCAGCATCGGACGCACGCCCTTGAACTTCGGCTCGCGCGCAAGCTCGGCAATCAACACGGGTGCGTCTGCGTCGAGCATCGGCACCCAGCCGACCACGCCCGCAATCGATGCTTCATTGCGCGCGAGTTCGAGCAGATAACGTGTCTCTTCGACAGTCGGCGCGGCCTGCACGACCACGGTACACGCGATGCCCGCGCGTTCGCGCAGCGGCGCGAGATCGTCGGGACCGAACGTGCGGTAGAGGGGCGCGAGATCGGGCGTCAGCCAGCCGTAGTCACCGCGTTCAGGATTCCAGTAGTGCTGGTGTGCGTCGATTTGCATGATGTCGTTAAACCGCTAGCTCTTCGGCACGGGCGCGCGCGGATCGAGCAAGCCCTTGTCGCGCAACGCCTGCCACAGTTCAGCGGGAATCGGCTTGTCGAACGAAGCCACATTCTCGCGCAGTTCGCCCGCGTTGCGCGCGCCCGTCAGCACGGTCGCGACGGCGGGATGTGCATACGGAAACTGCAGCGCCGCTGCAGCGAGCGGCACGCCATGCACCTTGCACACCGCTTCCAGACGCGCGACGCGCTCGATTACTTCCTTCGGCGCCTCGCCATAGTTGAACTTCAGATCGCCTTCGACGCCGCGCGCGAGAATCCCCGAATTGAACGCGCCGCCCAACAGAATGCTGACATTGCGCTTCTCGCATTCGGGCAGCAGATCGTCGAGCGTTGCCTGTTCGAGCAGCGTGTAGCGGCCCGCGAGCAACGCGCAATCGATATCGAACTCGCGCATTGCATCGAGTATCGCCGCACCTTCGTTGACGCCGAGGCCCACGGCCTTCACGACGCCTTGCGCGCGCAGATCGTCGAGTGCGCGAAAGCCGCCGCCTTGCGTCAGCTGCTGCCAGTAGTGCGCGTTGCGCTCGCCATGCGTGACGACGCCGATGTCATGCACGAGAAGAATGTCGATATCGACGATGCCCATGCGCTGCTGGCTGTCTTCGAACGAACGCAGGATGCCGTCGCGCGTGTAGTCATAGATTGCTTCGAACGGCAGCGGGTTTTGCCAGCCTTCGCTGCCGTCGTACGGATTCTTGCGCGGCACGTAATGACGGCCGACCTTGGTCGACAGCACGAATTCGCTGCGCGGGTAACGGCGCAGCGCGTCACCCAGACGATGCTCGGCCTTCGTGTGCCCGTAATGCGGCGCGGTGTCGAAGAAGCGCACGCCCGCGTCCCATGCAGCCTCTACTGCGCCGAACGCTTCGTCATCGGTGAGATCACGATAAAGCCCGCCAAGCGGCGCAGTGCCGAGACCCAGGCCCGTCACTTGCACCGCGCGAGCGCCAATGCTGCGCCGCTTGCGCGCGTTTGAACCTGCCGCGTTCGTCATTGCTGAGTCCCCTTCATGTTGTGCGCTTAACGCGATGATCCGCTCACTGCGCCGCCAGTCCGACCACCCGATGCGGCAGCGCCGCATTCGACGGCAGGCACGCCGGCCCGACTGGCTCGAACGTCTTGTAGGTAAGAATAAACTCCTGATGCCCGAGCGATTCGGATTTCGACGCGGCGCCCCGCGCGACGGCGACCGTCAGCTCGAATACTTCGCGCCCCACTTCGTCGAGCGTCGCGCGGCCTTCAAGGATACGCCCTGCATCGACATCCATGTCGCCGGACAGATTGCGATAGGTGTTCGGATTCGCGCAGACCTTGATGACGGGCGAGATCGCGGAGCCGACCACGGAGCCACGCCCCGTCGTGAACAGGATCACATGCGCGCCGCACGCGATCAGTTCCGCGATCTCCGCGTTGTCGCTGATGTTCGGAAAGCCGAAGCGCGGCTCGCCGTCGGGCACGACGTCGAGCAGATAGAGCCCGCCCGTCGGCGGCACGTCGCCGGGCTTCACGATGCCGACAATCGGCGAGGCGCCGCTCTTCGCATACGCGCCGAGCGACTTCTCTTCCTGTGTGGTCAGTCCGCCCTCCGCGTTGCCGACGGCGAAGCTGCCGTGGCCGAGTATCGAGTAATAGCGTGCCGCCTTCGCCACGCAGGCGACGATTTCATCGCCGAGATCGTCGCGCGCCGCGCGGCTTTTCATATGAAACTCGCAGCCGACCAGCTCGCCCGTCTCTTCGAAGATGCACGTTGCGTCCTGCTCGATGAAACGGTCGAACGCGCGGCCCACGGCAGGGTTCGCCGTGATGCCGCTGGTGCCGTCCGACCCGCCGCAGACCGTGCCGATCACGAGTTCGGACAGCGCCATCGGCACCTTGCGCTGCTTCGCGAGTTCGGCGCGCGCGTCGCGCACCCAGTCGACGCCGTATTGGATCGTGCTGCGCGTGCCGCCTTTTTCCTGGATCGTCAGCACGTGCACGGGACGGCCGCTTGCGCGCACCGCGTCGGCCAGATAGTGCTTGTTCATGCTCTCGCAGCCGAGCGAGACGAACAGCACCGCGCCGACGTTCGGATGCGTGGTCAGCTGCTCCATCATCTTTTCGGCGTAGTTGTTCGGATAGCAGCCCGGAAAGCCGATCAGATGAACGGGCGGCTCATGTTCTGCGCAAGGATCGTCGAATGCATCGAATGAAGGACGAAACTGCGCGACGATCTCGCGCGCGACGTGATGCGCGCATTCGACCAGATACGCGACCGCGACCACATTGCGGACGCCCTTGCGTCCATCGCTGCGCAGATAGCCTTGCAAGGCATCGCCGTCGGCGGTTCCATTTGCTACTGATAAGTCGCTCATGATCTTGGTTCGCATCAGTGATGGACGAATGCGTGGCCTGCGTCGTGCGTGTACGTCGGCAGGTAGTCGCTTTCGAGGTTGTGCGTATGCAGGTGCTCGCCGCGCGCGACATCGGCTGTCACGTGGCCGATCGCCGCGCCGTAGCGCAGCACTTTTTCGTCGGCATGCAGCGCGCGCCGCGCGACCTTGTGGCCGAGCTCGATCGTCTTCGCGAGCGTCACGCGCTCGCCTTCGATGTCGATCTGCGTGCCCGCTTCGAGCCGCGCGGCGGCGATCAGGCAGTTGTCGTCGGGGCTCAGCAGGATGAGACGGGGATCGGTCATCTGCATCATGTCAGTTTTGTCCTTCGCCACTGGCAAGGCGCGCCACCATCAGCGAGCCGAGAATGATTGCGCCGTAGATCGCCTGAATCCAGAACGACGGCACCTGGGCGAGCGTCAGCAGGTTTTGCACGACGCCGAGCAGCAGCACGCCGGAAAGCGCGCCGAGCATCGTGCCTTTGCCGCCGTCGAGTGAAATGCCGCCGATCACGGCCGCCGCGAATACCGTGAAGATCATCCCGTTGCCCTGGTTCGCGTTGATCGCGCCGACATAGCCCGTCACGACGAGCCCGCCGATCGACGCGAGAATGCTGCCGAGCACGAACACGCCCCACGTGATGCGCTCGACGCGAATGCCCGCCGCGCGCGCCGCTTCCGGATTGCCGCCGATCGCATACAGCGCGCGGCCCAGCCGGTGATAGCGCAGCAAGAATGCGGCGATCCCGAACGCGACAGCCGCGAGCCACACGGACAACGGCAGGCCGAGAAAGATCGTCGTCGCGAGCGCGAAGAAAGACGGCGGCATGTCGAACAGCGTGCCGCCCTTCGTCGCGCCGACCAGCATGCCGCGCAGCACGATCAGCATCGCGAGCGTCACGATGAACGCGTTCAGCCGCAGGCGCACGACAAGAAAGCCGTTGATAAAACCGATCACCGCGCCCGTCACGACGATCGCGAGCAAGCCCGCTGCCGCCGGCCATTCGAAACCGAAGCCCGCCGAAGCCGCGGGCATTACGAGCATCGCGCCGGCCGCGGGCGCAATGCCGACTGTCGATTCGAGCGAGAGGTCGAACTTGCCCGTCAGCACGATCAGCGATTCGGCGAGAACGACGAGCGCGAGCGCCGCCGACGCGCCGAGCACGCTGATGAGATTCGCCTTCGTCAGAAAGCTCGGGCTGACGAGCGCGCCGATGACGAGCAGCAACGCGAGCGCGGGCAACAAGGCAAGATCGCGCAGCCGCGCGAACTCGATGTGCGGACGCGCGGCACGCGCGAGCACGCCCTGAGCCGGCGCGAATGCAGGGCCCGGAACACTATTCTTCATGGAGACTGACTCCTTCAACGGATGCAATCAGGTCGTGGTCTTGCCACCCCGCCGCGAACTCGGCCGCGATGCGGCCACGGAACATCACCAGCACGCGGTCGCACACGCGCAGATCGTCGAGCTCGCCCGACGCGACGATCACTGACTTGCCCTCCGCGCGCACGCGACCGACGACGGACAGCAGTGCTTCCTTCGACTTCACATCGACACCCGCGGTCGGATCGATCAGCACGAGCACATCGGGATCGGTCGCCAGCGCGCGGGCCATCACGACCTTCTGCTGATTGCCGCCCGACAGTCCCGACACCACATGCTCCGGTCCCTGCGCGACGATGCCGAGCGCGTCGATCATCTTCTTGCCGAACGCGTTCTTCTTCGAAGGCGGCGCGATGCCGAACTTGCCGAGCATGCGCGCAATGGTCATCGATGCGTTTTCCGCGACGGATTGCGTGAGCACGAGCCCTTCGTGATGGCGGTCCTTCGGCACGCAGCCGATGCCGCGCTTCAATGCGGCGGGCACATTGCCCAAAGGCAATAATGCGCCGTCGACACGAATTGCGCCGCGCTGGGGCTTGCGCAATCCCGCGATCGCTTCGGCCACGCACGTGCGGCCGCTGCTCGTCGCGCCCGTCAGCCCGACGACTTCGCCGCGCTTCACCGCGAACGTGACATCTTCGTAGTCCGTGCCCGAGAGTCCTTCGACTTGCAGCGCGACGGCGGTATCGGAAGGCAACGGCTCGCGCGAGGCCGCATCGGTGACGTTCAGTCCGCCGCGCTCGCCCGTCATCGCTTCGATCAGCTGCTCGCGCGGCAACGCGGACACGGGCGCACTGACGATATGCGTTGCATCGCGCAGCACCGTGACGGCCTGGCAGATCTCATACACCTCCTGCAAGTGATGCGAGATGAACAGGAACGTCACGCCTTCGCGCTGCAACTCTTCGATGCGCGTGAAAAGCCGCTTGATTTCGTCGCCGTCGAGCTGCGCGGTCGGCTCGTCGAGAATGATGAAGCGCGCGCCGTAGGACAGCGCCCGCGCAATCTCGACGAGTTGCCGCGCCTCGACGCTCAGATCGCCCGCGCGTGCGTCCTCGCGCACGTCGATCTTCCAGTGATCGAGCAGCGCGCGTGCATCGCGGCGCATTGCGCGCCAGTCGATCACGCCGCGCTGCGCCGGCTGCCGGTTGATGAACAGATTCTCCGCGACGGTGAGGTCGCGGATGATCGTCGAATGCTGATAGACGCACGCGACGCGTTCGCGCCACGCATCGCGGTCGGCGACAGGCGGCGCGAGTTCGCCGTTGAAGCGCACTTCGCCCGTGTCGGGCTTGCGCAGGCCCGTGAGAATCGACACCAGCGTCGATTTCCCCGCGCCATTGCGCCCGACGAGCGCATGCGACTCGCCGGGCATCACCCGGATGCTGACGTCTCTCAGCGCCGCGTGGCTGCCGAAGCGCTTGCCGACGCCGAGCGCGTCGACGACCGCGTGCGTGGATGCGTTCGCGTCGTGGATCATTTCAGCGTGTTGCCCCAGAGGTTTTTGTCGTCGACATTCGCCTTCGTCACGAGCGGCGCGGGCAACTGGTCTTCGAGGACGCCGGGCTGCAACTGCACGATGTTGCTGCCGTGATCCGTCGGGCCCGGCTTGAACGTCTGCCCGGCGAGCGCGGCCTTCATGTAGTACAGGCCGTATTTCGCGTACAGGTCGGCGGGCTGCGAGATGGTCGCGTCGATTTCGCCCTTGCGGATCGCGTCGAACTCTTGCGGGATGCCGTCGTTGCTGACGATCACGACATGCTTTTCGCTGCCCGCCGGAACGAGCATCTGCTTGCGGCGCAGCGTCTGAAGCGTCGGCGACAGGTAGACGCCGCCTGCCTGCATGTAGATCGCCTTCACGTCGGGGTTCGCGGTCAGCAGGCTGTCGAGCGAACTTGCCGCGACGTCGCCCTTCCAGCCCGCGGGAATCTCCAGCAGCGACAGCGCCGGGTAATTCTTCAGGCACGCGCGGAATGCCTCCGAGCGGTCGCGGCCGTTGACGGACGCCAGATCGCCCATGATCTGCACGACCTTGCCCGACTTGACGTGCTCGCCGATGTACTTGCACGCCTTCTCGCCATACGCGCGGTTGTCGGCGCGCACGACCATCGCGACCTTGCCTTGCGTCGGCGCGACGTCGACGGCGACGACGGCGACGTTCTTCGCCGAGGCCGAATCCAACGCGCGGCTGATCGCCGCCGAATCGATCGGCCCGACGACGATGCCCTTCGCACCCAGATTCACCATGTTGTTCATGTCGGTGATCTGTTGCGCGGGGTCGTTGTTCGAGTTGACGGGCGCGAGGATGTCGACGCCCATTTCCTTCGCGTATTTCGGCAGATAGTTGTTGTACGACTGCCAGAACGGCGACGTGAGCAGCGGCAGGCCGAGACCGACCTTGCCCGCGTCGGCCGCGTGCGCCGCCGTTCCGAACGTGATGCCGGCCATGCACGCAGCGGCCACGGCGGCCGGCAACGCACCCTGAACAAAACGGCGAGCCGCGCGCGGCTCCTTGGCGAAACCCATGCTTGTCTCCTTGTCGAGCGGAGCGGGCGCGCCAGCGACTGCTCCGATCCCATGCAACGGCGGTTGCATGTCGCGTTGTGGGAAGAAAAAACCCCGGCAAACCGGGTAGATCGACCTGCGCTTACTGATGTTGGGCATCGGTGCGTTAATTCACCAATGAACGTATTATTCATATACGAACTTTTGCAAGTCAAGGAGAGTGCGGCGCAACATGCGTGGGTGTTTTCCCTGGCGCTTGATGCTCTGTGTGACTGTCGTTTGACGCCCGATAATCGATGCGAATGACAAAGGCAAACCAACTGGCAACGCGACTGCTGACGATGGACGTGGAAGACAAGGAAGACGCCGACCGCTATCGCGCGCCGGCGCTCGACAAGGGGCTGGACATACTCGAACTGCTCGCCGAGCAGAAGAGCGGCCTTACGCGCGCCGAGATCACGAAGCTGCTTGGGCGCAACGCGAGCGAGATGTACCGGATGCTTGAGCGGCTGGTCGCGCGCCAATACGTGGTGCGTTCGGCGGGCGGTGACCGGTATTCGCTGAGCATGAAGCTATATGCGTTGGCGCATCGTCATCCGCCGATGAACCGGCTGATTTCGGAGGCATTGCCGCTGATGCAGCGCTTCGCCACGGACGCCGAGCAGTCGTGCCATCTCGCTGTCTACGATCGAGGCAATCTGCTTGTGATCGCGCAGGTGGACGGGCCGGGTACGTGGGGCATTTCGGTGCGGCTCGGCTCGCGTGTCGGCCTGATCGATACGAGTTCGGGGCGCACGATGCTCGCGTTCCAGACGCCGGAGCAGCGCGAGCACATGCTCGCCGAGCACACCAAGGTCAAGGGCGAAGTGACGATCGATCACGACGCGCTCGAGGCTGCATGCGAGACGATCCGCGCCGCGGGGTATTCGAAGAAGGACAGCCAGCAGATTTTTGGTGTCACTGACTTGACGTTTCCGCTGCTGACCGCTTCGGGTCAGGCGATTGCCGCGATGACGTGTCCGTTTCTCAGGCGTATCGATGAGTATGTTGCGCCGTCGCTGGATGAAGTGACGCAGATGTTGCGGGAAACGGTGCAGGGGTTGTCGATGGCAGGGGAGTCTTGAGGGGGATTTTTTGCCGCTATCGCTCGGTGTTTTGCCGCTATCGCTGGCATTCGTTATTTGCCGCTTTCGCTGGCATCCGGTGT
>NZ_JAGIPX010000030.1:10484-95372 GCF_017814945.1 Paraburkholderia sp. LEh10
TTTGCCGCTATCGCTGGCATCCGGTGTTTTGCCGCTATCGCTGGCATCCGGTGTTTTGCCGCTATCGCTGGCATCCGGTGTTTTGCCGCTATCGCTGGCATCCGCGATTGCGCCTCGCGGCGCAGGCGTTGCCCCTGTGCGGGGCAGCACTTACTTTCTTTGCCGCGGCAAAGAAAGTAAGCAAAGAAAGCCGCTCACACCGCCAACCCTTGACTGTTACCCACGGGCTCTGAACGTCCGCACAGTTCTCGCGGCAACGCGCTGTCCCATGTCCGTTGCCAGCGCGCTGATTGGCGCCTCAACCGCTTCGTGCCCCTTCGTTGCAAGCCACGCCCTCGAATTTCCCGCGCCCCCTTGCGGCAAACCTATGTAGGCATTCGCGCCTTCAGAACACCGTCACCGCGCGACGTCTCTGCACGGTTCGAGCGCTGCCCTGTGATGCGCGGCAACCAACATACGTTTGCCGCAAAAGGACACTGAAACATCAGGGACGGGTAGCCGTTGTACGAGCGCACGAAGTGGGTGAGGCATTCATTCAGCGCGTGGGCAACGGACGAGGTCAGCACGCTGCCACGAGAACTGTGGGGACGTTCAGAGCCCGTGGACAAGGGTCAAGGATTGCGGTGTGAGCGGCTTTCTTTGCTTACTTTCTTTGCCGCGGCAAAGAAAGTAAGTGCCGCCCCGCACAGGGGCAACGCCCGCGCCGCGAGGCGCATCGCGGATGCCAGCGACAGTGGCAAAACACAACCCGCATCGCGGATGCCCGCGAAAGCGGCAAAACACCGGACGCCCGCGAAAGCGGCAAAACACGGCAAAACACCGGACGCCCGCGAAAGCTGCAAAACACCGGATGCCAGCGACAGCGGCAAAACAGAAGCAAACCGCAAAGCAAACCCAAACCTTGCGCTAGAATATCGCCCCTTCCCAAACACCTAAAAACCCACGCGCATCCGCGCGCACCCAACCTCAATGGCCAAACTTCTGTCCGACCTCGAATTCCAGCGCTTTTCCGAACTCCAGCAGAAGCAGGCAAGCTTCACCATCTCGAGCGCCGAAGCCGACGAACTGCGCGAGATCGTGTCCCGTGCGCAGCAAAAGCGCGACGACCGCGCCGCCGCGATGAAGCAGATAGAAGCGTTCATCGCTCAATTCGACATCACGCCCGACGAACTCTTTTCGGCCGAACAGATCGGCGACGCGGCGCGCAACTTCGGCCTGATTCCCGCCGCGAAAAAAGAGCGCATGCTGCCGCCGACGGTGACGTTCAACGGCAAACCCTATCAATGGACGCGCACGCTGCCCGACGAAGTGCGCGTGCCGCTCTTCGAGGCGTTCTCGGCAGGACAATCGGTGAAGTCGTTCATCGCGACGCCGAAAGACGCGCCGCGCTGCGCGGCGACGATCGCGCGCCTCGAGCGCGAAACGGGCGCGGCGTACGCGCCCGAATGGCTCGAAGAGCTGTCGATCTCCCGCGAGCAGGTCGCGGCAGCGGCCGCGAAACTCGCGGCATAAAACGAACACTCAGGCGCCGCCCGCGCTTCGTCAGCGTGTGTTCGACGAGCATGCAGGCGACGCGCCGAATCCCGGCGCGCCGCCTTTTTCTTTGTCTTCGTCCGGCTGATCCAGCGCCATCCTGAAACCGACGACGCCGGGATCTTCGGTCCGCGTCGTCGTGAAGCCGACCGCCGTTGCGAGCCCGATCATCGCCGCATTCTCGCGCAGCGCCTCGCCGATGATCCAATGTGTGCCGCGCGCGCGCGCGTACGCGATGATGCGCTCCATCAACAGGCGCCCCAGTCCCTTCCCCTTCTGGTCCGAACGCACGGCCATCGCGAACTCAGCCGTTTCGTTGTCCGGGTCCGCCACGGCGCGCACGACGCCAAGCGTGCGGATCGAGCCGTCATCGTTTTGCGTCGTCGCGATCAGCGCCATTTCGCGGTCATAGTCGATCTGCGTCATGCGCGCGAGCTGCGAATGATCGAAGCGGCTCACCGCGCCGAAGAATCGCAGGCGCAGATCGTCGGGCGTCATCGATTCGACGAACTCGCGATGCGCGGCTTCGTCTTCGGGGCGGATCGGCCGCACCGTGATGCGCTGGCCGCGCCAGTCGAGCGTTTCCTCGTAGCGGCGCGGGTACGGCATGATCGCGAAGCGCGTGCGGTTCGCCGACAGACGCAAACGCGGCGCGACGATCGCCGCGCCGTTTTTCATCACGCGCAGCGCGAGCTTGAGCGAGACGATCTCGCGTATCTCGCACACCGCTTGCGAGATCGACGTCAACGCGTTGAGGACGGGCTCGGGCGCCACCTGGCGCGAGTACGCCGAGTTCGACAGGATGTCGCGCGATAGGACCGGGTTCATCGGCGGCAGGCCGAACACGCACATCGGCCGCGCTTCGTCGTGCTCGGCCGGCGCGGTGAAACGGAACACCGGGCCGAAATTCTCGTCGTCGCGCAGCTCCACCGTGATATCGACGACGGCGTTTTCACGCGCGTCGTCGGGCACCGTTTGCAAACCGAAGTGCGCGAGCAACCGCGCCGCGTCGTCGCCTTCGAGCTCCGTCACGCCCGATGAGAGCGCCGCGCAAGCTTGCGCCTGCGCGGCGTCGATGGCTTCGGGGACGCGGGCGGGAAAGCCTTCGGGCGTCTGCATCAGCAGTTCGCGCACGAGCCGGTATTCGACCAGACGCTCGAACGCGCGCGCGAGCCGCTGCGGAGTCGTATGGACGGGAATGCCGTGCTCGTGCAACGCGTCGCGCGTCTCGCGCTTCACGCCGCCGAAAAAGCACGCGAGCAACCCGCGATACGCGTAGCGCTGGTTCGCGATCAGCGCCTGCGCGACTTCCTCGACGGGCGCGCTGTGCGTCGATGCATGTACGACGAACGCCGTGCCCGTCAAACGATGATCGGCCAGAACCTTGATCGCCGTGCCGAAATGCTCGGCAGCCGCGTCGCTGCCGAGCAACAGCGGATTGCCCGGCACGGCGCGCGGCAACGCCTGCGCGAGCGCATCGACGGTGCCGGGCGGACAGGGCGCGAGCGTGTCGCCGGCGGCCTTGAAAGCGTCGGTGGCGAGCGTCGCGACGCCGCGGTCGCTCGTGATCAGCGTCGCCGTCGCGCCCGCCGCGACGCGCCCGACGCCGAGCGTTTCGATTTCGTCGAGCAGGTCGTCGAGCGCATCGACGCGCACCATGCCCGCGCGGCGGAATGCGGCCGAATAGAGCGCATCGGCGGGATCGGAGCGCCCCGAGCGCAGCGCCAGCACCGGCTTGTTGCGTGAAGCCGCCCGCGCCGCAGACATGAACTTGCGCGCTGCCTTCACCGAATCCACTTCGAGCAGGATCGCGCGGGTGCCGGGGTCGCTCGCGAGATAGTCGAGCACGTCGCCGGCATCGACGTCGGCCTCGTCGCCGAGCGCCACCACATGCGAAAAGCCGAGACCGCGCGCATGCGCCCAGCCCAGTACGGCGTTGGTCAGCGCGTTCGACTGCGACACCCACGCGACGCCGCCCGAGCGCACCGTCACCGAGGGCGCGCCCAGATGCGCGTTGAGCGCGGGCGTCATGACGCCGACACTGCCCGGCCCGACCACGCGCAGCAGATGCGGCCGCGCGGCGGCGAGCGTGTGGCGCACATCGGCGCGGTCATTGTCGCAGCGCGAAAGGCCGACGATGATCGCCGCGCGCGTGCCGCGCCCGCCGAGCGTGTGGACGATGCCCGGCCAGGTCGGCGATGGCGTGCAGATGACGGCCACGGTCGGCGCTTCGGGCAGATCGCCCGCGTTGCCGACGCACGCGTGGCCGTCGAGCATGTCGTACTTCGGATTGACAGCCCAGGCCGGGCCGTCGAAGCCGCCTTCGATCAACCGCTTCCAGACGATCGCGCCCGTGCTGCCCGCGCGGTTCGAGGCGCCGATCACGGCGACGGACTTCGGTCGAAACAATGCGTCGAGATTGCGTACGGTCACGGTTGCTCCGCAAGTGAGGTGAGCGCGCGCCCCCAACCCGGCTGATACGGCCCATGCGGGAGATACGCGCGCGATTTCATCAGGATAGGCGAAGAGCGGGATGCGGTGATGACGGCTCCTGACGCACACCGCGGGGCGCCCCGCTCCGCCGCCGTTTCGGTCCGATGTTAGCGCAGCGCCGGGCGGACGCAAGCGCCTGCACCGGCGCGGCCGCGCCCGCCGATGCGTCGCGCGAGGCCCGCGTTCACGCCTCGCCTGGCGCACCATGTAGAATCGCCCCACGGCGCGCGGCGGCATGCCCTCGAGGCGCCGCGCCCGTCGCGTGTCTGTTCGGCGCGTCAGTCCATGAAAGCGTGCGGCAAGGCAATCCGTCGCAGGCGGAACAGAGAAGAATGATGAAACAGAAGGAAGATTTATGCGGCGTCTGCCCTCGCTGATCGCGTTGCGCTTTTTCGAAGAGACGGCACGGCACATGAGTTTCAACCGCGCCGCCGTCGCGCTGTGCGTGACGCAGGGCGCCGTCAGCCGGCAGATCAAGATTCTCGAGGAATCGCTTGGCGCGAAGCTGTTCGAGCGCGACCACAAGGGCATCCGCCTGACGACGGCCGGCCAGCAGCTTTTGCCGTGCGTGTCCGAAGCGTTCGATACGCTCGAGCGCGGCACGCGCCAGGTCACGACGGCGAAGGGCCGTCGGCGGCTCGTGCTGTCGGTGCCGCCGACCTTCGCGACGCAATGGTTTTCGCCGCGTCTGGGCTCGCTCGCCGTCGAGCTTCCAGACGTCGAACTCTCCGTGCGCACGGAACCCACCGACGATTGCCACTGCAACATCCGCTTCGGGCGCGACGCGGTGCCCGACGCGCATTCCGAACTGCTGATGATCGAGCGGCATACGCTCGTGGGCGCGCAGCGTCTTGGCGGCGAGCCGCTCGATACGCTGCTTGGAAAGCTGCCCGCGCTGCATGTCCTGCACAACGACGCGCGCCTGAACCTATGGCCGGACTGGCTCGAAAAGGCCGGACTGCCCGCGCGCTACGCCGAAAACGGCATCGAGTTCTCGACGCTCGAACAGGCGATCCACGCGGCGCGTAAAGGCGTGGGGCTGGCAATCGTCGATCGCAACATGATCGTCGAGGAACTGGGCGAAGGCAGCCTCGCGGCGATGTCGCAGATCCAGGTCAGCGGGCCTTACGGGTATTGGCTCGATATCGCGCCGCGTCACGCGGCGCTCGAACATGTGCAGGCGTTCGCGAGCTGGCTGAGAGAGCAGGTTCTGGAAATGTCGTGAGGGCTATCTGCGTGGCAGCAGCGCGTATTGCATGGCCGGCGAAGCCATTCAATTATCGGCAAGCTGGCGGCACCTGCTGTGCGACGACAGTACGCTACTTCGACGGGTCCGCCCTGCGTCCGGGGCATCAGTTGTAGGACAGGTTGAAGGTCGCTACGGCCTTCAACGTACCCGGACTGACGCTCGTGGCTGTCTGTATGTAGCGTGCCTCGAGCGCGATACTCGTGGCGCCGGATCGGGGGCCAAGGGAAGTCACGCGGGTCGCGGGCGCGTCTCGTTCTCCTGCATAGACGTAGCTCGCGGACCCCAAGGGCAGCGGCTGCATCTGATACAGCACCTGAACACCAAGGCCTGCCGCTGTCGAACCCGGTGCAAGCGTGAGGACGTTGCTCTGGTTGGAGGGCGATGTGGCATCCGTAAGGCCGATGGACGGTTCAGCGTCGCTCGCACAATCCAGCAAGATGCCGAAGGGTGTCGTTCCCGCTGTTGCGCCGACATTGGTAAAGGCCGATACGGAGACCATCGGCAGCGACACGGCGACGTCGACGGTCGTGACGGAGCAGGTCGGCACGGCGGTACCCGTGATGGTGTAGCTGAACGACAGGGTGCTGGACGCCTCGTCGCCGTTGTTCGCCCATTCCAGGTTTGGAACGTGCAGGCCCGTCGAAAAACCGAACGTTCCCACCACCGCATCGCCCAGTTTCACCAGTTCAAATGAGCCTTGCACAATGTTCGCGCCCTGTCGCGCAGGGTCGAACTGAAACGTGTCTAACGCGCCGTTGTAGTTGATTGGCAACATCGGTGTCCCCCTTGCGTCGCGGATGCGAAAACCAATCGCCCCACGCAATCCCGTCGCCGTAAAAACATCCGGCAGTCCTGGCAAGGGTGAAAGCGATCCGGAGGACAAGGTCATCGACCAGGCACCCTCACCGGGATCGACCGTGCAATTGATCGGAACAGTGAACGACGCTCGAGCGCCGGGTATCACCTCGCCGCTGGCGAGGCCCGCTGGAATGGCGACCGATGGGAGGTCGATATTCATCGGCAGTGGAGCGGTGCAGTCATTCCACTTTGCGAATGCACCGGTTGTGATGGTCGCCAGCGCAACGGCTATCGACAGATGTTTCAGGCACGCGATGAACGCGGTCAAGGCAGAGGCTCGCATAGTTGATCTCTTCACGGTGTAATTGCGCTTACATTCAGCGCTCGGCTCGACAGGCAGTGCGACTCGACGGAAACATATCCCACGTCGGTCGTGGGACGCTTCACCGGCAGCGAATACCGCACGCTGCATTGCTGCCCCGGCTCTTCGCCCCACTTCACGATGAGCGTGCCGTCGTCTTCGAGACCGCGCGCGAAGATGCGGCTGTTCTGCGCGACGACACCCACGTCCATGCCATTGCCGTCCGATACCATCGCGCCGAACGGCAGCGCGTCGCCGCCCAACTGCGGCGCGCGGATCAACGCCGCGCGGCCCATCACCGTCCGGTACTTCAGCATCACGACGGAGCCGAAGCGCGGCGCCACGCTCTCCGAAGTCGACGCGAACTCGACATCCATCGATACGCCCTTCGGGTCGAGTTCCACGGTGTTCATCGAATACGGCGTGAGGTACGGAACGACGGCGTACCCATCGGCGCCGACCTCGACGCCTGGTGCGCCCCGCACATCCGCGCCTTGCGCGCCCTTCGCCTCGACGACGCCGAACGTTTCGCTCACGGTCTGCGAGAACGTGACGCCGCCAGGATGCGCGACGATCGAGCCGCTCGCGCCCGCCGCCATCTGCGACGAATGCGCGCCGCCGCTCGCCGAGGCCGTCAGCTGCGCGTACCGGCCGCGATATGTGCCGCTTGCGCCGCCATTCACGTCGACGCCGCCCGCCGATCCGTCGCGCATCGCGCCATAGACGTTGTACGAATACTGGCTTCGATCGCCGACGGTGCCGCCCACGCTCGTCTGCAAGCTGGACTGATTGCCGCTCTGGTTGAAGCTCGCCGACAGTGTCGGCGCCCGGCGCGAGCGGCCGAGCGAAATCGTCGTCGTCAGCATGATTTCGTTCGAAGGCGTGCCGTTCGCGTTTTCAGTACGGCCCAATGTCACGCTGTATGTGCCGAACCGGTAGCCGTTCGAGTAGCCGGCCTGATAGAACACGTTGCGTCCACTGCGGTTCCAGTAGTCCTCCGCCGTGACGTTGGCGAACACTGAGCCGTAGCCGGCGAGACTCTGGCTGACCGTCAGCTGGAACTGGCCGCGCGTACGGTCGGCTGGATTGCCGACGGAGCCACCCTGGACGTAGTCGCGAAACCGTGCCGCGTCGGCGAAGTTCAGATAGCCGGCACTCGAATAGCGATAAGCGCCGAGCGCGATATTGGTGTCCGTCGAGTCGATGAACTTGCTATAGCCGATGTGCAGGCTGTGGCCTTGCAGCGATGCCTGCCCCGGCACCTGCGTACGCGCCATCGTGACATCCGCGGCAACGGCGCCGAGCGGCGTGTTAAGCGTCGCGCCCAGATTCGCGGCGACGTAGCCGCTCGCAGCGATGCCGCCGCCGTAGAGCGTCACGAGGTTCGTCAGTCCGCGCTGCACCGTAAGTTGTGCGAAGACGGGCGTCGAGCGCAGCGAATCGTTGCGAAGCTCGCCCGCCGTGAACGCGAATCGCGTGATGCCCGGCCGCAGCGATTGCGCGACGGCCGCATAGGGCACGGTAAAACTCTTTTCCCGGCCATCGGCTTCCGTCACGGTCACTTCGAGATTGCCGCCATATCCCGTCGGATAGAGGTCATCGATCTCGAACGGCCCCGGCGGCACGATCGTTTCGTAGAGGGTCTGTCCGTTCTGGTTCACGCGCACGCGGGCATTCGATTCCGCCATGCCGCGCACGATAGGCGCGTAACCGCGCAACGACTCCGGCAGCATGCGGTCGTCGGTTGCGATCTGTGCGCCCCGAAACGCGAAGCTGTCGAACACGTCGCCCGTCGTGTGAGACTCGCCCACGACCGCTTGCGACTTCAGCTTCGTCACGTCGTGCTGAACGAACGTCGCGATGGCATCGAACTGCGTTTTCTGACCGGTCATCGCCGTCAGCGACGACTGGTGCCGGAAATGCCAGCCGCCGACATTCACGCCGACATTGACGCCGAGGTATCCCTGCGTCGAGCGGGCGCCGCCGTTGTTGAACTGGTACGCATTCGCGCTATAGCTGACGAAGCCGGCATTCACGCCGTTGTCCCATAGCTCCGGCGACACATAGCCGCGCGCCCTGTTGCGTATGTACATTTGCGGAATCGAGATCTCGAGCTTCTGTTCGTTGAAGTCGAAATCGACCGTGGCCTGCGGCACGGCAGTGCTCACGTCGATGCATGCCGTGGCCGCTTCCGAAGTCGCGCGGGCCTCGCCGGCAGCGATACGTGAGAAATCGACGCCCCAATGCTCGAGCATCTTGCGCGCAAAGCACGGACGTGTGCTTCCGTCTTCGCCGGCAGGCACGAAGCGAACATCGTCGCGCGCGATACGCATGCCATTGAGCCAGATGTCCACGTTGTAGCTGCCTGGCGCCACGTTACTGCCGCGCTCAAAGCGCGAGACATCGACGGCCGCGCCAGAGCGCAGAAACAGGCCGTCGAAGTCGACGTTTTTCGGCGCGTCGCTGGCCGCCGCATACTCCCCGTGCATGGCTGCAACGACAGCGAACGCGCACCGCACCAGCACGGCAGCGGGACGCAACACGAGCGACCTCGTCACCGTGGACAACCTGCTGCGCGAATGAAGACGATGCAAAGAGGACATGTGTCAGGAATCGTGCGCACGAATGCCGCGCCCCGTTGTGGATGAGTGAATTGACGGATTGACGGCAAGCCAGCGCGGCAGCCCACTGACGATCGCGAGCCTGCGAACGGCGCGGACGCAGAGGACCCGCCGTGCGCAATCGCGCACGTCGTCACATCCCGGAACAGCAGGAGAAAACTTCGCGACCGCGAACCCGGCCGCTCATGGAACTACGGCATGCGACTAAGGCACGATGTCCGCGTCGCCCTCGATTGCGCCGCCAAAGTCGCTGATGGCGGTGTAACGAACCCGGCCTGAATGCACGCGATCCATCGCCGGCATCGGGACGATCTCTTTGCTGTACGGCGCGACCATGCCGCCTCTCGCGTTCTCGAAAGTGCGGCCATTGGCCGAAACCGCGATCTTGCTGTATGAGACGTGAAAGGCCGTCGGATTCGACAAGGCGAGCGACTGTCCAGCACCATCGGCGGATGACACGATCTTCCAGGCAATCTGGCGCGGTGCGTCATCCGGTGAGCCGGGCAAATCAGGTGGACGCGCGAAGACCTTGATGCGGGTACGGTAAGCAATCTGCAACGTATTCACGTCCGATCGGGCCGCTGCTTTCGGCGGAATGTCCAGCACATTGAGCCAGTAGACCGTTTCCCGATCCTGACGCAGCGCTTCGCCGCCATTGATTACACGCAGCGTTTGCGACTTCTTCGGGTCCATGCGGAAGATCGGTGGCGTGATCACGAAGGGCACTGCGCTGTCGTCAGGATTCGCGTTCGCATCGCCGCCATCCATCCAAACCTGTACGAGTGACGGGTTCTTGCTGTCGTTGGTCAGCTTGACGGTCACTTCCCGCTCGTCGAGCGGATAGATCACGCGCGTGCCGCCGATCGTCACGCTGGCGAGCGCGCCGCCCGCGGCTATCGATCCCGCCAGCACGGCGGCGGTCCAACGGACTAGTGCTGCTGGCATCATCGGAGTCTTCATGAATGTCGACGGTCAGATCGATCAGGGCGTGCACGAAAGTCCACGCCCTGACGACAACGGTTACTGATACTGCATCGTGTACTGAACCGATGTGCTCACGTTGCCCGGTTGGGCTTCACCCGTTGCGTAGTACTGCGCGAAATAGTTCAGCGTGGCCGCCCCGCCCGTGATCGTTGCACCATCGGTGCTGATATCGTTGTTGTCTTGCGTCAGGATGCTAATAGGCTCGGTCTTCGCATTCAGAAGACGGACCTGCACGTTTTGCGCCGGCGACGCAGAGGCCTGATTCACGAGATTGCCGCTCGCCTGGTCAACCGTCGGTCCGTTTTCGAAATGCGCGATAGCTTTCGTTGCGGTGCCCGAACAACCGCTCAGCGAAAGCCTGATGTCGCCGAGATTCGACGTGCCCGCTGTCGCGCCAACCGACGTCAACGAGCTAGCCGGCACATTGGGCAAAGTCACCGCCACGTCGGCGGGCGAACCGCTCGCCGCGCCATTGATCGAGCAAGTGGTGTCGGACACGGAACCATTGATCGTGATCGTGCCATCGGCTGCCTCGGCAGCCGTCGAAAGCAATCCGACCAAGCCCGCGAAGACGGCTGCAGAGAGGACGCGTTTTTGCATATTGATGCTCCAGAAAATGTACAGATAAAAGTGCCTCTTCGATCTTCACGACTAACGCCGCAGCATTGCGTCAACCCGCTTTCGCCGACCACGGCGATCCGCGTCCGATACGCGACTGCCCACCGACCCAGTCGTGCAAAGCATCTCGAATAGCGACAGGTGTGCGTATCGAAGACGAAACGCATCACCTTGAAGCACGATGCCGCCGTTGAGATAAGTGGAAGCAATGAAGGTCAATCGAATGTCCCGCGAAGCTTTGACGAATCATCGTTAGCGGGCCGTTATCGAACATTACATTTAGCTTCCAACCTCGATGGAAAAGTATCATTGACGATCAAGGGTCCTAAATGAGTAATGTCAACAACACGCCCGGTTGTTGAAGAAGCAACCTTGTTGAATATGCAAGCTGGTTCGCGTCTTTCCTTGTTATGCGCAATAAAAAAGCCCGAAGCGCCTTCAAAGGCGCTTCGGGCTTTTTTGCCGAAAAATGATCCGTTATGTGATGCGTGTCGGACGCCGCTGACGTCGCAGACGCAAACGCCTACATACCCTTCCTGAACGGCGCGCCCGAATGTTCGCGCAGTTCGTTGAACACGATCTTCGGCCACGCCTTCTGCGCGACTTCGATCTCGGAGATGTGCGACGCGAGGTACGTCGGAGCGTCGGCGGCATCGTGGGCGATACGCGGCGAGTACGAATCGCAAAAGCGGCGCAGTTCAGCCGCATCGTCGCAGGTCACCCAGCGCGACATCCGGTAGCGCGCGGGCGACATCCGCACGTCGACCTTGTATTCCGTCGACAGACGGTGCGACACCACTTCGAACTGCAGTTGCCCGACTGCGCCGAGAATCATCAACCCGCCGGCGACGGGCTTGAACACCTGGATTGCGCCCTCTTCACCGAGTTGCTTCAGCGCTTCGCCGAGCTGCTTCGCGCGCATCGGATCGACCACTTCGACCGTCTGGAAGATTTCCGGCGCGAAGAACGGCAAGCCGACGAATTGCAGCAGTTCGCCTTCCGTCAGCGTATCACCGAGACTGAGCGTGCCGTGATTCGGAATGCCGATGATGTCTCCCGCGTAAGCCTCGCTGACCGTCTCGCGGCGCTGCGACAGAAAGGTCACCACGTTGTTCGCGCGGAACGTCTTGTTGTTGCGCGTGACCTTCAACGCCATGCCGCGCTCGAAGCGTCCCGAGCACACGCGGATAAACGCGACGCGGTCGCGGTGCGCGAGGTCCATGTTCGCCTGCACCTTGAACACGACGCCCGTGAACTTCGGCTCGTCGGGCTGCACCGGGCGCTGCACCGTCATGCGCGCGGACGGCGGCGGCGCGAGATCGACGAGCGCGTCGAGAATTTCCTTCACGCCGAAGTTGTTGATCGCCGAGCCGAACAGCACGGGCGACTGCTGGCCCGCGAGGAATTCGTCGCGATCGAAGGTGGGCGTCGCGCCCGTGATCAGGTCGATCTCTTCCTTCGCGCGCACCCACGCGTGACCGAAGCGGCGCTCGCCTTCATCGTCGCCGGGCGCGCGCAGCGTCTCGACCTCGCCGCCGATCGTGTCCTGACCGGCGCGGAACACGCGCACCTGATCGTTCTGGATGTCATAGACGCCCTGGAAGTCCTTGCCCATGCCGATCGGCCAGGTGAACGGCACGGCGGAGACGCCCAGATGCTGTTCGATTTCGTCGAGCAGATCGAGCGGCTCGCGCACTTCTCGGTCGAGCTTGTTGATGAACGTGACGATCGGCGTCTTGCGGCTGCGGCACACTTCGAGCAGCTTCAGTGTTTGCGCTTCGACGCCGTTCGCGCCGTCGATCACCATCACGGCGGCATCGACGGCAGTGAGCACGCGATACGTGTCTTCGGAGAAGTCTTCGTGACCCGGTGTGTCGAGCAGATTGATCACGCAGTCGCCGTACTCGAACTGCATCACCGAACTGGCGACGGAAATGCCACGCTGCTTTTCGATCTCCATCCAGTCGGACGTCGCGTAGCGGTTGCTCTTGCGGCCCTTCACGGTGCCCGCGATCTGAATCGCGCCCGAGAACAGCAGGAGCTTTTCGGTCAGCGTGGTCTTACCCGCGTCCGGGTGGGAAATGACCGCGAACGTGCGGCGGCGTTTGAGTTCGGAGACTGACATCGTGTGAGGCGGCTATTAGGGTCGGGCCTGGCGGCCTGGTCCGGCTGACAAGGGCTGACGCGGGCTTTTCCGCGTAGCGGCCGTTCGCGGCGATGATGCGACGGAATCGCCGGCGGAGCCGAGCGTAGGGACGAATGATACACGTCATGGCGCTCGGGCATGGAAATCGGCCATCTTCCGCACCGCTGCATCGCGACGGCGCCATGCGTCCGAGATATGTCAGTTGTAGGACAGATTGAACGTCGCGACAGCCTTAACGGTTCCAGGATTGACGCTCGGCGCCGTCTGTATGTAGCGTGCCGTGAAGGCGACGCTGGTGTCGCCGGATCGGGTGCCGAGGGAAGTCACGTTGGTCACGGGCGCGCTGCCCGAGTATGCGTAGCTCACGGGTCCCAACGGCAGTGGCTGCATCTGATACAGCACCTGAACGCCCAGGCCTCCCGCCGTCGAATCGCCGGAAAGCGTGAGGACATTGCTCTGGTTGGAGGGCGCTGCGGCATCCGTGAGGCTGATGGATGGTTTCGCGTTGCTCGCGCAATTCAGCGAGATGCCGAATGGCGTCGTTCCTGCCGTCGCGCCCACACCCGTGAAGGCAGATCTGGACACCATGGGCAGCGACACGGCTACGTCGGTGGTGGTGACCGAGCAGGTGGGCACAGCGGTGCCCGTCACCGTGTACTTAAACGATACGGTGCTGCTTGCCTGGGCACCGTTGTTCGCCCATTCCTGATTTTGAACATGCACCATTGCTGAAAAGCCGAATGTACCCACCACCGCATCGCTCGTTTTGACCAGCTCGAACGAACCTTGCACGATGTTCGCACCCAGTTGTGCTGTCCCGAACTGGAACGTATTGAACGAGCCGGCGTTGTTGATGGGCGTCATCGTCGCTCCTGAGGAATCGCGGATGCGAAAACCGATTCCGGCCCCCAATCCTGGTACCGTATAGACATCCGAATAGCCGGATACGAGCGAGAACGCTCCCGAGGACGCCGTCATCCACCACACTCCACCGGGATTGACCGTGCAATTGATTGGGATGCTGAACGACGCTCGCGCGCCGGGTATCGTCTGGCCATTTGGGAGGTTTGCGGGAATGCCGACCGATGGGATGTTGACCGTCATGGGCAGCGGGGCGGTGCAGTCGTTGTACCGCGCGAAAGCGCCCGTTGCGAAGCTCGCCAACGAGACGGTCATCAATAGACGTTTGATGCATGCGATGCACGTGCTGAAGATTGAAGCTTGCATAGTTGATCGTTTCACTGTGTAACGGCGCTCGCAGTCAGCGCTTCACTCGACAGGCAATGCGCCTCCACCGACGCATACGCCACCTCCACCTTGCCGCCCTTCACCGGCAACGAATACCTCAAAGCTGCACTGCTGCGCTTGCCTCACTTCACCGTCAACGTGCCGTTGTCGAGCCCGCGCACAAAAATCCAGCTGTCCCGCGCGACAACGCCCACGTTACGGCCCATTGCCATCCGTCACTTCCGTACCGCTTCCGTCACCTCTCGCGCGGCGCGCGAGGGAACACAACGCGCCGCGGCACGCGGCGCTCTACTGGTAGCTCATCGTGAAAATCGCCGTCGCGCGCACAGTTCCCGACACCACGGGCGCCGCGCCGAGTCGATAGTATTGGACATAAAACGGAAACGACATGTTGCCCGTCGTGCTGGACGTCAGCACCAGCGGATTGCCGAGCACGAGCGGAGCTTGGCTCGAATCGAGCAACTGCACGCCGATTCCCGTGGCCGTACCGAGGTTGCCCAGAACCGACGCGACGCCAGTCGTGCCGGACGTCGAATTGAAGGTCACCGATACCTTCACGCCTGTCTGGCAATTCAACCCCAGAGAAAACGGCGTTTTCGCCGCAACGGTCCCGGCGGCGGGGAACATCGCGGGGCTGACGGTCGCGAGCGGAATGGTCTGGTTCGCCGTCGCTGCAGTCACCGAGCACGTCACCGCGCGTATGGGAGCGCTCGCCACCGTCATGGTGTTGGCGCCGTTGTTCAGCGTAAAACCCGTGTTGAGCACGCCCGTGTAGTAGACAATGCTCGACATTGTGCCGCTGCCGACCGCCCCCGTCTTGACCAGTTCGACCGACCCGGATACGTCGAAACTCCCATCGGCTCCCGTGTTCCCCAACGATGAGGTCGTCGAGCATGCGCCCGTACCCACCATCGGATTGCCGCCGGAATCGCGCATGCGCACGCCGACACCCGCGATACTGGTGGGATAGACCCCCGTCATTCCGGCGACAGGCGTACCCGAATTCAGGCACGCGACGACCGGCTTGCTAAAGGTCGCACTGGATGTACATTTGCCGACAATGTGAAACGACTGAACGGTGCCCGGAATGGCATCGCCCACGGCAACCGCGTTTCCGACCGCGACGGCTCCGTAGGTGAACGTCGTGGGCAGCCCCGTCGACGTTGTGCAATCGGCTTGTGCATGAGTACTGAAGCCGATCGTCAATATGAGCACGCAAAAGACGAGAAGCAGACGGCGCAGTTTGCTGGAAATGTTCATCGCGTTGCCTGAGACGGATGCGTGGCGCTCGAACGCGACGCCCGGTTCACACTTCTACTGATACGACATCGTGAAGGTCGCCAGCGCCTTGACACTGCCCGACGAAACCGTGCCGGTTCGCACGTAGCGTGCGCTCAGCGGCACCTGAAGCGTGCCGTCCGGCGAATCGCCAATCACCCATTGGTTCGTATTTCCCGGCGCAGCCGAATCCGCACCAAACGACACGGCAGTACCGGCGCTGTTGAGCACTTGAATCCCAACGCCCTGCGCAGTCGAGTCATTCGATAACGTCAGCGTATTGGTGCGGTTAGCTGGGTTGACGCTGTCGGTCAGCGTGATCAGGACTTTCGCGCCCGAGGCACAGGCAAGCGACAATTGGAACGCTTGCGATGCGGTGACCGCCCCGATCCCGGAAGCGAATGCCTTTGTGTCAGAGTTGGGAAGGTAGACGTACACATTGGACTGATTGATCGAGCAAGTGGCGTGAACGAATTGGCCGGTCGCCGCCCCCGTGTAGAGCGAACCCTTATTCCAGGACGTATTCTGATCGCTCTCTGTATACGTGATTGTCACAACCGGGACGGTTGAAAGTGTCCGGGTGCCTGGCGCGATCGTGCCTGTAACAACCAGCGTCGGCGTGACGGTTATGTCAGCGTTCTGGTAGGGACCGTCCAAAGGTCCGCTGAAGTAACAACCGACCTGCGCCTGCCCGTTGGTCACGACGACATGCGCGGCATTGCATTGCGCCGAATCGAAGGTGTAACGAACCCCGATGCCAGCGATATTGGTCTGGTAGACATCGGTGAATCCGGGCGCGAGCTGCGTCGTGGCGAAATTGGCGTAGTTGGTCGCCGCAGTCACGTTGTTCACACGGTTCACAAAGTGGCAGCTCATCTGGAACGTACTGGGTGTAAGGCTGGCCAGTGTTTGCCCGACCGGCGCGCCGACAGGCACGGAAATGGTTCCTGCCGAAAGCGTCAAGGAGATATTGGCAACCTCGCATGCGATGTTCGCGTGCGCGAATACGGGCGTCACACCGACGAGCACGAGCAGAGCAAGGCGCAGGACCCGCCGCAGATGCGCAAAATCAAGCCAGAGGATTCGACGTGCGTGATGCGCGGATGCCGACTTCATCATTTCCGTGGTGAACATTTCAAGGGTCCCCTTGTTTGGCTCAGCCCTGTTGAGCGGAACCGACGTCGGCGCGGACGGGTTTGTTCGCGCCAACGCAATGCCCTTCCAGCGACATATACACATCCCCGGGCTTGTCGGTCGCAACCGGCAGTGAATACTGAACCCGGCACACGTTGCCATCCTGCTCGCCGAGCTTCACAACCAGCGTCCCGCTCTCTTCGAGCCCGCGCGCAAAAATCCGGCTGTCCTGCGCGACGACGCCCACGTTATGCCCATTGCCATCCGTCACTTCGGCGCCGAACGGCAGCGCTTCGCCGCTGAGTTGCGGCGCGCGGATCAGCGCCGCGCGGCCCGTCTCGGTCTTGTACTTCAGCATCACGACCGAACCAAGCCGCGGCGCGACATGTTCCGACGTCGATTCGAACTCGACACCCGTCGACGAGCCCTTCGGATCGATATCGACCGTATTCATTCCATACGGCGTCAGGAACGGCACGACTGCGTAGCCGTGCGAATCCACCTTCACGCCCGTTGCGCTCGACACCGACGCGCCTGCCGCGCCCTTCGCCTCGACGATGCCGAACGTGTCGCCGACCGTCTGCGAGAACGTGACACCGCCCGGATGCGCAACGACCGAGCCGCTCACACCCGCCGCCACCTGCGACGAATGCGCGCCGCCGCTCGCCGACGCCGTCACCTGCGCATACGGCGCGCGCCAGTTGCCGCTCACGCCGCCGTTCGCATCGACATCGGCCGATGAACTCTTGCTCGCAGAGCCGTATGCGTTGTACGAGTACTGGTTGTTCTCGCCCGCCGTCCCGCTGATGCTCGACTGCATGCCCGATGCGCCCGTGCCCGCGCTGAGGTTGGTCGTCAGCATCGGTGCGTGCTGCGTATGGCCAAGCGGAATCGTCGTGCTCACCATGATCTCGTTCGACAGCGTGCCGTCCGAGCTGCGCGTGCGGCCCGCAGTCACACTATAGGTGCCGAACCTGAAGCCATTCGAGTAACCCAGCTGATAGAACACGTCGTGGCTCGGCCTGTTCCAGTAATGCTGCGACGACACCGTCGCGAACACCGAGCTGCCGTTCTTCAGATTCTGGTTGACCGTCAGTTGCAGTCGGCCGCGCTCGTGGGCGGCGGCGTTGACGTCGCCGTCATGCAGCGCGACGTCGCGCACGCGGGCGGCATCGTCGAAACCCAGATAGCCCGCCGTCGAGTAGCGATACGCGCCGAGCGCGATGTTGGTGTCCGTCAAATCGATGAACTTGCTGTAGCCGATGTGCAGGCTCTGCCCCTGTTGCGTCTCCGAGCCGGGAATCTGCGTGCGCGCCGTCGTGACGTCGGCGGCGAGCGCGCCGTACTTCGTGTTGAACGCCGCGCCGAGATCCGCCGCGATATAGCCGTTCGACGCAATGCCGCCGCCATAGATCGTGACGAGATTCGTCAGGCCGCGCTGCATCGTGATTTGCCCGAACACGGGCTTCGTCTGCAGCGAGTCGTCGCGCAACTGGCCTGCCGTGAACGCGAAGCGCGTCGTGCCCGGGCGCAACGACTGCGCGACGGCGGCATACGGCACCGTGAAGCTCTTCGTGCGGCCGTCGGCTTCCGTCACGGTCACATCGAGATTGCCACCATAGCCGGTCGCATACAGATCCCTGATCTCGAACGGACCGGGCGACACATTCGTTTCGTAGATCACCTGGCCGTTCTGGCGCACCGTCACGCGCGCGTTCGATTCCGCCGTGCCGCGCACGACAGGCGCATAGCCGCGCAGCGATTCCGGCAGCATGCGGTCGTCGGTGGCGATCTGCGCGCCGCGAAACGATACGCTGTCGAACATGTCGCCCGTCGTTTGCGCGTCGCCGAGGGTCGCCTGCGCGCGCAGCTTCGTGATGTCGTGCTGCACGTACGTGGCGATATTGTCGAACTGCGTGGGCTGGCCCGTGGCCGCCGTCGTCGACGACTGATGACGGAAGTGCCAGCTGCCGATATTCACACCCGCGTTCAGACCGAGATATTCCTGCACCGAATGCATGTTGCCTGCGTTCGTCTGATAGACGTTCGCGTTGTAGCTCAGAAAGCCCGCGTTCACGCCTTTGTCCCACAGCTCCGGTGACACGTAGCCGCGCGCCATGTTGCGCATGAACTTCTGCGGAATCGAAATGGACAGCTTCTGCTCGGTGAAGTCGAAATCGACCGTTGCTTCCGGTATCAGCGTGCTGACATCGACACACGCGTCAGCCGATTCTTTCGATGGGCGTTGCGCTTCGTTGCGCGGCAGTGTCGCAAAGTCGAGGCCGAAGGTTTCGAGCATCTTGCGCGTCAGACACGCGCGGGCATTTTCGCCTTCGCGCGTCGCGACGAAGCGCACGGTGTCGCGCGCGACGTGATTGCCGTTCACGCTGATATCGACGCTATAGTCGCCGGGCGTCACGATGTTGCCGCGCGCGAGGCGCGCGATGTCGACGCGTTGCGTGTCGATCTGCAGGAACGTCGTGTCGAACTTCGGCGCGTCGCCTTGTTCGGCTGCACATGCTGGGCTCATGCTTGTGATTGCAAACACCGACAGCACCACTGCCGTGACGGGATTCAAGACGAACGACCCGGACACTGCGCTGGCAGCGACTTTCGATTGACGTTGGCGTGAGGGCTTCATGATCCGATAACTTCGATTGCGAAAAACTTCGGCCTGTTGATCAGGTACGAATCGATGTTATGGATTTATGAGATAGGAGTATCTAAGACGACTCCTAATTTGGAGATATTGAAGAGCCTTGTTTGGCATGGCGCAGCGCGATTCGCAAGATGACGCGTCCACGTCTTTTCGAGATATGAGGGAAAAGAGATGCGTCGAATACAGCGACACATCATGAAGCACGAATTGTGGCTCAAGGAGCGATGGACGAATCGCCTTCGATCGCGCCGCCGAAGTCGTTGATCGCGATGTAGTGCACGTTGCCGGACTGCACGCCGTTCATCTGAGGCACGTCGATGATTTCCTTGCCGTGCGGCGCGACCATGCCGCCCTTTTCGTTCTTGTACGTCGCGCCGTTGGCCGACACCGTGATCTCGCTGAACGACACGTGATACGCCGTCGGATTCGACACCGCCAGCGCCTGCCCCTTGCCTTGCGGCGCGGGCACGACCTTCCAGTCGAGCTGCCGCGGCGCTGCGTCTGGCGTGCCGGGCAGTTTCGGCGGACGCACGAAGACCTTGATGCGCGTGCGATAGGCAAATTGCAGCGTGTTAGCGTCGGGCGCGGCATCGGCTTTGGGCGGCACATCCAGCACATTGAGCCAATAGACCGACTCGCGATCCTGCGGCAACGCATCGCCTGTGTACATCACGCGCAACGTCTGCGCCTTGCCCGCGTCCATGCGGAAAATCGGCGGCGTGATCACGAACGGTGTCTTGCTCTCCGCAGGCTTTGTATTGGGGTCGCCGTCGTCCATCCAGACCTGCACCAGCGACGGCGTGTGGCTGTCATTGTTCAGCTTGACGGTCACCTCGCGCTGATCGAGCGGATACACGACCCGCGTGCCGCCGATCGTCACGCTCGCTTGCGCCGCGCCAGCGAACAGCGCACACGCCACACCCAGACCCGCCAGCAACCGGCCCAACGATTTCATCGCTTTACCTCTAGTCACGCATTGTTCGAAACAACCCGGTCAGGAAGGCGTTTGCCGAAACAGACGCCCTCCGGATGCCGCTTACTGGTACTGCATCGTGTATTGCACCGACGTGTTCACACTGCCCGCCTGTGCCTTGCCCGTCGCGTAGTACTGCGCGAAGTAGTTCAGTGTCGCCGCACCGCCCGAGATCGTCGCGCCGTTGGTGGCGACGGCGTTGTTCGTGTTGGTCAGAACGTTGATCGGCTGCATCTGCGCGTTCAGCAGACGCACCTCGACATTCTGTGCCGGCGAAGCGCTCGCCTCGTTGACGAGGTAGCCGCTGCTCTGGTCGACGGTAGGCCCGTTCTCGAAGCGCGCAACAGCCTTGGTTGCGGCGCCCGAGCAGCCCGTCAGCGCGAACTGGATGTCGCCGAGATTCGACGTGCCGGCCGTCGCGCCAGCCGCCGACAGCGAGCCCGTGGGAACCGTCGGCAAGGTCGCGCTAACGTTCGCGGGCGAGCCGGTCGTGACGCCGTTGATCGAGCAGGTCGTGTCCGACACGGCGCCGTTGATCGTGATCGTGCCGTCAGCGGCGTGCGCGTTGATCGACAGAAGGCTGGCGGCCCCAAGAGCGGCGGCGGCGACGGTGGGAATAATGCGCTTTTTCATAGTGGTGCTCTTTAAGAAATCTCATTGAACAAAGGATTGCTTCGTAAAACCAGCGGTACGACATTCAGCTTGTCAGGCCGCACCGCTTACGCCGTTCGCTTGTGCCTGGTCGGTTATGACCGTCTTGCGATGTACAGCATGTGAAGAATCTTAAAAAACCTTTGATCGAGAATCTTTAAGAGAAGTCTCAATTTTCTGAGATATGAAGAATCTACATCTTTTCGATCTAGAACAAACCACGCAACGAACTGAGCGAACACCTTTGCGTTATTGAGACTCATTGTCGATTTACGCGATACGTCCGATGAATCTCAGCAACGGCCCTCGTATCTCGGAAAGACACGGACGACGCACCGCAATTCGCGATTCGCACCGTCGGCACGCGCCAATGCAAAAAGCCCGAAGCACCCGCATCGGGCGCTTCGGGCTTTAACCAAAGAAGGGAGTTGGGACTTGCGAGCCGCTAGCGGCCGCTCGCCTGGTTCAATGTCAGATGCTTGGTTTCAGGCGCCCACGCAATCGACACGATCATGCCGACCAGCAGCACCGCCGACAAAGCGAGCATCGTCGAATGGAAGCCGAGTTGCGCAATGCCGAGCGGCAGCAGGAACGTGCCGATAGCGGAACCGAGCCGGCTGCATGCGATAGCGAGTCCGACGCCGCACGCGCGCACTTCCGTCGGGAAGCACTCGGGCGGAAACACGCCGACGAGATTCGAGAACGCCGACATCGTCAGCGTGAACACGGCAAACGCGGCGATCATCGCGAGTGTCGCCGACTCGGGCAGCACGCTCAACGCGAACAGCGACAGACACGTCACCGCAAACGAGCCGATCAGGAAGCGGCGGCGCGACAGCGCGATCGTCAGCCAGATGCCGAGCAGCGCGCCGAGCACCAGAAAGCCGTTGAGCAGGAAGTCCGCGCCCGAACCGTTGTCGAGATGAATCGCCTTGAGGATCGACGGCAGGAACGTGTAAATCGCGAAGTACGGAATCACGAGACACACGAAGAACGCACAGTTGAAAATCGTGCGACGGATCAGGTCGGGTTTGAACAGGCGCGCAAAACCGCCGTGCGCGCCATGCGCGTGCTCATCGTGCGCGCCGTCGAGCGTGACGTTCGAGCCGAAGTACTTTAGAACGATGGCCTGCGCTTCAGCAACACGTCCTTTGCCATGCAGCCAGCGCGGCGATTCCGGCGTGCCGATCCGCATGAACAACACGGCGAGCGCGGGCACGCCCGCCGATGCCAGCAGCCAGCGCCACGCATCGGGCGACGCATCCGCGTAGTGCATGCCGAGCACGTTGGCGACGACATAGCCGACGGTCCAGATCACGCTGAACGAGCCGAGCAGCGTGCCGCGATGCTTGCGCGGCGAGAACTCCGCGAGGATCGCGTGACCGACGGCGAAATCGCCGCCCATGCCGAAGCCGATCAGCACACGCAGCGCGCACAGCATCGCGGGCGACGCCACATAGAACTGCGCGAACGCCGCCAACGTGATGATCAGGAAGCTCAACAGGAAGATGCGCTGCCGTCCCATGCGGTCCGACAGCCAGCCGAACACGAGGCTGCCGGCAAAGATGCCCATCAGCGCCGAGCTGCCTATCATCCCTTGCCAGAACGCGTCGAGCGGCATCTGCTTGTTGAGCATCGCGAGCGCATAGCCGATCGTGCCGAGCGCGTAGCCTTCCGTGAAGTGCGCGCCGAACGTCAGTCCGGCGATCTTGATGTGAAATGCGTTGAGTGGGACGTCATCGAGCGAGACGGGGTTCGCGCGATTCGACAGTTCCGATTGGCCTGGCGCGTGTACGCGCGGGGATGACGAAGCGGGGCCGGACGGCCGTGCAAGCAGGTCTTGATCGCTCAAGATGTCTCCTTTCCATTTTTTATCGCGCGTCCCGTGACTCGCGCCGGGACGCGCACTCCCTTGCTATCCGCCGCGCGTGGCGGACGAACCGCTGACGACTAGCGGCCGAGACCGCCCATCATCATGTACTTCAGCTCGACGTACTCATCCATGCCGTACTTCGAGCCTTCGCGGCCGAGGCCCGACTGCTTGACGCCGCCAAACGGCGCGACTTCCGTCGAGATGATGCCTTCGTTGATGCCGACCATGCCGCTTTCCAGCGCTTCCGCGACGCGCCACGCACGGCCGAGATCGCGCGTATAGAAGTACGCGGAAAGTCCGAACGGCGTATCGTTCGCGGCCTTGATCGCTTCGTCTTCCGTCTTGAAACGGAAGCATGCGGCGACGGGGCCGAAGGTTTCCTCGGCGGCGATTTGCATCGATTGCGTCGCGTCGATGAGCACCGTCGGCTCGTAGAACGTGCCGCCCAGCGCGTGACGCCTGCCGCCCGTCAGCGCCTTCGCGCCATGTTGCAACGCGTCCGCGATGTGAGCTTCAACTTTCGTCAAGGCGGCTTCATTGATCAGCGGACCTTGTTCGACGTCGCCCTTCAGCGCGTCACCGACACGCATCTCCTTCACGGCTTGCGTCAGCGCTTTTGTGAACGCATCGTAGATGCCGTCCTGCACATAGAAGCGGTTCACGCACACGCACGTCTGTCCCGTGTTGCGGAACTTCGACGCGATCGCGCCTTGCACGGCGGCATCGATGTCGGCGTCGTCGAACACGATGAACGGCGCGTTGCCGCCCAATTCCAGCGACAGCTTCTTCAGCGTATCCGCCGACTGCTTTGCGAGCAGCTTGCCGACGCGCGTCGAGCCGGTGAACGACAGCTTGCGCACGACAGGCGACTCCGTCAGCACGCCGCCGATCGCCACCGCATCGCCCGACACGATATTGAACACGCCTGCCGGAATACCCGCGCGCTCGGCGAGCACGGCTAGCGCGAACGCGGACAACGGCGTCTCTTCCGAAGGCTTCAGCACCATCGTGCAGCCTGCCGCGATGGCAGGGCCGGCCTTGCGCGTGATCATCGCGAGCGGGAAGTTCCAGGGCGTGATCGCGGCGACCACGCCGACGGGTTCACGCGTCACGATGATCTTTGAAGCGGGCTTCGGACTCGGAATCACGTCGCCGTAGCTGCGCTTCGCCTCTTCCGCGAACCATTCGAAGAAGCTCGCCGCGTAGCCGACTTCGCCCTGCGCTTCGGCGAGCGGCTTGCCTTGCTCGCGCGTCAAAAGCTCAGCGAGCGCATCGCGATGCTCGATCATCAGCTCGCCCCAACGCTTCACGCGTGCGCCGCGCTCCTTGGCCGTCAGCGCGCGCCAGGCGGGAAAAGCGCGCTCGGCGGCGTCGATGGCCTGCGCCGTTTCCTGCGCGCCGCCCTTCGCGACGTTCGCGATCACCTCGCCCGTGGCCGGATTGCGAACGGCATACGTATTCGCGCTTTCACACCACTTGCCGTTGATGTAGTGGCCTGTGCGCAGAAATTCGCTCATGTTGCCACTCATGCCGCTTTACCCAGGCTGGACACATCGGCGAACACGCCTTGCGCCGGACGCGCTTCGCGCGCGATGCGCTTGCCCGCCGTGTAGTCGTTGATCAGATCGCACGGCGTGTAGTTGCGCTCCAGCTCGTGCAGTTCGTCCGCGTCGAACTTCGTGTCAAGCGCGGCCAATGCGCTGTCGAACTGCGCCGGCGAATCCGCGCCGACCAGCATGCTCGCGATGCCTTCGCGTTGCAGCACCCACGCCTGCGCGATCTGCGCCGCCGACACGCCGCGCTTCGCCGCGACGCGCGCCACCGACGCCGCGATCTCGCGCGATGCCACGTCGCCGTACATTTGCGCGGTGAAGAAGTCGGTCTGATTGCGCGTCGATTGCAGATCGCTCGTCAGGAGACCGCGTGCGAGCGGGCTGAACACCGATACGCCGACACCCTGATCCTGGCAGTACGGAATCATTTCGCGCTCTTCCTCGCGATACGCGAGGTTCAGCTGCAGTTGCATGTTGATCGGCTTATGCCAGCCGTTGCGCTCGCAGACCTGCATGATCTTCGCGAACTGCCACGTGTACATCGTCGATACGCCGATATAGCGCGCTTTGCCCGCGCGCACGATGTCGTTGAGCGCGCCCATCGTTTCCTCGACAGGCGTGTTGACGTCGAAGAAATGCAGCATGTAGATATCGACGTAATCCATGCCCAGACGCGTAAGCGACCCGTCGATGCCGTCCATGATGTGCTTGCGCGAGTGGCCGCCCGCGTTCTGATACGCGCCCATGTCGTAGCCGACCTTGGTCGTCACGACGATTTCCTCGCGGCGCGCGAGGCGCTTCAGGATGCGGCCGACCACTTCTTCGCCGACGCCCGTCGAGTAGAAGTCCGCGAGGTCGATGAAGTTGACGCCGGCTTCGAGCGCGTGACGCACGATCGGCTCGCTTTGCGCTTCATCGAAAATCCACGGCTTCCATTGCGGCGTGCCCATGTTCATCGTGCCGAGGCACAGACGCGAAACCTTCAGGCCCGACTGGCCGAGGCGAACGTATTCCATTGCTTCTCTCCTGACTGTTGCCGCTGAGGGCTTAGCGCTGCTTCGGCGTGTAGAACGGGTTCGATACTTCGCGCGCGGCGGCGAACACTTCTTCCTTGTGCGGCAGGCCCTTGATCGCCGCGAGGATCGCGTTCTTGCAGGCGCGGTAGTTGTTCTCGAAGACGGCGTCGAGATCGTCGGTCTTCGGGTTGACCCAGTTCGCCGACACGACAACCCAGTCGTTTTCCGCTTCGGGCGGCAGCGTGCCGTTCTCCAGCGACTCGGCCACCGCCTTCGCGATGCCCGCCTGCGATGCGCCCCACGTCGCGTTGCCGTGGAAGTCGCCTTCGATCTGCGCCTTGTTCACATAAAGCGTCAGCGGCTTGGTCGGCACGCCCGGACGCGCGATCACGACGAACGGCGCGTGGCCGGCGGAAGGCGTCGAAAGCGCGGTTGCGAAGGCCTGGCCAGCCGGGCCGTTGCGCGGGCCGACCAGCACGTTGATGTGCGCGAGGTTGACCCCCGGGCCTTCGAAACCTTCGCCGATATACAGTTGCTTTTCAGTGGTAGCGCTCATTTGTCCCGTTCCATCAGGTTGATTTGGATGCGCTGATTGTGCTGGCCGAAAAGCTGGACGATGAAGCGATGTTTTTTGATCCGGGGTATGAGGCGCACTCAACTCCGGGTTTCCACTGACGAGCGGCTTCGGCAATCGGATCGCTGAGGTGAGCGTTTTCGGGACGCGCGAAAGACGGCGTCAGAAGGGGCGCGGCGCGGGTCCACAACGACCTTCGAATACCGAGCACGCGCGTGCCGGACCGCGGGCGCGAACGCCATCCACGATTCCGGCCGCAAGCCGCAAACCGTTGCTGCACAAGGCTTTGAGGACACGTGCCGGGTCGGCGCGAAAGATTCTCGCCGTGCTTCGAGTGACGATCGGCAGGCGGCACGCCGCGCGCTTTCGAGCGAACCGCGCAGCGCAAAGGTGAGAGTTTTCGGGACCGCAGCAACGGTGCGCGCATCAGGCGCGCATTGGCTCACTGTAACGGCTTGCCTGGCCGAACGTCGATACCGCTACGGGAAAGGGAAACGGAAAGGGAAACGGAAAGAGAAACGGAAAAAGCACGGCGGCGCGCCGTTAAATCGAACGCGCCCATCGGACATCGATGGGCGATCGCCCGGCGATCATTCGCTGATCAGAAACTTGTCGCGATTCTTGCCCGTGAGCCATCCTGGTGCGCGGCCACGTCCGCTCCAGGTTTCGCCTGTCTTCGGGTTGCGGTACTTCGGCGGCAGCGCGGGCTTGCGCGGCACGCGCGGCTTGCTCGAAAAGCCGAGTTCTTCGGCCGTGATGCCGTAGTCGGCGATCTTCTGTTTGATATCAGCGATCGCCTGAGTCACTTCCTGCTCGCGCGCGACTTCCATCTCTTTCTGCAGTTTTTCGAGCTGGGCGGTCAGCTGTTTATATGTGGCCATCGGGCAAAGTCTCCTTCGAAGCTGTACGGCAACTGTGACCGTACCAGACCTAAAAAGTGCCGGGTAGCAGCGCCGTGCTGTCAGAGATTCACGAGTGCCCGCGCCGTCGACGACGCTGCGGAGCAGTCGTCGATGCCGTCGCGATGACAGCGCACTGGCCCGGAGATGTCGAACGAACCGGCGCGCGAAAGGCGATAGCGCTCAGCGCCTGTAACGAACTTCGATCGCGTGCAGTGCGTCGCTGAGCTTCTGAACACGCTTGACCTGCGACGGCAGCTGCGCGCCCAGCGACACCGACGCGATACGGTTGCGCCAGTATGACAGCGGAATCCCGTCGGCGACGGAGATGCGCGATATGACGCGTTCCAGGTGCTCGATGTCTCTCTCGATCTGCTCGTGATTCATTGCCTTCCCCGTCGCCCCTTGCGAGGGCGTCATTTAATGGCACGAAATGCGCCGCGGGAAATCGGCTGCCGCTCTCTCTATGTTGTCTGTTGCCTGCATACCCTTCCCGGAATCGATCGACAGCGCTTTTAAAGCGAGCGCTGTCGCATTCGCTGTTCGACAATCTATACGAGGAAAGCGAAGCGTTCCGTTGGGCTCCGCACGGAAGCGCCGCGCGCGATGCGTCGGCGCAACGCGTGCATCGGGTATCGGGTCACGCCGGCAAACGGTTGTGCGATGCATGCGAGAAAACTGCCCGCGTGCTGACGACCCAATGTGAATACGGCGAGAAATGGCTTCCCGGCACGGCGGGCGCGGGGCGCCTGGCGTCGCGGGCGAAGTGTCGGCTTACTTCGTGCGGCACGCGTACAGCAGGCTGCGCACGCCGTTGTCGGTGGTGACGCGCAGCGTATCGAATGTGCCGCCGCACATCGCCTGCGCCTGCTGTTCGCAGTTGTCGGAACCGGCCGGGCATTGGACCAGCGTGGTAGGCCGGCCGTCCTTCGAGAACAGCGGCGGCGCGCTGCTGCATGCGGCAAGCCCGCCCGTCATCGCGACGACGGCGGCAAGGGACGCGCCGCGAACCCACCGCGTCGCGCGCATCGCGGATGTTTGACTGCGTTTCATCTAAAACCCCGTTGGCCACTTGTTTTTCGACGATCGCGATTGTGCCATGGCCGCCTTGCGTTGCGCTTATCGCGGTCTGCACGGCTTGCCGCGCATAGCCGGGTTGCCTATTGCGGCTTGCCGGGCTCCGCAAGCGTCTTGTAGGGCACGGGGCCGCGCGGGTTCGCGCCGATGCGCACGAACACCTGCTCGACATCCGGAATCGCTTCGAGCTGCTGCTGCAAAGCCTGTCTGTCGAACGATGCAGGCGCGCAGCCTTCCGCATAGACGAAGCGGCGTTGCACCGTGATCCACAGGCTCGTGCCGTCGAATGCATGCGGATTCATGAATCGCGTGTGAATCGCGTTGGCGATATCAGCGTCGTACATATACGAGTTCGGCTTGCTGCACTTGTGCGCGAGCCAGCAGGTCGTGCCCCGCTCCACGCGATAATGCGCGTCGTCCTCCATTTGCGCGCGCGTCATCATCGGGCCGAGCGGCACCGGGCAGTCGACGATCGCGTGCGAGAGCGTGAAAAACGGATCGTGGTACCAGTTGCGCAGTTCCGTCGCCGATACGGCCGCTGACGATGCTTGCTGCGCGCACAGCGCATCGAAAGCCGTGCTCGCAATGAACAGCATGAACCCTGCGATCCAGCGCGCCATACCCGAGCCTCCTTCGCGTTCGCCTCGTTGCCGCCACCACGATCGTACTGCGCGATCACGCTTGCGGCGAGTCCGGCCGCCCGCCCGCGACGACGGTCACACGTCGATACCGTACGCGGCGATCTTCTTGTAGAGCGTCGCGCGTCCCATGCCGATGCGGGCGGCCGCTTCCGTGACGCGTCCATCGCAGGCGCGCAACGCCTCGTCGAGAAAGCGCTTTTCGAACGCCGCCATCGCGTCGGCCCACTGCTGCGGCTGCGCGCCGTCCGATGCGTGGGCCGAAGCCGTCTCGACGGACGCGGGCGCTTCGAACGAAACCTGTCCGCGCAGCGGTCCGATGAACGGCGCGAGCGCGCGCGCATCGATCCGTTCGCTGTCCGACAGCATCACGGCACGTTCCAGCGTGTTGCGCAACTCGCGCACGTTGCCGGGCCAGCCGTACGCACACAGCAGACGCAGCGCATCCTCGTGCAATTCGAAATGGCCGCCGCGCACCTGCGTCGCCAGATCTTCGAGAATCGTGTACGCGAGCGCCTCGATATCCGTTTGCCGCTCGCGCAACGGCGGCGCGTGAATGGTCAGCACGTTCAGGCGATAGAACAGGTCCGGGCGAAAGCGCCCCTCGGCGACGAGCGCGGGCAGATCGGCCGAGGTCGCCGCGATGATCCGCACATCGGCGCGCACGATGCGGTTCGAGCCGAGCGGCTCGAACTCGCGGTCCTGCAGAACGCGCAACAGCTTGCCTTGCAGCGGCAAAGGCATGTCGCCGATCTCGTCGAGAAACAGCGTCCCGCCATCGGCCAGCTCGAACTTGCCGACGCGACCCTTGCGGTCCGCGCCCGTATAGGCGCCAGGCGCAGCGCCGAAAAATTCGACTTCGAGCAGCGCGTCGGGAATGGCCGCGACGTTGACGGTGACGAGCGGCTTCGTCGAGCGCGCAGACGCGCCGTGTATCGCGTGCGCAAGCAGCTCCTTGCCCGTGCCCGTTTCGCCGAGCAGCAGCACGGGCGAATCGATTTGCGCCGCGCGGCGTGCCTGGCGCTTCACTTCGAGACTCGCCGCGCTCGTGCCGACGAAGCTCGCGAACGTGTACTTCGCGCGGCGCGCCTGCGCGAGCGACTGGCGCGTCGCGATCAGTTCCTGCTGCACGCGCGAGTAGTGCGAGAACAACGGCGTGAGCGCCTTCATCTCGTCGAAGAGCGCGAAACCCACGCCGCCGACCACCTTGCCCGCATCGTCCTTCAACGGCAGACGCGTGACGACGAGCGGTTCGCGGTCGGTTTCGAGGATATCGAGCAGGATAGGCTTGCCCGTCATCACGACTTCGCGCATCAGGCTGTTCGGGATCACCGCTTCGCAGTCGCGGCCGATCGCCTGCTGCGGGTCGGAAAAGCCGAAGCGCGCCGCGTAGCGTTTGTTGATCCACACGACGCGCGCATCGGCATCGACGATGAACGTGCCTTCGCTGAAGTTCTCGAATGTGCGGAAAAGCGAGTCCATCGCGCGGCGCAGGACGTCGCCGTAGGTCGCGGGCAGGCCTGACCAGTCGTTCATCATGTTGTCGCTGTCTCCTGATTTTTATGCTTGCTGTCTCAATTCGTGGACGGATTATCTCACGTAGTAGACATGCAAGAACCCCGTTGAATAAGGTATGCTTCGCCCCGTCGAAATCCGAACGTGAAATTTCGTCTCCAATTGAAGACGGTTCTGTACAATCGTTCGGATTATCGCCGCGGATTCGGCCGCTCGGGCCAGAAAGCCGCGTGAAATGGACATGGCATGGAACCTGCTAAAAAGGGCCCGGCCGCCGCGCTTCGCATTGCGCGCGTCCACGTAGAACAACCAAGCATTGGAGACTCAATTGGCTTTTGTCATCGTCCTCGCCGCCCTGGCGTTCCTGATGTTTGCCGCCTATCGCGGCTACAGCGTGATTCTCGTCGCGCCGATCGCCGCGCTCGGCGCGGTGCTGCTGGTCGATCCGGCCGCCGTCGCGCCCGTGTTTTCCGGCATCTTCATGGAGAAGATGGTCGTCTTCGTGAAGCTGTATTTCCCGGTGTTTCTGCTCGGCGCCGTGTTCGGCAAGGTGATCGAACTGTCGGGCTTCGCCGCGTCGATCGTGCATTCGGCGATCCGCTACATCGGCCGTGCGCGCGCGAACGCGGTGATCGTCGCCGTGTGCGCGCTGCTGACGTACGGCGGCGTGTCGCTGTTCGTGGTCGTGTTCGCGGTGTATCCGTTCGCCGCGGAACTGTATCGCCAGAGCAATATTCCGAAGCGCCTGATGCCGGGCGCGATCGCACTGGGCGCGTTCTCGTTCACGATGGATTCGCTGCCGGGTACGCCGCAGATCCAGAACATCATCCCGTCGACGTTCTTCAAGACCACCGCCTGGGCCGCGCCCGGCCTCGGTATCGCCGGGTCGCTGTTCATCATCGTCGTGGGCCTGTCGTTCCTCGAATGGCGCCGCCGCTCGGCAATGGCGAAGGGCGAAGGCTACGGCACGTCGCTCCTCAACGAACCGGAACCGATCGAAACCGATAAGCTGCCGCATCCGCTGCTCGCGATCGCACCGCTCGTTCTCGTCGGCGTGGCGAACTTCGTGCTGACGCGCATGATTCCCGACTGGTACGGCGCGTCGTACACCGTGGCGACTGACGTGCTGCCCGGAAACCACGGCGGCCCGGTGACGGCGACGATCAAGTCGGTGGTCGCGATCTGGTCGGTCGAGGGCGCGCTGCTGCTCGGCATTCTGCTCGTCGTCGTGACGGCGTTCAGCCGCGTGCAGGAACGCTTTGCATCCGGGACGAAGGCGGCCGTCGGCGGCGCGCTGCTCGCTTCGCTGAATACGGCATCGGAGTATGGCTTCGGCGGCGTGATCGCGGCACTGCCGGGCTTCATCGTGGTCAGCGACGCGCTCAAGAGCATCCCGAATCCGCTCGTCAACGCAGCCGTATCGGTCAGCTCGCTGGCAGGTATCACGGGGTCGGCGTCCGGCGGCATGAGCATCGCGCTCGCGGCGATGTCGGATCTGTTCATCAAAGGCGCAGAGGCGGCGCATATCCCGATGGATGTGCTGCATCGCGTGGTCGCGATGGCGAGCGGCGGCATGGATACGCTGCCGCACAACGGCGCTGTGATTACGCTGCTCGCCGTCACGGGATTGACGCACCGCGAGTCGTATCGGGACATTTTCGCCGTGACGGTGATCAAGACGCTCGCTGTGTTCTTTGTTATCGGGCTCTATTACGCGACCGGTCTGGTTTGAGCAGGCGGATTTGCCGCTAGCGCGTGGCGCCGCCCACTATTGCATCCGCGAGTTCGAGAAACGAACTCGCGACAACATCCCACTCGTCTTCCGCGACGAGGTCTTTGGTTTGCCCCTCGCCGTGTTCATGAGGACTTCGGCAAACGCGGTGACATTTGGAGGTTCGCTTTGCCCCATCGCGGGCATCCGCGATGGGGTGTGTTTTGCCCGTTAGCGTGCATCCGCGATGCGCGTCGCGGCGCGGGTGTTGCCCCTTTGCCGGGGATTTGCCGAAAACGCGTGGCTGGGTGTTTGTACGCGTGGCCCCCGCCGGACTTCCTTTTTCGATCAGAATTGCGCCGTCGCCTGCACCCCCACTGTCACACGTGACGTGGGAAACCCGGCCGGCTTGTAGAGGGGCGTCCCCGCGAACAGGTCATACATCAACCCTGCGTACTTCGCCGGCATGCCGCCGCGAATGCCGATCACTGCGCCCGCGAGTTGCGTGCCGACAAGCGCCGCCGTATCGGGTCCGAACACGCGTCCATAGTCGATTCCCGCATACAGCGTCTGTCCCGTCTCGAAGATGGGCCACTGCAGTTCGTTGCGCCAGTAAAAGCCTTTCTCTGCCGCAAGCATCGTCTCGCCGTCGAAGCCGCGCACCGTGTAGCGGCTGCCGATGGTCAGGTCGTCGATGAAGAACAGCGGGTCGTTCGTGAACTGGCCGTGCAGCGTCGTCACATAGCGGAAGTTCTGTGTCGCGATGGCGAACGGAACCGACAGGTTCGCGTCGAGCACGGCCATCTTGTAGAGGTAGGTTGGCAGTGACTTGCCGTCCTGGGAAGGGCCATACAGGCTCGGGTCAGGATCGCCCGTCGCGCCAAGGCCGTGTATGCCCTGACGGTAGCCTAGCGTGCCGTCGAACTGCGCTGCGCCGAAATAATGCCTGTCAGTCAGGCCCGCCTCGATGAACGTGTTGTTGCGTTGCTGGATCGGGATGGACGTGCCTGCGATGAAGCTCTCGCCAAAGCGCTTCGATAGCTGGACATACGCGCCGAGCACATCGCTCTGGCTGCGAGAGAGCACGCGTGCGAGTCTGAGTGCTGTGGTCTGCGCATTGCCGCTCGACACAAACGTCTGGTTCACGCCGGCAACGTTCTGGTAGTAAGTGTTCGTGTTACCCGAGAGCGTCGCCGTCCAGTAGCCCCACGGTACGGAATACGAGCCGTTGAAGCCGTGCGAGCCGAGCGTCTTGTTGCCAAACGACAGGTCCTGGTTCGCCCCGACCGCGAGCACGTCGTTCAGGCCCAGCGGATTGTCGAGGCCAAGGCTCACGTTGCCTTGCCATTTGCCCGTCGCCTTCGTCCCCGAGTTGTCAACCGACGCGACGAAACTCCAGGGCTTCGAGCGCTTCACGTTCAGCACCACGTCACTTTCGCCAGGGACATCCGTGGGTTCGATCTTCATGTCCACGTCCTGCGACGCCACGCGCTTCATCTGCTCAAGACCCTGCTCAAGATCGCGCAGATTCAGCAGGTCGCCGTCGCGCGCTGGGAATGCGGACTTCCATGTGCCGCCGGTAGCGGGATCGGCGAAGCGCAGATGCCGCACGACACCCGGCACGAGCGCGACCTTAAGCGTGCCCGTCGATAAGTCCTGTTCGGGCAGCAGCACGCGCGTCGTCACGTAGCCGCGTGACAGAATCGCCTGCTGCAAGCCCTTCGTGAGAATGTCGAGTCCGACCTTGCCGATACATTCGCCCCTGTAGTGGTCGAGCCATTCGCGCGCGAACCAGAAGGGATCAAGCGGCAGATTGGATGCGCCGTTCTTGCGCGCGATGTCGGGCAGTGCGGCGGGTACGTCGAGCGCGAATGTGTCGATGCGAAAGCACGGCGATTCGTGAGGAACTTCGGGATATGCCCCGGCCTTTGGCACGGTCGAGCGCACGGCGGGTGCGTTAACCGCTTGACCGCGCTGCTGTGCGTCGCGCTGCTGCTGTAGTTGCTGGTTCTGCTCGGCGTTCGCGCGTGCGGCGGCTGCGGTGTCTGCGGGGGTAGGAGCGTCCGCCGCATTGGCCATCTGAACCCCGCCGTTCGCGCACATGCCAACGACGACGCTTGCGTTCACACACAAATGTGCCCAATGTTGAATATTCCCGCAGGGAGCTGCTTGAAATGCGACCGACTTCTTCTTGATGTTGTGTTTCATTTGAAAAGACTTTTAGCGCAGTTGTGGCAGGAGCTGGTCTGCGATCATCCCGTTTGCGGAATCCGAAATGTGATCGCTGAGCGGTCAATTCGCATAGCGCAGCGATAATCTCTTCACGATCGCACTCAGCTTCTCGCACCGGAAGACACCTTTTGCGAGTGATTCCTCTGTTTGGTTTCCAGTATGGAGGCACTGCCATTCGGACAACGATGGTGCTCATGCCATCCATTGAAAGCAATTCATTGCATCTATCCAGCTAATGGTTGTTCCGTCGTCGGAAATATCTAACGTTCCCATTTCGTTTGTCACCCGTTTCGCTAGTGTGGCTAGAACTCATTTTTGTAACGGATGTGCCGGAAATACATGTATCGCCGCGTCGTCTCCTTTAACCGATAAATCTATATTGATTTGCAGTACATAACTATTGATTTTTGTCAGCACAATTATGGAAACAACAGAACGGGGACAAATAAGCTTTATCCGATTGCGACAAGCAAATTGGAAGGACTAAAAAAGCCCGCTCGGTAATCGCAGAGCGGACTTTGGGTCGTCAATCAGGGCGTATGGTGCAGACCTGAGCATCGAGGACTCTGTCCTTCTGTAGCAGGGGAACAGCGCCCATTGATAATGGACATTGACTATATTTCCCGCCCCTCGCCGTCTCCGCGAACCTGACGACGCTCGCCATCGCGTAGACGACCGAATGGGCGAAACTAAACGCGAGCCCGCCCGACAACGACCCGGCCGCATCGATGCAGCCGCCAAAGCTCAACATCACGCCCGCCGTCTTCGCGACGCAAGCCGCGCCTCGCAGAAGCATCATGCTGCCCGACACCGGCGACACGCATATCCGCAATAGCGAAGACACGCCCGCCGTATGTGAGGCCAGCTTCACATATGATGCCCAAAAGACAATCGCCAAGGCCGCGTATGGCCAAAGAATCGGATTCATGCCGCCATCCCCTCTGCCGAAGGCCCGACGTGATCCGGATTGCATCCGCTCAGGCAATTCAGATCGAGCGCGTGAATCTGCTCGGTCATGAAGTCGATGAAGACGCGAATGCGCGTCGGCAAATGCTGTCGGCAGAGGTAGCAAATGTAGTGGCCCTGGTCGTCCAGCATGTGCTGCCTCAAAGCCGTGACGAGTTCGTTGCGCGAAATGTGATCGCAAATCTGATAGGCCGGCATCTGAGCGATTCCGCGACCGTCGAGCACAGCCTTCAGCACCAGGTCCGCATCATTGAAAGTGACCACGACGAAGCTATCCGCCTCGCGACGGACACGCTCGTGCGCTCTTTCGGCAAGCAGACACGGTTGTTCGCATCCGCTGAGGAATACCTGCAATCCGGACACATCGCCGAGACATCCTGCCTGATCTCCGACGTCCTGATGACGGGCTTGTCCGGGGTCGAGATGCACGGCCGCATCCTGGCGCTCGCTGATGTGCATGTCGTGCTTTTCGTCTAACTGTTGCACGTCGCCGTGGGTCGTTACCGTAGCATTCCAGGCGATTGGGAAAGTGCGATGCGCGGCGAGCCGCGCTACTACTTTGCGCATTTCCGGCACCCGGTTGACGCGCGCTGCTCGTTGGCAGACGCACAAATAACGACGGCGCGCCGCCTAAGGCGAGCGCGCCGTTTTTTTCATTCTTGTTAGTGAGCCTGAACTGACGGACCGTCATCTGTCGTCGACTCGACGACGATATTTCCCCGATCATGTACGGCCATCGCAGTGCGAGTCAGGTCGGCGTCGGAATCACGCGCGCCTGAAGTTGCCGATACAGATTCCGTCTTGGTGTCCAGGGAAGGCGTGAGAAAAATAACGACAGATCGCACATGAGCTCCGATTGACACCAGGCGGCTATTTTATCGCATGCAGCAGGCACAACCGCGCACCGGAATCGACATACGACCACGCCCGGCGCACTGCCGCGAGCAGCGCGTTCTCAAGCATCGGCAAAACGACGCCGCGACTAGTGGCGCATCGATTCAGGCAGCGACAACAGCAGCGCAGTCACGTCCATGTCTTCGTCGAGTTCAGGCCAGAACAGTTGCTGCTTGTCGATAGAAATAGCGAAATGTTCGCGCTCTGAATCGGTGGCTGCGGCGAGCGTCGGAAACCAGTTCAATGGGAATTCGACGGCACGGCCGTCGGATAGGTCGAGAAACATGTGTGCACTATCGAAATGCACATCGACGGCATCAGCGCGCATGATCGCCTCCGGCAGGGTCCAATCAAACGATAGTCGCGCGATGCGCGCGCTTCAAGCGCATTGCACGGGGCCGGAACACAAAACCGCCGGCGGCGCGCCGCCTACATTTCGGGCCGCGCCAGATCGCCCTCGACGATATGCTCGCCATACACCTGCGCCGCAGCGAGCGCTTCTTCTTTCGTCGGATAGGGGCCGAGATCGGGTGCGCCGTCGAACGGAAAGAGCAGACGGCCGTCCGTCTTGCGCACCACGCGCAAGACGCCGAAAAAACGCCGGTAGCCGGCGAGCTTCGAGCCTGCGCTCACTTCGAAATCGCTTTCGCTCTTGCCGGGCACACTGGGAATGAAACCGCTCATGATGAACTTCTTGAATGCGTAACGCGCGAACAGCGCCGCCGTGCGTAAAACGCTATTTTCTCACGCTCATCGTGTGCGCTTCATGTCGGCGCGGCAGGCGCGTTTCATCTGTGCGTCGATGCATCGCCCGGACGTTCGTTAATGTACGGCGCGACATCGCGCTGCTCCAGCGCGTCGCCGAGCTTCATGCGCAGGAAACTGCTCGTCGTGTAGCGCGTCACGCCAGAGTAGAACCGCTCGACGAGCTTCACCACGGTCGCCGAATAGGTGTCGATCAGTTCCGGGTTGATCGAAAAATTGTCGTAGTTGACGATCGCCTGCGGCTTGATTTGCACGCCCGATAGCCGCGATTCGACCTGGTGCCAGATCTGGTCGATCTGCTCCTGTGTCGTGATCTGCAAGCCCTCCAGGTTCACGAAGAACATGTTCTTCTCGGCGTCGTAGTTGAAGCGCTCGTCGAGCGGCAGGCATAGCAGCATCGAACGCAAGCCCATCGGCGCCGCGCGAAAGATGCGCTCGTCCATCAGACGCGGCGGCCGTTCGATGATCGGCATGAAGCCCATCAGCGCGACGATGTCGTTCTGCACGTCGACGCCGGGCGCCACTTCCGTCAGTTCGAGCCCGCGCGGCGTCAGCGCGAACACGCAGCGCTCGGTGATATACAGCACCGGCTGCCCGCGCTTTGCCGCATACTCGCCGCTAAACGTGCGATGCTCGACTTCATCGACAAACTTCTGGCACGCGCCCTCCCGGTTGATCCTGAGGCGGCCGTCTTCGACCACGACATCCAGGTTGCCCGCGTTGAACGTGCCGACGAACACGACGCGCTTCGCGCTCTGGCTGATGTTGATGAAACCGCCCGCGCCCGCGAGCTTCGGCCCGAATTTGCTGACGTTCAGATTGCCCTGACGGTCGGCCTGCGCAAGCCCGAGAAAAGCCACGTCGAGTCCGCCGCCGTCGTAGAAGTCGAACTGATACGGCTGATCGATGATCGCCTGAGTGTTGGTCGCCGCGCCGAAATTCAGTCCGCCCGCCGGAATGCCGCCGATCACGCCGGGCTCCGTGGTCATCGTAAAGAGGTCGATCACGCCCTCTTCGTTCGCGACGCTCGCGATGCCCTCCGGCATGCCGATGCCGAGATTCACGACGCTGTTGGCCATCAACTCCATCGCCGCACGGCGCGCGATCACTTTCCGCTCGGTCAGCTCCATCGGCGGCACCGAGCTTGCGGGCACGCGCAGCTCGCTAGCGAATGCGGGGGAATACGGTTCGGCGAAGGTCTGCCAATGATGCTCGGGCCGCGCGACCACGACGCAATCGACCATGATCCCGGGAATCTTCACCTCGCGCGGGTTGAGCGTGTTGGAATCGGCCAGCCGCTCCACCTGTACGATCACGATCCCCCCTGAATTGCGCGCCGCCATCGCGATCGCGAGCGCTTCGAGCGTGAGCGCCTCGCGTTCCATCGTGATGTTGCCGTTCGCATCGGCCGTCGTGCCGCGAACGATGGCGACGTCGATCGGAAAGGTCTTGTAGAGCAGATACTCGCCGCCGTCGATCTGCATCAGCTCGACGAGCTCCTGCGTCGTCCTGCTGTTCAGCTTGCCGCCGCCGTGACGCGGATCGACGAAGGTGCCAAGGCCGATCGTCGACAGATGCCCCGGCTTGCCCGCCGCGATATCGCGAAACAGATGCGAAATGACGCCTTGCGGCAGGTTGTAGGCTTCGATGCGTCCGTCGATGGCAAGCTGTTGCAGCTTCGGCACGAGTCCCCAATGGCCGCCGATCACGCGGCGCACCAGACCTTCGTGCGCGAGATGGTTAAGGCCTTTCGACTTGCCGTCGCCCTGGCCCGCCGCGTATACCAGCGTCAGATCGAGATGCGCGTTCGACGCGTCCGGCGTGCCCAGCGCTCCCGGCCCGCCCGTCGTGGCCGCGTTCGCATCGAAAAAGCGCTCTTCGAGCGCCATCGCGACTTCCTCGGCGAAGCCGACGCCGACGAAGCCACCCGTCGCGACGGTGTCGCCGGGGCGGATCAGTTCGACCGCGGCGCGCGCGCTGACGACCTTGTTGCGCGCGACCTTGCGCTCGGCGGTGGGGAACGGGTACTGGAATACGGCGCGCATGGGGTCTCCTTGCCGGGTCTCGCCGGTGCAACGCCGTCACGGTTGCGGGTTGCGACGCGGGAAGCGCAACCGCCCGCCTTCGCGGCTTTTGCGGTGCCTGAACACGCAATTTAGCAAGCCGCGACGGGATCGTCAGCATTTATCAGCGCCCGTTCGGCGGGAGCCGGATGCGCCGGACAGGCGGTCGTTTGCAAACCGGCCGTGCGATTCCTACGTCTGATTTCCGATGCGGCGCGAAAGCTTAGGGAAGCCAGGCATATGCGCCGTGGCTGGCGGAAAGCATGCGCGTCGCATGGACAGCACGCGCTGCGCGTGCGCGTTTCGTTGCTCGCACAACAAAAAATATGGTTCTACCGTTTGAAAGCAGGCAGAATTGCCTAGCCTAAACAAAAAAAACCGGCGCGCCGTAAACGAAGGAAGCAGCGCCGTCCGCAAGCGCAGCAATAACTACCGTCAAAGCGGCTGGCCATCATGACAGGCATTTCGTTTCCCCAACCGGTCCACACACCGCGCAAAGCGCACGTGAATTCGCTCACCTGCGCGGCCGGGCTTGCGCCTGAAGCTGAATCTGAAATGGCGTTCGCGGTTGCGCCTGAAGCCGCGTCGATCGCTGCGCCGGACAGCCGCCCACGTCGCGACACATTGCGTGCGCCTCGTGAAAACGGATGCGCACGATGACGACGAATTTCCCGCTGAAGTGGCGCCGCGCGCTGCGCGGGGACGTGGCGCGCGAGTCACGCCAGGATCAGCACTTTCTGTCGCTGCTGCTCGACGCGTGGTCGGGTCGCCGCCCGGTCGGCCCCGTCGGCTTCGCGATCAGCGTCGCCACGGGAATCGGCACGGGCACGGCGAGCGTCGCGCTGCAGATGGCCTTGCACTGGCCCGCCGGCGCGCCGTTCAGCCTGAACGTCGCGGCCGGCGCGACGGCGGGTGCAATCGCGATGATCGCGACGTGCCAACGCTTCGCCGCGCAGAAATCGCGGCACGCGGCGGCGATGGCGCTCGCCAGTTCGTTCCTCGACGCGAGCCGGGATTGCGTCAAGCTGCTCGATCTGCAAGGGCATATGCTGCGCATCAACGATTACGGCGCGACGCTGATGGAAGCCACGTCGCCCGCGCAGCTCGCGGGCGCGAACTGGCTTGGCTTCTGGAAAGGCGAAGACAGCGGTGCGGCGACGGCGGCGTTCAGAAGCGCGCTCGGCGGCACACCCGCGTCGTTTCGCGGCAGTTGCACGACGACTGCGGGGCAGCCGAAGTGGTGGGACTCACAGCTGATTCCCGTCAAGGATCACAGTGGCAAGGTGGTCGCCGTCGTCTGCGCCTCGCTCGACATTTCGAACCAGACGCAGTTATTCCAGCAATTGCGCGCAAAAAGCGAGTTGATGTCGGAGATGGAAGCGCACGTGCAGCTCGTATTCTTCTCGTCTAGCGCGAATTTCGAGTTTTTCAATTACATCACGGCTGGCTCGTCGAACGTCTTCGGCATCAGCCCGGAAGAGTTCATGCGCAATCCGAACGGCTGGCTCGAACTCGTCGTGCCCGAAGACCGGACGGCGCTGTTGGCGGAAATGCAGCGCGTCACGGCCGAATCGACGGAAGGCCGCGCGCAGTACCGGATCCGCAAGGCCGACGGCGCAGTGCGCTGGCTGCGCAGCACCGGCTATCCAGTGATCGACGACAAGGGCAACGTGCTGCGCATCATCGGCATCACGGAGGACGTGACCGTCGAGCAGGAGCGCATCGCCGAACTGGACCGGCTCGCGTACACCGATTCGCTGACCGGCCTCGCGAACCGCGCCGCGCTGTTGCGCGAGATCGAAAGCCGGTGCGCGGCGGGCAGGCCGTTCGGCCTGATGTTCGTCGATCTCGACCGCTTCAAGGTGCTCAACGACACGCTCGGCCATCTCGCCGCCGATCGTCTGCTGTGCAACGTCGGCTGGATCATCCGCCGCACGCTCCCGGGCGACGCCTTCGTCGCGCGGCTGGGCGGCGACGAGTTCGCCGTGCTGATCGGCAGCGTGGTGGAAAAGCCGGGGCTCGAGGCGCTGGCACAGGCGCTGCTCGGCGGCCTCTGCGCGAACCGCCTGCAGGACAGCGACGGCGCGTTCATCACGGCGTCGATCGGCATCTCGATCTATCCGGAGCACGGCAGCGGCCACGATGCGCTGCTGTCGAGCGCGGACGTCGCGATGTACACGGCCAAAAAAAACGGGCGCAACGGCTACCAGTTCGCGGGCAAGGAAGCGGCGCGAACCATCGGCGATTTCGAGCTTGAGCGCGACGTGCCCGAAGCGCTCGCGACCAACCAGTTCTTCCTGCACTTCCAGACCATTCACGAGCCGCACTCGCTCGCCGTGCACAGCGCGGAAGCGCTGATCCGCTGGCGGCATCCCGTGCGCGGTCTGATTTCGCCCGGCGATTTCATTCCGCTGCTGGAAGAGACGGGCTTTGTCGTCGACCTCGGCGTCTGGGTGCTCGACCATGCGCTGCACCAACTGGCCGAATGGCGGCAGGCGGGCGCGATGAATCTGGGCGTGTCGGTGAACGTGTCGGCGCGGCAGCTGGGCAGCGAGCAGATCGTGTGCGACGTGGACCGCGCGCTCAAACAGCACGGCATTCCGCCCGACAAGCTCGAGATCGAGCTGACGGAGACCGCGCTGATGAAGAATCCGAAGCAGGCGCAGAAGGCGATCGTCGAGCTGAAGCAGCTCGGCGTGCGCATCGCCATCGACGATTTCGGCACCGGTTATTCGAGTCTCATGTATCTCGCCGACTTCGGGCCGCACACGCTGAAGATTGACCGGTATTTCACGTCGAAGATCGATCACGACCCGACGACGCAAACCATCGTCGAGGGCATCATCGGCCTCGCGCGCAAGCTCGGCATCAAGGTGATCGCGGAAGGCGTCGAAGAGGCGGCGCAGCTCGACATCCTGCGCCGCGTGAACTGCGACTACGTGCAAGGCTACCTGCTCAGCCGGCCGCAAGCGCCTGAAGGTCTGATGACGCGCGTGTCGTGAAGCCGGCCGCCCCGGCGTCGGCCTCGGATTCGGCGCGTCCGTCAGAACCGGTGCCGCAGACCCGCGCCGATCAGCACCTGGTTGTGGCTCGACGACGGATCGGCCGTGTTGATGACGGCCGGCGCGCCCGACGACGCGCGCTGATAGATCGCCTCCAGATACGTATCGGTGCGCTTGGACAACTGGTAGTCGGCCTGCACGCCGCCGTTGTGCCAGTGTGCGCCCGAACCCTTCGTGTACGTATAGGAGCCCGCCAGCGCGATGGTCGGCGTCAGCTGGTAGATGCCGTTGACTTCATAGTTCGAGAAGCCGATGGACGGCGCGGCATCGCCCGTATCGATGACCGTGACGCCCGTGAACGTCGAACGCGACCACGCCGCCGCCATCGTGAAATCGCCGATCGCATAGCTCACGCCGACGCCGTAGGTGTTCTGCGTCTGCACGGCGGCATCGAAGACATCGGTTGCGCTGGGCAACACGACGGCATCGTACGCGCCCACCGACGAGTTGCCGCGCCCGTTCACATGCAGATACGCCGCGCCCGCGTTGAGCGCGCCGTTCTGGTAGTTCGCGCCGAAGCTGTACGCACGGTTGTTCGCGAACTGACCGGCCGTATTGGAGAACGCATACATGCCGCCGAGCGTCAGCCCGCCGAACGACGGGCTCGCGTACTTGACGGAATTCGCCGCCAGATAGGTGTTGTTCGCGTTGTCGTTGTCGAACGGGTGCGCGAATGCTGTGCCGCCCGTGCCGCCCGTCAGCGTGAAGGGCGCAAAGTAGTCGTGGACGAGGTCGTACTGATGGCCGAACGTCAAGGTGCCGGCCTTCTCGTTGCCGAGCCCCACGTAATACGGGTGATCGTTGAACATTTCGCCCGAAGTCACCGAGAAGCCGCGCTCGAGACGAAAGATCGCGCGATTGCCGCCGCCCAGATCCTCGATGCCCTGCAAGCCCCAATAGCTGCCGTCGACGAGACCCGTGGTCGCTTTCCACTGCGAGTGCCCACCGACGTTGCTGAGATAGGCGAGGCCCGTGTCCAGCTCGCCATACATCGTGACACTGCTTTGCGCGTGCGCGCCCGTGCCGAGTGAGAGGAGTACTGCGCCCGCGGCGACCGCGGCGGCGTTCTTGTTGATCTTGTTCGCGGACATGCTTCGCTTCCCAAGGTTGAGTCGATTCGACGTCAAAGGGCGACTTTTTATAGGAACGGCAGCCACATGCGCAAGTGGTGCGCGTGAAGATTCGCGCGCACCGCCCCGGAAGCTAGATTACGAATTGCAAACGGAATCCCATTATCGAGTTCGTGCGAAACCGGTGTAAAGCGAAAACAACTCGCGCCGCGCCGGTCTTTCAAAGCGGAGGGCACACTGGCTCGACGCGGCGGGCTCCCCCGCAAAGCGTACGCTCAATGTCCACCTCGATGCGTTGTTTTCCCACGACGGCGAGCGCTCATTGAATCGAAGCGACGTCCAGCGCGAACGCGCTGCGCAAATGATCGTGCAGCGCAGCGGCTCGCGCGGCGTGAGCGGGCGTCCATTGCGGCTGCCCCTCGCATAGATACTGGAGTTCACGGCACTGCGCGGCGAACGCCGCTTCCTGCGCGACGAGGAAGCCGCCCGCGGCGCCATGCGCCCATTCGCGCAGGGCCGTCACATCCCTGCTTTCGATGATCGACGCGAGACGCGGCAGATCGGTCATCAGATAGTCCTTGAGCATCTGCATGAAGCGCGCCTTGTCGGCGGGATCGAGGGAGGGCGCGGTATCGGGCAGTGCTTGCGTGTCCGACGGCGTGCCGCGCGGGACGGGCTTGCCTCGCTCTGTTTGTGGTTCTGGTTCTGGTTCCGCGTCGGCGACGGTCGCGGCACGCGCGCTGTCTGCGTCGACGCGGTCCGCCTCGATGGCTGAGACGGATTCACTGCCACGTTCGGGACCTTCCGCTCCTTCCGCTCCTTCCGCAGCTTCCGCTCCTTCCGCCCGCGCCCGCAAGCGGAGGCCCTGCAGCGCCGTCGCCACCTGTTTCAGCGATGCCGGCTTCGGCACGAACGCAGTGAAGCCGCGCCTGCGCCATTCGTCGATCTGCTCGGCAGCCGTCACCGCGCTGAACGCCAGCACGGGCAGGTGGGGATGCGATTGCCGCAGCGCCTCGATCAGCGCGTAGCCATCCATGATGGGCATGTGGATGTCCGTCAGCACGAGATCGACGCCCGTCTGCCTCAGCAGCGCAAGCGCCTCGCGGCCGTTGTCCGCCAGTACCGGCTCACAGCCGAGCGCCGTCAATTGCTCGGTGATCAGCGTCTGGTTCAGCGGATTGTCTTCGGCGACCAGCACGCGCAATCCTTGCAGCGATGGATCGGCGGCGCGCTCGTCCCAGGCTGCTGCGGCAGGCGGCGCTTCGAACGACGGCACGCCGCCCGTCAACTGGCCGATGCACGCGAAGATCGCGTCGTGGCTGAATTCCGTCACCTCGTACACGCCGTCGGCTCGCATCGTCGGCTGATGCTGCCCGGAGCGCGTCAGCCATACGACGTCGACGGGCCGGATCGCGCGCAATGCCTTGACTGTCTCAAGGTCGTATTCGCCCGTCACGATCACGAAGCCGGGGCGACGCGCGCGCAGCCAGGCCTCCGCCGCCGCTACCGAGGCCGCGCTGCTCGCGCTCCAGCCCACGTAGGCGAGCATTTCGTCGAGCACCTTCGCGGACGCCGCTTCCTGACACAGCACGAGCGCGCTGCCACGCTGCTGCGGCGGCTCGGCGGAGGCGGCGGCCAACGCTTCGGCCGTCGGTTCGAGCGGAATCGATACGGTGAAGGCACTGCCCAGCCCCGGCACGCTCTCGACGCCGATCTTGCCGCCCATCAGTTCGCAAAGCCGCGCGCAGATGGAGAGGCCGAGGCCCGTCCCGCCATACCGGCTCGACGTGTTCGACTCCGCCTGCACGAACGGGTTGAAGATGCGCGCGACCAGCGACGAATCCATCCCGATGCCCGAGTCGATCACCCGGCACATCAGCACGGGACGGTCGTGCAAGTCGGGCTCGACATTGGCCGTCAACGTGATCTTTCCGCTCGGCGTGAACTTGAACGCGTTCGACAGCAAGTTGTTGACGATCTGCACGACCCGCGTGCGATCGCCGCGGACCGTCCGGTAAAGCGACGGAGACAGATGCGCGTAGAAGCGCAGCGGCCTGGCGGACGTAAGCGGTGCATACGACAGCGCGAGATTTTCGAGGTCTTCGATCGGCCTGAACGATTCGGGCAACAGCTTCATCTTGCCGGCGCCGATCTTCGAGAAATCGAGGATGTCGTTGACGATGTGGCGCAAACCGTCCGCAGCCGCGCCGACGGCGCGCAGACGCTGGTGATGCGCATCGAGACCGGGCGTCAGCGAAAGCAGTTCGAGATTGCCGAGCAGCGCGTTCAGCGGCGTGCGGATCTCGTGGCTCATCGCGGCGAAGAAGCTGGTCTGCGCTTTCATCATCGCTTCCGTCTCGCTCTGCGCGGCGCGAATCTGCCGTCCAAGTGCGTGGCGCACGGTGACGTCGAGAAGCGCGCAGAACAGCACGTCCTCACCCCGGTAGCGCGCCGCGCCGTAGCTGATCTGCAGGTATTGCGTATCCGGCTTGTCGGCGTCGGCGGGTTCGACGGGCAGCGCGGGGACGATGAACTCGGCGAACTTGCCCAGGCGCGATGCCCCCGCTTCGTGCGCATTGCGCTCCTTGAACGCCGCCCCGATATGCGCGGGCAGGCCGGACGGCGCATCGCCGAGATGCAGCAGTTCGCGCGCGAGCTGGTTCGACGTCAGGATGTGAAAGTCGCGCTGGCGCACGATGCACAGGCCGACGGGCGTCGCGGCGACGAGAATGTGATTGATCGTTTCGCTTTCGAGCGCGCGCACGGCCTCTTCGTTCGAGCGGCGCAGCAGCGCAAGTCCCCAGTACTTCGCCGTGAGGATGACCGCGAGCGCCGCCAGCAGTGTCACCCCGACGATCGCGCCCAGTTGCCAGCGCAACGCACCGACGATGTCGCCCCACGACAGGTGGCTCACGAGCGACGGCACCGCATTGCTCACGGGAACGGAGAACAGCACGCCGTCAAGCGAGTAACGGCTTGTATCGTGCGGAATCAGCGCGGCGCGCCGCATGAATTCGCGCGCCGTGGCCGCATCGACGGGCGGCAGTTCCTTGATCACGCCGCGCTTGCCGACCAGCATCACGAGGCCGTCGTGCGGCGAGCGCACGGGAAACGTGAAGAACTGATCGAGCGGCTTGACGATGGCGATCAGCGCAACGGGTGTATCGCCCGCATAGTGGGCGGTGATGGCCATGATCGCGGGCACGCCGAGCAACGGGTCGTGATATGGCGCCGATAATACGTAGGTGCCTTTCGCCGGTGCGCGCGCGCCCGACTGCGCGAGCAGGTTGCGCTCCATCGTTGCACGTAACTGCCCGATCAACGCGGGTGCGAGAGGCGGGGCCCCCGGGTCGTTCTGCTGTGACAGCCCAGGCATCAGCACCGCATAGTCGTCCGTCAGGCCGACCATCAGCGTGCGATACGGCACGTCGAAGGCCTCGCGGGTCACGAGCGTCGACGTGGCGACGGAAGAAAGCCGCCACAACTGCGCGTTCAGATCGTCGCCCCATGCTTTCTGTGTCGCATCGGAGACGAGCAGGTCGTAGCGCTTGTCGGCGGTCGGCGCCGAACCGGCTGCAACACCGCTCGCCCGCACCGCCTGTTCGACCTCGGGCGGCACGCTCTGGACGTCCTTCGTGGTCTCGTAGTAATCGACGGTCAGTTCAGTGCGCCTGAGAAACGACTCGGCGTTGTGGAGCGCGACCGAAAAGTTCGCGGCATCCTGCGCGCGGATGCTGCGCATATAGTCGACGTACTTGCCAATCGCGAGCCCGGCGAGCAGCGAAGCAGACACGGCGAGGATGACGAGCAGCAGCACGATCGTCGCGATATAGACACGGCGCTGCCGCCGCGCATAGCGTGAGAGCCTGGCGAAGCCCTCAGCCAGCGATTCCTGCGTGCGATCCAGAAGATTCTGCATACATTTGCGCCTCGTGCATGGCAAGGCCGCACTGAAGCCGGTTAGACCCGCGCAATTGACGGGCTTCATAGTGAGCCGGCCGTGGACCTCCACAGCCGGACGTTCGCCGAACTGACCTTGCCCAGATGCTGCGAGATCAGACCCGATATGCACCGAGTTTATTCTGTTTGCCGCCTGACGCAATCCGTCTGAAGAACACGGCTCGATCCGCGCCCTGCCTCGATAGTTGCAAGGAAACCCTAAAGCCTGAGTGGTCTCTGCCGTTAAGCCTTACAGATCGATTCGGATGCAAAGGTATCCGGCAGTTCAAGGAATGTCATGCGCAACAATCAGCCTGTAACCCAGAACGAGTACGACTACCCGCCGTCGCAGATGCTTGTGTCGGCGACCGACCTCAAAGGCAAGATCCAGTACTGCAATCCCGCCTTCATCGCCGTGTCGGGCTACGCCCGCGACGAGCTGATCGGCCAGCCGCACAACCTGATCCGCCACCCCGACATGCCCGCCGAAGCATTCGCCGACATGTGGACGACGATCCGCGCGGGACGTCCGTGGTCGGCGCTCGTCAAGAACCGCCGCAAGAACGGCGACCACTACTGGGTGCGCGCGAGCGTCACGCCCGTCGTCGAGAAAGGCACGACGGTCGGCTATCTGAGCGTGCGCGTGAAGCCGGAACGCGAACAGGTCCGCGCGGCGCAAGCGTTATACGCGAAGATGCGCGCGGGCGAAGCGCGCGGCTACCGCTTGCAACACGGCGTGGTGGTGCGCACGGGTCTCGTCGGCAAGCTGCAGGCGTTGATCCGTCTGCCCGTCGCGGTTCGCGCGACGATCGGCTACACGGTCGCGCCCGTCGCGCTGCTCGTCGCTGGTATCGCCGCGTGGGGCCGCGTGCCGCCGCTGCCGTTCTGGATCGCGTTCGGCGTAACGGCCGCGACGAGCGCCATCGCCGCGCAACTGCTGTCGCGTCATCTGGGACAGCCCGTCAACGCGATGTCGTCGTTCGCCACGCGGATGGCGGCGGGCGACCTGACCGCCGACCTCGCGATCGCCCGCCACGACGATCTCGGCGACGTGCTGCAGGCGCTCAACCAGCTGAAGGCGAATCTCGCCGCGATCGTATTCGACGTGCGTGCGCAGATCGGCGGGATGCTCGACGCTGCGCACGAGATTTCGACGGGCAACGTCGATCTCGCGCGCCGCACGGAAATGCAGGCGGCTTCGCTGGAAGAAACGGCGGCGACGATGGAGCAGCTGACGACGACCGTGCAGGCGAATGCCGACGCCACCGTCCGCGCGCTCGATCTCGCGAAGGAAGCGCAGGCGGCCGCCGCACTCGGCGGCAAGGTCACGCAGCAGGTCGAGCAGACGATGGCGGGCATCACGGAAGCGTCGAAGCGCATTGCCGATATCACGGGCGTGATCGACGGCATCGCGTTCCAGACCAACATCCTCGCGCTCAATGCCGCCGTCGAGGCGGCACGCGCAGGCGAGGCAGGCCGCTCGTTCGCCGTCGTCGCCAGCGAAGTGCGGATGCTGGCGCAGCGTTGTGCCGCGTCGGCGAAGGAAATCAAGCAGGTGGTCGATACGACGGTGAGCGAGGTGTCGCGCGGCACGGAACTGGTCGGGCGCACGACGGCGCAGATGGCGGCGATCGATGAAGCCGTCGCCCGCGTGTCGTCGCTGATCGTCGAAGTGGCGAACGCGAGCAGCGAACAGGCCGACGGCATCAGCCAGGTGAACCAGGCCGTCTCGCATCTGGACAGCGCGACGCAGCAGAACGCCGCGATGGTCGAGCAGGCTGCGGCGACGGCGCAACGGCTCGCGGAACAGGCCGACGTGCTCGACGAGGCCGTGCGTCTGTTCACGGTGGCGGACGCGGCGCCCGCGCGAACCGCGAGCAGGCCGCCGGCGCGCGCTGGCGCGGCCCTGCGCAGCCCGGCGGCGCCCGCGCACACGAATCGCGCTCACGCCGCCGAAGACGCTTTGGTCTGATGGATCATCGTTACTCCCATCTCGACAACGCGCTAATGGCCAATAAAGATACGACGGTCAGCGCCCAGGAGTGTGTGCGGGCCGGCTGACCCGAGTAACAACGGCGTTTACACAGCCCGCCCTTGATGGACGGGCTATTTTTTTGCCGCACATTCCGCACATTCCGCACATTCCGCACATTCCGCACGTCCCGTACGTCCGGGCGGCGCGCGTCGCTGAAAAGGCCGCCGCCGCGTGGCGCATCGTTCAATCGACGGCGAGCAGATCCAGTTGGCGCGGCGGCTTCGCCTGCGGGCGCTCGAGCGTCAGCAGCGCCTCCTTCCGGTGCAGTCCGCCTGCATAGCCAGTCAGGTCGCCCGCGCTCGAAATCACGCGATGACACGGCACGATGATCGAAATGGGATTGCGCCCGTTGGCCGCGCCGACCGCGCGCGACGCGGACAGCGGCAAGCCGAGGCGCTGCGCGATGCCGCCGTAGCTCGCCGTCTCGCCGTACGGAATCTTTTCGAGCTGTTCCCACACGTCGCGCTGGAACGCGCTGCCCAGCATCCGCAGCCGCACCGTGAAGCGCCGCCGCTCGCCCGCGAAGTATTCGCCGAGTTCTTCGCGCGCCTGTTGCAGAACGCGTGACGGACCGCCCGCATCGAGCGCATCGCGCGCCGCGTCCGCTGCCGGAAAATATTTCTGTCCGGCGAAGAACACGCCCGTTAACGCGTCGTCTTCAGCGCGCAGCAGAATGTCGCCCAACGGACTCGGCATTAACATGCATTGCTTCATCAGATTCTCCCGCGTTGATAGCCTTGAGCATGCAGCGACTTTATCGGAACGACGAGCGCCCCCGCTTCCCGGATCTTGCTCTAGTACACGCACGCGTCACTGCGATGACAGCCGGCGACGGTCGACTGCAAATGTGCGGAACGCGTGCAACAAATGGGTCTTCATCGCCCGCTGCAGTGACGCGGGCAATCGTCGAAAAAACCCCAGCGCCCCGCCGAAAGCCGCGCCGCCGCGTGTTCGCGGACAATGGCGCGCACCATTGCTGCATTGCGCACGGCGCGCCGGCATAATCGGAGGGTTGTGAGCGCCGCGCGACAGACGGCACGCGGCAGTGCCCTTACAATGCCTGTTCGGCAACGTTGTTCAATCACGCAAGAGGGAATTTTCGATGCGCACCACCGGGTCTTCCGGGGCAATGGCCCTGCTCACCGAGCACGACGATGCAACGGGTCGCGAACTGCGCTCGCTGCGTCTCGAATCGACAGAAGACGGTAAAGGCATTCTTCTGATCGAGGTCGATGAACGCAAGCCGGGCATCCACCGTGAAGTGCGTTATGAAATCACGCCGGCAGAACTGATTGCAGCCATCCGTGCGCATGGCGCCGAACTGCCGGGCGAACAGCACAATCACCGTCAATAATCGCAGCAGTCAGCCATAGCTTCACGACGAGCGCGCGCAGGTTCGTACGGCGAGCGCCTCTTGTTTTTCACGCAGGTGCCACCAAGTAACACCGCCCACGGAACGTCGCGCGACGCTCGCCGGGAGCACCTTGGTTTTCCTGTCGAAGATCGAGGCAACAAGCGCTTTTCCCGCATTTCAGCATTACGTGACGCATCGCACCCCTTGCTTGCACGTGGTCAAAATGCGTCCATAATCGTTTAGTCCATCCCAGACGTTTTCGGGCCCGAAATGGCCCCGAAAGTAAGCCGATGCTACATGATCTCGTCGAGCAGTACGGGCCTGCCATCGTATTCGTCAACGTGCTCGCCGCGTCGATCGGGTTGCCCGTGCCCGCAATGCCTTCTCTCGTGCTATTTGGCGCGATGGCCGCGATGCATCCCGGTTCGGTCGGCACGCAGGTGCTGCCCGTGCTCGTTCTCGCCGTGTTCGCCACGCTGATCGGCGACAGCGCGTGGTTCGCGGCAGGCCGCATCTACGGCGGAAACACGCTGAAGACGCTGTGCAAGCTGTCGCTTTCGCGCGATACGTGCGTGAAAAAGACGGAACGCTTCTTTGGCCGATGGGGCGTGCGCGTGCTCGCCGTGGCGAAATTCGTACCAGGGCTCTCGATCGTCTCCATTCCTATGGCGGGCGCGATGGGCACGCCGTACCGCACGTTCCTCGCCTATGACAGCATCGGCGCGACGCTCTGGTCCGGCCTCGGGCTCGTGCTCGGCGTCGTGTTCGCACAGCAGATCGACATGCTGTTCGCCGGCGCAAGCCGCCTCGGCAAGATGACGGCCGTCGTCGTCGCGGTGCTGCTGGCCATCTACTGCGCGTACCGCTGGTATCGGCGCCGCCAACTCATCAAGAAGCTCGCCACCGCGCGCATGGACGTCGACGAACTGAACACCCTGATGCTCGACAAGCGCTCGCCCGTCCTGTTCGACATCCGCTCGCAGGAAAAGCGCACGCTCGATCCATTCGTGATTCCCGGCTCGGTATTCGCCGACGAACGCCAGCTCGACGAAATCGTCGCGAAGTATCCGCACGACCAGAAGCTCGTGATCTATTGCTCGTGTCCGAACGAAGTGTCGGCGGCATGGATGGCGAAGCAATTGACGGAAGCAGGCTTCGCGGACGTGCTGCCGTTGCGTGGCGGCCTCGATGCGTGGCGCGACGCGGGAGGCCAGCTCGAGCCACTCGCCGAAGAGCCCGAACCGACCGTCGCCGTCGGCATTACGCCGAAAACAGTCTGAACCGACATTGGCTGTGGCCGGCGCGGGCGCGCAGCACAGCACAGCAAGGAGCGAATTCGATGGGTGTAACGCGAGAGGGTGAAGAGGCGCAACGCGCCGTCACCAACGAGGCGCCGTTCTCGACGTTGTCGACGCGGCGTCATCAGATGTTCCCCGAACTTCAGCTGGAGGAAATCAAGCGGCTGTGCAGGTTCGGCGAACGTCGCCACTTCGACACGGGCGAATTGCTGTTCCGCACGGGCGAGACGGGGCCGGGCATGTTCGTGCTGCTGTCGGGCTCGGTCAAGGTCTATCAGCGCGACGGCCTTGGGCGCGAACTGCTCGTCAACGAACACCACAAGGGCTCGTTCCTCGCTGAAGTCGGCCAGCTGTCGGGCAAGCCGGCGCTCGTTGACGGCCTGGCGCTGGAGCCCGTCGAAGCACTGCTGGTTTCGCCGGAGCGCCTGCGCGCGCTGATCGTCGCGGAAGCCGAACTCGGCGAGCGCATCATGCGCGCGCTGATCCTGCGCCGCGTTTCGCTGATCGAGAAGGGCGCGGGCGGGCCGATCCTCATCGGCAAGAGCAACGACCGGCGGCTGGTGTCGCTGCAAGGCTTCCTGTCGCGCAACGGCCATCCGCATACGGTGCTCGACGAGCGCGACGAAGACGGGCTGCGTATCGTCGAACAGTTCGCCGCCGGCCCGGAAGACATGCCGCTCGTCATCTGTCCCGATGGCTCGGTGCTCCGTCATCCGAGCGACCCCGAACTGGCGACCTGTCTCGGCCTGATACCCGATCTCGACTCGGAATACGTGTACGACGTGGCGATCGTCGGCGCGGGCCCGGCGGGACTGGCGACGGCCGTGTATGCGGCGTCGGAGGGCCTGTCGGTGATCGTGCTCGACAGCCGCGCGCCCGGCGGTCAGGCGGGCGCCAGCTCGCGCATCGAGAACTATCTCGGCTTTCCCACGGGCATTTCCGGCCAGGCGCTCGCGGGCCGCGCGTTCGTGCAGGCGCAGAAGTTCGGCGCGCACGTCGCGATTCCCGTGAAGGTGAAGCATCTGCACTGCGAGGAGCGTCCGTACCGGCTCGAACTGGCTTGCCAGGGGAGCATCCGCGCGCAGGCAATCGTGATCGCGAGCGGCGCGGTGTACCGTCGCCCCGAGATCGACGGCCTCGAACGCTTCGACGGCCGCGGCATCTACTACTGGGCGTCGCCCGTCGAGGCAAAGCTGTGCAAGCGAGAAGAGATCGTGCTCGTCGGCGGGGGCAATTCGGCGGGCCAGGGCATCGTCTATCTTGCGTCGCACGCGAAGCACATCCACGTCCTGATCCGCCGCAGCGGCTTCGAGGCGACGATGTCACGCTATCTGATCGACCGGATCGCGTCGCTGCCGAATGTGACCGTCTATCCGGGCACCGAGATCGGCTGGCTCGAAGGCAACGATGGCGGGCTCACCCAGGTCGGCTTGAAGCATCCATGCGCCGACGGGCGCGACCGTTTCGATTCGCGCCACCTGTTCCTGTTCACGGGCGCTGATCCGAATACGGACTGGCTGCGCACATGCGGCGTCGAACTCGACCCGAAGGGCTTCGTGATCACGGGCGCCAATTCGGCCTGCGATCTGACGACCTCCGTCGAGGGCGTATACGCAATCGGCGATGCGCGCGCCGGATCGACGAAGCGGGTTGCCGCTGCAGTCGGCGAAGGCGCGCAGGTCGTCGCGCAAATCCATCAGATGCTCGCCGAACGCGCGGGCGAGTCGGTCGCGCTCGGCGCCTGATTCTTCCTTTTCGTTATTCTTCGCTGCACCGCCCGCGCCTTTCACGGCGCGGGCCGGCCGCCCTCGTGCCCGCCTTTCATGCCGCTTACCGGTTGTTACATTAGCGACCGTCTGCTTGCACCTGTGATTCTTTCTGCTTCGTAAGATTAAGTCAGCATTCAGTCAGATTGGCTTCACGATCAGCAATTGACTTGCATGGAACGCGAGTAAGGAGAACAGCATGATCAAACATGCGATGGTGTTGGTGGCTTTCGGTTTAGCCGCTGCGTGCGCAACGACGGCGGCATCTGCGCATGTCGGCGTTGGCGTGTATCTGGGGCCGCCCGTCTACGCCGCGCCCCCCGTCGTCTATGCGCCGCCGCCCGTGATCTACGCGCCGCCGCCGGCCGTCTACTACGGTTACGGCTATGGCGGATACCCGCGCGGCTACTGGGGCGGCGGTCCGCGCTGGCACGATCACGGCCATCATCGCGGCTGGGAAGGCCGTCACCACCACGGCCGCTGGTAGTACGCGCGAGGACGCGACTTCACGCATCGTTTGAAGATGCAGCGCGTCCGTGCGTTGGTTGCGATCAAGTTACAGTAGCGGAAAGTCCGGCATCGCGAATCGCCGTGCCGGACATCCCAGGTCGGGCGTTGTCTGTGCGTCGTCTGTGCGTCGTTCGCGGCTCGTTCGACCAATAACCGACTGCATTGCCGCAACGCTACCAGCGTGACAACACTTCCCCTTTCTGCCGCCCGCACCCTGCACCTCGCCGCCCAAGGCCTGCTCGCCCCGCCGCGCCGCAAGGCGACCAAAGCCGATGTGCTCGACGCCATCCGGCAGATGGCGCAGCTGCAGATCGACACGATTCACGTCGTCGCGCGCAGCCCGTATCTCGTGCTGTTCAGCCGCCTTGGCCCGTATCAGCCGCAATGGCTCGACGAGCATCTCGCGGAAGGCAAGCTCTTCGAGTACTGGTCGCACGAAGCGTGCTTTTTGCCGATCGAGGATTACGGGCTGATGCGCCACCGCATGCTCGATCCCACCGACATGGGCTGGAAATACGCCGCCAGCTGGCACGACCAGTACCGCACCGAGATCGACGATCTGCTCGCGCATATCCGCGCGACGGGACCCGTGCGCTCGGCGGATTTCGCGCGCGAAGCGGGCAAGAGCAACGGCTGGTGGGACTGGAAACCCGAAAAGCGGCATCTCGAAGTGCTGTTTGCGATCGGCGAACTGATGGTCGCCGAGCGGCGCAATTTTCAACGCGTCTACGATGTGACGGAGCGCGTGTTGCCGCACTGGAACGACGCGCGCGACCTTCAGCCCGCCGATCTCGTCGCGAAAGAACTGCTGCGGCGCAGTTGCCGCGCGCTCGCGGTCGTGCGCGCGGACTGGGTCGCCGACTACTACCGCATGCCGCGTCGTCCCTACACCGACGCGCTGCATCAGCTTGCCGATGAAGGCGAACTGATGCCGGTGCGGGTCGAAGGCTGGAAGCAGGACACGTTCGTGCACCGCGACTTCGCGCCGATGATCGACGATGCGTCGAACGGCCAGCTTGCATCGACGGTCACGACGCTGCTCTCGCCATTCGATCCCGTCGTCTGGGACCGCAAGCGCGTTGCCGCGCTGTTCGATTTCGATTACGTGATCGAGTGCTATGTGCCCGCCGAGAAGCGCAAATACGGTTACTACGTGCTGCCGATCCTGAGTCGCGGCAAGCTGATCGGACGCGTCGATGCGAAGGCGCATCGCGCGAGCGGCGTGTTCGAACTGAGGGCGCTGCACCTCGAGCCCGGCGTGCGCGTGAGCGGCCGCCTGACCGCCGATTTGCGGCGCGCGCTGCAACGTTGCGCCGACTGGCACGGCACACCGCAACTGGAAATCACGTCGGCGCCCGATGGACTCGCCGCCGCGCTCGCCGCTGGCGAGTGAAACCCACTGCGCAAACCGACCGCAATCAGTGCAACGCGGTCCACGCGAGCGACAGCGAAAACATGCCGAGCACGATCGACGCCGCGCGCTGCATCTTCACTGGATCGAGCCATGTGAGCCTGCCGCTGCCGAGCGCCGCGCCGAACGCGATCCACGCAAGCGCGATGGGCACGAGCAGGCACGCGAACAGCGACATCGCGAACGCATAAGTCGCCGCGCTTTCGAATGCGATGGGCGGAAATATCGTCCCCGCAAACAGCAGCGCCTTCGGATTCAGCAGCGTCGCGACGAATAGCGCGCGTGGCCCGTTGGCGGGTTGCTCCGAGTCGGGCAACGCGACAGCCGCGCGCCACATATCGACGGCGAGGTATGCAATGTAGAGACCGCTCGCGATGCGCAACACGGAAGGCAGCCACGGCAACGTATGCGCCGCGTGCGCGAGAAAGCGGCCCCATGCGGAAATCGACACGAGATAGCCGGCCAGCTCCGCGCCGATCAGCGGCAACGAACGGCGCGCGCCGTGCCGCATGCCAGCGGCGGCGAGAAGCGTATTCGTGGGACCGGGCGTAATCAGCACGACGATGATGCCGAGCGCGAGCAACGCCGTAGCGGACGAAGAAAGCATCAGGAGAAAATGGGGCGTATCGGAACGAGCGCCCTTTGTATCACAGCGGATCGCGGCATCGTCGAATTGTGTGACCGAATGCGCGCGCATGCGGCCCGCGAAACAGCGCCACCTGCATGCCGCGTAACACTCACTCAGCGATCGAGCTTGACCCGCAGTTCGCGCGCCGTTTCGAGCAGACCTTCGTAGCCAGAACGCGCATGCTCCGGCAGGTCCGGATCGCCGACCAGCGCACCGAGCGTTTCGATCAGGCTGTACAGAATGCCGCGCGCCGCGCTCGCGGCAATATTGCCCGACGACACCATCTCATGCACGTGTGACACGGCTGCGTCGAGGTGTTCGAGGTCCGGCTGTTCGCCAGCTTTCTGCCTGTCCGGATCGTCGGGCATCATGGTGATCCGTCGCTCCTGTTGTGGCTCGGTGAAGGAAACGGTTCTGCCCTTATATATATACCGATCACGCGCAGCCGTCCATTCGCACAGACCGCATGAACCGGCCGCGCTATCTGTTCGACTCGCGCCCATTGCCAAGGGTTCACGACGCGTTCAAGGCGTCCAGCGGTACATCAGGATCTTCGCGCGCGCATCGTCTTCGAGCAGCACGACGTACTCGCCGTTGTCGCGCCGCATGGCGCTGATGCCGAGATACACATCGACCCATCCCGTCGTGTTGCCGACGGCCGCGCCCGGCGTCATATAGCCGACCATGTGCCCCGAACGCGCGTCGTACACATCGACCTTCGGCGTATACAACTCGGCGACGAAAATATAGTTGCCCGCCACGGCCATGCCGACAGGCGTCACCTGCGGATTGTCCGTCGCATTCCACGGCAGCGCGATCGTGTAGACGGGTGTGGGTGCGCCGGAACTCCAGTTGTCGTAGCGCACGAGAATGCGGCCCGCCTCCTTCCAGTGCGTCGCATCCCACGGCAGGCTGCTCGTGTAGCCCGACACGTACATCGTGTCCGTTTCCGCGACATAGACGATGCGCGCGACGCGATTGAACGGCGCGGGCATCGGAAACATCTTCGAACTCGCGTACGTGTAGACGGGATTGCCGGCGCTGTCGAAGCCCTGCAACGGCATTTCGCGGATGCCGCTCGCGGGCGTCGCGAGCCACACGTTGCCCGCCGCATCGACCCACCAGAAGCCGTTGCCGACAGTGCTGCCCGTCGATGGATTGCCCGTGATCTCGCTCGCGTCCACGCGGCCATCGCCGTTCGCATCGCGCCACATCCATTCGCCGTAGGCCGGCTGTCCGCCCGGCCAGGTGCCCGGCAACGGATTTTGCGCGAAGAGCCCGGACGGTATCGCAACCTCGTCGTGCGCGGCATCGAAGCGATAGACGTTCAGGTAGTGCGCGCCCGGATCAAGCGTGAAGAGATACGGCCGGCCGTTGATCCGCCGCACCATCGGCTCGCCGCGCACGCCGCGCGGCTGATGGAACGTGGGGTCGTCGGGGAAATCGAAGCGGTCGAGCGTAAAGCCCGCATTCTTCCATTCGCGGCCAGGCGGCTGCGAATAGTCCATCGTGAAGCGCCTCGCGCCGGTGTAGACGATGTCGGGCGTCGCGGGATCGAAGGCGGCGCTATCGACGAAAGTCAGCCCCTGCAGCCGCCAGTTGAAGCCGCGCGTCGCGAAGGTGTAGCTTTCGAGCACCGCGCCTTGCCCGACCGTCGACGACGCAAGCGGACGCGGTCCTTCGCCGTTCTGCGCGACATAGAAGTTTCCCAGCTGATCGAAGCCGATGCCCGTGATGCCGTTGAAGCGCCAGTTGCCGGGCGTGCCTCTCGGCTCGTGGAAGATGCCGTACAACGTGCCGAGCGCGCCTGTCATGCGGGTCGCGCCGTTTGACGTCTTGTCGAAGATCAGCACTTGCTGCTTCGTACCGTTGTCCGCGATGAAAATCTGTCCCGAAGGCGAAACGGCGATGTCGGTCGGCACGGTGCCGGCCGGCAACTCAAGCGCGCCCGCGAGCGGCACGCCCGCCGGCGAATAGTGCAGCACGCGAGGATTGCCCGTGCCGAAGCCGCTCATCACCCAGACGGACGCGTCTGTGTCGATCGCGATGCGCCCCGGCGCCGCGATGCTCCACGAGCGCACACGCCGCATCGTGTTCGCGTCGTAGACGATGATCTGATTGCCGTAGGTGTCGGACGCGTATAGTTCCGTGTCCGTCGCCGCGAGTCCGCGGATGCCCGCATCCGTGCCCGTCGCGACCGCGTTCACGCGCAGGAAGCTGTTCTTTGTCGCGTTCGCGCTGTTGCCGATGCCGCTGTCGAACGGCGCGCCGGCCGCGATGTTCGCGACGCTGCGGCGCGTGATGCCGAACCACGTTTGCCCGCCCGGCGGATAGTCGGCGCCGACCAACGCGTTGTTCCGATTGCCGATCGACATCGCCGCATAGACATAGGTGTGATTCGACGTGATCGCATCGCCGCCCGCCGCGCCCCAACCATGCGTCGCGCCGCCGACGGCGAGTTTGTCGCCGTTTTTATATGCGCCGATTTCGCTTCCGCTTTCATCCCATGGCGAATTGGTGAATACGGTTCCATCCGGCGCGACGTTAATCGCCTGAATGTCCTGTTGCATCCATTTGCCATCGCCGAATCCGAAACTGTTGCCTATCCATGATGTCGTATAGGTCAATTGCGAGTGCGCGGCAACGTCAATGGGAATAAGGCTGCCGAGCGCGATCAGCGCGGCAGCCAGACGGGTCGAGGCTTTCACGGTCGTATCCTTGCAAGAAGCAGAAGCGTCGGCATTTGCAGACAATTCATTCGCATTTCATCAATACGCTGATTGAAGCATTTGCCATTCCGCGCGAATCATTTAACCCAATTCGCATGGAATAAGATTATTGCGCCTCTTATTTTCTCAAATCGGACTCGACCGCCTTTCTTTAAATAAATCGATTGGCTATTTTTTATGCTTTTATTTGAATCGGATTACGCGTAGCGTGAAGAAAATCGCGCCTCACGCAACGCGGGCGCGACGCATGAACAGCCGCTGCGTCCAGCCGAACGCCACGAGGTTGCCGGCCACCACCAGAACGAGTCCGATCACGGCAAGCGCTGACCATCGATAGCCCTCGAACACCGTCGATACCGCGAGCGCCACGAACGGGAACAGCACCGTGCAATACGCGGCGCGCTCGGGCCCGATGCGCCCGACCAGCATCAGGTAAGCCGTGAATCCGATCACCGATCCCGGCACGGCCAGATAGACGAGCGCGCCCAGATAGCGCGCATCGGATTCGAGGGTGAACGGCAAGCCGGCGGCGAAGCTGCCGAGCGTCAGCACGCTCGCGCCGATCAGCATCGCCCAGCTATTCGTGACGATGGGATGCAGCCCCATCGACTGCATGCGGCTCGACAGCAGATTGCCCGCCGAAAAGCACATCGTCCCCGCGAAAGCGACGGCAAGACCGAGCCAGGAGGCGTGATCGCCGAGACGCCCTGACATTTGCTGAAGCGACAGGCACAAAATACCCGCGAGCCCGAGCACCGCGCCGACGATGGCCGTCGGCTGCAACGGGCGTCCCATGAAAAGCCGCCCGTTGAGTGAGTTCAACAGCGGCGCCGTCGAAAACACGACGGCCACGAGACCGCTCGGCACGACGCTTTCCGCGTAATAAAAGCACAGGAAGTTCACGCAAAACAGCGCGAGCCCTTGCGCGGCCAGGAAACGCCATGCGGCGCGAGGCGGCCACACGGGGCGGCGCATGATCTTCAGCAGCGCAAACAGCACGATTGCGGCAAGCCAGAAACGGCACGCAATCGACACGGGCGCCGGCACAACGCCAAGCTGCCATTTGATCGCGATCCAGGTGGTGCCCCAGATCAACACGGTCACAACATAAAGAAAGAGATTCATGATCGAAACGCCAGACGATACGCGTGACCGGACTATGCACCCGCGCACGTCCGTTCGATTGTCCAGAATTGCTCACTTTTCGCACGCGCCCGGAGCGGCAAGCATGCAGCACGTATACTTGCGGTGAACCGCAAGTGCCTCTTCCGTTTTCGCTTCATTCACGTGATCACACCGTCCATCGCCACAACCGACCCAGCCGATCCGCCGTTCGGCCTGCATTCGGTCTGCCAGACGCTCAGCGAGTCCAACGCGACGCTCGATCGTTTCGCGTGGCTCGGTGACAAGCTCGCCGTCGCGATCTGGACGCGCGACACCGAAGAGGCCGAAACGATCTACGAGCAGCCCGGCCATCACACGCTGTCGTGCTATCTGGACGGCGGCTATCGCACGGAGCGCCAGAAGCTGCCGGGCCGCTACGGCGCGCCAAGCCGCCTGTGCGCGCTGCCCGGCGATCACGAGTCGGGCTGGTGGGTGCGCGGCCACATGCATTTCATGCACCTGTATTTCCTGCCCGAGCATTTCACGGAGCGCGCGATCCGCGAACTGGACCGCGAACCGCGCGAACTGACGCTCGCTGACCGCACGTACTTCGAGGACGAGCGCATTGCGGCGCTTTGCCAGTCGCTCGCAAACGACGCATGGGACGACGTCGATGGCCATTTGCGCGCCAACGAAACGGCGCACGAAATCTTGAGCATGCTGTTGCGCTCGCAAGGCGTGAGCCGGATGGGCGCTGTGCTCAAAGGCGGCCTCGCGGTGGCGACGCGCCGCCGTCTGCGCGATTACATCGAGTCGAATCTGATGCAGCCGCTGACGCTCGGCGAACTGGCCGCCGTCGCGAACCTCTCCGAATTCCACCTCGCGCGGATGTTCCGCACGTCGTTCGGCCTGCCGCCGCATGCGTGGATCGCGCAGCAACGGCTCGAACGCGCACGCACGCTGCTGCGCACGACGACGCTGCCGCTCGCCGAAATCGCCACGCAATGCGGCTACGCAAACGCGAGCCACTTCAGTCACCGCTTCAGGCAAGGCGTCGGTGTATCGCCCGCCTTCTATCGTCAGGCATTGCGCGCGGTCTGATACGCGACGCCTGCAGCGCTTAGCGGCGTACTCTTTCTCGTTGCTTTCCGATGCTGCGCGCGACGCCGCCCATTTGCGGCGAGACCGGATTCGCGCGACTCAATTTGTCCATTTGAGACAAAGAAGTCTATACTCGATTTCATTCGCGCCGCGAACGCACGATCTGTCGCGCCCAATGCTGTTTTCACCGAACCGAGGACGGAACTTATGCAAATCAGGGAATTCGGGGTCGAACGCTGGATGGATCTCTACGAGAACCGGTGCGAGCTGAATCTTGCTGAAACGTGTGTCGAATCGCTGACGGTCGGCGAACTGCTGAAGATCGCGGGCAAGGAAGACGCGCTGCTCGCCGAGATTCTGCCGATGAAGCTGACCTATGGCGCAATCGACGGCACGGAGCGTTTGCGCAGCAACGTCGCGTGTCTGTATGACAGGCAGAGCGTGCCGAACGTGCTGATTACGCACGGCGCGATCAGCGCGAACGCACTGGTCTACGAAACGCTCGTCGAACCCGGCGATCATGTGATATCCGTGCTGCCCACCTACCAGCAGCACTATTCGATTCCCGAGAGTTATGGCGCGAAGGTCGAGATTCTGCGCTGCGCGAGGAAAACGCCTTTCTGCCCGACCTCGACGAACTCAGGCGCATGGTCACGCCGGCCACCCGCGTCATCGCGATCAACAATCCGAACAACCCGACCGGCTCGCTGATGGACGGCGCATCGCTCGAAGCAATCGCGCAGATCGCGCGCTCTTGCGGCGCATATGTGCTCTGCGACGAGGTGTATCGCGGCACCGATCAGGAAGGCAACGGCTTCACGGCATCGGTTGCAGACGTGTACGAGAAGGGCATCAGCACGGGCAGCATGTCGAAGACGTGGTCGCTCGCGGGCTTGCGCGTGGGCTGGATCGTCGCGCCCGTCGATCTGATTCATCGCGTGCAGATTCATCGCGACTACAACACGATCAGCGTCGGCATGCTGAACGATCTGCTCGCATCGATCGCGTTGGAAAACCGCACGGCCATCCTCGAACGCAACCACGGCATTTTGCGCACGAACCTCTCGCTGCTCGATGCGTGGATCGCGAAAGAACCGCTGCTTTCGTATGTGAAGCCGAAGTCGGGCACGACGGCGCTGGTGCGCGTCGATGCCGATATGCGTTCACGCGATTTCTGCGTCGCGCTGATCGAAAAGACGGGCGTGATGTTCACGCCTGGCAGTGCACTCGATGTGGAAGGCTATGTGCGCATCGGCTATACGAACAATCGCGATGTGCTGGTCACGGGTTTGGCGAGAGTGTCGGACTTCTTGCGCGACATCGCGCGTTAGACGAGCTAGGCGCGTCAGCCGCGCGTTGCTTGAAAGCCTTCGCTTCGTGATCGCTTGAAGCGAAGGCTTGCCGCGTTGCGCCTATTTCAACGCCCGTGCCCGTACGCGCGCGACGTGGACGGCATCGACACCTGCGCCGTCGTGGATCTGATGACGGCAACTGGTGCCGTCCGCGACCATCACCGTGTTCGCATCGATCTTGCGACAGCCGTTCAATAACAGCATCGAGCCGGAAAACGTGCGCGCCGCGCAACAGGTGCTCGAAGCGGCGGGTTATACCGTGCACGTCAACACGCGTGCTCGAGAGCGTCCGCTTTGCTATGGCCGCACGCTTTCAGACTCCGAAGTGGGATAGCGCGATTCACGATCACGATGACATGCTCAAGGCGCTGGAGGCGCGCGACGGCAAGCGTTTGAGCGCGATCTTGCGGCAGCATTTGCTCGACAACCGCGATGCGGTGTTGCAGGTGCGGTCGCGGGAGGATGTGGCGGCGGCGAACTTGAAGGCTTGAAGACAAGAAACGCGCAACGCACGGCAAAGGCCGTGCGTTTGTCTGCTATCAGATCATCGATACGTCACGCGCTTGCCTTCGCCGTATGATCCCTCTGCCGCAGCGACTGCGGCAGACCATACAGAATGATCAACGCACAAATCAGACTCAGCGCGCCGATCACATAAAGCGCCGGTGTCGTGCTGCCCGTCACGTCGCGCACACGTCCCACCATCACCGGGCTCACGATGCCGCCCAACTGGCCCAGCGTATTGATCAACGCAATGCCGCCCGCGGCGCCCGCGCCCGTCACGAGCTTCGGCGGCAACGCCCAGAAAGCCGGAATCGAAGCGATCACACCCGCGCCGAGCACAGCCAGTGCGATAACCAGCATCACCGTCTGCTTGTCGAAGTAGCCCGCAGCGAAGAACCCGGCTGCCGCCATCACGAGCAACGCGCTGACGAACTTGCGGCGCTCGCCCGAGGCATCCGACAAGCGCCCCACCACGACCATGCAGATCGCGCCGCAAATATAAGGCACTGCCGTCAGCAAACCGATGATCGTCGGGTTTTGCGTGCCCGCGCTGCGGATCAGATGCGGCGCCCAGAAGTTGAGTCCATACGACGCGATCTGAATGAGGAAATAGATAAGCCCAAGCGTCAGAAAGCCGGGCGTGCGGATCGCGCCGAGCAGCGAGTGGCCATGCGTGGTCGGCTGCGCCTGTTGCGCGATCTGGCTCGACAGATAGGTCTTCTCCGTCGGCGACAGCCAGCCCGCGTCTTCGATGCGATCCTTCAGCACCTTGAGCACGAGAATGCCGAGCACGACACACGGCAAGCCGCCGAGCATGAAGAGCCAATGCCAGCCGCGAATGCCGAACACGCCGTCCATCTGCCCGAGCACGAGACCTGAGATCGGCGCGCCGAACAGACCCGAGAACGCCGACGCGAGAAACAGCAGCGACGTGATGCGTCCGCGATAGCTCGCCGGAAACCACAGCGTCAGATAGTAGAGCACGCCGGGCGCAAAGCCCGCTTCCATCGCGCCGATCAGGAAGCGCAGACCGTAGAACTGCCATTCGTTGCTGACGAACACCATCGCGGCCGTCGCGAGGCCCCATGAAATCATGATCCGCGCAATCCACTTGCGTGCGCCGACCTTGTACAACAGCATGTTGCTCGGCACCTCGAAGAGCACATAGCCGATCACGAAGAGACTCGCGCCGAGACCATAGGCGGTATCCGAAAAGCCGAGATCGCTTTGCAGCTGAAACTTCGCGAAGCTGATGTTGATGCGGTCGAAGAACGCGAACAGGTAGCAGATCATGATGAGCGGCATCAGCCGCCACGCTACCTTTTTGATGATGTCGGCGGTTGCCGATAGCTTGTCGTCGCGGCTGTCCGCCGCGACTGCGCCTGGTGTGCTCATGCTTGTCTCCTTTGTGTCGACGAGCGTTAGCGCTTTAGCGCTCGCTCTCGTCCCATGCGAGGCCCGGATCCGGCCGCGCCGTCCGGTCTTGAGTTTTTAGTTGGATTGAAAGAAGCTCAGATACAGCGTACGTAATCGGGTACAGGGTGCACGTCGCAATTGCGGCCCGCTTTCATCAACTGGCCCGGCACGTCATGACCGAGCAATGCAGGCAGCGTGCGTGACAACGCGATCAGCTTCGGCAAATCGATGCCCGTCGGAATGCCGATCTCGTCGCACATGTTCACGAGGTCTTCCGTGCAGATGTTGCCGGACGCGCCCGGCGCGAACGGACAGCCGCCAAGGCCGCCGAGCGCCGCGTCGAAACGGCGCGCGCCCGCTTCATATGCGGCGAGCACGTTCGCGAGGCCGAGGCCGCGTGTGTTGTGAAAGTGCAGCGTGAGCGCGTCGGCGGGCACGCGTTGCAGCACGCGCTTGACGAGCCGCGCAACCTGGCGCGGATTCGCCATGCCTGTCGTATCGGCGAGCGTGATGCCGTGAATGCCCATTTCACGGTACGCATCGACGATCGACAGCACGCGGCCTTCGTCGATCTTGCCTTCGAACGGACAGCCGAACGCCGTCGCCACCGTCGCGTTCAACGACACCGTGAAATGCCGCGCGAGCCGCACGATATCGCCAAATGCATCCAGCGACGCTTCGCAGCTCATCCGCATGTTCGCGCGGTTGTGCGTCTGGCTCGCGGACATCACGAGGTTCAGTTCGTCGGCATGGGCCGCGAGTGCGCGTTCGGCGCCCTTCACGTTCGGCACGAGCGCGACGAAGATCACGCCTTCGCGGCGCTGGATCTGCGTGAACACCGCTTCGCCGTCGCGCAACGCGGGAATCGCCTTCGGCGATACGAACGAGCCAGCTTCGATACGCGTGAAGCCCGCCGTCGACAACTGATCGATCAACGCGATCTTGTCGGCTGTTTCGACCCACGTCGGCTCGATCTGCAGGCCGTCGCGCGGCGCGACTTCCTGGACGACCAGCTTGTCGAACTGAATGTCTTCGCGTTCGAAGTTCATTGCACGGCTCCTTCGCGGCGCAGCCGCTCGATGTCGCTTTGCTCATAGCCCAGATCGGCCAGCACGCTCGACGTATGCGCGCCGAGCGCCGGACCTTGCCAGCGCACTTCGCCCGGCGTGTCGGAGAGCTTCGGCACGATGCCCGGCATCTTCACCGACGCGCCGCCCGGCAACTCCGCCTTCAGCAACATCTCGCGCGCTTCGTAGTGGGGATCGGCGACGATGTCGGCGACGGAATAGATGCGGCCCGAAGGCACTTCCGCTTGCTCGAGCGCGGCCAGCACATCGTCGATCGAATGATGCGAGGTCCAGGCCGTGATCGCGGCATCGAGCATCGCGCTCTGCGCGACGCGGCCGTCGTTGCGGGCGAGCGCGGGATCGTCGGCGAGATCCGCTCGGCCGATCACGTGCATTAGGCGCTTGAAGATGGGATCGCTATTGCCCGCGATCACGACAAAGCCGCCGTCCTCCGTGCGATACGTGTTCGACGGCGCGATGCCCGGCAGCGCGCCGCCGCTGCGCTCGCGCACGTGGCCGAGCAGATCGTATTCGGGCACGAGGCTTTCCATCAGGTTGAACACGCTTTCGACGAGCGACACATCGACCACCTGTCCGTCGCCCTGCCCTGTCTTCACGCGCAGCAGCGACATCAGCGCGCCGATCACGCCGTGCAGCGAGGCAAGCGAATCGCCGAGACTCACGCCGACGCGCGCCGGCGCACCCTCGGCATCGCCCGTCGTATAACGGATGCCGCCCATCGCTTCGCCGATCGCGCCGAAGCCCGGACGGTCGCGGTACGGGCCCGTCTGTCCGTAGCCGGAGATGCGGACCATCGTGAGCCTGGGGTTGATCGCGTGCAGCACGTCCCAGCCGAGGCCGAGCTTTTCGAGCGCACCAGGTCGAAGATTTTCGATGACGATGTCGGCGTCGGCGGCGAGACGCTTGACGACGTCGGCGCCTTGCGCCGACTTGAGATTCACGCAGATCGATTTCTTGTTGCGCGATTGCAGATACCACCAGAGCGAGGTGCCTTCATGCAGCTTGCGCCACTTGCGCAGTGGGTCGCCCGTTTCGGGCGCTTCGATTTTGATGACCTCCGCCCCGAATTCGGCAAGCAGCCGCGCGGCGAACGGCGCCGCGATCAGCGTGCCGATTTCGACGACGCGAATACCCTTCAATGGACCACTCATGATGCTGTCTCCAATCTTGTTTCATGTTGGAGACAAGGTTAGAAGCGACGCGGCCCCGGCGTCCAACCGCAATTCGCCAACGACCGTTCGCGGTTCGCGAACGCTCGGCGCTAAGCCTTGCTGGACGCGGCTTCCACGGAGCGCAGATGGTCGAACAGCAGCTTCGCGACGGGCGAAAGATGGGCCGCGTCGCGCGTGACGATGATGAGGTCGCGCTCGGCCCATTCGTCTTCGAGCGCAACGGACACGAGGCCCAGCGGCCTGCCCATGATGCGATAGACGTTGATCGGCAGCACGCCGACGCCCATGCCCGCCTGAATCATCCGGCACACGGCGTCGAAGCCGGGCACGTGGATGCGCAGCTTCAGCGGCTTGCCCGCCTGGCGCGCGGCCGTATGCGTGCGCGCATTGATCGAGCTGGCCGAGTGCAGGCCGACGTGATCGCTGTCGAGCGTTTGCGCGAACGCGACGCTCGTGCGGTCCGCGAGCGGATGATCGTCTCGCATCACGACGCAGAGCGCGTCGTGCCGATAATGCGTCACTTCGAGGCCGCGCGCGTCCGCTTCACCGGAACAGATGCCGAAGTCGGCGAGACTGTCGGCCACCGCCTCGACGACGCCGCCGCTCGGCCGCTCTTCGAGATCGATCTTCACGCGGTCGTTCACCGCGAGAAACGCACGCAAGTCTTCGGGCAGGAATTCGACGATCGCGGAAAGGTTCGCCATCATCCGCACGTAGCCTCGCACGCCGCTCGCGTGGCCCGCGAGTTCGATGCCGATGTTCTCGATGCCGCGCATCACGCGGCGCGCGTGATGCAGCAGCGTTTCGCCTGCGGGCGTGAGCGTCATGCCGCGCGCGTTACGCTGAAAGAGCGTCGCGCCGACCGCCTGCTCCAGTTCGAGCAAACGCTTGCTGGCTGCGGAAACGGCAATGGCCTCGCGTTCCGCGGCGCGCGTCAGCGTGCCTTCCTCATAGACGGCGATGAAGAGTTGCAGGGTCGTGAGGTCGAGGCGGCGGAGCAGGTTCTTCAGGACCATGGCGGACACGAATGGCGCATAGCAACGAGATGCAATGCTTCATATTGTGCCGCGAGCGCGCCGCGAACGCTTGCCGTCAGTCGAAACACATCAGCGAAATGGGATCGCTTGCAGCAAACGTGTCCATCAATGCGATGTTCAGCAGCTGCCCGTGACGGTCGATGCGCCCTTCGTCGATGGGCGGGTTTGTTATCCTGCTGCTCGATGGTGGCTGCGTCCCGTTTCCAAAGTGAATGCGATGGCTTCAGTCTTGTTTTCGATGCCTTCGCCAACAACCTGCGTGGACGGCTGGACGCTGCCAGGCTCACGTCGTCTGCTGCCGTTTCTCTCAACGCGTTGTCTGCGAGGTCATTGAATGCCGAGCGTTGCCATAGCGATCTTTCCGGGCGTCCAGGCGCTGGATGTCGCCGGTCCCGTCGATGTCTTCGCCGAAGCAAACCTGTTCATCGACGGCAAGGACCGCTATGAAGTGAAGCTGCTCGCCGTGGACAGCAAGCCGTTGCGGGCGTCGAACGGCATCACCTTCGTCGCCGACGAAACGTTCGACGACAAGCGCACGAGATTCGATCTCGCGTTGATGGCGGGCGGCCCCGCGTTGCCGGAGAGCATCCCGGAGGGGCGCCTCACGCAATGGCTCGCGAACGTCGCCTCTCAATGTAAGCGCTATGGGTCTATCTGCACGGGCGCGTTCGCGTTGGGTCACGCGGGTCTGCTCGACGGGCGCAACGTCACGACGCACTGGCAGCACGCGCAGCAACTCGCGACGCAGTTCCCGAAAGCGCGCGTCGATTTCGACCGTATCTATCTGCGCGACGACCGGCTCGTGACATCGGCGGGCGTGACGGCGGGCATCGATCTCGCGCTTGCGCTCGTCACCGAGGATCACGGCCCGCAGACCGCGCTGAAAGTGGCGAAGCGGCTCGTCGTGTTCTCGCAGCGCCAGGGCGGCCAGTCGCAGTTCAGCCCTTACCTCACTGCGCCCGCCGACGAAACTTCGCCCGTCGCCAGGGTGCAGGCGCACGTGATGGCAAACATCAGGCAGAACTTCACGGTCAGGCAGCTTGCCGAAGTGGCGGGCATGAGCGCGCGCAACTTTGCGCGGATCTTCGTGCAGGAAACCAGCGTGACGCCGCATGAGTTCGTCGAACGCGCGCGGATGGACGCGGCGCGCCAGTTGCTCGAAAGCAGCGGCGCGGCGCTCAAGACGATCGCCTACGATTGCGGCTTCGGCACGGCGGACCGCATGCGGATCGTGTTCACGAAGCGTATCGGTGCGACGCCAAAGCAATACCGCGAGCGTTTCCGGCACGATTGAGGCGTGCGGATGCAGCCGCGTGACTCGCGTGCGAAAATGATCGGCACCTCAACGGCTTTCTCGAACCTCAACATGAACGCCACTACTTCTGTTCGCGCCATCGTCACCGGCCATACGCGCGGCCTCGGCGCGGCACTCGCCGAACAACTGCTTGCGCGAGGCATCGCCGTGCTGGGTGTTGCGCGCTCGCGTAACGAGGCGCTCGCCGCTCGGGCCGGCTTCGATCAGGTCGAGGTCGATCTTTCCGATGCTAATCGTCTCGCGCAGTTTCTCGCGGGCGATACGTTGGGCAACTTCCTTCGCGGTGCGCAAACGGCGCTGCTGTTCAACAACGCCGGCATGGTGCAGCCGATTGGTCCCGTCGAGGCGCAGGACGTTGCTGCGATTGCGCAAGCCGTGGCGTTGAACGTTTGCGCGCCATTGATGCTGGCGAGCGCGTTCGCTGCCGCAAGCCCGGATGCGGGCGACCGGCGCATCGTTCATATTTCGAGTGGCGCCGCACGGCATCCATATGCGGGCTGGAGCGTTTACTGCGCGACCAAGGCCGCGCTCGATCATCACGCGCGTTCCGTCGCACTCGATCAGAACCGCGCGCTGCGCATTTGCAGCGTCGCGCCGGGTGTCGTCGATACGAACATGCAGGCTGAGATTCGCTCGACAGGTTTGGACAAGTTTCCGATGCGCGAGAAGTTCGAGGAGTTGAAGCGCAGCGGGAAACTGTCGACGGCGGAAGAGTCGGCGGCAAAGCTCGTTGACTATGCGTTGAGCGATACGTTCGGCGCGGTGGCGACGGCAGACGTGAGAGAGTTGCCGCAAGGGTGAGCAGCCTTCGCGCACGCGGAGCACACGTGCCTCACGGACTCACACCGGGCGTTCGGCAATACGAGCCCAGGACATGGAAAACCGACCTCCCGAAAACGCTCACCTTTACACCGCGTCGCGCGATTCACGACTTCGACAACGCAAGCGCCACTGTCTGGCCGTTTTGCGAAAACCCCCAAATTCCCGCGAAATTTCAGCCTTTTACGTGACCATCAACGCAACAAGCCACGCCCCGAGGTGAAAGAAATCCCCACCCCAGAACTCACTCCCGAAAACTCTCACCTCTAAACGGCCTGGGCCACGCTACGCGAACAGCCGCGCACCGTGGGCCCAACATTCAAGCCGTCAAGAAGAGAGGAACCTCGAGCCTCCCGTTGCTCCAACATCTTCCCCTACGTCTCGATCCCAGGAAACTGCACAGTCAGCGCCGCGAGAATCGGCACGACAGCAAGCAGATAAAACGCCACATCGAGATTGCCGCCGATCATCGTCTTCGACACGCGAGTGTCGGCGCGAAGATCGCCGCGAGCTTGAGCCACGCGCCACCAACGCAGGCAAAGGAAGAGAAACCGGCATGAGCACGCGAACGACAGCGCGAACGCCGCATTCTTCACGGCGGGCGTATCGGGCGGACTCAATCAGGCGATCGTGCTGACGGGTGTTCACCACTCGTTCTGACGCACGGCGCTCACCCCGACAAGTCTCGAAGCAAAACAAGGCGGCCTTGACTTGAGGCAGCTGTTTCTGTCTGCGCTTGCGCTTCACGCGCAACGTCTATGGGCGCGTTCGCGCGAAGGTTGGATCAAGCGCGAGCGCAGCATTGCTAAAAATCAAACAAACGATGCGGGCGCACCCGCACACTTGACGATGCTTGAGGATGCCTGCCGATGAGCCGCGCCTGCAAGGATCGGCATGTCACAACGCATCTGACGCGGCCTCGACTCTCCTCGACCCCTCCGTACAAACCCTTATCCGAAAGAAAATTTATTTTCATGAGACAGTTTTCATGTAAATTCGCTTACATTCCTGATCCATCAATCTGACCGCAACGCTCGATGTCCCGTCACAGCCCCAAGTCCCCTGTTGCCGCCGAGCCCGCCATCGCCGCCCGCATCACGGCCGCGATGCCGATCCTCACGCCGGTCCATCGGCGCATGGGCGAATTCGTGCTGGCGAACCAGTTCCGCGCCGCGACCATGCGCATCGACGAGCTGGCGAACGCGGTCGGCGCCTCCATCGCAACAGCGAACCGCTTCGCCCGCGCGCTCGGCTTCGACGGCTATCCGGCGTTTCGCGAAGCACTCGTCCGGGGCTTCGAGGCGACACTCGCGCCCGTCGAGCGCTTGCGTTCGGCTCAGGAAGCACAAACGACGGGCGACGAGCTTTTCAGCTCATCGCTCGAACAGGCGGCCACCAATCTCAGCACGACGCGCAGCGCAATCGACAACGCCGCAGCGCTCGCCGCCGTCGAGGCGATCATCGCCGCGCGGCGCGTGTTCATCCTCGGCTCGGGCGCGAGCGCGTTTCTCGCGAGCTTGATGGAGCACAACCTGCTGCCGTATCACGACAACGTGCAATCGCTTGCGCTGATCGGCGGGCCAACGCATGCCGCACGCCGCCTCTTCAACGCGCGCAAGGGCGATCTCGTGATCGCGATCGCGTTCCCGCGCTATGTCGACGATACGGTCGAGCTCGCGCGCCGCGCCGCCAGTCTCGGCGCGGAGGTGCTTGCATTGACCGACGGTCCGGCGTCGCCGCTCGCCGTGCTCGCGACCCGCTCGCTCTTCATCCGCGCGGAGCGGCGTCTCGCGGCAACCTCCGAGGCGACCGTCCTCGCCGTGATCGAAGCGTTGTGCGATGCCGTTGCATACCGCGCGAAGCGTTCCGCGCAGGCCGCCGCCGAAATGACCGGGTTCGTGCTGCCCTGGCTCACCGACACCTCGGCGATACGCAACCACTCGAAGACATCCACGCGGCCCACCACTACGAAGGCAAAGAAAAAGCCATGACCACCAAAGCCGTAATCGCGATTCACGGCGGCGCGGGCACGATCGTGCGCGCGTCGATGGCCTCCGACGCGCAGGCGCGTTACCACGCCGAATTGCACGCGGTGCTCGTCGCCGCGCAGAAAGTGCTCGCCGACGGCGGCAGCGCGCTCGACGCCGTCACGCAAGCCGTGCGCCTTCTCGAAGATTGCCCGCTGTTCAACGCCGGGCACGGCGCCGTGTTCACGTCGGCGGGCACGCATGAGCTCGACGCATCGATCATGGACGGCCGCACGCTCGAAGCAGGCGCGGTGTCGTGCGTGAAGCGCGTGCGCAATCCCATCGTCGCGGCGCGCCACGTGCTCGAATACAGCGAGCACGTGATGTTCACGGGCGAAGGCGCGGAAGCGTTCGCGCAGGCGCAAGGGCTTGAGTTCGTCGATCCCTCGTACTTTCACACCGATGCGCGCTATCGTCAGTGGCAGCTTGCGCGCGAGCAGCAGCGTGCGATGCTCGATCACGACGGTGCGGCGCTCGCCGCGCAAAACGAGGCCGTCAAGGACGACGCGCTGCCGCACGAGCCCATCGATCCCAACAAGAAGTTCGGCACGGTCGGCGCGGTCGCCGTCGATCTGTACGGCCACGTCGCCGCCGCGACCTCGACGGGCGGCATCACGAACAAGCAGTTGGGCCGTGTCGGCGATGCGCCGCTGATCGGCGCGGGCTGCTATGCCGATGACGCCACCTGCGCCGTGTCGGCCACGGGTTCCGGCGAGATGTTCATGCGCATGGTCGCCGCCTACGACGTGGCCGCGCAAATGGCGTATCGCGGCGTGGCTTTGGAGGAAGCGGCAAACGACGTCGTGATGAACCGCTTGCCGCGCATCGACGGGCGCGGCGGCCTGATCGCCGTCGACGCGCACGGCAACGTCGTGCTGCCGTTCAACACGGAAGGCATGTATCGCGGTTACGCGCGTGTCGGCGAAGCGCCCGTCACGGCGATCTATCGCTAGCCACAACGCTCACGCAATTCACTGCCTCAAATGCCGGGAGAAACCATCGTGCCGAACACGCCTGACCAGACACGTGCGCTCGATAACCTGCCGCCACAACGCGTCGTCGATATCGACCGCCTGACGGTCTCGTTCCGTCGCGGCGACAGCACGTTCAACGCGGTGCGCGATCTGTCGCTGTCCGTCGATCGCGGCGAGACGCTGGCGATCGTCGGCGAGTCGGGCTCGGGCAAGTCGGTGACGTCGCTCGCGTTGATGCGTCTCGTCGAACATGGCGGCGGACGCATCGCGAACGGCAGTATCGCGTTTCGCCGACGCAGCGGCAGCGTGCTCGATCTCGCGCAGGCCTCGCAGGCGACGATGCGCTCCGTTCGCGGCGCGGACATCGCGATGATCTTCCAGGAGCCGATGACGTCGCTCAATCCCGTCTTCACGGTGGGCGACCAGATCGGCGAAGCGATTGCGCTGCATCAGAACATGAGCCGCAGCGAAGCGCACGCGCAAACGTTGCGCCTGCTCGATCTCGTGCGCATTCCCGAGGCGCGCCGCGTGGCCGCGCGCTATCCGCATCAGTTGTCGGGCGGGATGCGGCAGCGCGTGATGATCGCAATGGCGCTGTCGTGCAAGCCGTCGCTGCTGATCGCCGACGAGCCGACCACCGCGCTCGACGTGACGATCCAGGCGCAAATCCTGCAACTGATACGCGGCTTGCAGGACGAGATGAACATGGGCGTGATCTTCATCACGCACGATATGGGCGTCGTCGCCGAAGTGGCGGACCGCGTGCTGGTGATGTATCGCGGCGAGAAAGTCGAGCAAGGCGAGTCGGCCCAATTGTTCGCCGCGCCCGCGCATCCTTATACGAAGGCGCTGCTCGCCGCCGTGCCGAAACTCGGCTCGATGCAAGGCACGAATGCGCCCGCGAAGTTTCAACTGCTCACGCTTGATGGCGAGCACGCGCACACGTCGCACGAAGCGCGCGCCGCGCATGACGACGCCGCGCAGCACCCGCCCGCCCAACCGGTTCTCCGCGTGCGCGACCTCGTCACGCGCTTTCCGGTGCGCAGCGGTCTGTTCGGCAAGCTCACGGGCCGCGTGCATGCCGTCGAGCGCGTCAGCTTCGATCTGCATGCGGGCGAAACGCTCGCGCTCGTCGGCGAATCGGGTTGCGGCAAATCGACGACCGGCCGTTCGCTGTTGCGTCTCGTCGAAAGCCAGAGCGGCAGCATCGAGTTCGACGGCAAGGACATCAGCTCGTTGAGCGGCCCTTCGTTGCAGGCGCTGCGGCGCGATATCCAGTTCATCTTCCAGGACCCGTTCGCGTCGCTCAATCCGCGTCTGACGGTCGGCTTCTCGATCATGGAGCCGCTGCTCGTGCACAACGTCGCAAGCGGCAAGGAAGCGCAGGAACGCGTCGCGTGGCTGCTCGACAAGGTCGGCCTGCCCGCCGATGCCGCGCGCCGCTATCCGCATGAATTCTCCGGCGGCCAGCGTCAGCGCATCGCGATTGCGCGCGCGCTCGCGCTCAACCCGAAGGTCGTGATCGCGGACGAGTCGGTGTCGGCGCTCGACGTCTCCGTGCAGGCGCAGATCATCAATCTGATGCTCGATCTGCAGCGCGAACTCGGCGTCGCGTATCTGTTCATCTCGCACGACATGGCCGTCGTGGAGCGCATCAGCCATCGTGTCGCGGTGATGTATCTCGGGCAGATCGTCGAGATCGGCCCGCGCCGCGCGGTGTTCGAATCGCCGCAGCATCCGTACACGAAGAAGCTGATGGGCGCCGTGCCCGTCGCCGATCCGGCGCGCCGCCACGCGAAGCGCATGCTCGCCGCCGACGAGTTGCCCAGCCCGATCCGCGCGCTCGACAACGAGCCCGTTGTCGCGCCGCTCGTCGCGGTCGGGCCGGATCATTTCGTGGCCGCGCACAGGATCGGCGGCGCTTACTAGTCAGCCAGACTATCAGGCAACAAACCAGAAGCCGCGTGGACCAGCGGCATGACAACAAGCAGTTCACTTGCTCAGTGGAGTTACGAAACGATGACTACGCCTTCCATGCTTCAACCGTTGCGCCTGCGTTCGCTCGTGACGAGCGGCGCGCTGGTCTTTGCGATGCTCGCTTGCGGCGCCGCGCACGCGGCGCAGACCGCCGTGATGGCCGTCGACTCGACGTTCACGACGCTCGATCCGTACGACGCCAACGACACGCTGTCGCAAGCCGTGTCGAAATCGTTCTATCAAGGCCTGTTCGGCTTCGACAAGGACATGAAGCTCGTCAATGTGCTCGCGACGAGCTACGAAGCGAGCCCCGACGCGCGCGTCTACACGTTCAAGCTGCGCCAGGGCGTGAAGTTCCAGGACGGCACCGACTTCAACGCGGCCGCCGTGAAAGCGACGTTCGACCGCGTGACCGATCCGGCGAACAAGCTGAAGCGCTACAACATGTTCAGCCGCATCGAGAAAACGGAAGTCGTCGATCCGTACACGGTGAAGATCACGCTGAAGGCGCCGTTCTCGGCGTTCGTCAACGTGCTCGCGCATCCGTCGGCCGTGATGATCTCGCCCGACGCGATCAGGAAGTACGGCAAGGACCTCGCGTTTCATCCCGTCGGCACAGGTCCGTTCGAACTCGTCAAATGGGACCCCGCTGGCGATCTGACGGTGAAGAAGTTCGACGGCTACTGGAAGAAGGGCTATCCGAAGATCGATGAGATCGACTGGAAGCCGGTCGTCGACAACAACACGCGCGCGGCGCTCGTGCGCACGGGCGAGGCGGACTTCGCGTTCCGCATTCCGTTCGAGCAGGCGGCGACGCTGCAATCGAACCCGAAGGTCGACATCGTCGCGACGCCGTCGATCATCAACCGCTATGTCAGCCTGAACACGACGAAAAAGCCGTTCGACAATCCGAAGGTGCGCGAGGCGCTGAACTATGCGATCAACAAGGAAGCGCTCGCGAAGGTCGCGTTCTCCGGCTATGCGGTGCCCGCCGACGGCGTGATTCCCGAAGGCGTCGATTACGCGACGAAGCTCGGCCCGTGGCCGTACGATCCCGCGAAGGCGCGCGCGCTGTTGAAGGAAGCGGGCTATCCGAACGGCTTCGAAACGACGCTCTGGTCGGCGTACAACAACTCGACGTCGCAGAAGACGATTCAGTTCGTGCAGCAGCAACTGGCGCAAGTCGGCGTGAAGGCCAGCGTCGAAGCGCTCGAAGCGGGCCAGCGTGTCGCGAGGGTGGAGAGCGCGCAAGATCCCGCGACGGCGCCCGTGCGCATGTACTACATCGGCTGGTCGTCATCGACGGGCGAAGCGGACTGGGGCATCACGCCGCTGCTCGCGTCGTCGTCGATCCCGCCGAAGCTCGTGAACACCGCGTACTACAAGAACGATGACGTCGACAGCGATCTGACGAAGGCGCTGGAAACGACGGACCGCACGAAGAAGGCCGCGCTCTATGGCGATGCGCAAAAGCGCATCTGGACGGACGCGCCGTGGATCTTCCTCGTCAAGGAGAAGATCGTGTATGCGCGCAGCAAGCGTCTGTCGGGCGCGTATGTCGCGCCGGACGGGTCGTTCAACTTCGACGAAATCGCGTTGAAGTAAGCCGCTGAAGCCGCGCTGGTCTCGAAGCACAGGTTTCGGGACCAGCGCCTTCGCCTCATGCCGCACCTGCTTTTCGATAGCGGATCGCTCTATGCTGAACTTTCTCGTCAAACGCCTGCTGGGCCTGCTGCCGACGCTCGTCATCGTCGCCGGTCTCGTGTTCCTGTTCGTGCACATGCTGCCCGGCGATCCCGCGCGGCTCGCGGCCGGTGCCGAAGCCGATGAAGCGACCGTCGCGCTCGTGCGCGCCGATCTCGGACTCGACAAGCCGATGCCGCAGCAGTTCGTGAACTTCTTCGCGCGCATCGCGCATGGCGACTTCGGCACGTCGACGCGCAGCAAGCGCCCCGTCGCCGCGGAGATCGGCGAGCGCTTCATGCCGACGCTGCTGCTCACGCTCGTCAGCATGGTGTGGGCCGTTATCTTCGGGATGGCGATCGGCATCGTGTCGGCCGTGTGGCGCAACAAGTGGCCCGACCGGCTCGGCATGACGCTCGCGGTGTCGGGCATTTCGTTTCCCGCGTTCGCGCTCGGCATGCTGCTGATGGAAGTGTTCTCCGTGCAGCTCGGCTGGCTGCCCATCGTCGGCGATGGCTCGTGGCGCAGCTACGTGCTGCCGTCCGTCACGCTCGGCGCAGCCGTCGCCGCCGTGATGGCGCGCTTCACGCGCGCGTCGTTCGTCGAAGTGCTGAACGAAGACTTCGTGCGCACCGCGCGAGCGAAAGGTGTCGCCGAGCAATGGGTCGTCATCAAGCACTGCCTGCGCAACGCGATGATTCCCGTCGTCACGATGATGGGCTTGCAGTTCGGCTTTCTGCTCGGCGGCTCGATCGTCGTCGAGGTGGTGTTCAACTGGCCGGGCATGGGCCGCCTGCTGGTGGACGCCGTCGCGATGCGCGACTACCCGGTGATTCAGGCCGAAGTGCTGCTGTTCTCGTTCGAATTCATCGTCATCAATCTGGTCGTCGACGTGCTGTACGCCGTCATCAATCCGACCATCCGTTTCAAGTGAGGTCCGCATGAGCACGACCGCCGATAACACCCGCGCCGTCTCGACCGCTCACGAAGAGCGCGCGATCCGCACGCCCTGGAGCGAGTTCTGGCGCAAGTTCCGCAAGCAGCATGTCGCACTCGCGGCGAGCGTGTTCGTGCTGCTGCTCGTCGCCGTATCGATTGCGGGTCCGCATCTCGTTCCGTACGACCCGGAAAACTATTTCGACTACGATGCATTGAACGCGGGCCCCTCGGCTGCGCACTGGTTCGGCGTCGATGCGCTGGGCCGCGACATCTTCAGCCGCATCGTCGCGGGCACGCGCATTTCGCTGGCGGCGGGCTTCGTGTCGGTGGCGATCGGCGCGATTGCCGGCACGTTCTTCGGCTTGCTCGCGGGCTATTACGAAGGCTGGTGGGACCGCATCACGATGCGTGTCGCCGACGTGCTGTTCGCATTCCCCGGCATTCTGCTCGCGATCGGCATCGTCGCGATACTCGGCAACGGCATGATCAACGTGATCGCCGCCGTCGCGGTGTTCAGCATCCCCGCGTTCGCGCGGCTCGTGCGCGGCAACACGCTGATGCTCAAGCAGTTGACGTATATCGAAGCGGCGCGCAGCATCGGCGCGTCGGACTGGACCATCATCATGCGGCACATTCTGCCGGGCACGATTTCGTCGGTGATCGTGTATCTGACGATGCGCATCGGCACGTCGATCATCACGGCTGCGAGCCTGTCGTTTCTCGGCCTCGGCGCGCAGCCGCCGACGCCCGAGTGGGGCGCGATGCTTAACGAGGCGCGCGCCGACATGGTGACAGCGCCGCATATCGCGCTGTTCCCGAGCCTCGCGATCTTTCTGACGGTGCTCGCGTTCAATCTGCTCGGCGACGGCTTGCGCGACGCGCTCGATCCGAAGCTCGACCGGCCATGAACATGCCGCCGATGCCGCATATCGGCGTATTGCCCGCAGGTCCGTTGGGCACGATCGCCGATGTATCCGGCGTGACGGTCGGACATTGCATGATCGATCGAGGCGCGATACAGACGGGCGTGACCGCGATCCGCCCGCATCGCGGCGATCCATATCGCCAAAAGGTGCCCGCCGCGGCGAGCGTGATAAACGGCTTCGGCAAGAGCATCGGACTCGTGCAGGTCGAAGAACTTGGCGTGCTCGAAACGCCCATTGCGCTGAGCAACACATTCGGCGTCGCAGCCGTCGCGCAGGCGCAGATTCGCGCGGCCATCGCCAACAATCCACAGGTCGGGCGCGAATGGCCGACCGTCAATCCGCTCGTGTTCGAATGCAACGACGGTTACCTGAACGATATTCAGGCGCTCGCGGTTGAAGAATCGCACTATGTTCACGCACTCGATACGGCATCGTCGGCGTTCGCACGCGGCTCGGTCGGCGCGGGGCGCGGCATGTCGAGCTTCGACCTGAAAGGCGGGATCGGTTCGGCGTCGCGTGTGGCGAGCGTGGCGGGGAACGCGTTCACGCTCGGCGCGCTCGTGCTCGCGAACTTCGGCCGATTGCCGATGCTGACTATCGATGGCATACCCGTTGGCCGCGAACTCGCGCGGCGACGCGCAGCCGCGGCAACAGCAGTGAAGCCCGAGCAAGGCTCGATCATCATGATCGTCGCCACCGATGCGCCCCTCGATGCGCGCCAGCTCAGACGTCTGTCGATGCGCGCCGCCGCGGGTCTCGCGCGCACCGGCTCCGTCTACGGGCACGGCAGCGGCGATATCGCGCTCGCGTTCTCGACGGCCTGGACGGTTGCGTCCGAAGCCGACTTCAATGCTCCGCCACCGCTGCTCAATGATGCACGTCTCGATCCGCTGTTTCAGGCCTGCGCGGATAGCGTCGAGCAGGCGATCGTCGACGCGTTGTGGTCGGCCACGACCGTCACGGGACGGGACGCTCACACGCGTTTCTCGCTGCACGAAGCGGTGCCCGATCTCGATCAACTGCTGAAACGGCACACAACATGAAGGTACTGATTTCCGTCGATATAGAAGGCGTCGCGGGCGTCATGAGCCCTGAGCAAACTCGCGCGGGCAACGGCGAATATGAACGCGCGCGCCGCTGGATGACGCTCGAAGCGAATGCGGCGATCGAAGGCGCGTTCGCGGGCGGCGCAACGGACGTCTGGGTCAACGATTCGCACGGCGGCTTTCGCAATCTGCTGCCCGACATGCTCGATGCGCGCGCAAACGTGGTACTCGGCAAGCCGCGCACGCTCGGCATGATGGCGGGGCTCGAATACGCGCCGCAGCTCGTGTTCATGATCGGCTATCACGCGATGGCGCAAAGCCGTGGGATTCTCGCGCACACGATCAACAGCTTTGCTTTTTCTCGTGTCACGATGAACGGACGCGATGTAGGCGAGGCAGGGCTTTATGGCGCGCTCGCCGCCGAATATGGCGCACGCGTCGTGCTGCTTTCCGGCGATGACGTGTTCGCGCAAGAGACGCGCGCTTCGTTTCCCGAAGCTGTGTTCGTGGTCACGAAGAACGCGACGGGCTATGGCAGCGGCGTCACGCAAACACCAGAACGTGCGTGCGATGCGATCAAGGAAGCCGCGAAGGACGTTGTCGCGCGACTGGAGAGGCGGGCTGTTGCGCAACGCGTTACGCCGCAACCCGTCGATATCGAGCTTCGCGTGCAGACCACCGCGCTTGCCGATCTGTTCGCACAGATGCCGTCGCTCGAACGCGTGGACGGCGTCACGCTGCGGTGCTCCGCGCCTTCTGTCGAGCATGCGGTTCGCACGCTGAATTGCCTGTCGGCGATGTCGTTTATGTTGCGCTGACGCCGACACCGATGCACAGGCGGAGCAATCAAACCCGCCGCTTGCTGCGCCTGAACTGATCGAACAACACCGCCAGCAGCAGAATACCGCCGCGAATCAGGTATTGATAAAACGTCGGCACATTCAGCAGGCTCATCGCATCCTGCACCGAACCCATGATGAGCACGCCGACTAGCACGCCCGAAATCGTCGCGACGCCGCCCGTCAGCGACACGCCGCCGAGCACGCACGCCGAAATCACGCCGAGTTCGAGGCCGACCGATGTCTTCGGATCGCCGAGGCTCATCCGCGACGCGAGCATCACGCCAGCGAAGCCGGTGACGAGCCCTTGCAGCACGAACACCGTGATCTTGATGCGCGTGACGGGCAAACCGGCGAGCAACGCGGCCTCGCTATTGCCGCCCACCGCGAGCACGTTCTTGCCGAACACCGTTTTGCGCAGCAGAAACCCGAACAGCACGAAGCCGACTATGTTGCTCCAGATCGGATATGAAATGCCGAGAAACGAGCCGCCGCCGAGATCGAAGAAGCTCTCTTCGGAGATCATCACCGCGTCGCCGTTCGACGTGATGAATGCGAGGCCGCGCACCACCTCCATCATCGCGAGCGTGACGATCAGCGAGTTGATCTTGTAGCGCGCGATCAGCACGCCATTGACGAGCCCGACCGCGCCGCCCGCCAGCACACCCGCCGCGACGCCGAGCAGCACGCTATGCGTCGCGGTGATCAGCGTCGATGCGACGACACCCGAAAACGCGACGATCGACGCGACGGAAAGATCCACCTCGCCGAGCGCGAGCACGAACATCATTGTCACGGAGATCGAGCCGATCAGCGTGACCGAGAGCAACAGCCCTTGCATGTTGCGGCTCGTCAGAAAGTCGGGCACCGCGAACGACAGCACCGCGAACAGTATGACGAACACCATCACGATGCCCGACTTGTTGATCAGGTCCCATGTGCGCGCCGCATGTGCGGCCGTGCCGGGCGAAGCGGCGTGATTGGCTGCCGGCTCGGTTGCCGGACGGGTGCTCGGTGTTTGCATGGTCTTCCAGTTCCGTGGTCTACGTGGTGCGTTGCTGCTTCACGCTTTTGATTCACGCGCCTGCGTCACGCGTTTGCGTCACTGCGGTAAAGCCAGTTTGATCAGTTGATCGGGCGACGCATCGGCCTTAGGCAAGTCGCCGACGATGCGCCCTTCCTTCATCACCAGCACGCGGTCCGCAATGCCGATCACTTCCGCGAGATCGCTCGATACGACGATCACCGTGCGTCCCGCTTCCGCGAGGTCGTACAGCAGATCGTAGATTTCGGCACGCGCGCCGACGTCGATGCCGCGCGTAGGCTCGTCGAGCAGAAACACGTCGATGCGTTCCGCCAGCCAGCGCGACAGAATCACCTTCTGCTGGTTGCCGCCCGACAGCGTGCCGATCACCGTTTCCGTATTGCGCGTCTTGATCGACAGCTTGTCGATGTATTCGCGCGTGAGGTCGCGCTCGCGCTTGCCGTTCAGCAGAAAACTCAGCGGACTGAAATGCCGCCGCGCGCTGATGTTCAGGTTATCGGCCACGGAAGCAATCGCAACGATGCCTTCCTGCTTGCGATCTTCCGGGCACAACGCAATGCCCGCGCGCACGGCGTCGCGCGGCGTCGAAAACGACACACGCTTGCCATTGAGTTCGACATGGCCGCTAACAGGCTGCGTCGCGCCGTAGAGCAGCTTCATCAGCTCGGAACGCCCCGCGCCGACCAGCCCGAAGAAGCCGACGATCTCGCCCTTGCGCGCAGTGAAGGAGACCGGGGCGGAGAGCCCCGGCCCCATCAACTGCTTCGCTTCAAGCTGAACGTCGCCCGCTTTGCGCGGACGATAACCATACACATCGCGTATCGAGCGGCCCACCATGCAACTGATCAGGCGATCGCGATCGAGGTCCGCGACGGAGTCGAAGGTTTCGATCCTGCGGCCGTCGCGGAACACCGTGACGCGGTCGCAGAGTTCGTACACCTCGTCCATCCGGTGCGTCACGTAGATCACCGCGCGCCCTTGCGCGCGTAGTGCATTGATGATCTTGAAGAGCCGCTCCGTCTCGCGCGCGGACAGCGAGCTCGTCGGTTCGTCGAACGCGATCACGCGCGCATCGCGCATCAACGCCTTGCCGATCTCGATCATCTGGCGCTGACCGATCGACAGGCGCTTGACCTGCGTGTTCGGATCGATCGATTCACCGAGCCGCTCGAGTTCCGTCATCGCGCGCTTGACGAGCGACTTCTCGTCGAGCACGCCGAAGCGGTTCGGCAACTGCCCGAGCATCAGGTTTTCCGCGACCGTCAGCTCGGGCACGAGATGCAGTTCCTGATAGATGATCGCGATGCCCGCCTCGATCGCGGCCTTCGTCGTCGTGAACTTGTGCTCGACGCCGGCAAGGCGCAACGCGCCCGCCTGCGTCTGGTTCACGCCCGACAACACCTTCAGCAGCGTCGATTTGCCCGCGCCGTTCTCGCCCATCAGGCCATGCACTTCGCCGCCGCGCACGTCGAACGACACATTGTCGAGCGCGACCACGCCCGGAAATGCGACCGTGATGCCGTCGAGTTCGAGATGCGTCGTGGCCGCGGTCAACGGTTGATCGGAAGGTGCGACATAAGCCGCGCTGCCAGCGTCGTTCGCGTTCATCGTGTCTTGCATCCGTTAAGCCGCATCAGATTCCGAGTTCCGTGCGCACGTCCTTCCAGTTCTCGCGCGTCATCAGCTTGCCCGTGGTCTGCGTGTCGGCGGGCGGCTGCTTGCCCGACTTGATCCAGTCGACGAGGTTCTGCGTGCTCTGCTTGCCGTGGTTGGTCGAGCTGACGGCGATCGTGCCGAAGAAGCCCGTCGGTTCCTTCTTCTGGAACTCGGCGAACGCTTCTCCTGCGCCGTTGATGCCGACGCCGATCACGTCCGAACCCGGAATGTGCAGTTGCTCGGTGGCGCGCACGCCGCCCAGCACCGTCTCTTCGTTCAGCGCGAAGATCACCCACTTCTTGATGTTCGGATGCTTCGACAGCACGGGCGACGCTGCGTTGAAGCCGCCTTCGTCGTCAGTCGTCTTTTGCGGCGCGTCGAAGATGTTGTCCTTCTTGAAGCCGTTCGCGAGCAGCGTTTCCGTTGCGCCGTCGGTGCGCAGCTTGGCCGTCGGCAGTTCGTAGTCGGTGATGCGGATCGCGCCGACTTCTTCCGGCTTCCAGCCGCGCTTCTTCATTTCGTCGGTGATCGCCTGGCCGACCTGATTGCCGATCTTGAACGCCGACATGCCCAGATGCGGCACGCCCGCGAGCGGCTTGCCCGTCGAATCGACCAGCTGATCGTCGACGGTCACGAACTTCATGTTGTAGCGCTTCGCGCGCGCCTGAATCGCCGGTCCGAGACGCACGTCGGGCGGGCAGATCACGAAGCCTTGCGCGCCCTGTGCGCCGAGGTTGTCGATTGCTGCGAGCACCTTCTCGCCGTCGGGCGCGCCGATGTTCACCACCGAGAAGCCCTCCTTCTGGCCCAACGCCGTCGCCGCCTTCTGCTCGTTGATGAACCATGCCTGCTCGGGCATTTTCACGAGCACGCCGATTTTCAGCGGCGCGTCCGCGTGCGCGGTCATCTGCATTGCAAATGGCGCGGCCAATAGCGTGGCGGCCATCGCGGACAACGTGAGGCGTCGAAGTTTGCGGGTCATGCTTGTCTCCTTGAACAGGTCGTTGCTTGTGATAGTTCGAATCAGCGCTTAACAGGTTGACAGAACGGCCAGGCCCGGATTTCTCCCAGGCTCTAGTCGTGGAACGGCTCGACCTCGTGACGACGGCCAAGCAGGAAAGCATCGGCGACCAGCCGCAGCGGGCGCACATCGACATCGTGTTCGCCATGCGTGATCAGCCAGTGGAACCGTTCATACAGCGACGGATATTCGCGCTCGGGTCCGAGCCCGACCGGCTTGCCCGCGATCGCGAGCTTCTTGCCGCCTTCGCTCAGATGGAGCACGCCGTCCGTCGTCGTCACTTCGATTTCCCATTGCTCGACGGGACCATGACGCCAGTCGAATTCGGCGCGCACGGGCACACCTGCTGCGTCGATGAAATCGAGGTCGGCGGCAATCGGCGTCTGCACGTTCGCGGGCACCGACAGCGTCGCCGCACGCAGTATCACTTCGCGCGGCAGCATGTGCGTGATGATCGACAGCGCGTTGATGCCGGGATCGAACACGCCGAGTCCGCCCGGCGTCCAGATCCACGCCTGGCCCGGATGCCAGCGGCGCACATCTTCCTTCCAGCGCACTTGCACTTCGTTCAACGTGCGTTGCGCGAGCCATTCGCGCGCCGTTTCGACAGCGGGCGCGTAACGCGAATGCCACGTCGCGAACAGCGTGCGGCCTGCGGCGCGCGCCATCGAACGCAACACGTCCACTTCATGCACGCTCGCGCCGGGCGGCTTTTCGAGCATCACGTGCTTGCCCGCCGCGAGGGCCGCGCGCGCCTGGTCGAAGCGCACCTGCGGCGTCGCGCACAGCGACACAGCGTCGAGTTGCGGCTCGTTCGCAAGCATCTCGCCGATGGTCTTGTAGTTGCGCACGCCGTCGACCTGCGCATTGCGGCTCGCACATGCGACGAGTTCGAAGCCGTCGAGCGCGGCGATAGCGGGCAGATGCTGGTCGCGGGCGATCTTGCCGACGCCGACGATGCCGATGGAAAGTCTGGTGTTCATATAGTGGGCGATAGAGCTTCGAGGGACTAACGGATTGTTAGCGGTCCCAGCGTAACGCAAGCGCATGCGCTGCACGCGTGAGTTCGCATGGTTCGATGCGAGCGCCGCGAGGCGTCATGCCGACCTGCCGGCCGAGCCGCGCAGCGAGCGATCCGAAGAAGCGATTGTCCGAACTTGCCACTATTTGAAACTCCTCATTTGTCACGACGCTGCCGACGAATTAGCCAAACTATATGCGCCGATTCGTGGACATGTGATTAGTACTTTCCCCCATGCCGAGCGCGCTAACGTCATTCAATTTATTATCGGCGTCGGGCGTTGCCTATGCTTTAGCGAGACCTGTACGCACTATTCTGAACATTGCGAACGCGACAGGTCCGGCAAAAGTTTGCCTGTACGCATCATTGGACATCGGAGTGCACAAGGCATATAGTATTACTATATTTGAACTAAATTGAACGAGACACCATGACCGACCAACCCCGCAAACTGCGCTCCGCCGCCTGGTTCGGCACCGCCGACAAGAACGGCTTCATGTAC
>NZ_JAGIPX010000288.1 GCF_017814945.1 Paraburkholderia sp. LEh10
TTCGCCTCAGATTCTGTGCAGTTGCAGCCAGCAAGAACTCGTCATGCGCACCTGATGGTCCGCGCAGCCGGAGACGATCCAGCTTCATGACGCGTTTGAGGTGAGCAAACGGGATCTCAACCTTCTTGCGGTCCTTGCGTGACTGCCTGTATGCCGGTGTTTTCGCAATAGCCCTTGCCTTGTCGCGTGCCGATTCGTGGACGCTTCTGGCTATCTTTCGCATTGGTGTGTTCGGACAGCATTGATCCTTCAATGCACATCCCGCGCAGTCCAACTGGCTTGAT
>NZ_JAGIPX010000289.1 GCF_017814945.1 Paraburkholderia sp. LEh10
TGCCGCCCCGCACAGGGGCAACGCCCGCGCCGCGAGGCGCTATCGCGGATGCCAGCGATAGTGGCAAAACATAAGGCGCATCGCGGATGCCAGCGACAGCGGCAAAACAAACCGCATCGCGGACGCCAGCGACAGCGGCAAAACAAACCGCATCGCGGATGCCAGCGACAACGGCAAAGCGAACCGCATCGCCGATGCCAGCGACAGCGGCAAAGCGAACCGCCAGCGACAGCGGCAAAGCGAACCGCCAGCGACAGCGGCAAAGCGAACCGC
>NZ_JAGIPX010000031.1 GCF_017814945.1 Paraburkholderia sp. LEh10
AATGAACCGCCGTATGCGGAACCGCATGTACGGTGGTGTGAGAGGGCGACGGGGGTAACCCCGTCCCCTACTCGATTTCTCCGATCTCACCGGAGCCTGCGGCCGTAACGCCCACGCACAACCTGCGAAATATACGTCGCCAACCCTTGCCCAGCGACAGCCAGCCGCTTCATCCTTTCGACATCCCGCTGTCCCGTCATCGCATAGTCGTACAGATACAGCGTGCCGTCCCGAAAAAGCACGGCGATTGCCCGCTCGAAGGCCTCATAGGCCGTCACCGGCGACCGACCGCTCAAATCCCGGTACCGCTCCATCGGCTCACCCAGGCCCCGACAATAGAGGAAGACCAGGAACGAGCATGAACCATTCCTAAACTATCGGCAAACAGATATCGGTCAGCAGATTCGCAGGCGCAGTCTCTTTCGGATTATTTAAATATTCTTCGAACACGGGCGCATTCGCGGCCTCATGTTCCGAGTTGACCAGCCACTCGCCATAGAGCCACTGGTAAGCCGCCGCCATATCCGCGTAAGGCCCTTTATGCCGCAGCACAGCGTACCTTCCGCCCACGATCGACGTGACGCTGACAAGCGGATCGCCGGAAACATCGGCGGCGCGAGGCAGCCACACGCCCGCTTTGGAGCGCAACTCACCTTCGGCGACTGCCGTCGGATCGTCGTAGTAGATCCCGATCATGCGCATCTCGTTCGATAGCAGCCCACGCGAAGCAAGCCAGCCCATCAGCGAATCGAATGCCTTGCCGATCTGCATGTACGGGCCGACATGATCGACCGTCAGCACGTCGAAGCCCTCGATGTCGCGAATCACCACATCTCTCATCGTCATTTGTTGACCTCCTGAGTCCGCAAGAGACGGCCGGAACCGGATGTGCGTTCCGGCTTTCCCATACTGGGCGGGCGGCATGCCGAAGACGGCGCCGAACGTCCGCGTGAACGACTGCAAGCTGCTATACCTGGATCGCGCGGCGATCTCGGCAATCGGCATCGAGCCGTTTGCGAGATAGCCCGCCGCGCGATGCAGGCGCAACCGGCGCACGGTCGTCGCGACCGTCTCGCCATACATCGCCTGATAGATCCGATGCCAGTGAAACGGCGACAGACATGCGATCCCCGCGAGCCGTTCGATGTCCAACGGCTCGTCGAGGTGATCGTAAATATGATCGAGCACGCACGCGAGCCGCGCGGCGGTATTGCGCGCGATGGCCGATGTCGTTCATCACAATCGTAGAAGAAGAGCGATGAAAAGCACGATAGCACGAGGCGATTTACCAAATCCTGCGGACTTGCCGTGTGCATGTGTGTCGATCGACAGTTCGACGTATTCATTCAACGCTGACTTAACCCGGTCGAGCCAACTCGCACGCCGAGGCGCGCACATCTTTGCCAATTTTCGATAACACCTCGATTAATGGCTTCCTACCATCGCCAGATGCCGCCGGTAAAAGCTCGCGACGGCCGACCACGCGAGCCCAGCCCGCCGCCAACTTCGACAAGGGAGCCACCGATGAAAGAAGCGTCGACAACCCAGCACAAAGGCACCGTCACACATCACGAGCTGAAGCAGACGCTCGGCACCTGGCAGCTTTGGGGCATTGCCGTGGGTCTCGTGATTTCCGGCGAATATTTCGGCTGGAGCTATGGCTGGGCGAGCGCGGGCACGCTTGGCTTCGTGATCACCGCGCTCTTCATCGCGGCGATGTACACGACGTTCATTTTCAGTTTCACCGAACTCACGACATCGATCCCGCACGCCGGCGGCCCGTTCGCCTACGCGCGCCACGCTTTCGGCCCGACGGGCGGCTACATCGCGGGCGCGGCGACGCTCGTCGAGTTCGTGTTCGCGCCTCCCGCGATCGCGCTCGCCATTGGCGCATATCTGCACGTCCAGTTTCCGGACCTCAATCCGAAGCACGCGGCAATGGGCGCGTATCTGGTCTTCATGGCGTTGAACATCGTCGGCGTGCAGATCGCCGCGGCCTTCGAGCTGTGCGTGACGCTGCTGGCCATTTTCGAGCTGCTGGTGTTCATGGGCGTTGTGTCGCCGGGCTTCCATTGGTCTAACTTCACGAAGGGCGGCTGGGCCGGCTCCGATACGTTCAGCATGGGCGCGTTCCACGGCATGTTTGCCGCGATCCCGTTTGCGATCTGGTTCTTCCTTGCGATCGAAGGCGTGGCGATGGCCGCCGAAGAAGCGAAGAATCCCAGGCGCTCCATTCCCATCGCGTACGTGACGGGCATCCTGACGCTCGTCGTGCTCGCGGTTTGCGTGATGGTGTTCGCGGGCGCGGCGGGCGACTGGACCAAGCTCGCGAACATCAACGACCCGCTGCCGCAAGCGATGAAGTACATCGTCGGCGAGAACAGCGGCTGGATGCACATGCTCGTGTGGCTGGGGCTGTTTGGTCTCGTCGCGTCGTTCCACGGCATCATTCTCGGTTACTCGCGCCAGATCTTCGCGCTCGCACGCGCCGGCTATCTGCCCGAATGGCTGTCGAAAGTGCATCCGCGCTTCAAGACCCCGCATCGCGCGATTCTCGCGGGCGGCGTAGTCGGCATTGCCGCGATCTATAGCGACGAACTGATCCAGTTCGGCGGACAGACGCTCACTGCCAATATCGTGACGATGTCGGTATTTGGCGCTATCGTGATGTACATCATCAGCATGCTCGCGCTGTTCAAGCTGCGCCGCATCGAGCCGAACATGGAGCGTCCGTTCCGCGCGCCGCTGTTTCCGTATTTCCCGGCGTTCGCGCTCGGTGCCGCAGTGATTTCGCTGGCGACGATGATCTATTTCAACCTGCTCGTCGCGGGCATTTTCGCGGCCTTCATCGCGCTCGGTTACGGCTACTTCCTGAGCACGCGTCAACAACGCGAGGTCGCGCCGGCCGACGCGCTGCTCGAAGAATGACCTGGCAGGTGCAGTAGACACAGCATCACCGACGCACATGCAACAAGCCGCGCAGTCGCAGCGGCGAGGAGTACACGACATGAGCTACACGGAGACAATCGGCAGCCGTACGTATCGTTTCGCCGACCTGAAAACGCTGATGGCAAAGGCGAGCCCGCTGCGCTCCGGCGACCAGCTCGCCGGGATCGCGGCGGCGAGTGAGGAAGAGCGCGTCGCCGCGAAGATGGCGCTGGCGAACGTGCCGTTGCGCACGTTCCTCAACGAAGCATTGATTCCATACGAAAGCGACGAGGTCACGCGCCTCGTCATCGATACGCATTCGCCCGCAGCGTTCGCCGAAATCGCGCATCTGACGGTGGGCGAATTCCGCAACTGGCTGCTGTCGAGTACGACGGATACGAGCGCGCTCATGCGCATTACGCAAGGCCTTACGCCCGAGATGGTCGCGGCCGTGTCGAAGCTGATGCGCAATCAGGATCTGATCCTCGCGGCGCGCAAGCGGCCCGTCGTCACGCGCTTTCGCAATACGGTCGGCTTGCCGGGTCATATGTCCGTGCGCCTGCAGCCGAATCATCCGACGGACGACGTAAAAGGCATTGCCGCATCGATGATCGACGGATTGATGTACGGGTGCGGCGATGCAATGATCGGCATCAATCCCGCGTCGGACAGCCTATCGGCCATCACCGGTCTGCTCGTGATGATCGACGACTTTCGCACGCGCTATCAGGTGCCGACGCAGTCGTGCGTGCTCACGCATGTGACCAATACGATCGCCGCCATCGAGAAAGGCGCGCCCGTCGATCTCGTGTTCCAGTCGATTGCGGGCACCGAGAAGGCGAATGCGGGATTCGGCATTACGCTCGCATTGCTGCAGGAAGCGTATGACGCGGCGCTGTCGCTCAAGCGCGGCACGGTCGGCGACAACGTGATGTACTTCGAGACGGGGCAGGGCAGTGCGCTGTCGGCCAACGCGCATCATGGCGTCGATCAGCAGACGTGCGAGGTGCGCGCGTACGCCGTCGCGCGTCAGTTCAACCCGTTTCTGACGAATACGGTGGTCGGCTTCATCGGCCCCGAGTATCTGTACGACGGCAAGCAGATCACGCGCGCCGGTCTCGAAGATCATTTCTGCGGCAAGCTGCTCGGCGTGCCGATGGGCTGCGATATCTGCTACACGAATCACGCCGAAGCCGATCAGGACGATATGGACAATCTGCTGACGCTGCTCGGCGTCGCGGGCATCAACTTCATCATGGGCATTCCCGGCGCAGATGACGTGATGTTGAATTATCAGAGCACGTCGTTTCACGACGCGCTATACGTGCGCGACGTGCTGGGCCTGCGCCGCGCGCCTGAATTCGAGGAATGGCTGGAGTCGATGCAGATCACGGACACGCGCGGCGCGCTGCTCAATGCGCCCGTGCGTCAGCCGCTGCTCGAAGGCGCGAATGAATGGATGGGTATCGCATGAGCGATTCGATCGAAAAGAACGCGTGGCAGGCGCTGCGTGCGTTCACGAACGCGCGCATCGCACTGGGCCGCGCGGGCAACAGCCTGCCGACCGCGCCGTTGCTGGCGTTCAATCTCTCGCATGCGCAGGCGCGCGACGCCGTGCATCATCCGCTCGATGCCGATGTGTTGCACGAGCAATTGCGCGCGCAAGGCTTCACGTCGCTCGATGTGCATAGCGCCGCCCCGGATCGCGAGCACTATTTGCGGCGTCCTGATCTGGGGCGCCGCTTGTCCGACGAAAGCCGCGCGACGTTGAGCAACGCGGCGACGAACGATATACCCGAAGTAGTCTTTGTCATCGCCGATGGACTCTCGGCGTTCGCGGCATCGAAGCAATCGATTCCGTTGTTGCTGGCCATCACGAAGCGGCTCGCCGACTGGAAGATCGGCCCTGTGGTCGTTGCGCGCCAGTCGCGTGTCGCGTTGGGCGATGAGATCGGTGAGTTGCTGAAGACGAAGCTCGTCGTGATGTTGATCGGCGAAAGGCCGGGACTGAGTTCGCCGGATAGTCTGGGCATTTATCTCACGTACGCGCCGAAAGTGGGATGCAGCGACGCGCAACGCAACTGCATTTCGAACGTGCGCCCTGAAGGTCTCGGCTACGAAGCGGCTGCGCACAAGTTGCACTATCTGCTGACGCATGCGCGACGTCTCGGTCTGACGGGTGTCGGTCTGAAGGACGACAGTGACGCGCTGCTTCAGGCGGAATCGGCAACGATCATAGAAGACGCTTCGAAAAAATATTGAAGTGCCTGGATGTGATCCAACGTCCGGGCACTCACGGCAAACTACATCACGGCAACGCTAAACCGCATCAGCCCGGCTCACCGGATGCTTGTCGAGCCACGCATTCTCTTCGTCGTCGAACAGACGCGAGCGGGTCAGGAATCGCAGTCCTGTCGGCCGCTCCAAAGAAAACATGCCGCCGTTGCCCGGCACGACATCGATGATCAACTGCGTGTGCTGCCAGTAGTCGAATTGCGATTCGCTCATGTAGAACGGCACGCCGCCAATCATGCCGAGCCGGACATCCGAGCCGCCGACCATGAACTCATTCGACGGAAAACACATTGGCGCGCTGCCGTCGCAACATCCGCCCGATTGATGAAAAATGATCGGTCCATGCTCGGCGCTCAACTGCTGGATCAGTTTGATGGCCGCATCCGTCGCCACGACGCGCGCAACGCTTTCTTCGTTCATCGCGCTTCCTCTTTCACTTGACCGCTGAAAAAGCGGGCGAACCGCATCGCGCGATCCGCCCAACAGGACTACGCTCAGAAGAAACCCAACGGTTTGTCGCTATAGCTGACGAGCAGATTCTTGGTTTGCTGATAGTGGTCGAGCATCATCTTGTGATTTTCGCGCCCGATGCCCGATTGCTTGTAGCCGCCGAACGCCGCATGCGCGGGATACGCGTGATAGCAGTTCGTCCATACACGGCCCGCCTGAATCTCGCGGCCGAAGCGGTACGCGCGCGTGCCGTCGCGAGTCCAGATGCCTGCGCCGAGGCCATAGAGCGTGTCATTGGCGATTTCGAGCGCTTCCTCTTCGTTCTTGAACGTCGTGACGGAAACGACCGGCCCGAAAATCTCTTCCTGGAAGATCCGCATCTTGTTGTGGCCGCGGAACACGGTCGGCTTCACGTAATAGCCCTTCGAGAGTTCGCCGTCCAGCTTGTTCTGCTCGCCGCCGACGAGGCACTGCGCGCCTTCCTGCTTGCCGAGATCGATGTACGACAGAATCTTTTCCAATTGCTCTCGCGATGCCTGCGCACCGATCATCGTCCTCGTATCGAGCGGATGTCCCTGCTGGATCGCCGCGACGCGTTTGACCGCGCGCTCCATGAAGCGGTCGTAGATCGATTCCTCGACCAGTGCGCGCGACGGGCACGTGCACACTTCACCCTGATTCAGCGCGAACATCGCGAAGCCTTCGAGCGCTTTGTCGAAGAAGCTGTCGTCCTTGTCCAGCACATCGGCGAAGAAGATGTTCGGACTCTTGCCACCCAGTTCGAGCGTGACGGGGATGAGGTTCTGGCTCGCGTACTGCATGATCAGGCGGCCTGTCGTCGTTTCGCCCGTGAATGCAATCTTCGCGATGCGCTTGTTCGACGCGAGCGGCTTGCCCGCTTCGAGACCGAAGCCATTGACGACATTCAGCACGCCGGCCGGCAGCAGATCCTGAATCAGTTCCATCAACACGAGCAGCGATGCGGGCGTTTGTTCAGCCGGCTTCATCACGACGCAATTGCCTGCTGCAAGTGCGGGCGCGAGTTTCCACGCGGCCATCAGGATCGGGAAATTCCATGGAATGATCTGGCCGACTACACCTAGCGGCTCATGAAAGTGATAAGCGACGGTATCGTGATCGATCTCCGAGATGCCGCCTTCCTGTGCGCGGACGGCACCCGCGAAATAACGGAAGTGATCGATCGCGAGGGGAATGTCGGCCGCCATCGTTTCACGCAGCGGCTTGCCGTTGTCGATCGTCTCCGCGACTGCGAGGCGTTGCAGATTCGCTTCCATGCGATCGGCAATCCTGTTGAGAATGTTCGCGCGGTCCGTCGTCGACGTCTTGCCCCATGCGGCCTTCGCGCGATGCGCGGCGTCCAGTGCCAGCTCGATGTCGGCTTCACGCGAACGCGGAATCGACGTGAAGGGCTCGCCTGTAATCGGCGAGACGTTGTCGAAGTACTCGCCGCCAACGGGCTTCACCCATTCCCCACCGATGAAATTTGCGTACTGCTTCTTATACGGAAACTCGGTGGTCAGAAACTTCATCTCTGCGTGATTCATCTGTGTGCTCCTCACATGATCGGATCGCGATGTATTCGTCTGGATATGTCACCTGGCTATGCTGCTGCCGGGCGTGTTTATCGCCAGAAGCGTGCCAGCATGCGCGGGTGTGTGACTGATGCGGGCGCGCAAGGCACCGTCGCGATGCACGCTGCCTCAAACGCGTGATGTGCTCAGCGCGGCCGTTGCATCCGTGAGCACTTCGAAAAGTCGATGTTCATCAAATGAACAGAGGGGCGCGATGTGCAGTGGAGCACACGTCGACCTCATCGGCATGGGAATTGCGTTGGTGTATGCTCGTTTGCAATGTCACGTGCGAATGCACGCTCATCATCGACGCCCCGTATGACGACCGATCTTTTTTCTCTGTCCGCGCACGCGGCCGCATGCCGTGTCGAAACGAGCGTCGCGCACGACGCCGATGAACAGGCGCGCAATCTGCACGGCTGGACGCAGACTTACGATCAGCTCACGGCGGGCCGTTTCGTCGGGCGATTGACGGGCCTGCATCTGGACGACATGCACCTGTTCTGCGAGACCACGAGCGAAACCCTGCGTCAGACATGTGAAGTGCCCGCTGACGCCTATTGGTTCGGCATTCCCGCCGAGGAAGCCAACACGGGCCGCATCGACTCGCAGCCGATCGGCCGCGAGTCGCTTGCGTTTCAGCGTGGCGGCGTCGAATTCGAATTGCTGACGCCAGCCGGCTACGCGGTTTTCGGCGTGGTCGTGTGCGGCGAGATGCTGGATCGGCATTCGGCGTGCGTCGAATACGCGGATCTGGCCGAGCAGGCCGCGCGCACAGGCATCATTCCAATCGACGCTGCAAACAAGGCGCGATTCTGCGCGCTATTGCGCAGCGTCCTCGACGAGTCGGCAAGCGTTGCGCTCTCTGAACGCGCGCGGCGCAATCTGCAAACGTCGGTGCTATCGTCGCTGCTCGATCTTTGTGCAGCGAGTGCGCTCGAGCCTGCCGCCATTCCCGCGCGGCCGCGCCGACAGTGGATCGTTTCTGAAGCGCGGGACTATGTGCTCGCCAATCGCGAGCGGCCCGTCGGCGTGCCCGAGTTGTGTGAGCATCTGCATGTGAGCCGCCGCACGCTGCAGTACTGCTTTCAGGATGTGCTCGGGCTTGCGCCCGCGAACTATCTGCGAGCGCTCCGTCTGAACGGCGCGCGTCGCGATCTGTGCGGCGCAGCGCCCGGCGAGCGCACGGTGCAGGATGTCGCGGCCGCATGGGGCTTCTGGCATCTGAGCCAGTTCGCGACCGACTATCGCAAGCTTTTCGGCATGCGTCCCTCCGAAACGCTGAAAGCGGTTCACACATCCACAAGCATGCGGGTGGCGCACTAGCATGCTGGCTGCGGGCTGTCCCGCGCGCATCCGCTAAAATTGCGGCATGCGCGAACTTCGTTCGCCACCCGATCAACCATCCTCATCGATGAATCGCAAGCTGGCCCGTGTCCGCGGCAATGCGCGAACGCGCGCGTCAGGGCCTTGCGATGCAATCGCGCCTTCGCATGCGGACGAAGACGCTCAACGAAATCCAGCCGGAGAATCACCGTGTTTACTTGCATCAACCAGAGCTGCGGCGCGCAGTGGGAGCAGTCGGACGTCGTCATCAAGAACGAAGGACAGGGTTTGCTGTTTCGCTGCCCGATGTGCGGCGCGCGTAACTACGTCGAGCGCTTCGACGCCGACGACGGCACGATCGTTTATGAGCAGATCGAAGGCCGCCCCTATAACTAAGCCCGCACATCGATATGACCGATAGAGCTCGCCCCTTTAGCGAACTACCGCTTTCCGAAGCGGCGCTCGCGAACCTCTCGCAACTCGGCTACGCCGAGATGACGCCCATTCAGGCCGTGAGCCTGCCCATCGCGCTCGCCGGCCACGATCTGATCGCGCAGGCGAAGACGGGCAGCGGCAAGACCGCGGCGTTCTCGCTCGCGTTGCTTGCGCGGCTCGACGCACGCCGCTACGCGGTGCAGGCGATGGTGCTGTGCCCGACGCGCGAACTCGCCGATCAGGTCACACAGGAAATCCGCCGCCTCGCTCGCGCCGAAGAGAACATCAAGGTGCTGACGCTCTGCGGCGGCACGCCGATGCGTCCGCAGACGGCCAGTCTCGAGCATGGCGCGCATATCGTCGTCGGCACGCCGGGGCGCATCATGGATCATCTGGAGCGCGGCAGTCTCTCGCTCGACGCACTCAACACGCTCGTGCTCGACGAAGCGGACCGCATGCTCGACATGGGCTTTTTCGACGACATCGCGAAGGTCGCGCGTCAATGTCCGAAAGAGCGGCAGACGCTGCTATTTTCGGCGACGTACCCTGAAGGCATCGCGAAGCTGAGCCAGCAGTTCCTGCGCAACCCGAAGGAGGTGAAGCTCGAAGAGCGGCACGACGACAGCAAGATCCGGCAGCGCTTTTACGAGGTGACGGAAGACGAGCGGCTGCACGCCGTCGGTCTGCTGCTGAATCACTACCGGCCTGTCAGCACGATCGCGTTTTGCAACACGAAGAATCAGTGCCGCGACCTGCTCGACGTGCTACGCGCGCAAGGTTTTCATGCGCTGGCGCTGCATGGTGAGCTCGATCAGCGCGAACGCGATCAGGTGTTGATCCAGTTCGCGAATCGCAGTTGCTCGGTGCTCGTCGCAACCGACGTCGCCGCGCGCGGCCTCGATATCGCGCAGCTCGAAGCGGTGATCAATGTCGACGTCACGCCGGACCCCGAAGTGCACGTGCATCGGATCGGCCGCACGGGCCGCGCGGACCAGGACGGTTGGGCACTGAGCCTCGCAAGCATGAACGAGATGGGGCGCGTCGGCGGGATCGAAGAGGCGCAAGGACGCGATGTCGAGTGGCATCCGCTCGCGGAACTGAAGGCGGCCAGCGACGAACCGCTGCTGCCGCCGATGGAAACGCTGCAGATTCTCGGCGGCCGCAAGGAGAAGATCCGGCCCGGCGATGTGCTCGGCGCGCTGACGGGCGACGCAGGCTTCAACGGCTCGCAGGTCGGCAAGATCAACGTGACGGAGTTTTCGACTTACGTCGCCGTCGATCGCGGCATCGCCCGTGACGCGCTGCGCAAGCTGAGCGCGGGGAAGGTCAAGGGCAAGAAGGTGAAGGTGCGTCTGATGGACGAGTGAACGCGCGCGAGGGCAGCGTGCAGCGTTGCCCTTGCGGCGCAGCCCTCGCTACGCGTTCATCCGGATGCCCGGCATCAAAGGCATCAGTCCTTTTCATACCTGCGGGATTACCCTGCTATCGCTGGTGTTCCGCTTCGCCAGACTGCAGGTGCGTTCGACGCGGCTGTGCGCGTCGCGCCGCGAACGCCGGCAGCATGAGCCAAACGCATGCCGCGCATGACAAAGTTTCGATTGTTCTCGCGCCCGCATTGTTGCCTAATCGTTCAAACTGTGCGGGACCGACGCATCACGCAGGGTCCGCCGATTTGCAGCGAGAAGGAGAAATTTCATGCAGAGCGCTTTGCAAGCACGCTCTAAATTGCCGGACGTCGGCACGACGATTTTCACGGTCATCGGTCAACTGGCCGCCGAACACAACGCGTTGAACCTGTCGCAAGGCGCGCCGAATTTCGCGCCCGACGAGGCGCTCGTCGAAGGCGTGGCCAAGGCGATGCGTGCGGGTCACAACCAGTACGCGCCGATGGCGGGCATCGGCGCATTGCGCGCGGCGCTCGCCGCGAAGGTCGAGACGCTGTACGGCGTGCACTACGATCCTTCGACGGAAGTGACCGTGATCGCCAGCGCGAGCGAGGGGCTGTATTCGACGATCAGCGCACTCGTGCATCCCGGCGATGAAGTGATCTACTTCGAGCCGTCGTTCGACAGCTATGCACCCATCGTGCGCCTGCAAGGCGCGAAGCCGGTTGCGATCAAGCTCTCGGCGGCGGACTTCCGCGTGAACTGGGAAGAGGTGTCCGCGGCGATCACGCCGAAGACGCGCATGATCATCGTCAACACGCCGCACAATCCGACCGCGACGATTTTCAGCGACGCCGATATCGAGCGCCTGAAGGCCGTCACGCGCAACACGGATATCGTGATTCTGTCCGACGAAGTGTATGAGCATGTCGTGTTCGACGGCGCGCAGCATCACAGCATGGCGCGTCACCGCGAACTGGCGGAGCGCAGCGTGATCGTGTCGTCGTTCGGGAAGTCGTATCACGTGACGGGCTGGCGCGTCGGCTACTGCCTCGCGCCCGCGGCGCTGATGGACGAGATCCGCAAGGTCCATCAGTTCATGGTGTTCTCAGCCGATACGCCGATGCAATACGCGTTCGTCGAGGCGCTCTCCGATCCGCGGAGCTACCTGGGCCTGTCGGAGTTCTATCAGCACAAGCGCGATCTGCTCGCGCGCGAACTGCGCGAGTCGCGCTTCGAGCTGTTGCCGAGCGAAGGCAGCTTCTTCATGCTCGCGCGTTTTCGCGGTTTCTCCGACGAAAGCGACAGCGACTTCGTGTTGCGTCTGATCCGCGATGCGAAGGTCGCGACGATTCCGCTGTCGGCGTTCTATACCGACGGTACGGATAACGGGCTCATTCGTCTGAGCTTTTCGAAGGACGATGCGACGCTGATCGAAGGTGCGCGCCGTCTGCGCTCCATTTGAGGACCACGCGATGATGCAGGAATCGATCAAGGCCGCTGTTGTTCAGATGAGCAGCAGCGCGGACGTTCAGCAGAATCTCGGCGAAGCGCGCCGATGGGTGCATGAAGCGGCGCGCGAGGGCGCGACGCTCATTTGTCTGCCCGAATACTTCTGCTGGATCGGCGACGATGAAATGCGGCGCGTCGCGCTGGCCGAAGCGTTCGGCGACGGCCCGGTTCAACAGACATTGTCCGCGCTCGCGCGCGAGACGGGCGCGTGGCTGATAGGCGGCACCGTGCCTATCCGTCCGTCGCACGGCCCACAGGTCGGCACGCATGCGTACAACACGTCGCTGGTGTTCGATCCGTCCGGGCAATGCGCGGCGCGCTACGACAAGATCCATCTGTTCAGCTTCAACCAGGGCGCGGAGCAACATGCGGAAGGCGACACGATGGTCGGCGGCGACAGCATCGGCACGGCGCACGGGCCGTTCGGCGCGCTGCGCCTGTCGGTGTGCTACGACTTGCGCTTTCCCGAGCTGTATCGCGCGGGGCCCGATGCCGATGTGATCGCCGTGCCCGCCGCCTTCACGCATACGACGGGGCTCGCGCACTGGGAACTGCTGCTGCGTGCCCGCGCCGTCGAGAATCAGGCCTTCGTGCTCGCGTCCGGTCAATGCGGCACCCATTCGAACGGTTGGCGCACTTTTGGCCACAGTATGATCATCGGGCCGTGGGGAGAAGTGCTCGCGCGCCACGACGACGGACCCGGCATCGCGCTCGCGACGCTGACCCAGACCGCGCTCGACGAAGCGCGCAACCGCTTGCCGGTGCTCACGCATCGGCGCATCGCTACGCCATCTGACGTGCATTGAATATAACGAAGGAGATCAACAATGAAGCTTGTGAAGAATCTGCTGATGCTGGCGTGCGCGTTTGCATCGGTAACGACGGTCCCGGCGATGGCTGCCGACGCGACGACGCTGCGCTATGGGCTCGAAGCGCAGTATCCGCCGTTCGAATCGAAGGGCTCGAATGGCGAGTTGCAGGGCTTCGACATCGACATCGGCAATGCGGTGTGCAAGACGGCGAACCTCAAATGCAGCTGGGTCGAGACGTCATTCGACGGTTTGATCCCCGCGTTGCAGGGCCGCAAGTTCGACGCAATCAACTCGGCGATGAACGCAACGGAAAAGCGCCGCCAGGCGATCGACTTTACCAACGTGATCTACCGCGTGCCGACGCAACTCATCGCGCGCAAGGACAGCGGCCTGCAACCGACGCCCGAATCGCTGAAGGGCAAGCGCGTCGGCGTGTTGCAGGCGTCGATTCAGGAGACGTACGCGAAGGCCCATTGGGAAGGCGCTGGTGTGGCGGTCGTGCCGTATCAGGACCAGAATCAGGTCTATACGGATCTCGTCGCGGGTCGCCTCGATGCGACGCTCGTGCTCGCGCCTGCCGGTCAAACGGGTTTCCTGTCGCGTCCGGACGGCAAGGACTTCGCTTTCGTCGGCCAGCCCGTGCGTGATGACAAGATCCTCGGGAGCGGCATCGCGTTCGGCATCCGCAAGGGCGACACGGCGCTGCGCGACCAGTTGAACGCGGCGATCGCCAAGGTGCAGGCGGACGGCACCGTCAAGACGCTCGCGGAAAAGTACTTCGGCAATATCGACGTTTCGGCGAAGTAATCCGCTTCGGCTTCCATAGAAACGCGCCGCATGGCTTGTCATGCGGCGCGTTTCTTTTTGCTTAACATCTGACGAATAAATCGGTGAAAGGGGGTGGAATAAAGCCCCAATGGTCCTGTTAGCGCAAGCAAGAGCCCGACTTTTGCACGACTGAACCGTTATGTCCCGCAGCCATTCCCCGTCCGACACGCCGCTCACGGAAGCGGACATGCAGTCATTCGCCGACGGCAATCTGCCGCCGGAGCGGGCGGCGCGCGTGCGGAAATATCTTGGCTCGCGTCCGCGCGAGGCTGAAAGGATCGCTTTCTATCGGCAACTGAACATGCAGATGCGCAGCGTGTTTGAAGGCGCGTTTCCTCAGCGCATCGGCGCGCTGGGTGCGCAGTGCGCGCAAGCGACCGGGCTGAGTTCGGCGCTGCACCGCTTCTTTGTGCGGCGTATCAGCGTGGCGTTGCTTGGCATCGCGCTGGCCATGCTGGCGGCGAGCGGGTGGCTTCTTGCGTCGCGCGTATCGGCGGAAATGCTCGATGCCGCGGCCGTCATGGCGCTCGCGCGGGCTTCGGGTCAGCGGGCCGATCAGGTGCCGGCGACCGCGCCTGACGATCCGCATGCCGCCGATCTCGCGCCTCTAGGACTGAAGCTCGCCGCGGTAGCGAAGCATCATCCGAACGCGCTCGCGAGCATCGACGTGCTCAACTACCGCAACGCAGACGGCGATGCTGTCCTGCTGCTTTCGGCTTCGGCGCCGTTCGCGGCCGACAAGCCGCACTGGATCGCGCAGCGTGTCGGCGACGTGCGTCTGCTGACATGGACCCTGCATGGCAGGCGCTACGTGCTGGCGGGACACGCGGCCACACACGGGCTGATGCGGGCCGCCGATGCGCTGACGGAGCGTGATTGAGCGGGAGCGTGACTGAACGCGCGCTTTGCCGATTCGCACGCGCTTGTTGTGCTGGCGAAAAACAGGCGGAATAAAATGTTGCAGGTTGTGTTCTCTGCTTCAAGAGGCGATGCGCGCCGAGCAATACCTGACGGGTAGAGGAAATGGACATCCGTAACGAGTTGATGGAGCACGTGCCGCGATTGCGACGCTATGCAAGGGCGCTGATCAGTAATCGCGATCTCGCGGACGATCTCGTGCAGGACACGCTCGAACGCGCGCTGACGCGCACGAAAATGTTTCAGGCCGGGACGGACCTGCGCGCCTGGCTTTTTACGATCATGCATAACGTATTCGTCAATCAGGTGCGCAAGTCGTCGACGCGTGCGGTCCACGTTTCCGTCGACGACGAAAGCATCGTCGAAAGCGAATTTGCGGTATCGGGCGAGCAGACACGCTCGCTCGAAGTACGCGATCTCGACTACGCATTGCAGCGTTTGCCCGCCGATCAGCGCGAGGTCGTGTTGCTCGTTGGGCTCGAGGAAATGAGTTACGCGGAAGTTGCGATCGCACTCGACATTCCCGTCGGCACGGTGATGTCGCGGCTGTCGCGGGGACGCGAGCGTTTGCGCGCGTTGATGGCGGGTGCTCAGCCCGGCGCCAAACTGAAGGTGGTGCGATGAGCGATCAACAAACTCCAATCAGCGAAGAAGACATTCACGCGTATGTGGATGGCACGCTGTCCGACGAACGCCGTGAAGAGGTGGAGCGCGCGATCGAGATGAATCCCGCGTTGGCCACGCGCGTCAGCGACTACTTTTCGCTCAACAACATGTTTCATGAGCGCTATGACCACGTGTTGAACGAGCCCGTGCCCGCACGCTTGCGCGTGCCCGAAAAGCGTCGCTGGCTCGATGCGGCGAACTGGCCGCAATTCGCGGGCATGGCGGCTGCGCTGGTGCTGGGCGTGGGGATCGGCGTGGGCACGAATCTGGGCAAAGACATGCCGGCGCCGTGGGCGAATCCGTCGTCGAATGGATCGCCGAATGGATCGAGCACGCGGCCCGTCAGCGCGGACGCTTCGGAAGTGTTCGCGCAAAAGGCGGCGCTTGCGCATGTCGTGTATATGCCGGCCGTCGATCGTCCTGCGCAGATTGGCCAGGACCACGAAGAAGAGTTCGTGCAGTACCTCGCGAACAAACTCGGCACTGACGTGCATCCGCCGATGCTCACCAAAAGCGGATTCGAGCTCGCGGGCGGCCGCGTGTTGCCGGGTGACGATGGCCCTGTCGCGCAGTTCATGTACCACAACGCGAAGGGCGAGCGCGTGACGCTTTGCATTTCTCACCGCAAGGTGAATGCGAATACGACCGCGTTCAAGCTGTATCAGGAAGGGCCCGTCAATGTGTTCTATTGGGTCGATGGCGATTTCGGGTATGCGGTGTCGGGCGGTATCGATCGCAAGGTCATGCTGCAGATCGCTCACGATGTGTACGCGCAATTGACGGGAGCGACGCCGGGTTGATGTTTTGTTTTGTAGCGTTTTTGCTATGACGGCTGCGTCTGCGGATGTGGCCGTTTTTGTTTCGCCAAAGATAGTTAGTGATGCGAATTTATCAAACAGCGATGAAACGGTTTTTTTGATCGGCAGCCGGGAATAGATCGCGGCGTCGCGCGGTTTGTCAGTGTGCGTACCGCACGTTTTCAAAGGAGTTGGAAATGAAGATGCTCGCACTGTTGGCCGTATCCGTCGCAGCACTCGGTTCGACGAATGTCTTCGCGCAAGGCAAGACGCGCGCGCAGGTGTATCAGGAGTTGATCGAAGCGCAGCAGAATGGATTGAACTTCGTCACCGATGCCTCGTATCCCGACGTGAGTCCCGTTTATCAAGAAACAGTCGACTATCTGAAGAAGCAGGCGCTCGCTAAAGCCGATAGCGCGAACCGGATGGCGAAGGCGGCTTCGGATGCGGCAGCGCCTGGGAATTGAACGGTGTCGGTAGCGGGAAAAATGCAAAAGGCCGGTCAGCTTTCGCTAGACCGGCCTTTCAAATATCTTGGTGGGGCGTGAGTGACTCGAACACTCGACCTACGGATTAAGAGTCCGCTGCTCTACCAACTGAGCTAACGCCCCAACAGAAGCGAAATTATGCAGGAGTATTTCGAGTTTGGCAAGTGTATCTCGCAAATTTCTTAAAAAGAGTTCGCAGACGAGGCGACTGTCCGACGCGTGGATCGCAAAAAAAAAGCCGCCGAACGCACCATCGGAGCGTACGGGCGTTCGTCCCGGTATCATGTCGCGACACCATGCTGCGCGACGTTAACGTGCCGCAATAACGGGAAATAACGATGGACGAAAACGAAGTCCGGGCGTTGCTCGACCGTGTGCTCGCCCCTTGGGTGCGAGCGTTGTCGCTGACGCCGGTGAAAGTCGACGATGAAAGCGCGACGCTGCGTTTGCCGTTTTCCGGCGAGTTGCGGCACAGCGGCGGCGTAATCTGCGGCCAGGTTTTCATGGCCGCCGCCGATACCGCGATGATCATCGCCATTTCCGCCGCGCTCGGCGGATTCAAGCCGATGACCACCGTCTCGTTGAACATCAGTTTCATGCGCGCCGTCCGCAAGGGCGACGTCGTGATCACGGCCCGCGTATTGCGCATGGGCCGCAATCTCGTCTTCGGCGAAGTCGAACTCATCGATGAGGACGGCAAGATGGCCGTCCATGCCACCACCACTTACGCGCTGCTCAACTGACAATGTGCGCACGGACGGCGCGAGCGCGCCGCGGCAATCGAAGGAAATAGCGGATGTTCGATCAGGTCGTATTCGCCGGCGGCGGAAATCGCTGCTGGTGGCAGGCTGGTTTCTGGGACGTGGTCCAGCCGGAACTGGATATCCGGCCGCGCGTCATCACGGGCATTTCGGCCGGCGCGGCGACAGCGTGCATGCTCTACACCCGCGACGCCGACTGGGTGATGCGCTATTACAAGAACGCGCTGCGCAACAACACGAAGAACGCCTATTGGGGCAATCTGCTGCGCGGCGAATCGGTGTTTCCGCATTACCGGATTTACCGCCAGGCGCTACTCGACATTTACGGCGACGGTTTCTCGCGACTGTCGAAGGCGCCGGAAATCCGCATCGGCGTGTCGCACGTGCCGCGCTGGCTGGGCACTCGCAGCGCCGTCGCCGCCGGGCTGATCGCGTACAACATCGAGAAATACATCCGCAAGACGCTGCACCCGACGCTTGGCCGCGCGCTCGGCTTCCATCCGGAATTCGTGCGCGCGCAGGATTGCGCGAACGTCGATGAACTCGCGGACCTGATTCTCCAATCGTCGTGTACGCCGCCTTTTACGCCCGTCCTGCGACGCAACGGACGGCCTGTGCTGGATGGCGGCATGGTGGACAACGTGCCCGTCGGCGCGCTCGATCCGGCGCCTGGCAAAGTGCTCGTGATGGTGACGCGCATTTATCCGCGTCCGCAGATGTTCGTGGTGCCGCACGGCGCGCAACAGCGCATTTACGTGCAGCCATCGCGCAAGGTGCCGATTTCAAGCTGGGACTACACGAGTCCGTCACAGATGCAGCACGCGTACAACCTCGGCCGGGTCGATGGCGAGCAGTTTCTACAACGCGTCCCTGAAATGCTTGATGCAGCTGCGCACGATTGAAGCATGTGCATAACAGCAACAGGGCGGCCCCGCAGCGGGCCGCATGCACTTTACTTCCGGCGGCCACCTTGTAGCGCTTCCGGATTCGCAACACTCGACGTGTCGCCCTGATCGAATGCAAGAATGTTCTTGAACGCCGCGCTGAAGTACAGCTCGTAGCTTTCCTTTTCTACGTAACCGATGTGCGGCGAGCAGATCACGTTTTCCATCCGCAGCAGGCTGTAGCCCTGCAGGATCGGCTCGCTTTCGTAGACATCGATGGCAACCATACCAGGCCGGTTGTGCGACAGCGCGCCCATCAGCGCATTTTCTTCCAGCAACTCGGCGCGGCTCGTGTTGACGAACAGCGCAGTCGGCTTCATGCGCATCAAATCGTCCTGCTTGACGATGCCGCGGGTGTCATCATGCAGACGCAAATGCAACGACAGCACGTCGCTTTGCTCGAACAGCGCTTCACGGCTTTCGGCCACCGTATAGCCATCGGCGACGGCCGCTTCACGCGAGTGTTCGCGGCCCCAGATCAGCACGTTCATCCCAAACGCCTTGCCGTAGCCGGCCACGAGCCGGCCGATCTTGCCGTAACCCCATATGCCGAGCGTCTGGCCGCGCAATACCTGACCGAGCCCGAAGTTCGGCGGCAATGCCGACGTCTTCAGCCCCGATTGCTGCCAGGCGCCCTGCTTAAGGTTTGCTACGTATTGCGGAATGCGCCGCTGCGCGGCCATGATTAGGGCCCACGTCAGCTCGGCGGGCGCGTACGGTGAGCCGACGCCTTCGAGCACGGCGATTCCGCGCTCCGTACAGGCAGCCATGTCGATATGCTGACCGGCCTTGCCCGTTTGGCTGATCATGCGCAGATGCGGGAGCTTATCGAGCAGTTGCGAGCTGATGCGCGTGCGTTCGCGAATCAGGACCAGCGCGTCGACTTCGGAGAGACGACTGGCCAGTTGGCCGAGGCCGCGAACGGTGTTGTTGAAAACCTTGACCTCGTGGTCAGCGAGCAGTTGAAAACAGTCGAGCTTGCGGACGGCGTCTTGATAGTCGTCAAGGATGGCAATCTTCATGGCGTATAAGTTTTGCGGCGCACCACGTGGGTGCGGAACGGAGAGTCGTGTTTGGGTGTCCCACCATGTGACCTGGACCACATGATGCTTGTTTTGAATGCCGTACCGTATAAGGTGCCGCTATGACGGAGCCACGACGGCTGGGCAAGTTCCCTCGTTTTTAACAGTTTGTTGCATGTCCGCGCAAGCCGCTTTACAGACGGTTTCAACGAGTCGGCGACAGGCTGGAATGGCCCTTACGACCTGTACGATCGCGCGCCGCATTGCCTTGCGCCCGATCGCCGCCTCTCGCATGCAGCGTCGCTGGGCTAGCACCGTTTCTTCTTCTACCAAAACGGAGACAGCTCGATGAATCATCCCGCATTCGCAGGCCATTCGACGGTTCAAGCGCCTGCCTGGGTCAAACATCAAAAACTGATCGAGTGGGTGCAGCGCGTCGCAGCGCTGGCAAAGCCGGAGCGGATCGTCTGGTGTGACGGTTCGCAAGAGGAATACGACCGCCTGTGTGCGCAAATGGTCGCAGCCGGCACCCTCAAGAAGCTCAATCCGGCCAAACGGCCTAAGTCCTATCTCGCATGGTCCGATCCATCCGACGTCGCGCGCGTCGAGGATCGCACGTTCATCTGTTCGCGGCGCCGCGAGGACGCGGGCCCAACCAACAACTGGGTTGAACCGGCCGAAATGCGGGCGACGCTCGACAGTCTCTTCGACGGCGCGATGCGCGGCCGCACGATGTACGTCGTGCCGTTCTCGATGGGCCCGCTCGGTTCGCCGATCGCACATATCGGCGTCGAGCTGAGCGACAGCCCGTACGTCGTGGCGAATATGCGGATCATGACGCGCATGGGCCGCAAGGTGTACGACGTGCTCGGCGAGGACGGCGATTTCGTGCCGTGCGTGCATTCCGTCGGCGCGCCGCTCGCTGCCGGCCAGAAGGACGTGGCGTGGCCCTGCAGCGACACGAAATACATCGTTCATTTTCCGGAAGCGCGCGAAATCTGGAGCTATGGTTCGGGCTATGGCGGCAATGCGCTGCTAGGCAAGAAGTGCTTTGCGCTGCGTATCGCATCGACGATGGGCCGCGACGAAGGCTGGCTCGCCGAACATATGCTGGTGCTCGGTGTGACATCGCCGGAAGGCAAGAAGCACCACGTCGCGGCCGCGTTCCCGTCGGCATGCGGCAAGACCAACTTTGCGATGCTGATTCCGCCTGAAGGCATGAACGGCTGGAAGATTTCGACGATCGGCGACGACATCGCATGGATCAAGCCGGGCAAGGACGGACGTCTGTACGCGATCAACCCGGAGGCGGGCTATTTCGGCGTCGCGCCCGGCACCAGCGAGAAGACCAACTTCAACGCAATGGCGACGCTGAAGGAAAACGTGATCTTCACGAACGTCGCGTTGACGGACGATGGCGACGTCTGGTGGGAAGGCATGACGGACGCGCCGCCCGCGCATCTGATCGACTGGCAGGGCAAGGACTGGACACCCGCCATCGCGAAGGAAACGGGCCGCAAGGCGGCGCACCCGAACGCGCGCTTCACGGCGCCCGCCGCGCAATGTCCGTCGATCGATGCGGACTGGGAAAACCCGGCGGGCGTGCCGATCGACGCGTTCATTTTCGGCGGCCGCCGTTCGACCACCGTGCCGCTCGTGACGCAAGCGCGTAATTGGGTCGAAGGCGTCTACATGGCCGCGACGATGGGCTCGGAAACGACGGCGGCAGCGGCCGGGCAGCAAGGCGTCGTGCGGCGCGATCCGTTCGCGATGCTGCCGTTCTGTGGCTACAACATGAGCGACTACTTTGGCCACTGGCTGAAAACGGGGGCAAAACTGGAACAGATGAGCGTGCGCACGCCGGCAATTTTCTGCGTCAACTGGTTCCGCAAGGGCGACGACGGCAAGTTCGTATGGCCGGGCTTCGGCGAAAACATGCGCGTGCTGCGCTGGATGGTCGACAGGATCGAAGGCAAAGCTCAAGGCGAGGAGCATGCGTTCGGCATTTCGCCGCGCTACGAGGATATCGACTGGAGCGGACTCGACTTCTCCCGCGAGCAGTTCAACCAGGTGATTTCCGTCGACGATGCCGCGTGGCGCAAGGAATTGGCATTGCACGACGAATTGTTCAATACGTTGAAGCACGGCATGCCTGCCGCACTGCAAGATGCGCGAAGCGCGCTGGAGAGAAAGCTTGTCGCCTGATGACGTAAGCAAACGCTAACGCTGGTCGAGCCGCCTTTGGGCGGCTTTTTCATGCTTGCGGCGGAATATGGGGCCTGCGTTCGACCCCGATCCCCTCCGCCCATGTATCGCTTTCGCTGTTCGAACACATCACGCGTTCCGAATGCAATGCAGCAAATTGTTTCCACGGCGGAAACAATCGACCCATCCGCATTCCGTCCCCGAGGACATTGACTCAAATTTTTATAAAATTTCTTCAGTTGGAGGCAACTTCTGCAGGATTTCCCTGGTCGTAGGAAAATTCCAAGTGTGCTTCCTGTTCGCGAGGGAGCGGTAATACGGCAGGAGTTGTCCATGGATCATTTGCAGTCGATGCGAGTATTCGTCAAAGTGGCGGATCTCGGAAGTTTCGCCCGCGCGGCTAGCGCGATGGATATTTCGAACGCAGTCGCCACCCGCCACGTCGCCGATCTCGAAGGCCGCCTTGGTACCCGACTGCTCAATCGCACTACGCGTAGTCTTTCGTTGACCGAGTCCGGTCAGGTTTATCTGGAACGGGCCCGTCAAATTCTCGACGAGCTCGAGGACGTCGAGCAGATGGTCGTCGCGCGCAATCACGAGCCCGTTGGCACGCTGCGCATCGTCGCGCCCGTCGTATTCGGGCTGCATAACCTCGCGCCTGTGCTACAGACTTACGCCGAGCGCTACCCGAAGGTGATTCCGGACGTGACGCTCGTTGACCGGCAGGTCGATCTGGTCGAAGAAGGATTCGACGTGGGTGTCGTGATCGCGCGACATATGCGTAGCGCAAGCATCGTGACGCGCCGCCTGACGACGGGCTGCATGACCGTCTGCGCGACGCCCGCCTATCTGGAGAAGCACGGCACGCCGACGCGACCGGAGCAATTGCTCGAGCATCCGTGCCTGTCGCTGCCGTCCGAATACTGGGGTGACGAGCGCGTGTTCACGGGTCCGGACGGCGAAGTGCGCGTGCGTCCGACGAACGTGATCGTCGCCAACAACACGGAAATGCTGCGCCAGTTCGCGCTGCTCGGCATGGGCATCGCGATCCTGCCGAGCTATCTGATCGGGCGCGATACGACGCGTGGCAAGCTGGTGCGGCTATTGAGCGATTACCGTCTGCCGCAGGTGGAAATCAACATCGCGTACCCGAGCCGCCGTCACCTGCCGGCAAAGGTGCGCACGTTCATCGATCACCTCGTCGAGCACTTCAACCAGACGCCGAACAGCAAGCTTGGCGAACAGTGGGTGAAGGACGGCGTGGAGCGCACACCGTCGATGCTCGAATCGGCGGCGATGTCCATGCCGCCCGAAGCGTTCGACGGCGCGGAGCCGTTGTCGAGCCTGCTGGACAGCGAAATCACCGCGAAGCCGTCGACACGCACGCTGAACCGTTCGCGCAGCATCGTCACGCCGACGCACTGACGCAGCTTTGAAACAACTGGCGGTGCCGCAACAGGGCGGCGCGCCGGCGGTCAATAAAAAAGCGCAGTCACCGTAAAAGGTGACTGCGCTTTTTGTTGCGCGATTGTTCAGGGTTTGCAGCGACGCGTGACGAATGCGCGTTACGAACCCGTCTTGCGCGCTGCGGTTTTCGCCGCCGTCGTCTTGGCGGCTGCCTTTTTGGCCGGCGCTTTCTTGGCCGCAGCCGACTTAGCCGCGGCCTTCTTCGCGGGCGCCTCGTTCGCGGCCTCATCACTGCCCGCGGGCGCTGCCTTGGCTGCGGACTTCGCAGCTGCGGTCTTCGCGGCGCCTTCCTTCGCTTCCTTCTTCTCGAACTCGAAGCCGATCTTGCCGTCGCTCTGCTTGACGAGATATGCCTTGAAGTTGCGGCCCGTGCGCGACGACTTGAAGTTCGTCAGCAGGTCGGTGCGCCCGTCCTGCAGCAGCTTTGCCATCTGCTCGCGCGCGATTTCCTGTTGCAGGATGACCTTGCCCGAGCGGAAATCGCAGGTCTTCGGACTTGCGACAGAGTTTTCGCAGACATAGCTCATGCCGTGCTCAAAGACCTTGCCGCTGCATTTCGGACATGCGCCGACCGGCTCCTGCTCCGAGAAGTCCGGCGCCTCGCCGTCCTCGCCGCCCTGGTCCTGGCCGAAATCGAATTCCAGCTTGTAGTTCTTGGTTTCGTCGTCGTACGAGAGCTTGAGGATCGCCGAGAATGGACGGCCCATCTTGCTGCGGAAACCGGACAGCGGCCCGATCTCCTTCTTCTGCAGCAACTCTTCGACTTCCTCGATTTCGAACTGCCGGCCGCCAGGAATCTTCGAGATCGAGAACTCGCACTTCGTACACGCGAAGCGCCGATAGTTCTCTTTCACCTGACCGCCGCAATTGGGGCAAGGCGTTTGCAGCGTCGCGTAGTCGCCGGGGATGGTGTCCGAGTCGTATTCCTTTGCGCGCTTGACGATGGTCTGCGTCATGCGGGCGATTTCCTGCATGAACGCATCGCGCGGCAGCTTGCCACGCTCCATCTGCGAGAGCTTGTATTCCCACTCGCCCGTCAGTTCCGGCGCAGTCAGTTCTTTCACGTCGAGACCGCGCAGCAGCGTCATCAACTGGAATGCCTTGGCCGTCGGAATCAGCTCGCGGCCCTCGCGGACCAGATATTTTTCACCCAGCAGACCTTCGATGATGGCCGCGCGCGTGGCCGGCGTGCCGAGCCCCTTTGCGGCCATTGCTTCGCGCAGTTCGTCGTCTTCGACGAGCTTTCCCGCGCCTTCCATCGCCGACAGCAGCGTCGCTTCGTTGTATCGCGCGGGCGGTTTCGTAACCAGTTGCTGTGCGGCGATCTTGTCCGTCTTGACCTTTTCGTCCATTTGCACCGGGACGAGGTTCGCGTCTTCGCCGCCCGACTCGCGGCCATAGACCTGCAGCCAGCCCGGCTCGACGAGCACCTTGCCTTCCGTCTTGAAGTGATGCCCGACGACTTCTGTGATCCGAGTGGTCACGCGATATTCGGCGGCCGGGAAGAACACGGCGAGGAAGCGCTTCACGACGAGGTCGTAGAGCTTCTGCTCCGGCTCGGACAGCGACTTCGGCGCCTGCAGCGTCGGGATGATGGCGAAGTGGTCGCTGATCTTCGAGTTGTCGAAGATGCGCTTGTTCGGCTTCACCCAGCCCTTGTCGAGCACCTGCTTCGCGTGAGGCAGATAGTTGTTGCTCTCCTTGAGCATTTCCAACGTGTGCTTGACCGTCTCCAGATAGTCTTCCGGCAGCGCGCGTGCGTCGGTACGCGGATAGGTCAGCACCTTATGCTTTTCGTATAGCGCCTGAGCGAGCCCGAGCGTGTTCTTCGCAGAGAAGCCGAAACGGCCGTTGGCTTCTCGCTGCAGGCTGGTCAGGTCGAAAAGCGCGGGCGACAGTTGCGTCGACGGCTTCGATTCTTCCGTCACAGTGCCGAGTTGTCCACGGCAGGCAGCGACGATCGTTTCGGCAGCCGGCAGGCTCCAGAGGCGCGAATCGCGCTTTTCCGGATCGAACTCGTCTTTCTTGAACTTCGGGTCGAACCAGCGGCCTTCGTAGAAGCCCGCTGCACAGGCGAACTCCGCCTTCACTTCCCAGTAGTCGCGCGGCACGAAGCGGCGAATCTTCTCTTCGCGTTCGACGACGATCGACAGCGTCGGCGTCTGCACGCGGCCGACGGTGGTCAGGAAGAAGCCGCCGCCCTTGCTGTTGAACGCGGTCATTGCCCGCGTGCCGTTGATGCCGACGAGCCAGTCCGCCTCCGAACGGCAACGCGCCGCATCCGCGAGCGGCTGCATTTCGACGTCGCTGCGCAACTGTGCGAAGCCTTCGCGGATCGCGGCGGGCGTCATCGACTGGAGCCACAGACGTTGCACCGGCTGCTTCGCTTTTGCGTGCTGCGCGATCAGGCGGAAAATCAGCTCCCCCTCGCGCCCCGCGTCGCATGCGTTAATCAGGCGTTCGACGTCCTTGCGCTTGATGAGCTTGTTCAGCACTTTCAACCGGGATTCGCTTTTCGCGATCGGATGCAAGTCGAAATGTGGGGGAATAACGGGGAGATTGGCGAAACTCCATTTGCCCCGTTTGACTTCATATTCTTCGGGCGCAGCGATCTCCACGAGATGGCCGACGGCCGACGAAAGCACGTAATCGTCGCTTTCGTAGTACTCGTCATGCTTGGTAAAACCGCCCAAAGCCCGCGCGATGTCGTTCGCGACGGATGGCTTTTCGGCGATGATCAGTGCTTTGGACATGACTGAAAATAAATTGGTGGATTCGGGTTGGTACCCTCGGGTTTTCCCGCCCGGGTTTGGCACCCATTAACGACCGCTTTATAGCACACGCCGCCGTAACGGCAATCAGTGCGCCGCAAAAAAGCGGGTCATCATAATTGCGCCCAGATCGATTGGGCAAGCATGTGACGGCCGTTGCTCGACGCGCTCTCCGCCGTGTCGCGGGCGGATCTCCCACGTCGCGCGATGATTTCTGCAAGTGCCGTGCCGCTTTTAAACGGTCGCAGCAAAAAATAGGTCAGAGCGCCCGGGCGTTTCGGGAGGGTTCAGGCTTCGAGCAAGGCAGGCCGCATTTTGGGTGCGCCCTTTACGCCCGGCAGCGCCGTCAGATCGACAAGCATCCGCTCGACGATCGAAGCCTGCGGCAATACCGTTCCGAAGAACCGGGTTGTTTGGCCGTCTTCTATAAGAATCGTGGGGAAATTCTCAACGTCAAGATCGTCGAAGCGATCAGCATGCGTTTCGATATCGATCCAGGCGAAACAGACGTCGGGATGCTTGTCCGCCAAGGTGTCGAATGCCATGCGGTACTCGCGGCAGGTGCCGCACCAATCCGCGCACAAACACGCGACGAAAAGCGTCTCGCGGTCATTGACCCGCTCGGCGATCCGTTTCGAGTCGGTGTCCAGGTTCAACGCGGGCATGGCGGTTTTCCTTCGGCATTGCATGGGTTATTTGGCGCGAATGTAGCACGACGCGTTACCCGCTGTGCACAGCACGAACGTACCGGCCGCCGGGCAGCGCGCAGAGTTCGCCTGCCAGTTCGAGCCGCAGCAGCGTGCTTTGCAATAGCGTGTCGTCCATTTCGGTCCGCTCAGCGAGAATTTCAAGCGTGGCGGGTGAGTGGCCCAACGCATCGAGCAGGCGGCGCGCTTCGGACGAAATTTCGGCGCGGTTCTGCGGCTCTTCCGTTGCCGCCAGATGCCGCCGCGCGGCCTCGTTCAGCGCGTGCACCCGCGCGGCGGACGGCAGCGTGGCGAATCCAAGTTCGTCGAGAACGTCTTCCGGCGATTCGATGAGTTTCGCGCCCTGTTTGATCATCCGGTGACAGCCGCGCGCCAGCGGCGCGTGGATCGAACCGGGGATCGCGAACACGTCGCGGCCCATTTCGTTGGCGAGCCGCGCCGTGATCAGCGAGCCGGAGCGCATCGCGGCCTCGACGATCAGCACGCCGCCCGCGAGCCCGGCGATCAGACGGTTGCGCTGCGGGAAATGCGCGGACCTGGCGGGCGTGCCGAGCGGCCATTCCGACATGATTGCGCCGTGTTCGGCGATCTGGTGCGCGAGCGCGTGATGCGACGCCGGGTAGACGATATCGGCGCCCGTACCGATGACGGCGACCGTGCCTCCGCGCCCCTGCAGCGCGCCGCGATGCGCCGCGCCGTCGATGCCCGACGCGAGCCCGGACACCACCGTCAATCCCGCGTCGGAGAGGACGCGCGCAAAACGCGTCGCATCGTCGATACCTTGTGGCGTCGCGCTGCGGCTACCGACCACGGCGACGCTGCGCGTGTGCAGCAGTTCGATCCGTCCCTTCACGTATAGCAGCGGCGGCGGATCGGGCATCGTCAGCAGCGATGGCGGATAGCTGGGGTCGTCGAGCGTGACGAGCGCATTGCCGGGCACGTCGCGCCACGCCCGCACTGCGTCGAGTTGTGCTGGAAAGTCGGCTGGCGCCGGCGAGAGCAGGGCGCGGGCGCAAGCATCGTCGGTCGCCTGAGCCAGCGCGTCGAACGGCTGCGCGAGAACGGCGTCCGGCAAGCCGAAGGCGGCGAGCAATTGGCGCAGCGCCGCCGGCTTGAGCCCGGGCGCCATGGCAAGCCGCAACCACGCGGCAAGCTCGTCGTCAGTGAGGGGAAGCGTTTGCATTGCAGGCATCCTCGCGCATGGCAACAGACCTGGCGGTCGCCATGCTAAAATTTTCATCATCCGAAATAACCCGAAACCCGTGCTGTGCCGCGTTCGCGCGAGCCAGCGCATACGCATTGAGGCATTGAATCACCACGGTTCGGCCACCATCTATCCTGTGCGCGTCGCGACTGGCGAACAACCTGGCCGAATGGCCAATTGCGTGACTTTTTCAATTGCGCCGGCGCACAATCAATTTCACGACTATGGCTTTACTCAACATCCTCCATTACCCCGACAAGCGTTTGCACAAGGTCGCGAAGGCGGTCGAAAAAGTCGATGACCGTATCCGCAAGCTCGTCGCCGACATGGGCGAGACGATGTATGCCGCGCCCGGCGTGGGCCTCGCGGCGACGCAGGTCGACGTGCACGAGCGCGTCATCGTGATCGACGTGTCCGACACGCACGACGAACTGCGGGCGTTCATCAACCCGGAAATCATCTGGTCGAGCAACGAGAAGAAGATCAACGAAGAGGGCTGCCTGTCGGTGCCGGGGATCTACGACAACGTCGAGCGCGCCGAGAAGGTGCGCGTGCGCGCGCTGAACGAGAAAGGTGAAACGTTCGAGATCGACTGCGACGGGCTGCTTGCGGTCTGCATCCAGCACGAAATGGATCACCTGATGGGCCGTGTGTTCGTCGAATATCTGTCGCCGCTCAAGCAGACGCGCATCAAGAGCAAGATGAAGAAGCTCGCGCACGCAATGTGACGCCCTTTCGGACCGTTTCAGCTACCTCATGAGCCATTCGTTGCGCGTCATCTTCGCCGGCACGCCGGAATTCGCCGCCGCGGCGCTCGCGGCGATTCACGAGGCCGGTTTCCCCGTGCCGCTCGTCCTCACCCAGCCGGACCGGCCCGCGGGGCGGGGCATGAAATTGCAGGCGAGTCCTGTAAAGCGCTACGCGCAGGAGCGCGGCATCGAGGTCGCGCAGCCCCCGTCATTGCGCCGTAACGGTAAATTCCCGGCGCAAGCCACGGCCGCCATCGACCAGTTGCGCGCCACGCCGCACGACGTCATGGTGGTGGCTGCTTACGGCCTGCTGCTGCCGCAAGAAGTGCTGGACATTGCGCCGCACGGCTGCATCAACATCCACGCTTCGCTGCTGCCGCGCTGGCGCGGCGCCGCGCCGATTCACCGTGCGATCGAGGCGGGCGATGCCGACACGGGCATCACGCTGATGCAGATGGACGCGGGCCTCGACACGGGCGCGATGATCTCCGAAGTCCGCATGCCAATCCGCGAGACCGACACCACGGCCACGCTCCACGACCGTCTTGCCGAAGCGGGCGCCAAGCTGATCGTCGATGCGCTGGTCGAACTTGAGCGCGATGGCAAGCTCCATGCAACGCCGCAGCCCGCCGATGGCGTCACGTACGCCGAAAAGATCGGCAAGCACGAGGCGGCGCTCGATTGGCGGCGTCCGGCGGCGGAACTGGCGCGCCAGGTGCGGGCGTTCGATCCGTTCCCCGGCGGCGCGGCGACGCTCGACGGCGCGACGCTGAAGATCTGGTCGGCATCCGCAGCAGAGAGCCCGCGCAAGGCGGAACCCGGCACGATCGTCGATGTATCGCCCGAAGGCGTTGTCGTGGCGTGCGGCGACGGCGCATTGCGCATCACGCAACTCCAGAAGCCCGGCGGCAAGCGCCTGCCCGTGCGCGACTTTCTGACAGGCGCGACGCTTGCGGCAGGTCAGGTTTTCGACTGCACGCAAGCAGAATGACGACAGCTTTCCCGGCGCGCCATCTGCCATTCGGCCGAGTCGCGCCGCGTTCAGGTGGCGCGTTAGAATTTTCGGTGCAACTGCTTGCCTGAAGAGGATTCCATGTTCGGCATTACCCATTTCGAGTTTTTCGTCGCCGCTGTTTTTCTGCTCAACGTCACGCCTGGGCCCGACACCGCTTACATCGTCGGACGCAGCGTCGCGCAAGGGCGCGGTGCGGGTTTGATGTCGGCGCTGGGTATCTCGGCCGGGTGCTGCGTTCACTCTATTGCCTGCGCATTCGGGCTGACTGCGCTGCTGGCTGCTTCTGCCACTGCATTCACCGTGATCAAGTTCGTTGGCGCGATTTACCTGGTTTATCTGGGCGTGCGCCTCATGCTCACGAAGCCGCAAGCCGATCAGCGCGCCGGCGAAGCGCGCGCGGCCGGCGCGCCGAAATCGCTGCGCCAGCTTTTCCTGCAGGGGTTCTGGACCAACGTGCTGAATCCGAAAGTCGTGTTGTTCTTCGTCTCGTTCTTCCCGCAATTCGTGTCCACGGGCAGCGACAGCAAGACCGTGGCGTTCCTCACGCTGGGTGTCGTATTCGTCGGAATGAGCATGGCGTGGAACAGCTTCGTTGCGTGGATTGCGGGCAGCGTCACACGCAAATTCTCCGGCAAGCCGGGCGTCAAGAAGTGGCTGGACCGCAGCGTCGGCAGTGCATTTGTCGGGCTTGGCATCAAGCTCGCCTCGGCAACGCGGTGATTGAATTTTTCCCGCTCGTCCATATCTAACAGTTCGCTTACAATCATTCGCCGCAAATTGGCGGCGCCAATATGGAACCGCGTGACGGGCAAGGAGTTCTGGATATGTTCAACTGGGTGAAAACCGCGATGTTGATGGCCGCGATCACGGCGCTCTTCGTCGTGATCGGCGGCATGATCGGCGGCCAGCGCGGCATGATGTTCGCGTTGCTGATCGCGCTCGGCATGAATTTCTTCTCTTACTGGTTCTCGGACAAGATGGTCCTGCGCATGTACAACGCGCAGGAAGTGGACGAAACGAGCGCGCCTCAGTTTTACCGGATGGTTCGCGAGCTTGCTACGCGTGCCAATCTGCCGATGCCGCGCGTCTATTTGATCGACGAGGACCAGCCCAATGCATTCGCGACCGGCCGCAACCCCGAGCACGCGGCCGTCGCCGCGACGACGGGCATCCTGCGCGTATTGTCCGAGCGCGAAATGCGCGGCGTGATGGCGCACGAACTCGCACACGTAAAGCATCGCGACATCCTGATCTCGACGATCTCGGCGACGATGGCGGGCGCGATCTCGGCGCTGGCGAACTTCGCGATGTTCTTCGGCGGCCGGGATGAGAACGGCCGTCCCGCCAATCCGATCGCGAGCATCGCCGTTGCGCTGCTTGCGCCGATTGCGGGCGCGCTGATCCAGATGGCGATTTCCCGCGCGCGGGAATTCGAAGCGGACCGCGGCGGCGCGCAGATTTCGGGCGACCCGCAGGCGTTGGCGTCCGCGCTGGACAAGATCCATCGCTACGCGAACGGCATCCCGTTCCCGACCGCTGAGGCGCACCCGGCCACCGCGCAGATGATGATCATGAATCCGCTGTCGGGCGGTGGTATCCAGAACCTGTTCTCGACGCATCCGGCCACCGAGGAGCGCATCGCGCGTCTGATGGAGATGGCGCGTACGGGGCGCTTCGACTGAGCGCAGCGCGTTCCTTGCAACCGGCTTTGTACGACTGCAGTTCGAAATGGGGCGAGCACGACTCGCCCCTTTTCCTTCTGCGCTCGAACCGCGTGATTTCACCGTGCAGCGTGTCTTTCCAACGGATGCGTCGCGGGCGCAAGCAGCCGTGATCCGGATTGCCGTCTTCATCACGCTACAATGTGGCGTTTGCGCGACACTTCCCGCGCGCGCCCGCATTCCGCCTGTTCATGACCCGAAAGCCTTCTCAGCGTCCTGCTTTGCCGCCGCGTTCGCGCGACACGCGTCTATCGACGCTTCATCTCGCGCCCGAATCGCTCGGCTTTGCACTCGACTGCGCGGCGCAAGCCGTCGGCGCGGTCCGCCAAGGCGCGGCACTGCCCGCGGCCTTGCATTCGATTTTCGTGTCGCTGCCGGAAGGTGTCGCGGCGGCATCCCGTGGCGCCGTCCAGGACATTTCATACCGGACGATGCGGCGGCTTGGCACGGCCGAGTGGCTGGTCTCCAGACTCGTGCGCAAGGCGCCCCCGCCGCACGTCGCGCACGTATTGACGTGCGCGTTGGCGTTGCTGGTGGATGAGCACAGCAACGCTGCGTACGCCCCTTTCACGGTGGTCGATCAGGCTGTGAACACGGTCGGCGCGCGGCGCGAGTTTTCGTTTGCGAAAGGTTTGGTCAATGCAGTGCTGCGCAATTTCCTGCGCGAGCGCGAAGCGTTGCTGGCCGAAGCAGAGAAAGACGCCGTCGCTCGCTGGAATTACCCCGTCTGGTGGATCGACGCGGTTCGAGCGGCGTGGCCCGAAGCATGGCAGGAGATGCTTGCGGCGGGCAACACGCAGGGTCCATTGACGCTGCGCGTGAACACGCGCCGCGCGACCGTCGATGCGTATCTGCAAACGTTGCGCGAGCATCAGATTGCAGCGGCGCAGGCCGGCGATCATGCCGTGCGGCTTCAGACGGCGATGCCCGTCGATCGCATCCCGGGTTTCAACGAGGGCGTCGTGTCGGTGCAGGACGCCGGCGCACAGCTCGCCGCGCAGTGGCTTGGCGTGCGCGATGGCATGCGTGTGCTCGATGCGTGCGCGGCGCCAGGTGGCAAGACCGGGCATCTGCTCGAGCTTGCAAACATCGATCTGATTGCACTGGAAAGCGATGCGACGCGCGCGCGGCGTATCGGCGAAAACCTGCACCGACTTGGGCTGAATGCGCACGTGCGCGTAGGCGACGCGGGCAATCCTGCGCAATGGCACGATGCAGCCGATAGGCCCTTTGATCGCATTCTCGCCGATGTGCCCTGCTCTGCTTCGGGCATCGTGCGCCGTCATCCGGACATTCGCTGGCTGCGCCGGGCGTCGGACATTCCTGCGCTCGTCGAAGAGCAGCGCCGCATTCTCGAAGCGCTATGGCCGCTCGTCAAGCCGGGCGGCGAGTTGTTGTACGTTACGTGCTCGATCTTTCCCGAAGAAGGCGAGTTGCAGGCTCAGTGGTTTGGAAACCGACACACGGATGCGGTACGATTGGACGCGCCGGGGCAACTGCTGCCAGCGGTCGCCCGCGAGCCCGCCGATGTATCAGCGGGTTCCCGCGCCGGACAAAGCACTGGTTCGAGTTCAGACCACGACGGATTCTTCTACGCGCGCTTTCAGAAACGGTGATCATCAAACGCTTTCTTCCGCTACGGCTCGTGGCCGCGCTCTGGATCGCGCTGGTCCTTTGCCTGACGGCAGCCGAGCCGGCGCGCGCCGAATCGATCGCCGTGCAACGCGCGTCCCTGCAATCCGACGGCAGCGGGTGGAGCCTCGATGCGCGTTTCGATTTCGAGCTGAACAGCAATCTCGAAGACGCCGTCAACAAAGGCATACCGCTTTACTTCACAACGGACTTCGAACTGAGCCGGCCACGCTGGTACTGGTTCGATGAACAGCCGGTGAGCGTATCGCAAAGCATTCGTCTCTCGTTCCAGCCGCTTACGCGCGAGTACCGCGTCTCGTCGGGCGGCCTGCAGCTCGGCTTCGCTTCGCTCAACGAGGCGCTGGCCGTCATCAAGCATGTCACGTCATGGCATGTGATCGATCGCAACCAGGTTCGCGCGGGAGAAACATATACGGCATCCGTGCGCATGCAGCTCGACATCGCACTGATGCCCAAGCCGTTCCAGATCGACGCGGTCAACAACCGCGACTGGAATCTTGCTTCCGACTGGAAGCGCTTTACCTTCACGGTGACCGAACGTGCTAAATAGAGTGCGCCGCGCCACCAGTGTCAGCAGCGTCGTCGTCCGGTTGCTCGTGTCGACGGTGGCCGTCACGGCCGTCCTGTTGCTCGTGCTGCTCGCAGCGGCGAGCGCGAACACCGAATTCTTCGATCGCTACTACGGCTGGCTCTACGCGGCCAATGTCGCTGTCGCGCTGATTTTCATGCTGATCGTCGCGGTGCTCGTGGTGATCATCGTCACACGGTTGCGCAAAGGCAAGTTCGGCACGAGGCTGCTGGCGAAGCTCGCGTTTTTCTTCGCGCTCGTCGGCGTCGTGCCGGGCGGCATCATCTACATCGTGTCGTATCAGTTCGTGTCGCGCAGCATCGAGTCGTGGTTCGACGTGAATGTCGAAACGGCGCTCACATCCGGGCTGAACCTCGGCCGCGGCATGCTCGACGCGTCGCTGTCCGATCTGCAAACCAAAGGCCGCCTGATGGCCGAGCAGCTCGCAAGCGCGGATTCCGCCGGCACGACGCTCACGCTGCTGCGTTTGCGCGATCAGTTCGGCGTGCAGGACGCGACGATCGTCGAGCCGTCGCGCAGCATTTCGGGGGCAGCGCCTGAGATGCACGTCGTCGCGCAGGCGACCAGCAACTATGCGTCGCTGATGCCGGGCGATCTGCCCACGCCGCTGATGATCGAGCAGGCGCGCGGGCGCGGCTTCGCATCGATAGAAGGCGAAGTGGATGGCGATCCCAAGGCGCGCGGCGCGAAGGGGGCATTGCGTCTGCGTATCGTGCAGCGCATTCCCGACACCAACGCGTCGCTGTTGCAGCCCACTGAGCGCTTCTTGCAACTCACGCAGCCGGTGTCGCAATCATTGGCGCGCAACGCGGATGCGGTGCAGCGCGCGTACCGCGAGTACCAGGAGAAAGCGATTGGGCGCACGGGCCTGCGCAAGATGTATATCGGCACGCTGACGCTCGCACTTTTCCTCGCGACCTTCATCGCGATGATGCTTGCGCTCGCGTTGGGCAATCAGCTTGCGCGTCCGCTGTTCCTGCTCGCGCAGGGCACGAAGGAAGTGACGGAAGGCGACTACACGCCGAAGCGCGAAATCAAGTCGCGCGACGAACTGGGCTTTCTCACGCAGTCGTTCAATGCGATGACGCGCCAGTTGTCGGAGGCGCGCGCAGCCGTCGAGGCGAATCGCGTCGCGCTCGAACATTCGAAGGCGTACCTCGAAAGCATTCTTGCGAACCTGACGGCGGGCGTGTTCGTGTTCGACCGGCAGTTCCGCCTGACGACGGTCAATCGCGGCGCAGAGCGCATCTTCCGTCAGCCGTTCGCGTCGCTGCTCGGTTCGTCGCTGGATCGCATCGGCGTGTTGAGCGAATTCGGCGCGATGGTGCGCAAGGCATTCGCGGATCTCGAAGCAGCGGGCGGCGACGACCAGGGCGACACGGCACACTGGCAACAGCAGATGGCATTGCAGATTCCCGGCGAATCGGACCCGCTGACGCTGCTCGCGCGGGGCGCGCGTCTCGTGTCCGCGGCGGCCAGCGACACCGACGACGAAGAGACGTCCGGCTATGTCGTCGTGTTCGACGATATTTCCGACGTGATCTCCGCGCAGCGTTCGATCGCATGGGGCGAAGTCGCACGGCGCCTCGCGCACGAGATCAAGAATCCGCTGACGCCGATTCAACTCTCGGCCGAGCGTCTGCAGATGAAACTCGCCGACAAGCTCGCCCCGTCGGATGCCGACGTATTGAAACGCGGCGCCACTACAATCGTGAACCAGGTCGCGGCGATGAAGCAGATGGTCGACGATTTCCGCGACTACGCGCGCACGCCGCCTGCCGTGCTCGCGAATCTGCAACTGAACGAACTGGTGAGCGAAGTGCTCACGCTGTATGGAATCGAAGAAGGCAAGAGCCCGATTGTCGTCGAAATGGCGGACTTGCCCGTTATACGCGGTGACGCGACGCAATTGCGTCAGGTGATCCATAACCTGCTGCAGAACGCGCAGGATGCTGTCGCCGACGTCGAGCACCCTCGTGTGTTGCTCGAGACGAGGACAGTAGAATATGGCGATCCCGACGCAGACGGCAAAGTGAGCGTCGCCGTGCGATTGACCGTGTCGGACAACGGTTCGGGCTTCCCCGCGCGCATTCTCACGCGCGCGTTCGAACCCTACGTGACGACCAAGGCAAAAGGTACGGGTCTTGGGCTCGCCATGGTCAAGAAGATCGTCGATGAACACGGCGCACGAATCGACATTCGAAACCGTCTGAAGACGGGTGATGTGATCGAGGGCGCACAAATTTCCATCCTCTTCCTTCAACTCGCGGACAACCATGCCGCGTCGCCTGGAAGCGGGCCGCAGGCGACGCATGGCAGTGGCGGCGCGTCGCAGGGAAAGACAAAAGCAACAGTGCAGACAAGGGCAGCTTAAATGGCAACCATCCTGGTGGTAGATGATGAAATGGGCATCCGGGAATTGCTCTCGGAGATCCTGAGCGACGAAGGGCATGTCGTCGAGGTCGCGGAAAACGCGCAGGAGGCGCGCGACTACCGGCTTCGTCAGGCACCCGATCTGGTGCTGCTCGACATCTGGATGCCCGATACCGATGGCGTCACGCTGCTCAAGGAGTGGGCGGCGCAAGGCACGTTGACGATGCCCGTCATCATGATGTCGGGCCACGCGACCATCGACACCGCTGTCGAAGCGACCAAGATCGGCGCGCTCAACTTCCTCGAAAAGCCGATCGCGCTGCAGAAGCTGCTGAAGGCCGTCGAGCAGGGACTTGCGCGCGGCAGCGCGGCGCCTGCGACGGGCGGCGTCGCGCCCAAGCCGGTGGCGGCTGGGAATGCGTCGGCGGTGGCATCGGCGGCGGCGCTGCCGATGATGTCCGCGGACAGTCTGGGCGGCGGCATGCTGTCCGCGCAGACGGCGTCGATTTCATTCGACATACCGCTGCGCGACGCGCGCGATGCGTTCGAGCGCGCCTACTTCGAATATCACCTGGCGCGCGAAAACGGCAGCATGACGCGCGTCGCCGAAAAGACGGGGCTCGAGCGGACGCACCTGTATCGCAAGCTGAAGCAGCTTGGTGTCGATCTCGGCAAGAACAAAGGCGAATGAGCGTTGTAATCAGTCGCTGAAGTTTTTTTCGGGAAGGGCTTGAGAAACAGGAAATCGCTTGCTATACTCTCGCTTCTTCGTTGGCCCGGTAGCTCAGTTGGTAGAGCAGCGGATTGAAAATCCGCGTGTCGGTGGTTCGATTCCGCCCCAGGCCACCAGGATTCAGCCCCAGGAAATCGCAAGATTCCTGGGGCTTTTCCTATGTGCGAACGATATACCGGTTCGTCAGCGCGCCGGAGGCGGGCGCGGCGGCCGGAAGCGGGGCTCGGCTCCGCATGATAAAATCACGCTCTATCAAGGACTTGCTACGTGTTCTTCGCAAGTCCTTTTTCGTTTCCGGTCCGAGGCATCGCGTAGCGTGAAACTCTCTGGCTGACGATCAGCGGTATAAGCTCCGGCTGCTTGGCGCGTGAAGGCCGCGGCCTATACTGCTTGAGCCGGCATCGGAGCCGGCCCGCGCGGTAAGGCGCCAGGCGCCGCTCGCGCGCGGCAATCAACATACACGGAGTTTCACGGTGACCCGCAAAGACGCCAAGAGTAGCGCCCTGGTGCTGTTTTCCGGCGGCCAAGATTCGGCCACCTGTCTCGCCTGGGCGCTGGACCGATATGAAACCGTCGAAACGCTAGGCTTCGACTACGGCCAACGGCATCGCGTCGAGCTCGAATGCCGCGAGGGTTTCCGCAGCGCGGTGGCGCGCACGTTCCCCGAGTGGGGCGAGCGGCTCGGTGACGATCATATGATCGATCTGTCTGTGCTGGGCTCGATCAGCGAAACGGCGATGACGCGCGACATCGAGATTCACGCGACGTCGAACGGCTTGCCGAATACGTTCGTGCCTGGCCGCAATCTGATGTTCATGACGATAGCGGCGGCGATTGCCTATCGGCGCGGGTTGCGCGCGCTGGTCGGCGGGATGTGCGAGACAGATTTCTCGGGCTACCCGGATTGCCGCGACGACACGATGAAGGCGCTGCAAGTCACGCTGAATCTGGGCATGGACAGCCGCTTCGTGCTTGAGACGCCACTGATGTGGATCGACAAGGCCGATACGTGGCGTCTCGCGCATGAGCTGGGCGGCGATGAACTGGTCGAACTGATCCGCATCGAAACGCACACCTGCTACCTCGGCGAGCGCGCGGAATTGCACGCGTGGGGCTTCGGTTGCGGGGAGTGCCCGGCGTGCCGTTTGCGCAAGCGAGGGTACGAAGCCTACCTGAGCGGCGAACAGGTCACGGAACCGGCCTAAGCTACAGATACACGCACGGCAAAACACAGTCACATCAACAGGCTTCACGGAGCATCGGGCAGAAAGCAGAATGACGTACGCGGTCAAGGAAATCTTCTACACGTTGCAGGGCGAGGGCGCGAATGCCGGGCGTCCGGCCGTGTTTTGCCGGTTCGCCGGATGCAACCTGTGGTCGGGCCGCGAAGAAGATCGCGCCGACGCAGTGTGCAAGTTCTGCGACACCGATTTCGTCGGCACCGACGGCGAAAACGGCGGCAAATTCCGTACGCCCGAAGAGCTGGCAACAAAGATCGCATCGTTGTGGCCGGAAGGCGAAGGGCAGCGCTTCGTGGTGTGCACGGGCGGTGAGCCGATGTTGCAGATCGACCCGCCGTTCGTCGATGCGTTGCACGCCCAAGGCTTCGAAATCGCGATCGAAACCAACGGTTCGCTTCCCGTGCTCGACACGATCGACTGGATCTGCGTGAGTCCGAAGGCCGACGCGCCGCTCGTGCAGACGAAGGGTAACGAGCTGAAAGTGGTCGTGCCGCAGGACAACCAGCGCCTTGCCGACTACGCTAAGCTCGACTTCGAATATTTCCTCGTCCAGCCGATGGATGGCCCGTCGCGCGACATCAACACGAAGCTCGCGATTGACTGGTGCAAGCGCCATCCGCAGTGGCGCCTGTCGATGCAGACTCACAAGTACCTGAACATTCCCTGATTTGCCGTGCTGACTATTACCCGAAAACTCGAATTCGACGCGGGCCACCGCATTCCCGATCACCGCAGCCAGTGCCGCAATCTGCATGGCCATCGCTACGTGCTCGAAATCACGCTGCAAGGCGATCTCGTCGAAACGGAAGGCGCGCCCGATCGCGGCATGGTGATGGACTTCGCCGATGTGAAGGCGCTCGCGAACGAGCATCTCGTCGACAAGTGGGATCACGCGTTCCTCGTCTACGAAGGCGATACACAGGTGCGCGGTTTTCTGGATTCGATGGCGGGACACAAGACGGTCGTGCTCGATCGTATTCCGACCGTCGAAAATCTCGCGGCCGTCGCCTTCGACATTCTTGCCAACGTCTATGACGCGCACTACGGCGTCAATCTGCGTCTGCATAAGGTGCGTCTGTATGAGACGCCGAATTGCTGGGCCGACGTGGTCCGCGACTAAACGGGTTATTGTCAAGGTATGATCGTTTCGATAACCACACGGAGCGAGACATGCCGGTCACCGCGCTACGCAGCGGGCACGACGCCCGCCACTACCATCACGCTGTTCACGTTGGCCGTTCAGGCCGCGTAATCTCTTGCTCCTGTTCGCCCAGCGCCGCGTCCGGCGGCCCCGGAGGCGCGCGATGAGCACGTTCACGAATCCGCTGAAGCTCCGCCTGAAGGAGCCCGATCCGTTGTTCGGCCTGTGGCTGTCGCTTGGCAGCGATAGCGCTGCCGAGGCGCTCGCGCATGCCGGTTTCGACTGGCTGCTGATTGACATGGAACATGCGCCCAATGACAGCGTCGACGTCACGGGTCAACTGCGTGGGATCGCCGCCGCCCATCTGCCGACCGAGCCTGTCGTACGGCTGCCCGCCGTCGAGCCATGGCTCGTCAAGCGCGTGCTCGACGCAGGTGCGCGCACGTTGATGTTTCCGAACGTCGAGACGGCTGACGAAGCGGCGTACGCAGTGCGTCTGACGCAGTATGCGACGGCCGACGCGCCCGATGGCCTGCGCGGCGTCGCCGGCGCGGTGCGCGCCGCGGCATATGGTATGCGGCGCGATTATCTGCAGAACGCGAACGCGCAAATCGCGACGATCGTGCAAATCGAGTCGCAGCGCGCGCTCGAGCATCTGGAGCAGATCGCGGCGACGCCCGGCGTCGATTGCCTGTTCGTCGGACCTGCTGATCTGGCGGCAAGTCTCGGTCATCTCGGCGATTCGAAACATCCCGATGTCCAGGACGCAATGAAGCACGTCCTGAACGTCGCGCATCGTGCGCGTGTCGCGACGGGCATCTTCGCGATGGACGTGGCGAGCGCGAGGCAATACCGGTCGGAAGGCTTTCGCTTCATTGCGCTGGCCGCCGACGTGATGTGGCTGTTGCGCACCACGCGACAGGCGCTGCAGGAGGTCAGGTCATGAAGGTGCTGTCGTCAACCGCGGTGCGCGTCGCAATTCGCGCAGTCGTATTGGCCGCATTCGCGGCGGGCGCCGCGGCGCATGCGCAGAACAAGACACCGCCCGCGTCCGATATGGAAACGCAGACGGCAGTCGCCGATTACAACGCGGGCAACTACACGTCCGCGCTCGCCGAGTTTCGCAAGGCCGCGCAACGCGGCAGCCGTCTCGCCGAGTTCAACTACGCGATGATGCTGCTCAACGGCGAGGGCGGCCCCGTCAACGTCGAAGAGGGCAAGAAGTGGTTGCGCAAGGCCGCCGACGCCAACATGTCACACGCGCAATATGTGTACGGCAAGATGTACGACGATGGCGAGTTCGTCGCGCGTGATCCGGCGCAGGCGCATCAATGGTTTCTGAAGGCCGCGCAGCAAGGGCATATTCAGGCCGAACTGGCGCTGGCAAATCAGTTTCTCGACGGGCGCGGGACGGCCCGCGACAATCAGCAAGCGTTCTTCTGGTACAAGAAGGCGGCCGAGGGCGGCGACATGACCGCGCAATACGTGACGGGCTCGTTCTATGAACGTGGCGGCGATGGGGTGCCGCAGAATCTGAACGTTGCGCGAGCGTATTACGCTGCCGCCGCCGCGCAGGGCGATCCGGCGGCGCGGCTCAAGTATCAGCAACTCAGCACGCAGTTGCGCGAATCGCACGAAGCGAAGCCTCAATGAAAAAACGGCGCCTGAAAATTTCAGGCGCCGTCTTGTATTGCATATCGGGGCTGTGACTCAGCTTTGCATCAGACGCTTCTGCCGCGCGACGCTCATGATGAGACCGATCGCGAAACCGAGCGTCGTCAGCGCCGTGCCGCCGTAGCTCATGAACGGTAACGGCACGCCCACGACGGGAAGAATTCCGCTCACCATGCCGATGTTCACGAATGCGTAAGTAAAGAACGCCATCGTTAGCGAACCGGCCAGTAACCGGCCGAATAGCGTCGAGCCATTCGCCGCGATGTAGAGGCCACGCGCAATCAACGCCATGTAGAGCGTCAGCAGCACGAGGCCGCCCGCCAGGCCGAATTCCTCGGAGAACACCGCGAAGATGAAGTCGGTGTGCTTCTCCGGAATGAATTCAAGGTGAGCTTGCGTGCCCTTCAACCAGCCTTTGCCGAGCGGGCCGCCCGAGCCGATCGCGATCACCGCCTGAATCGTGTGGAAGCCTTTGCCCAATGGGTCGGAGGTCGGGTCGAGCAGCGTGCAGATGCGGTGCTTCTGATAGTCGTGCATCAGCGGCCATTGCACTTCGGGCTGGCAGATCTTGCCCTGGAATGTGGCGATTGCGCCGACGGCGATCACGCCCGCGATCAGCACGGGCACGATCAGCCTGAAGCTCAAACCCGCGAAGTAGATGACGAAAAACCCCGCCGCGAACACGAGCACAGCGGTGCCGAGGTCGGGCTGTTTCGCGATCAGACCGACGGGCACGGCCAGAATCAGCAGACCGACGATGTAATCCCACCAGCGGATGTTTCCTTCGCGGCGCTGGTAGTACCAGGCGAGCATCAGCGGCGTCGCGATCTTCAGGATTTCCGACGGCTGGATCACCACGCCGACATTGATCCAGCGCTTGGCGCCCTTGCGCGTAAGACCGAACATCGCGACGGCCACCAGTAACGCGACCCCCAATGTGTAAAGCGGGACGGCGAAGCGCATGAGCGTGGTCGGCGGGATGTTGGCCAGCACCCACATCAGCGCGAACGTCAGGATGATGTTGCGCAACTGGTCTTCGACGCGGCCAGGCACGTCGAGGCTCGCGCTATAGAGCGTCACGATGCCGACGCACAGCAGCAGAAACACGATCAGGGCGAGCGGGCGGTCGAAGCCCGCGAACATTTTCTTGATGCGTTCGAGCCAGGCGCGCTTGTCGATTTGCATGCCTTTCTCCTTATTCGTCGATGCCGCCGGAAACGGGCCCGCGCGGCGCGGCCTGTGATCCGTCGTTGCGCGACGGCGTTGCGGCAACCGGCCGCGATTCGCTGGCCGGGTGAGGTTTGCGTGGGGACTTGCGGGCGTCGGACGCCTTGAGGGGCGCGGCGGCCGTGGCCGCTGCCGCATCAGATGCCGACGGCGCGGCCGTCGCCGACGCAACGCGCGGCGCTTTGGCCGGCTTTGCCGCCGATGCGAGGCGCGGCGCAGCCGGCGATGCAGCCGACGCCGCAACAGGCGCCGAGGCCGCAGCCGCGCCGGACGCAGCGGCGCCGGACGCAGCGACGCCAGCCGTCGCGCCGGACGCATCCGCGGCAGGCGCCGGATGCGGCGTCGAAACGCCTGCGGGCAGCGGCAGCGGCGTGAAGCCAGCAGCAACGGCGACGGGCTGCATTTGCCCACCCGGCGCGACGGGTGCGGTGCCGATGACGGGCGCAGACGATTCCTCTGTCGCGGAAGCAGCCGCCGTGACGGCTGCCGCTTCGACACCCGGCTTCATACGGTCGATCAGGTAATAGTCGAGCACGCGTTTGGCAATCGGCGCGGCCGCCTGCGCGCCCCAGCCACCGTTTTCGACGATCAGCGCAAGCGCGATCTTCGGATTGTCGGCAGGCGCGAACGCGATGAAAAGCGCATGGTCGCGAAGGTTTTCCGCGAGCGCGTGGCCATGATACTTCTGGCCTTGCAGCGAAAACACCTGCGCTGTCCCCGTCTTGCCCGCCGACAGATACGCGGCGTTGCGGAAGATCTGATACGCGGTGCCGGACGGGTTCATCGTCACGTTTTCCATGCCGCGCTTGACGACGTCGATATCGGCCTGCTTCACGTCGACGCGGCCGTCATCCTTCGGCACCGTGGCGCGCAGCGCGCGGGTGATCGGATTCTCGATTTCCTTGACGAGGTGCGGCCTCATCAGCACGCCGTTGTTCGCGAGCGTGGCCGTCGCGTGCGCAAGCTGGAGAATGGTGTACGAGTTGTAGCCCTGGCCAATGCCGAGGCTGATCGTCTCGCCTTCGTACCATTTCTGCTGTTCGGGCTTGCGGTACGCCTTGCGCTTCCATTCCGTCGAAGGCAGGATGCCGCGCGCTTCACCGGCGATGTCGATACCCGTCAACTGGCCGAAACCCCACGGCTTCATGAAGTTTGCGATCGCGTTGACGCCGAGATCGTGCGCGAGCATGTAGAAGTAGGTGTCGTTCGACACCATGATCGCGCGGTTCATGTCGATCCAACCCTGACCCTGCGGCACGTCGTTACGGAACGTGTGTCCGCCGAAGGTGTACGAGCCCGGGTCCTGGAAGCCCCATTGCGGCGTGCGCTTATGCAGTGTCAGCGCGGCGAGCGCCATGAACGGCTTGTACGTCGAGCCAGGCGGATACGTGCCGTGCAGCGGACGGTTGAGCAGCGGGTGATCCGGCGAGTTGTTCAGTTCGTCCCAGGTCTGCTGGTCGATGCCGTCGACGAACGCGTTCGGATCGAAGCTCGGCGCGGACACGAACGCGAGCACGTCGCCCGTCGAAGGCTCGATCGCGACGAGTGCGCCACGGCGGCCCGCGAACGACTCTTCTGCGATCTGCTGCAAGCCGATATCGAGCGACAGCACGAGGTTGTTGCCCGGCGTCGCCTGCGTGCGCGATAGCGTGCGGACCGGCCGCCCGCCCGCCGTCACTTCGACTTCCTCGAAGCCCGTCAGCCCATGTAGCTCCGTCTCGTAGCTCTGCTCGACGCCGATCTTGCCGATGTAGTCGGTGCCCTTGTAGTTGTTCGCGTCGAGCCGCGCATCGTAGTGTTCGGGATCGCTGTCGTTCTGATCGCTCGCGTCGTCGATCTTGTCCTGGTCGCGCTGCGAAATGCGGCCGATGTAGCCGATCACGTGCGCGGCCGTCGGCCCGAGCGGATATTGGCGGAACAGGCGCGCGCGCACTTCGACGCCCGGAAAGCGGAAGCGCTGTGCGGTGAAGCGCGCGACTTCGTCGTCGGTGAGGCGCGTGCGGATCGGCAGGCTCTCGAAGTTCTTCGAGTCCTCTTGCAGCTTGCGGAAACGCCGGCGATCGCGCGCGTCGACGGTGATGACCGTCGCGAGATTGTCGATCACATTGTCGAGCGTGTCGTTCAGCTTCGACGGCGTGATTTCGAGCGTGTACGCCGAGTAGTTCTTCGCGAGGACGACGCCGTTGCGATCGGTGATGATGCCGCGGTTCGGCACGATCGGCGCGACGGAAATGCGGTTCTCGTCGGCTTGCAGCGAATATTTGCTGTAGTGCCAGACCTGGAGGAACAGGAAGCGGAACGCGATCAGGCCGAAGCAGACGAACACGAACAGCCCCGCCGCCGCGACGCGCAGGCGGAATTTCGTGAGCTGCTGCTGGGTGTCCTTGAATTCGGTCATGCGGTTGGGCAGAGACTGCCGGTTATGCGGTTTGAATCAATCTTGCGGCGAGGCCCCGCGGCGCTGCCGGGCCAGGCGCCGCGCAAGGCAGCCGGCTTGAGCGGCGCGCCGTCGCAGACTCGTGATGGCGGCAAGGAAAGTGCGCATTCATCAGCGAGCGGGCGGCGCGGCCGGTCAGATGGGCCGCGTATCGTCCGGATCGGCCGGACGGCGTTGCGGCATCAACAGCAGAATGCTCGCGACGGGCCACAACGCCGCTTCGACAAAGCCGTCGATGAGGTAACCCCAGCCCGGAAACGAAGCACCCGTCAGCAGGCGGATCACGAAGGGCACGAGTTGCGCGACGACGAGGAGCGGCATCACCGCGAAAACCTGCACGCCGATCGACATCCACAGCACGCGGCGGTGGATCGTGATCGCGCCGTATGAGAGCAGCGTATAGGCGAGCGCGTGTTCGCCGAGCAGGCTGGCATTGTGCACATCCATCAACAGGCCGAGCATGAACGCGATGCCCATGCCGACCTTGCGAGGCTGGTGCACGTTCCAGAACAGCAGCACCAGCGCGACGAAATCGGGCACGCCGATCAGGCGTCCCCACGGCATCATGTTCAGCAGGAACGCGGCGGCGAGGCTGAACGCGATGAAATAGGGATTGACGGGCTGCAGGATGTACTGCGGGCGATTCATTGCTTGGCCCCCTGAGCGGCTTGCGGCTTCGCGCTCTTGTCGGTGGCCGGCTTCTTCTCGGTCGATGACTTGCCAGCCGGCCTGGTCGACGATGCCGGTTTAGCCGGTGCAGCCGCTGCGGCAGGCGCTGAACCGGCGGCCGCCGGCGCGGGCTGCGCGGACTTCGCGTCTTTCTCGCCCGGCTTGCCCTTGTCCTGCGTCTTCGCGTTCTTCTTTTTCGCGTCCTTGGCGGCCGTGGCGGGATCGGGCTCGTCGGCGGGGCGCGGCGGCACGTTGCTTTGGTAGTGCAGGACAAGGAGATCGCGCGCGCCGCGCACAGGCGCGATCGGCTGACAGACTACGCGTGCGAACGCCGTATCCGCCTGCTTGTCGACACGCACGACCTTCGCGACGGGCAGGCCCGGCGGATAGACGCCATCCAGACCGCTCGTCACGAGTTCGTCGCCTGCGAGCACGTCGGCGCTGATCGGCACGAAACGCAGGTCGAGCGCGTCGCCCTTCGGCGTGCCGTAGATCACGCTGCGCAGACCCGTGCGCACGATCTGCACGGGAACGGCCTGATCCTTGTCGGTGAGCAGCGTCACCTCCGACTGCATCGGGAACACGCGCGTCACCTGGCCGATCACGCCGTCTTCGTTGACGACAGGCGAGCCGTCCTTGATACCCTGCTGCGACCCGCGGCCGATCACGACCTTCTGCGTGAACGGATCGCGCGTGTCGTACTGGATTTCAGCCGGAATCGATTGCGTGGTCATGCGTTGCGAAAGTTGCAGCAGATTGCGCAGATGCGTGTTTTCTGCGCCGAGCTGCGCGGCCTCGTTGGCTTGCTGCGACAACTGCAGATTGCGTGCGCGCAGCTTGTCGTTCTCGCCGCGCAAGGTCGCGCTGGTGACGGCCAGATCCGCCGCGCCCATGAAAATGTCACGGGGCACGAGCGCCGCGCGCTGCAACGGATACAAACCTGTGCCGAGCACGCCGCGAACGATTTCGAGCGTTCGGAAACGGGCGTCGGAAATGAGCAGGGCGAGCGCCACCACCACGAAGAAAATCAGTCGTGCGAGTGCCGAGGGGCCTTGCTTGAATAGGGGCGGCGGACTGTATTCCATGGTCGCCGGGAGCGTGAGCGAATGGATGAAACGTCGGCGCGCTAGCTGCGCGCCCAGCGCACAAAGGCTGGCAAAGCCAGCCTTTCAGTGCGTGCTGCTGACATGGAGACTGGCAACCTTACTCGTACGAGAAGATGCTGCCGAGCTTGTCCATGCGTTCGAGCGCCATGCCCGAGCCGCGCACGACGCACGTCAGCGGATCTTCGGCGACCAGCACGGGCAGGCCGGTTTCTTCTGCCAGCAGACGGTCGAGGTCGCGCAGCAGCGCACCACCACCGGTGAGCATCATGCCGCGCTCTGCGATGTCGGCGCCCAGTTCCGGCGGCGTCTGTTCGAGCGCGATCTTCACCGACGACACGATCTGGTTCAGCGGATCGGTCAATGCTTCGAGAATTTCGTTACTCGAAATAGTGAAGCTGCGCGGAATGCCTTCCGACAGGTTGCGGCCCTTCACTTCCATTTCCTTGACTTCGGAGCCCGGGAACGCTGAGCCGATTTCCTTCTTGATTGCTTCGGCCGTCTGTTCGCCGATCAGCATGCCGTAGTTGCGGCGGATGTAGTTGACGATCGCTTCATCGAACTTGTCGCCGCCGACGCGCACCGAGCCCTTGTACACGATGCCGCCCAGCGAGATCACGCCGACTTCCGTCGTGCCGCCGCCGATATCGACGACCATTGAGCCCGTTGCCTCCGACACCGGCAGGCCCGCGCCGATTGCAGCCGCCATCGGCTCTTCAATCAGGTAGACCTGCGATGCGCCCGCGCCGTGTGCCGCCTCTTTGATCGCGCGGCGCTCGACCTGCGTCGAGCCGCACGGCACGCAGATGATGATGCGCGGCGACGGCGAGAACATGCGCGATTCATGCGCGGTCTTGATGAACTGCTTGATCATCTGTTCCGTCACGGTGAAGTCGGCGATCACGCCGTCCTTCATCGGGCGGATCGCCTCGATGTTGCCCGGCACCTTGCCGAGCATCTGCTTTGCTTCCTTGCCGACTGCCTGAATGGTCTTCTTGCCATTCGGGCCGCCTTCCTGGCGGATCGAAACGACGGACGGTTCGTCGAGAACGATACCTTTGCCACGCATGTAGATGAGCGTGTTGGCCGTGCCGAGGTCAATGGCCAGATCGTTGGAAAAATAGCTGCGCAAAAAACCGAACATGCAAAATCCTGTCTCGCTGGGGGCCGGGCCTCGCATCGTAAGCGTAGGGCGGCAGCGGAAAAAAATTAGCAGCCTCATGTCCGGCCAGCGCGGCCGTAAAAAGCATGAAACTGCAGGGGAACGTACCGGAGGCTATAGCAAGGCCGCCGAGCTTGTCGCTCAGCGATCTCTGAAAATGTCAGAAAGGCCTTGGTAAGTCGGTCCGGGTTTGGATCGAACGCGTAATGATACCTTATAATTTTGCTTGATTTAAAGGAAACGAATGGCACTTTTTGCCGTCGCCGGCCCCAATTTCGAGGGCCTGCTCCAATGACCTAACCCGCTGTCGCAGCATCGTTTTTCCTCGTTGCGGCAGACCGCCACTTTTCCGGTGAATGCATGGCCCTGACTCTGACCGATGTGAAACGCATCGCCCATCTCGCACGGCTCGAATTGCCCGATGCCGACGCCGAGCACACGCTCGCCCAGCTCAATGATTTCTTCGGCCTCGTCGAGCAGATGCAGGCAGTCGACACGACGGGCATCGCGCCGCTTGCGCACCCGATCGAGCAGATCGAAGACGTGGCGCTGCGTCTGCGCAACGACGCCGTCACCGAAAACGTGAATCGCGACGAATACCAGCGTCCGGCGCCCGCAGTGCAGGATGGCCTGTATCTGGTGCCGAAGGTCATCGAGTAAGCGTCCGGGTCGTCGTCATTAAGCACAGGGTTGTGTGTCACACGTGCGACCGTCGTGCGACTGTCGGCACGCAACGCGGCCCGCTCTTTTCGGACCGGCCAGGTTCGGCACGGCCTGCCGGTGGACGGGCGGCCGGACGCCATCACGGCGGCGCATCGCGCCGCCGCGCTTTCCAGGAAAAACGCAATGCATGAGAAAAGCTTGACCGAACTGCGCGCCGCGCTCGACGCGAAGCAATGCTCCGCAGTCGAACTGGCGCAGACGTATCTGAAACGGATCGAAGACCACAAGGCGCTGAACGCGTTCGTTCACGTCGACGAACAGCGAACGCTGGCGCAGGCGCAGGCCGCCGACGCGCTGATCGCCGCCGGCAACACAGGCCCGCTGACGGGCCTGCCGATCGCGCACAAGGACGTGTTCGTCACGCGCAACTGGCGCTCCACGGCCGGCTCGAAGATGCTCGAAAACTATGTGAGCCCGTTCGATGCAACCGTCGTCGACCGTCTCGCGCGCGCGGGCATGGTGTGCGTCGGCAAGACCAACATGGATGAGTTCGCGATGGGCTCGTCGAACGAGAACTCGCACTTTGGTCCGGTGCAGAACCCGTGGGACCGCAAGGCGGTGCCGGGCGGTTCGTCGGGCGGTTCGGCGGCCGCTGTCGCCGCGCGCCTGGCGCCCGCCGCGACGGGCACCGACACGGGCGGCTCGATCCGTCAGCCCGCGTCGTTCTCCGGCATCACGGGCATCAAGCCGACGTACGGCCGTGTATCGCGTTACGGGATGATTGCGTTTGCATCTTCGCTCGATCAGGGAGGGCCGATGGCGCAGACGGCCGCTGACTGCGCGCTGCTGCTCAACGCAATGGCGGGCTTCGACGAGCGCGACTCGACGAGCCTCACGCACGATCACGAAGATTACTCGCGCTATCTCGGCCAGACGTGGTCGGGCGCGGGCAATGCCGCTGACAAGCCGCTCGCCGGCCTGCGCATCGGCTTGCCGAAGGAATATTTCGGCGCGGGCCTCGCCGATGACGTGCGCGCATCGATCGACGCCGCGCTCAAGCAATACGAAGCGCTCGGCGCGACGCTCGTCGAAGTGTCGCTGCCGAAGACGGAGCTCTCGATTCCCGTCTACTACGTGATCGCGCCGGCGGAAGCGTCGTCGAACCTGTCGCGCTTCGACGGCGTGCGCTACGGTCATCGCGCGGCGGACTACCGCGATCTGCTCGACATGTACAAGAAGTCGCGCGCCGAAGGCTTCGGCCCCGAAGTGAAGCGCCGCATTCTGGTTGGCACATACGTACTGTCGCATGGCTACTACGACGCGTACTACCTGCAGGCGCAAAAGATCCGCCGCATCATCGCGCAGGATTTCCAGCAAGCGTTCGGCACGTGCGACGTGATCATGGGTCCCGTCGCGCCGTCCGTCGCGTGGGATATCGGCGCAAAGGGTGACGACCCCGTGCAGATGTACCTCGCGGATATCTACACGCTGTCGGTTAGCCTTGCCGGTTTGCCCGGCATGAGCGTGCCGTGCGGCTTCGGCGCGGGCGCGAATGCGCAGCGCCCCGTTGGCTTGCAGATCATCGGCAACTATTTCAACGAAGCACGCATGCTCCAGGTAGCGGACGCGTTCCAGCGCGTCACCGACTGGCATCGCAAAGCTCCGGCAGGAGTTTAAGTATGGCAACACAATGGGAAGTCGTTATCGGTCTCGAGACCCACGCGCAACTGTCGACGGTCTCGAAGATTTTTTCAGGCGCGGCTACGCAGTTCGGCGCCGAGCCGAACACGCAGGCATGCCCCGTCGATCTGGCGTTGCCGGGTGTGCTGCCCGTGATGAACAAGGGTGCCGTCGAGCGCGCAATCCAGTTCGGTCTCGCGATCAACGCGACGATCGCGCCGCGCAGCATCTTTGCGCGCAAAAACTACTTCTACCCTGATCTGCCGAAGGGCTATCAGATCAGCCAGTACGAGATCCCCGTCGTGCAGGGCGGCCAGATCACCATTCAGGTGCCCGCCAACGAAAAGGCTGGGACACAGGCGTACGAGAAGACCATCAACCTGACGCGTGCGCACCTCGAAGAAGACGCGGGCAAATCGCTGCACGAAGACTTCGCGGGCATGACGGGCATCGACCTGAACCGCGCGGGCACGCCGCTGCTCGAAATCGTCACCGAGCCGGAAATGCGCAGCGCCGCCGAAGCGGTTGCGTACGCGAAGGCACTGCATGGACTCGTCGTGTGGCTCGGCATCTGCGACGGCAACATGCAGGAAGGCTCGTTCCGCTGTGACGCGAACGTGTCGGTGCGGCCGGTGGGCCAGAAGGAGTTCGGCACGCGTGCCGAGATCAAGAACCTGAACTCGTTCCGCTTCCTCGAAGAAGCGATCCAGTACGAAGTGCGCCGTCAGATCGAACTAATCGAAGACGGCGGCACCGTGGTGCAGGAAACGCGTCTGTACGATCCCGACAAGCGTGAAACGCGTTCGATGCGCAGCAAGGAAGATGCGCACGATTACCGCTATTTCCCCGATCCGGACTTGATGCCGCTCGTGATCGACGCGTCGTGGGTCGAGCGCGTGAAGGGCGAATTGCCGGAACTGCCCGAAGCGATGCAGAAGCGCTTCGTCGAGCAGTATGGACTCACGCCGTACGATGCGGGTGTCGTCACGTCGAGCAAGGCGATGGCTGCGTACTACGAGGCGGTGGTCGCGAAGGTCGGTGCGGCGCAAGCAAAGGCTGCGGCCAACTGGCTGATGGGCGAAGTGTCGTCGCAACTGAACCGCGAAGACCTCGACATCGGGCAAAGCCCCGTTTCCGCCGCACAACTCGCGCTGCTGCTGCAACGGATCGCCGACGGCACGATCTCGAACAAGATCGCGAAGGAAATCTTCCTCGCGATCTGGGAAGAGAAAGCCACCGACGAAGCCGCCGCCGACCGCATCATCGAAGCGAAGGGCCTCAAGCAGATTTCGGACATGGGCGCGCTCGAAGCGATCATCGACGAAGTGCTCGCCGCGAACCAGAAGTCGGTTGACGAGTTCCGCGCCGGCAAGGAGAAGGCGTTCAATGCGCTGATCGGCCAGGCGATGAAGGCGACCAAGGGCAAGGCGAATCCGCAGCAGGTCAACGAGCTGTTGAAGAAGAAACTGTCCTGAGCGTCCTGATGGTATCGGGCGGGCGCGCGGCATGCTGCACGCTTTGTCCATGACGGGCTGTTGCCGCATCGAAAGTAGCGCAACGGCCCGTTTGCTTTTCCACTCGACCTGAAGCATCGCTGTAGAGGAGAAAAATAATGGCAAAGAAGAACGGTCTCGACGACTATCGCGTGCCCTATTTCGACGAAGACAGCAAGGCGAAATTCTCTCTGGCTAATATCGATCCATCCTCGAAGCCATTTTCGACGGGCGCGAAGGACGCGGACCGTCTGCGTCTCGCCGAAATCGGCACGATGCTCGACGCGCAACAGGAGCGCCTGCATGCGCAGCGCGTTCAGCGCGTGCTGCTCGTGCTGCAAGGCATGGACACGAGCGGCAAGGATGGCACGATCCGCGCGGTGTTTCACGAAGTCGATCCGCTCGGCTTGCGCATCGTGCCGTTCAAGGCGCCGACGCCCGTCGAGCTCGCGCACGACTTCCTTTGGCGCGTGCATTCGCAGGCGCCCGCAGCGGGCGAGTTGACGATCTTCAATCGCAGTCACTACGAAGACGTGCTCGTGCCCTATGTGCTCGGTTGGCTGGGCAAGGATGAACGCGCTCGCCGCTATCGGCACATCCGCGAGTTCGAACGCGTGCTGGCGGAAAACGGCACGACGATCATCAAGTGCATGCTGCACATCTCGAAGGACGAGCAGCGCGAACGTCTGCAGGCGCGCATCGACGATCCGACCAAGCACTGGAAATTCGATGTCTCCGATCTCGACGCCCGCAAGCTGTGGGACAAGTATCACGACGCGTACGAAGATGCGCTCGCGGCGACCTCGACGCTCTACGCGCCGTGGTATGTGATACCCGCCAATTCGAAGACGCATCGCAATGTGATGGTCGGCGAGCTGCTGCTGCGCACGTTCGAGTCGCTGAAGCTCGAATTTCCTCCGCCCAAGGAGTCGTTGAAGGGCGTGATAGTCGAATGATCTTCATCTTGTCGAATAGACGAAAACATAACGAAGGAAAAACATGTTGCGTGTGATCACCGCCAATCTGAACGGCATCCGTTCGGCGGCCAAGAAGGGCTTTTTCGACTGGTTCGGCGAGCAGAAGGCCGACGTCGTGTGCGTGCAGGAAATCAAATGCTCGCAGGACGACATGACGCCTGAATTCCTCGCGCCGCACGGTTTCACCGGCTATTTCCAGCATGCCGTGAAGAAGGGCTACAGCGGCGCGGGCCTGTATACACGCCACGAACCGGATGAAGTCGTGATCGGCTTCGGCAGTGAAGAGTTCGACCCCGAAGGACGCTACGTGGAAGCGCGCTTCGGGAAACTATCGGTGATTTCGGTGTATGTGCCGTCGGGGTCGAGCGGCGACGAGCGTCAACAGGCAAAGTACCGCTTCATGGACGTGTTCATGCCGCATCTCGACGAGCTGTCGAAGGAACGCGAAGTGATCCTGTGCGGCGACGTGAACATCGTGCACAAGGAAATCGACATCAAGAACTGGAAAGGCAACCAGAAGAACTCGGGCTGCCTTCCGGAAGAGCGCGCGTGGCTCACGAAGCTGTTCGACGAAGTCGGTTACGTCGACGTATTCCGCACGCTCGACCAGCGGCCTGAGCAATATACGTGGTGGAGCAATCGCGGCCAGGCGTATGCGAAGAACGTCGGGTGGCGTATCGATTATCAGATCGCGACGCCGGGCATTGCCGCCACGGCAAAGAGGACGTCGATTTTCCGCGACATCAAGTTCAGCGACCATGCTCCGCTGACCATCGACTACAACCACAAGCTCGCGAAATAACGCCTGTTGTGCGATGGCTGGCGTCAGTCGCTCGCTGTCGTACGGCGCGGGCGGCCGATGCCCGCATAGTCGGGCAGCGCATCGACTGTCTTGCCGATTGCCTTCGCGTACAACGGCAGCATGTCGGGCAGGCGTTTCATGATGTCCGCGCGGCGCGCCGCGTTGTACGGATGCACGTAGATGAAGCCCTGATCGCGGTTGTTGCGCGTCGCGGTGGCGAGCTTGTCCCATAGCGTGATCGCCGCGCGCGGATCGAAGCCGGCGCGCGATGCAATTTCACTCCCCATCACATCGGCTTCCGTTTCGTCGGCGCGTTCGTACTTCATTTCCAGCAGTTGCGTGCCGATGCCGAGCGGCGCTTCGCCGAGATCGGCGAGGCCGAAGAGTTGCGGAATCGTTCCCGAGCCGAGTTGCGCGGCCTGTTGTTCGCCGAGACGCTCCCGTGCATGCTCGCGCAGCGCATGCGCGATCTCGTGACCAAGCAGCATGCCGAGTTCGTTGTCGTTTGGACGCACCTTGTCAAGCATGCCGCCATAGACGACGATCTTGCCGCCCGGCAGGCAGTAAGCGCGGATATCCGCCGAGCGCAGCACCGCGATATCCCACTTCCAGTTCTTCGCGCGGTCGTTCCACTTCAGCGAGTACGGAATCAGCTTGTCGACGATCGATTGCACGCGCTTCACGCGCGCGTCCGTTGCCGGATACAGCCGGTTCATATGCTCGGCGCCGCGTGCGATCTGGTCGAATTCCTCTGCGGATTGTGCTTCCAGCATCGACGACGGAATCATGTTGCGGAACACCGCGTAGCCGCCGTAGCGCAACTGCTGACTGGGCGCGAACGTCGCGGGCGCAGGTGCAGGCCCAGGCGTGGGGGCTGGCGTGCGCGCCGTCACGGGTGCGGGCGGCGGCGCCGAGCCTGCGTTCGACGGCGCGGAAGCGCCCGATGCCGCTAATTCGGCCTTGGGCGCGGAAGGCGCGGTTGGCGCAGTGGGTGCAGCGGGTGCAGCGGGTGCAGTGGGCGCGGCTGCTGTCACGGCGGGCGGCGCGCTGACGTTCGACGATGCGTCGACCGCGTGCGCCGGCCATGACGAAGCGGCTGCGACACACGCACACACTGCCACGACGGCCAGACGCAGCGTGCCCGCCCGCATGCGCATGCGATATGCAGGCGCTTCACCGAAAACGGCGCGCGAAGCCGATCGACGGACGGCGCGCCGCGACGCAAACACCATCACGACTGCTTTCTCCAAGGAGCGATCCGGAACAACAGTAGCATGCCGGGCAGCGCGAGCGCCGTGCAGACGATGAAGTACTCGAACCACCCGATCCGCGCGACGACGAAGCCGCTTGCCGCCGACGCGAGCGTGCGCGGCACGGAAGCCAGCGACGTGAAGAGCGCGAACTGCGTCGCTGTGTAGCGCGGGTCTGTAGTGCTCGCGATGTATGCAGTGAACGCAGCAAGCGTGAGGCCCGTCGTGAACGTTTCGAAACCATAGACGATAGCGAGCGCCACCGACATCGGATCGAGCTGCACCGTCCAGCCGATGCCGAGCAGCGACAGCAGCTTCGTCGTGCCCGCGCTCAGCGCGACGGCGATGTCGTACACCACGGTCAGCCCAGGCGAGGTCGGCCCGACATGCGCGAGCCACGCGAAGCCGAGCGTCGATACCATCTGCAGGATGCCGAAGATCCACAGTCCGCGCCCGATGCCGATTCGCATCAGCGCAATGCCGCCGATGATGCCGCCCGCGAGGCTCGCGCCGAATGCCGTCGTCTTTGCGATCACGCCGATCTGCGTGCGCGAAAAGCCGATATCGAGAAAGAATGACGTCGACAGCGTGGTCGCCATCGTATCGCCGAGCTTGTACAGGAAGATGAAGCCGAGCACGAACAGCGCACCGCGCCAGCCGTCGCGCAGAATGAATTCGCGAAACGGCTCGACGATCGCTTCGCGCAGATTCTTCGGCGGCGCGCCGTGCACTTCGGGTTCACTCACGACGAGCGTCATCAACATGCCGGGCAACATGAATGCCGACGTCGCGATGAACACGGTCGCCCACGGCAGATGGTCGGAGAGAATCAGCGCGAGCGAACCGGGCACGAGTGCCGCGATCTTGTACGCGTTGACGTGCACCGCGTTGCCGAGGCCCTGCTCGGTATCGTGCAGCAGCTCGCGCCGATAGGCGTCGATCACGATATCCTGGCTCGCGCCGAAGAATGCGACGAGCGCGGTCAACGCGGCGACGGTCCAGATCGCGTCGCGCGGCGACACGATGCCGAGCGACGCAATCGCGGCGGCGACGAGAATCTGCGTGGCGAGCATCCAGCCGCGCCGGCGTCCCGGCCGCCAGCCGGGCAGGCGCGGCACGTAGCGGTCCATCAGCGGCGCCCAGATGAATTTCCACGTATAGGGAAACTGGATCAGCGCGAACAGGCCGATTTCCTTCAGGTTCACGCCTTCGGAGCGCAACCAGGCCTGGACGAGATAGACGAGCGTGAACAGCGGCAGCCCCGATGTGAAGCCGAGGAAGACGCAGATCAGCATGCGCGCGTTGAGAAACGCGCGCCAGCCAGGATGTTCTTCGTGAGCGGTTAGTGCGGGCGCCTCGTGTGGCGGGTTCGACATGAGATGAGTGACGTTAGCTTTTCTTGACGCGATAGACCGCAAGACTACCACGCCAGTTCACCCCCCACCGCACCTGCTGGCCGCCGTGCAGCACGACACGGTCGAGAATTTCGATGCCGACTTCCGGCGCGAGCGCCTCGAAATCCTTGATGGTCAATACGCGCACGTTCGGCGTGTTGTGCCACTGATAAGGCAGCGACTTCGACACGGGCATGCGTCCCTGCAACACCGACAGGCGGTGTGCCCAGTACCCGAAGTTTGGGAACGAAACGATGCACTCCTTGCCGACGCGCACCGTCTCGCGCAGGATCGCGGCCGTCTGATGAATCGTCTGCAGCGTCTGGGACAGAATCGCGAAGTCGAAGCTCTCGTCCTCGAAGAGACGCAAACCGTCTTCGAGATTCTGCTGGATCACGTTGATGCCGTTCTTCGTCGATGCAAGCACGCCGGCGTCGTTGAGCTCGATGCCGTAGCCGCTCACTTCGAGTTCCTCCATCAACAGCGACAGCAGCGAGCCGTCGCCGCAGCCCAGATCGAGCACCGTCGCGCGCGGCTCGACCCAACGGGCGATCGCGCGGAAATCGGGGCGCGTCGCAAGATAATCGAGAGCGCTCTGGTTCATGCGTTGACCTCTGCAGCAATGCGTTCGTAGTAGGCGCGCATCAGGTTGTGATAGCGCGCGTCGTCGAGCAGGAAGGCGTCGTGGCCGTGCGGCGCATCGATTTCGCCGTATGTCACCTGGCGCTTGTGATCGAGCAGCGCCTTCACCAGTTCGCGCGAACGCGCGGGCGCGAAACGCCAGTCAGTGGTGAAACTCGCAATCAGGTACTTCGCCTTCGTGTGCGCGAGCGCGGCCGTGAGATCGCCGTCATACGCCTTGGCGGGATCGAAGTAGTCGAGTGCGCGCGTAATCAGCAGGTATGTGTTCGCATCGAAGTAGTCGGCGAACTTGTCGCCCTGGTAGCGCAGATACGACTCCACTTCGAACTCGACATCGAAGTTGAAGTTGTAGACGTCCTCCGCGCCTTCCGCGCGGCGCAGCGCGCGGCCGAACTTCGCGGCCATGTCGTCGTCGGACAGATACGTGATGTGGCCGATCATTCGCGCGACGCGCAGGCCGCGCTTCGGCTTCACGCCATGTGCGTAATAGTCGCCGCCGTGGAAGTCGGGGTCCGACAGGATCGACGAACGCGCCACTTCGTTGAACGCGATGTTCTGTGCCGACAGCTTCGGCGTCGAAGCGACGACGATGCAATGCGCGAGCCGGTCCGGATACATCATGCTCCACGCGAGCGCTTGCATGCCGCCGAGACTGCCGCCCATCACCGCCGCGAATTTCCCGATGCCGAATGCGTCGGCGACGCGCGCCTGCGCGTTCACCCAGTCTTCGACGGTCACGACAGGGAAGCGCGCGCCATACGGACGGCCCGTCGAAGGATCGATGCTCATCGGGCCCGTCGAGCCAAAGCACGAGCCGAGATTGTTCACGCCGATCACGAAGAAGCGGTTCGTGTCGAGCGGCTTGCCGGGGCCGACCATGTTGTCCCACCAGCCGACGTTCTTCGGGTCGTCCGCGTAGACGCCCGCCACGTGGTGCGACGCATTGAGCGCGTGGCACACGAGCACGGCGTTGCTGCGCGCGGCGTTGAGCGTGCCGTACGTCTCGACCATCAGGTCGTAGTTCGCCAGCGAGCTGCCGCTCTGCAGGCGCAGCGGCTCGGAAAAATGCATTGTTTGTGGAGCGACGATCCCGATCGATTCCATTTATTCCGCCTTCTGACATGGGGCGGCTAAATGGTGTCGGCGATTGCGCGGAAGAAGTATGCGCGCGGCTGACGACCTCTTTAGCCGCATTTGTAGTGAACCGCGCGAATGGGTATGTCGCATCCGCTGGTTCGCGCGCCCGCAATCGAGTCAGCAAATCGGCGCGCTGTAGTGCTATGGACCGTCAGGAACGGTCAAGCGCAGAGTATAGCGGAAAATTGGGACCGGCTACGCATCAGCGAAATCGCTGCCCGAACGTCACGGCGCGAGCACGGGCCGAGTCACTGGAGGATCAGCCGTAACTGCGCGTCGGCCTGTTCGATCGGGGCACGCGCGAAGCCGCTGCGCGCATAGCGATGCCAGCGCCCGATGATGTAGCTGAGCAGCAGGCTTGCGCGCACGACGGGATCGTAGTCGGGAGGAAGCGGGATCGCGCTTTGTTCGGCGTGGCTCGATGCGTCCATCAGTCCGAGCCGCAGGCATTGCTTGAGCGACGCCTCGACACGCTCGAGCAACTGGTTGACGCGTTCGGTGAGCCGCTCATGTTCGCCAACAAGCGCTTCGCATGTCAGCACGCGCGTCATGCCCGGATTCTTCGCTGAAAAATTGAGCAGTGTGAGCGCGATCGCGCGGGCCTGCAGCACGCCGTTCGGCTCCTTCGCGATGATCTGGTTGATGAGCCCGAACAGCGTCTGCTCGATGAACTCGATCAGCCCTTCGAACATCTGCGCCTTGCTCGCGAAATGGCGATACAACGCCGCTTCCGATACGCCTAGACGCGCGGCGAGCGCCGCGGTCGTGATCTTTTCGTTTTTCGGGGCCTCCAGCATCGCGGCGAGCGTCTGGAGAATATGTACGCGCCGCTCGCCTGGTTTCAGGCGCGGCGTGCGCGTTGTGGCTGGCTGCTGTTCGGTTACGTCCTCGTCATGCTTGCGGATAGGCTGCATGTCTGTCGTCCCTTTTATTGCCCGGCCGATTGCTGCGTGAGTTGTCCGTCCGGCCTCCCCGATCGGGTGCCCGTCACAGCGATTTTAGCGAACGAATGCGACGGTCGACATAGTGCGGACGACCGGTGCCCGGCAGCCGCGCGTGCGTGCCGTTTGCGCGCGCGGGCCGCGGCAGGTGGCCGACGATCCAGACCGTGCGGATGCCGAGCCGCCGGTAGTTTTTCAGATGGCTGCGCGTGTCTTCGACGAGGATCGCATCGGACAGACGCACGTGGGCGTCACGCATCGCACGGCGCAGCATCGCGTGATCGGGCTTCGCGCGCCACGCCCTGCGGTCTCGCATGTGCTCGATTGCGATCACGCGCTCGAACAGCCGCTCGATGCCGAGTTCTTTCAGCACGTCGAGCGCGTACGTTTCGGGCGCGTTGGTCAGCACGATCTTGCGGCCGGGTAGCGCATCGACGAGGCGCTTCAGGCCGCGTTCGCTGCGCAGCATCGCGCGCAGGTCGGGGAACGTGTGGACGACTTTCAGGAAGTCGTGCGGATCGACGGGATGATGGCGTGTGAGCCCCAGCAGCGCCGCGCCGTAGCGCTGTGTGTAGCCGGTGCGCAGACGGTTTGCTTCGTCGCGCTCGACTTGCAGCGCGTCGATGATGTACTGCGTCATCGCGATGTTGATCGCCGGGAAGATCGCATGCGATGCGTGATGCAGCGTGTTGTCGAGATCGAATAGCCAGACAGGAGTGCCGGCGTGAATCTGCGGCCGGCGACGCTTCGGACGAGGAGTGCGCATAGGGTGCCGCATGGGTTGATGTCCCGCGCGCGTGGCGACCCGGTGCGGTGCGACGCAGTCGGCGCGATGCATTCGGGAGGAAAGCGTGAGACAGCGCAGCGTACTGCGCAAGAGACGGAAGACCAGTATGCCTTCTGCGTAGCACGGCGGCCAGCGTGCCGTGCTTCGCGTGATGCTGACGTTGCTGACGTCGAGACGCCCGGCTCAGTGCGAGCGGATCATCGTGCCGAACGGCTGCTCGGTCAGGATTTCGAGCAGCACCGAATGCTCGATGCGGCCGTCGATGATGTGCACCGAACGCACGCCGCTCTTCGCGGCGTCGAGTGCCGACGAAATTTTCGGCAGCATGCCGCCCGAGATCGTGCCGTCGGCGAACAGCGCGTCGATTTCGCGCGCCGACAGATCGGTCAGCAGCGTGCCTTCCTTGTCCATCACGCCGGGAATGTTCGTCATCATCACGAGCTTCTCGGCGTTCAGCACGACAGCCAGCTTGCCCGCGACGAGGTCCGCGTTGATGTTGTACGACAGGCCGTCTTCGCCGAAGCCGATCGGCGAAATGACGGGGATGAATGCGTCGTCCTGCAGCGCCTTCACGACAGCCGGGTTGATCGCCTCGACCTCGCCGACCTGGCCGATGTCGATGTACTGGCCCGGGTTGTCGCGATCCGGCATCATCAGCTTGCGCGCATGGATCAGGCCGCCGTCCTTGCCCGTCAGGCCGACCGCATGGCCGCCGAAGTGGTTGATGAGCGTGACGATGTCCTGCTGCACTTCGCCGCCCAGCACCCATTCGACGACTTCCATGGTTTCTTCGTCGGTGACGCGCATGCCCTGGATGAACGTGCCCTGTTTGCCGATTTTCTTCAACGCCTGATCGATCTGCGGACCGCCGCCGTGCACGATCACCGGGTTGATGCCGACCAGTTTCAACAGAATCACGTCGCGCGCGAAGCCCTGCTTCAGGCGCTCTTCCGTCATCGCGTTGCCGCCGTACTTGATGACGACGGTTTTGCCGTGATACTGGCGAATATAGGGCAGAGCCTCGGCGAGAATTTCAGCCTTCAGCGTGGGGGCGATCTGGGACAGGTCGGGAGTCTCGGACATGGCGGCGGCTCGGACGGAAACGGTGAAAACAACGCCGAATTGTACACAACTGGCGCAGTGCAACAGTGAATTCGACGCGTGCTTTCACAGTGGTCGCGCCCATCTTTTCCGCAGCGCGGCAAGAGGCGCTTTGCCGGCTGACGCCGGCTTGACGGGCGCGCATCGACAAGGTTTCAGGGCCGGCATCGGTGCGAAAGTTCTGGCGTTGCGGGATCGCAAATCGAGCCACGGTCGGGTTGCGAAACCGGCGTGCGGGAACAGGCGTTTTGCTTGCCCGCCGGAAGTGGCATCATGTTCGAGTCAGTTGACCGGTTTCATTCCGTAGTCATGAATCCGTCCCGATCCAAATCGCTCGAAACTTCCGAAACGTCCAGTGTGCGCTGCCCGCGCTGCCGCCGCGTGTTCGATTGTGGCGCCCGCGGCGACAGATCGGCGTGCTGGTGCGCGTCGATGCCCGCGCTCCCTGCCGATGTGCTCGAAGCCGGCACCGGCTGTCTGTGCCCGGAGTGTCTCGCCGATGCGATCGCGCGCACCCGCGCGGCGGCAAATGGCGCGACGGCGGCGCCGCCGGAATGAGGCTACGGGCGCTCGCCCGCCAGCGCGGCCAGATCGCGCGTCAACTCGTCGAACACGGGCTCCCATTGCGCGAACTGCTGTTGCCGGTACAAGGTCGCGCTGGGATACCAAGGGCTGTCGGTGCGATCGAGCAGCCAGACCCAATGCGGATTGACGTCGAGCAGCACCCACGTGCGTTGTCCGAGCGCGCCGCTCAGATGCGCGACCGACGTGCATACCGTAATCACCAGATCGAGCGCGCTGATGTAGGCGGCGGTGTCGTCGAAGGTCTTGAACTCGGCCGTGTGGTCGGCGATATCGAGTCCCGCCGTGCGCGCGGCGGCCACCTCGGCGCCCGCGCCCGGTTGCAGTGAATGGAACGCGACGTCGTCGAGTTCGCGGAAATAGTCGACATAGCGCTCAAGACCGACGCGGCGGTAGGGATTGCGCTGATGTCCGTGGCTGCCCGTCCATACGAGCCCTACTTTGAGCCGCTTCTCTCTGCCGCTGACGCCATCCGTCGACGGCCTGTGGCTCGGCTTGCAGATACGCAACGCCAGACGGAATAGTTTGCTCGCGCGTTTCGAACAGCAAAGGCAGCGAGAGCAGCGAGATCTCGTAGTCGAACTTCGGCAGCTGCTCGACGCCGCCGCCGAGCGAGAATTCGTCGGCATGCTGCGCGAGCGTGCGGGCTACCAGCGCGCCCATTTGCGGAAACGAATTCCAGGCGAGACGCCCGCCTTCGCGGTGCACGCGCTGCGCGAGCAATGGCACGTAGCGGCAAAATTGCAGCAGGTCGCCCATGCCCTGTTCGCCCCACAACAGCAGCGTCTTGCCGGCGAGCGGCTCACCTTGCCAGCGCGGTCCGGGCAGAACGGGCCGCCTGCCCGCCAGTTCCTTCGATCCTTCCCAGCGTGCTTCGTGCTCCCGCCAGCCGTCCGCGTAATTGCCGCGCAGAAGGTGAATCATGCTGAGGTTGGACAGGTACGACGGGTTGTCGGGCGCGGCGCGGTGAGCGGCCATCGTGAAACGCTCTGCTTCGGCCCATTGCTGCGCTTCACGCAATGTCTGTCCATGATTGCCAAGCGCAATCGGATTATTCGGCTGGAGTGCGAGCGCGCGCTGCCCGGCGTCGAGGGCGCCAGCGAGATCGAATTGCGCCTGGCGAATTTTGGCGATGTTGATCCAGGAGTTCGCGTCCGCGGGATCGCGTTCGAGCGAAGCCTGCAATAGCTCGGCCGCTTCCGGCGACGCGGTATCAACCGACATCAGCGCTGCAGCCAGATTGTTGCGCAGGCTGTGCAGCTCAGGGTCGATGGCGAGCGCCTCGCGGTAAGGCGCCATTGCATCGCTGTGACGGTTCATCAGTTGCAGTACGAGACCCAGGCGAAAGAGTGCGCGTGCGTCTTTCGGAAACAGGGCAACGAGTGCGCGAGCGATGCCTTCGGCATCGGCAGCAGACCGTTGGGAAACCAGCCGTTGGCATAACGCGTCGAGCGAATCGGCGTCCGTAGTAGGAAAAAGGTGGGAAGCGGCCTGCAGCCAGATGTGACGGGCGGCTTGATCGCCTTGCTGTTGCGCAGCGACAGCGTGATGCAGAAAGGTCTGGAAGGATTCCAAAAGAACTTGATCTGGATCAAGTGGTGTTTTAAGCATTGTGAGCGAAGCGTGGTGAACGCACGGTAAACAATAAAGGACACTATAGTTCCGAAAGTTCGCTAGATGTATCAGAGCAGTCTCAACAGGTAAACTTGCAGGATGCACCGCATAACCGTTACCGGCCGGGTCAATCTCGGACATCTCTTCTGGCTACGCAGTCTTGCCATCATTGGCCAGCTCGTGACGATCGCGTTCGTCCAGATCTTTGTCGGCGTGAAATTGCCGTTGCCGGCGATGCTGCTCGTCATCGGTCTCGAAGTGATCTTCAACGCGCTGACGTGGCTGCGGGTCGCGAGTCAGAAGCCGGAGTCGAATCTCGAACTGTTCGGCCAGCTTTGGGTCGATCTCGGCGCATTATCGGCGCTGCTGTTTCTTTCGGGCGGCACGACCAATCCGTTCGTCTCGTTGTACCTGCCGTCGCTCGCCATTGCGGCGGCCGTGCTGCCGTGGCATCTGATGGCATGGCTCGCGGCGTTTGCAGTCGCCTGCTACGCGGTGCTCGGCTTCGAATCGGTGCCCCTCAACCTCGACAATCCCGCGAACCTGTTCGACTACTACCGCGCCGGCATGTGGGTGAACTTCATGGTGAGCGTCGGCCTGATCGCGTGGTTCGTCGCGCGGATGTCACGCGCGCTGCGTCAACGCGATGCCGCGCTCGGCGATGCGCAACAACGCCTGTTGCGCGACGAGCGCGCGGTGGCGCTCGGCGTGCAGGCCGCGACGGTCGCGCATGAAATCGGCACACCGCTTTCGACCATCGCGATGCTCACGGAGGAACTGCGCGATGCCGCGCGCAGCGACGAAGGTCTCAAGCCCTATGCCGCCGACCTCGACATCCTCGATCAGCAGATGACGCTGTGCACATCGGCGCTCGCGCGTCTGCGCAGCCGCGCGTCGACGCAAGGCAGCCGTCAGCGGGTGGACGAATGGCTCGATTCGTTCGCCGCTCAATGGCGTTTGCGGCATCCGCACGTCAAGTTCGAGCGACTGGGCGTTCCGCCTGCCGACGTCAGCCTCGACGACACGGTCGCCGTCAGCCAGATTCTCACGATCCTGCTCGACAATGCCGCGCGTGCGAGCCGCGACCACGTCACGTTGGCCGCGAAGCCCGTCGATCACGATTCGATCGAATTCGAAGTCTGCGACGCGGGGCCCGGCGTGCCGGCGTCGCTGCGCGGCCTGCTCGGCGCGGCGCCTGTCGACAGCACGCAGGGTGGACATGGCGTCGGGTTGTATCTGGCATTTTCGGCGGCGGCGCGGCTCGGCGGATCGATCGAGCTCACCGACGTCAACGAAGTCAAACCGCGCGGCACGCGCGCGGTGTTGCGGCTGCCTCTGGCCCGCGAGCAATCGGGCGCGGGCCTGCAGGGCACCGCGTCGTCCAATACGGAGAAACAAGCATGAGCGATAAGAATTTTCTGGTAATTGACGACGACGAAGTGTTCTCCGGCATCCTCGCGCGCGGTTTGACGCGCCGCGGTTATACGGTGTCTGAAGCGCACAACGCCGACGAAGCGATTCGCCTCGCAAATCAGCAGAAATTTGGGCAGATCACCGTCGATCTGCACCTGGGCAACGACTCCGGCCTGAATCTCGTCGCGCCGTTGCGCGACCTGCAGCCCAATGCGCGGATGCTGGTGCTGACGGGCTACGCGAGCATCGCGACGGCCGTCCAGGCAGTGAAGGACGGCGCGGACAACTATCTGGCGAAGCCCGCGAATGTCGAGACGATCCTGTCCGCGCTGCAGGCGGAAGCGAGTGCGCTGCAGGCCGAAGAGGCGATCGAGAAGCCGACGCCGCTGTCGGTCGCGCGGCTCGAATGGGAACACATCCAGCGCGTGCTCGCGGAGAACGGCGGCAATATTTCGGCGACGGCGCGCGCGCTGAACATGCACCGGCGCACGTTGCAACGCAAGCTCGCGAAGCGGCCGGTCAAGCAGTGAGGTTGTAGCGGCGATCGTGTTCTGCGCATGAAAAAGGGCGGCGCTTGGCAAGCGCCGCCCTTTTTGCATCTGCCGTTCGCGAACGGGAATTACAGCACGTAGCGCGACAGGTCTTCGTCTTGCGCGACGTCGTTCAACGCGCGATCCACGTACGCGGCGTCGATCATCACGTTCTTGCCCCTGTGATTGCCCGCCGAAAACGATACTTCTTCGAGCAACTTCTCGATCACCGTATAGAGACGGCGCGCGCCGATGTTTTCCGTCTTCTCGTTCACCGAGTAGGCGATTTCGGCGAGACGGCGGATACCGTCGTCGGCGAATTCGAGGTGCACGTCTTCCGTTGCGAGCAGCGCCTGGTATTGCTTGACGAGGCTTGCGTCGGTGGCGACGAGAATCGATTCGAAGTCCTTCACCGACAGCGAATCGAGTTCGACGCGAATCGGAAAGCGCCCTTGCAACTCGGGAATCAGATCGCTCGGCTTCGCGAGATGGAAAGCGCCGCTCGCGATGAACAGGATGTGATCGGTCTTCACCATCCCGTACTTCGTATTGATCGTCGTGCCTTCGACGAGCGGCAGCAGATCGCGCTGCACGCCCTGACGCGACACCTCGCCGCCGCCCACTTCGTTGCGCGACGCGATCTTGTCGATTTCATCGAGGAACACGATGCCATTCTGTTCGACGTTCTGCACGGCCTTCGACTTGACCTCTTCGTCGTTGAGCATCTTCGACGCTTCCTCGTCGGTGAGCAGCTTCAGCGCTTCCTTCACCTTCACCTTGCGGCGCGTCTTCTTGCCGCCGCCGAGATTCGCGAACATCGAACGGATCTGCTCGGTCATGTCTTCCATGCCCGGCGGCCCCATGATGTCCATCGCGGCCTGCGGCATCTCGATGTCGAGCTCGATCTCTTTATCGTCGAGCAGGCCTTCGCGCAGGCGCTTGCGGAACGTCTGACGCGTCACGTTCGATTCATCGCCGCTCGATTCGCCGCCGGAACCAAACCCGACCGTGCGCGCGCCGGGCAGCAGGATGTCGAGGATGCGGTCTTCGGCGAGGTCTTCCGCCTTGGTGCGGACTTTGCGCATTTCCGTTTCGCGCGTCTGCTTGACCGAGGTTTCCATCAGGTCGCGCACGATGCTGTCGACGTCGCGGCCCACATAGCCGACTTCCGTGAACTTGGTCGCTTCGATCTTGATGAACGGCGCATCGGCGAGCTTCGCGAGGCGTCGCGCGATTTCCGTCTTGCCGACGCCCGTCGGCCCGATCATCAGAATATTCTTTGGCGTGATTTCCTGGCGCAGCGGCTCGGCGACCTGCTGGCGGCGCCAGCGGTTGCGCAACGCCACGGCGACGGCCTTCTTCGCGCGATGCTGGCCGATGATGTGTTTGTCGAGTTCCGAGACGATCTCGGCGGGAGTCATGGTGCTCATCGTGTGTCCTTACTCGATCGTCTCGATGACGCGGTTGTGGTTCGTGTAGATACACATGTCGCCGGCGATCACCAGCGCCTTTTCGACGATCTCGCGCGGAGAAAGATCTGTGTTGTCGGCGAGCGCCTTCGCTGCAGCCTGCGCGTATGCGCCGCCCGAGCCGATTGCGCAGATGCCGCCTTCGGGATCGAGCACGTCGCCGTTGCCCGTGATGACGAGCGTGGTGGTGGCGTCGGCCGCGATCAGCATCGCTTCGAGACGGCGCAGCATGCGGTCGGTGCGCCAGTCTTTCGCGAGCTCGACGGCGGCGCGCGTCAGATTGCCCTGATGTTTTTCGAGCTTCGCTTCGAAGCGGTCGAGCAGCGAGAAGGCGTCGGCCGTGCCGCCCGCAAAGCCGACGAGCACCTTGCCGTTATAGATGCGCCGGACTTTCTTCGCGCCGCCTTTCATGACGATGTTGCCGAGTGTGACCTGGCCGTCGCCGCCGAGCGCGACCTTGTCGCCGCGGCGCACGGAGACGATCGTCGTGCCGTGAAATTGCTCCATATGCGTTCCTTTTGTAAAACACGCAATACTTGCATGGGACCAGAGTAGGGCGCTAACGCGCCACCACGGAATCCAAGAGCGGACGCCGCGCGATGCCGGGTGCAGCGCGCGCGTGCAACGCATGTCGGATTTATTTTAGGGCGGGCGGCGCTATATCAAGAGCCGAAGTCATGCGAGCGCGAGAAAAGCTGGAAAACGTTCATCGACGCGCTTGCGGCGCGGGTCGCGCCGCTGAGCGGCAACTTGAAACATCGGTGTGCGCGGGAGACTGGTGGTAAAACGTGCGGTTGTCATATCGACAGAGAATATATGCGTTGCGCATTTACCGATTGCTGGATGAAGCGCGGGCGACGCGATGTCGAAATGTCTCGAAGACGCCGCCGAAACCGGCAGCACAAAAGAAAAGAGGCGCACGATTCACCGTGCGCCTCTGACGAAGCGTGTCTGGGGCGCGGACCCCGAAAACCGCGCCGGCCGTCGATCAGTCGCCGAACAGCTTCTGGCGCAGTTCGCGGCGTTCCTGCGCTTCGAGCGACAGGGTCGCGGTCGGACGCGCGAGCAGGCGCGGGATGCCGATCGGCTCGCCCGTCTCTTCGCACCAGCCGTACTCGCCCGATTCGATACGCGCGATCGATTGCTGCACCTTCTTCAGCAGCTTGCGTTCGCGGTCGCGCGTGCGCAGTTCCAGCGCATGCTCTTCCTCGATCGTCGCGCGGTCGGCCGGGTCCGGCACGATCACGGTTTCGCGGAGGTTTTCGGTCGTCTGGCCGGCATTGCGGAGGATGTCCGCCTGCAGCTGCTCGAGCCGGTTCTTGAAGAAAGCGAGCTGATCCTCATTCATGTAATCCTTGTCGCTCATCTTCAGGATTTCGGCTTCGGTCAAGAGTCGTTTCGTCGTCATCTGGCTTGCTTCTTCAATGTGAGGCAAATCATGCCCGCACTTTCGTGTTGCCCGCAAAGGCGCCTCGATGACGCTCAAATGAGCGCCGGCGAACACGGACGGTGGGCTGTCGTGACGCCGAAGCGCCGATGCGGGGCCGAACTCCTCTGGAAACCGATTCTTCCAATGCTCCTGAGGCAATGCTTTTCCCGGCAGCGCGTTACGAGCCGGAGCGTGCCGGCCGGCATATCGGCGATGTCCCCGGATGAGATTTTCCGGCGCCGTTTCAGGCCCGGCACGGCTGCGACGCGACTACGCGTTCTAAACCGGGCAAATCGTTGTCTTTCTCCAGTGGGGCCGTATTGTAACTGAATCACAATACGAAACTGCAAGCAGGGGAAATCCCTGCCGCAAACTCCACTTATCATGAAAATATAACGCGCTGTTCACTAAAAAGCGATGGTCGTACACGTATTCTCATAACAGGGTTTTCACGTGCTTTGACCACAAACCGGCCGTTTAATTGCCGGGCCTGTGCTTTTGAGGTGTTTTTTGCGTTTGGAAGCGAACAAACGGCGGCAGACCAGCTGGGTAGCGACGCCGGACGCCGAAGCGCCCAGCCGCAAAGGGCAGCGATAGCTGCATGGGACCAGCGTGAGGCGCTAAAGCGCCGACACGTATCGACGCTGAGAACGAATCAGACCAGACAGGCTTCGAGACCGTCGGTGATCAGATCGTGCGGCAGGTCGATGCCGATGAACACCATTTTGTTCGTCTTCTTCTCGATGGGTTGCCACTTGGCCGCAAGATCGCTGCCCATCATCTGATGCACGCCCTGGAACACGACCTTGCGATCGACGCCCTTCATATACAGCACGCCCTTGTAGCGCAGCAGCCGCTCGCCATAAATCTGCAGAATGCCACCGAGGAAGTCTTCGAGCTTGTTCGGATCGAACGGGCGATCGCTGCGGAAAACGAACGACTTGATCTTGTCGTCGTGATGCGCGTGATGGTGATGATGGCCGTGATCGTGGCCTTGGTGATCGCATTGTCCATGATCGTGATCGCAGTTCGCGTGGTCGTGATCGTGGTCGTGGTCATGATGCGCGTGGTCGTGATCGTCTTCGGCGAGGAACTCGGGATCGATTTCGAGCTTCGCGTTCAGGTTGAACCCGCGCAGGTCGAAGATTTCCTTGATGTCCGCTTCACCGAAATTCACGACGCGGATCTGCGCCTTAGGGTTCATGTGCAGCAGACGGTGGCGCAGGTCGCCGAGGGCAGCCTCGTCGACGAGATCGGACTTCGTGACGAACAGGCGGTCCGCGAACCCGACCTGACGCTGCACGACTTCATGCTCGTCCAGTTGATGATTGCCGTGCTTCGCATCGACGAGCGTGATGATCGCGTCGAGCAGGAATTCGTCGGCGATCTGGTTATCCATGAAGAACGTCTGCGCGACGGGGCCGGGATTGGCGAGGCCCGTCGTTTCGATCACGACGCGGTCGAAGTCGAGCTTGCCTTCCTGCTTTTGCGCGGCCAGATCGCCGAGCACGCGCGCGAGGTCGCCGCGAATCGTGCAGCAGATGCAGCCGTTGCTCATCTGGATGATCTGCTCGCCCGTGTCCTGGACGAGGATCTCGTTGTCGATGTTCTCTTCGCCGAACTCATTTTCGATCACGGCGATCTTCATGCCGTGCTTCTCGTTCAGGATGCGTTTGAGCAGCGTGGTTTTGCCGCTGCCGAGGAAACCGGTCAGGATAGTGACGGGAATCATTGTGTTCGCCATGTGGAGTCGCCTTGTGTTCGTCAATCTGGGGCGCGAACCGCGCGCTCGACGCGCAGTCCGAACCGCAGCAATTCAGCGGAATATTGAAGCATAAGTGCCGGGGCGGCGCTGTTGCATGGCCAAAGCCCCGTCGATGCCAGGGAAATAACGCGTAACTATGGGCGATCAGGCGATTTGCAACAATAGGCCTTTCAGATATTCGCCTTCGGGGAAGGCCGTCAGCAGCGGATGGTCGACGCCCGCGCCCAGGCGCTTGAGAATGCGCGCATCGACGCGCGCATCGGCGGCCGCGCCCGCAACGATCTTCTGGAACAGCTCAGCATCGATCGCGCCCGAGCACGAGTAGGTGAACAGCAGCCCGCCCGGACGCAGCAGCTTCAGGCCGGTGAGATTGATGTCCTTGTACGCGCGCGCAGCGCGGTCGACGTGTTCGCGCGACGGCGCGAACTTCGGCGGATCGAGCACGATCAGGTCGAAGCGCTCGCCGTCGTCGAACAGGCGCCGCAGCGTCTTGAACGCGTCCGCATCGAGCCAGGTCGCGCGCTCGGGGTCGAAGCCGTTGGCCGCGACGTTTTGCTGAGCCAGCGCCAGCGCCTCGCCGGAAGAATCGATCGACACCACGCGCTTCGCGCCGCCCTTGAGCGCCGCCAGCGAGAAGCCGCCCGTGTAGCAGAAGCAGTTCAGCACGTCGCGGTCGTGTGATAGTTCCTGTACCAGCGCGCGGTTGTCGCGCTGATCGACGTAGAAGCCGGTCTTGTGGCCGTTGCGCACGTCGACGTGATAGCGCACGCCGTTTTCGCTGGCGATCAGCGTGTCGGGCGGCGCTTCGCCGGCGAGCACGCCTACCGTCTGGTCGAGCCCTTCCTTTTCGCGGATCGACACGTCCGAGCGCTCGTAGACGTTCGGGCAGCCCGTCGCGCCGATCAGCGCCTGTACGATCGCGTCTTTCCACGCTTCGACGCCCGCCGCCATGAACTGGCAGACGATCTGGCCGCGCTTCGTTTCGTCATCGGCGATGTAGTAATCGACGATCAGCCCCGGCAGGCCGTCCGCTTCGCCGAAGATGAGCCGCGTGGCGCCCGTGTTGTGCACCATTGCCTGACGGTGCGCGAGCGCGCGCTGCACGCGCCGCTTGAAGAACGCGTGATCGATGGGCTCGCTTTCGTCGAAGCTCCACACGCGCGCGCGAATCTGCGAATGCGGGCTCCACGCGGCGCGCGCGAGGAAGCGGCCGTCGTGCGCGCGCACGAGCACGGTCGCACCGGCGGCGGGCTTGCCGTCGACGCGGTCGATCGCATTCGCGTAGACCCACGGATGGCGGCGCAGCAGCGATTTCTCTTTCGACGGTTTCAGCGTAACGGTATTCATTACTTCGTGAGGATTTCAGCAGAACAATATGCCGCCGAAGCGGCAAAAGCAGGTTGACTGGCCGCATCGAGCGGCGTCAGTCGCGTTTTTTTGCGCGCGGATGCGCCTGGTCGTAGATTCGCGCGAGGTGCTGGAAATCGAGCCCCGTGTAGACCTGGGTCGCGGCGATGCTCGCGTGGCCGAGCAGTTCCTGTACGGCGCGCAGATCGCCGCTCGATTGCAGCACGTGCGTCGCAAATGAGTGCCGCAGCACGTGTGGGTGAACGTTCGCCGGAATGCCCGCTACCAGCGCCGCGCGCTTCACGCGTTCGCGCACGACGTTCGGGGACATCCGGTTGCCGCGCGCCGACAGAAAGAGGGGATGCGGATCGTGCTTCACCAGTTCGCCGCGCACGGCGATCCATGCGCGCAGCGCGTCGAGCGCCTTGCTGCCGACGGGCACCGAGCGCCGCCGGTTGCCCTTGCCGAGCACTTCGACTTCGGCTTCGTCGAGCTTCAGCCAGCCCGCCGACCGATGGCCGTCGACATCGGCGAAATGCACGTCGAGGCCGACCAGTTCCGACAGACGCAAGCCCGACGAGTAGAACAGCTCCAGCATAGCGTGATCGCGCAATCCTTCCGCTGTCGCCGTCGCGGGCGATTCCATCAGCTTGTGCGCGTCGTCGACGGACAGCGCCTTTGGCAGTGTCTTCGCGCGCTTCGGCGCGCGCACCGTGGCGACGGGATTCGCCGGCAAGTCGATGCGCGTAGCGAGCCAGCGGTAGAACGCGCGCCACGCCGACAGCCGATGCGCGATCGAGCGCGCCGATAGACCGCCCGCGTGCGCGCGTGCGACGGCGCCGCGGATGTCAGTGGTGATGAGGCTTTCGAGCGGGCGTCCGTTGGCGAGCTTTTTCAGCTCGTCGAGTTCATGCGTGTAGGCGCGCAGCGTGTGCGCCGACAACCGCCGCTCGTGCTCCAGGCTCGACAGATAGGTGGCGATCGGGTCGGCGGATGTCACGTGACGGCGCTCAGCGCGGCAACAGACGGCTCAGCGCCGCACTCGCGAGCGCGCCGATCTGCGTGAGGAAGTCGGTGGCCATGCCGTCGTGAAAGCGGCGCGGATCGGGGGAACCCATCACCAGCAGGCCGAACGCGGCGGCTGCGTCGTTGGCCGCTTCGGGGTCGCGCAGCGCGATCAGCGCGATCGATTCCGTGCCGTTCGCAGACACGGCGCCATCGCCCGTACCCGCAGCGTCGGCGGAAACGGCCGATACCGCGGGCGTCAGCCACTGCGCCGCCTCGAAGCCGGTGTTCGCGCCGCAATACGGCGTGGCGAGGCCGTTCGCGAAGATGCGCACTTCCTCGCCGACCTGACGCGTGAAGTCCGCCTGCGAATACGGCTCGGACACGTCCCAAACGCGCAGCGCCGCCTGCGGCACGTCGAACACGTCACGCAGGCCGGACGCGATCGTGCGCGGCAGCGCGCCCGGATCGCGCTCGGCCATCACGCGCGTCGTCCAGCGGCCGAACTTCGACGCGATGCTGTCGTTCTCGTGCCCGTAGCGCAGCAGTTCGGCGAGACGCCGCTCGAGATGCTTATTCTTCTCGCGCAGCATGTCCATCTGGCGTTCCTGCAGCGACACCGCGGCCTTGCCGTGCGGATTGGCGAGCCGAACGGACGCGAGCAGTTCGGCGTGTTCGGCGAAGAATTCGGGATTGGCTAGCAGGTAGTCGGCGACTTCGCGATCGTTCATGGTTTCGGCTTGATGGTTGCGCGCTTTCGTGCTGTCTTGCTGCTGCGCCGGCGCGGTCCAGCGGCCGCGCGGCGATTCGATCGGGATTCCGTCCGAATTCAATCGGGGTTCAATCGGATCCAATTGGATTCAGTCGGCTATTTCGATTTCACCTTCGAACACGGTGGCCGCCGGACCCGCCATCATCAGCGGCGACGCGGCATTGCCGTCCCACGTGATGGTCAGCGTGCCGCCATGCGTGCGCACCTTGACGGGCGCATCCAGCAGCCCGCGGCGGATGCCTGCCGCGACGGCGGCGCACGCGCCCGTGCCGCACGCGAGCGTTTCGCCCGCGCCGCGCTCGTAGACGCGGAGCTTCACCTCGCTGCGGCTGACGATCTGCATGAAGCCCGCATTGACCCGCTGCGGGAAACGCGGATGCCTTTCGATCACGGGACCGTCGGCGAGAACGGGAAACGCCTCGACGTCGTCGACCACCTGGACCGCGTGCGGATTGCCCATCGATACGACCGACATCCAGCGCGTCACGCCGTTGACGTCGAGGGGATAGAGCGTGTCGTCGCCTTCCCCGCGCGTATCGAGACCGCTTGCGTGGAACGGCACCTGAGCCGGCTCGAACACGGGCGCACCCATATCGACAACGACTTCGCCGTTCTCTTGCATGGTCAGCGTGATGACGCCGTTTTGCACCTGCACGCGCACGCTGCGCTTGTCGGTGAGCCGCGTGTCGCGCACGAACTTGACGAAGCAGCGCGCGCCGTTGCCGCAGTGCTCGACCTCGCCGCCGTCGCAATTGAAGATCCGGTATCTGAAATCGACGCCATCGACGGTCGGCTTCTCGACCAGCAGCAACTGGTCCGCGCCGACGCCGAAATGCCGGTTCGCGAGCGCGCGCACCTGCGCTTCCGTCAGATTGACGGGCTGCGTATAGCCATCGAGCACGACAAAGTCGTTGCCTGCGCCGTGCATCTTGGTGAATTTCAGTTTCATGCCGCTATTGTAAGTGACTGGCCGCCCTGACAGGTCGTCGCGCTCGCCCACTGTGCGACGCGCTTCAGTAAAAGCCCGGGTCGCCGGGCGGGCGCGTCTTGAAACGCTTGTGCACCCAGTAATACTGCTCTGGAATGCGCGGAATCTGCTCTTCGAGAAACTCGTTCATGCGGCGCGCGTCGGCGTCGTCGTGGCCCGTCGGGTAGCCGGCCCACGGCTTGAACACCTTCAGCCGATAACCTTTGTAGTTCGGCAGCACTTCGCCGATGAACGGCACCACCTGCGCGCGCCCGACCTTCGCGAGCCGGCCCACGGCCGTCAACGTGCAGGTCGGCACGCCGAAAAACGGCACGAAGGTCGAGTTGCGCATGCCGTAGTCCATGTCGGCCCCGAGCATCACCGGCTTGCGCTCGCGCAGCCAGCGCAGCACGATGCGCGCGCTGTCCGCGCGGCTGGCCATCTCGGCATCGAAGCGGCCGCGCTGCGCCTTCGCCACTTCTTCGAGCTGCTGGTTCGACATTGGCTGGTAGAGCGAGCCGCACGGGCGCTTCAACGAGTAGTTGAGGAAAATCGAACCGGCCTCGATGCCGACGAAGTGAAAGCCGAGGAACAGTGTCGGCGGCAGGTTGGGATCGGTCAGATCGATTTCGCTGTCGAGCTGAATCAGCTTTTCGAGCTTCTTCGCCGAGCCGAACCATTGGACGCTGCGCTCCAGATAGCTGCGAATCGCGTGCCGGAAGTGCTTTTGCGCGACTTCTTCGCGTCGTTCGTCGCTCCATTCGGGGAAGCACAACTTCAGGTTGATGTGGACGATACGGCGGCGGCGGCTCGGTATCCGGTAGAGCAGCCAGCCGAGGCCGTCGCCCAGACGCGCGACGAACCCATACGGCAGCAACGCAAACAGCTTGAGCAGGCCGATCGCGAGCCTGACGCCCAGACGGCTCAGCATGCGATGGCTCCGAGGTGCGCGCGAGACCGCGCTGGGTAAAGAAAAACGGCAGAAGAGTCGATATACCGCACGCGCAGCTACTCTGTGACAAATGAAAGAAGTCGCTATAATAAGGGCTTCGCCGAGTTAATAGACAACTTGCGGGGCGAAGCCGACGGACGTTTATCTTTCAGATGAGCGCACGGCGGTAAAGAAATCCGCTAAAGCGTCGCCGCTTCAGGCTCGAAGCAGGCTACGTGAAACTCAACCGTAACCAACAAAGGAGCCTGTAACGTGGCTAACGACTACCTCTTCACCTCTGAGTCCGTCTCAGAAGGCCATCCGGACAAGGTCGCCGACCAGATTTCCGACGCCATTCTCGACGCGATCCTCGCGCAGGACAAATACTCCCGCGTCGCCGCCGAAACACTGTGCAACACGGGTCTCGTCGTGCTCGCGGGTGAAATCACCACGACAGCGAACGTCGACTACATCCAGGTCGCGCGCGACACGATCAAGCGCATCGGTTACGACAACACCGACTACGGCATCGACTACCGCGGCTGCGCGGTGCTCGTCGCGTACGACAAGCAATCGCCGGACATCGCGCAAGGCGTCGACCGCGCACACGACAACAACCTGGATCAGGGCGCGGGCGACCAGGGCCTGATGTTCGGCTATGCATGCGACGAAACGCCGGAACTGATGCCGCTGCCGATTCACCTGTCGCACCGTCTGGTCGAGCGCCAGGCCAATCTGCGCCGCGACGGCCGTCTGCCGTGGCTGCGTCCGGACGCGAAATCGCAGGTCACGGTTCGCTACGTCGACGGCAAGCCGCATTCGATCGATACCGTCGTGCTGTCGACGCAGCACGCGCCGGAAATCGAGCTGTCGCAACTGCGCGAAGCCGTGATCGAAGAAGTCATCAAGCCGACGCTGCCGGCTGAACTCATCAAGGGCGACATCAAGTTCCTCGTGAACCCGACGGGCCGGTTCGTGATCGGTGGCCCGCAGGGCGACTGCGGTCTGACGGGCCGCAAGATCATTGTCGATACGTACGGCGGCGCGGCCCCGCACGGCGGCGGCGCGTTCTCGGGCAAGGATCCGTCGAAGGTCGACCGTTCGGCTGCTTATGCAGGCCGCTATGTCGCGAAGAACATCGTCGCGGCGGGCCTCGCGTCGCGCGCGCTGATCCAGGTTTCGTACGCTATCGGCGTTGCGCAACCCACATCCGTGATGGTCAACACGTTCGGCACGGGCCGTGTGTCGGATGCGACGATCACGCGTCTGGTCCAGGAACACTTCGATCTGCGTCCGAAGGGCATCATCCAGATGCTCGACCTGCTGCGCCCGGTTTACGAAAAGACGGCGGCTTATGGCCACTTCGGCCGCGAAGAGCCGGAATTCTCGTGGGAAGCCACCGACAAGGCGCTCGCGCTGGCGGAAGCCGCCGGCACGGAGCCGGTTGCCGCGCTGGCCTGAACCGGAAAGAAGCCGCGTGGCTAATCGCCGCGCGCTAAGCACCACGAATCCGGAAACAAAAAACGCCCTGCATGCGTTGTGAAGCGCATGCAGGGCGTTTCGTTTTGTCCGAACGCAAATGCGCGCGGCGCAGGACGTGCGCGGTAATGCCCGCGTCGTGGGGCTTACCGGCTATCGCAAACGAACGTGCAACGAGCCCGCGAGAAATCTCAGCGCGCGAATGCGAACCAGCCTTCGCTGGTCGTCGACAGCCGGCGCGGACGGCGGCTCGTGCCGCGCGGCGCGCTGGCGGGCTTCGCGGCGCGTGGCGACACGCCGAGCATCCGCACGGGCGCCGGGCTGCGCAGCAGCGTGCGCAGCGACAGTCGACGCGACGCGCCTTGCGTGCGCAACGCGCTGAAGAACGTGCGGAACCAGAGGCGCACGCTATCGACGGGCTTCGCGTCGCGCACTTGTTCGGCGAGCGCGCGCGTACGCGCGGAATGATGACGGAGGGCGCGCACCAGGTGGCGGCGTGCGGGACGTGCGGCGTTAAACGCGCGGGTAAGTCGAGTGCTCAATGGACTGTGCATGGCTTAAGGGATCAGGCAGCGTGACACGCGACGAGGGTTGCCGCAAATGCAGCACCATCCGTGCCACCGTATGGCACGCAATAGCCTGAGGAAAGACGGATCGAGGCAGCAGCGGATGCGGAAGCGTGTGATGCAATCGACATGCGTGACAGGCTACACGTGATTCGTGACGCTCGAAAGTCCTGAAGGATAGGGGTTTTTACGAGGACGAAGCCCGCATGATCTCGCCCTTTGCGCTCGACGAACGTGCACGGCTGCCCAACTGGCGTGCCGTTTTGCCCATCCTGATCGCACGCGCGCGCGTGACTCATGCCGATACGATCGTGCCCGTTTTACAATGAGGACCGGTCGTCGAACGCGAGTTGAACGGAACCTCCATGTCAGTCCATTCGAAAAAAGAGCAGATCCAGGTGCTGCGGGAAGAAGGCTTTGTCATCGTGCCGGGCCTCATCGCGCCCGAACGTTGCGAAGAGATGAAACGCATCGCGCGCCAGCAGTTGCAGGAAGCCGCCGCCCCCATCGAATTCGAAGCGGATTTGCGCTACCCCGGTGCGCCGGAGTCGAAGCACGCGCCCGGCGGCCATACGGTGCGGCGTTTGCTGGATGCGTACGCGCGCCATCCGCGGTACGCCGAATGGGCGACGGCGCCGGAACTTCGCGGCTGGATGGAGCTTTACTTCGGTGAAGAACCGCGCCTGTCGCGCGCGCATCACAACTGCATGATGACCAAGCATCCGGCGTACGGCAGCCTGACGGGCTGGCATCGCGATGTGCGGTACTGGTCGTTCGAACGGGACGACCTGGTGTCGGTGTGGCTCGCGCTCGGCGATGAAACGGTCGACAACGGCGCGCTCTGGTTCGTGCCGGGCTCGCACACGGCGGCATTTACATCGGACCGTTTCGACGAAGCGAAGTTTTTCCGCTCGGACCTGCCCGAAAATCAGGCGTTGATCCAGAAGGCGGTGTCGCCGACGCTGAAGGCGGGCGACGTGGTGTTCTTCCACTGCAACACGCTGCACTCGGCGGGTAAGAATCTTTCCGATCAGGTGAAGTTTTCGCTCGTCTTCACCTATCACGGCGCGAGCAACGTGCCGCTGCCGGGCTCGCGCTCGGCGTCCAAGCCCGAAGTGGCTTTCTGATCAGGGCGGCCGGCGCGCGGGCGACGTGCTCAGGCGCCCGCCGTATTCGCTCAGCGCTTCGACGACGCGAGCCCGATCAACCCGGCGAGCGTCGCGACGATGCCGCCCGCGATCAGAAATATCGTCTTGTTGGTCGGCGCCCCGGTGAACATGCGCGACACGTCGTTGCTGAACGAATTGAACGACTGCCCTCCGAAGTAAAGCAGCACCACGCCGCCGACGATCAATCCAAGCGAGATCGCTTTTGTCATGCACAATCCTCATCGATGGATAACGGTGGCCGAAAGTCTAGGTGATCGACCGCGCTGAGTCCATGTTCATGTCCCGCAATGTGGGTGCCTGCATGCGGCGCGCCGATTGGCTAACATAGCGTGTCGGGCCGACATGATGGGCCGCAGCGAACCGGTTCGTGGTACCGGTATCAAAACGCGTATAGCCGTGCACCATCACGCGCGCCATCGACATGCGGCATCGAGACGACGCTCGACAGCATTCGATCCACTTTTACCACGCGATGCAATGTCTGCATCGCCGACTCCATACCTGTTCTCGACAAGGACTCCATCAATGGCTTACGAAGCAGCTTCAGCACGCTATTCGGACATGCAGTACCGCGTTTGCGGCAAGTCAGGTCTCAAACTGCCGGCGCTGTCGCTTGGCCTGTGGCATAACTTCGGCGACACCACGCCGATCTCGACTCAACGTGAAATCTTGCGCGCGTCGTTCGATCTCGGCATCACGCACTTCGACCTCGCGAACAACTACGGGCCGCCGTATGGCAGCGCGGAAACGAACTTCGGCCGCATCTTCAAGGACGACTTCAAGCCATACCGCGACGAACTGCTGATCTCGTCGAAGGCCGGCTGGGACATGTGGCCAGGCCCGTACGGCCAGGGCGGCGGCTCGCGCAAGTACATCCTCGCGAGCCTCGATCAGAGCCTGCAGCGCATGGGGCTGGATTACGTCGATATCTTCTATTCGCACCGCTTCGACGTCGATACGCCGCTCGAGGAAACAGCGGGCGCACTCGCGAGCGCCGTGCAGCAGGGCAAGGCGCTCTATATCGGCATCTCGTCGTACTCGGCGCAGAAGACGCGCGAGATGGCGAAGCTGCTCGCCGAGTACAAGGTGCCGCTGCTGATCCATCAGCCCGCGTACAACATGCTGAACCGCTGGATCGAGAAGGAACTGCTGGACGCGCTCGCAGAAACCGGCTCGGGCGCCATTGCCTTCACGCCGCTCGCGCAAGGTCTGTTGACGGGCAAGTACTTGAGCGGCGTGCCGCAGGATGCGCGCGTCAACAAGGCTGGCGGCGGTTCGCTGAAGCAGGAGCATCTGAGCGAGCAGAACATCGAGCGCGTGCGCAAGCTCAACGAAATCGCGCAGCGGCGCGGTCAGAGCCTCGCGCAGATGGCGCTCGCGTGGACGCTGCGCGATCCACGCGTGACGTCGGCGCTGATCGGCGCGAGTAAGGCCGAGCAGGTGCGCGAGAACGTCGCGGCGCTGAAGAACCTGTCTTTCACGGCGGAAGAACTGGCGGAAATCGACCGCTATGCGACGGAAGGCGGCGTGAATCTGTGGGAAAAGCCGTCGACGGATCAGCACGTCTGATTGTCGAAGGAGCGGGAGGACACCGCTGCGCGCACAAGAATGCAAAAGCCGCCTTTCAAGGCGGCTTTTTATCGGAGGCCGCGAGGCGGAGCCCCGCCATCAATCAAAAGACAGTTCGCTAGACGAGCGCAGGAAGACCTTCGACCAGCACCACGGCAAACACGACCCCAAGCAGTGCGCCGAGCAGGCGCAGCGTGTTGTGCCTGAATTCGGTCTTGCAGGGTAGCGCACCGAGAAAGAGAGCCCCGGCCAGCGCCATCGGAATGACCAGAATGAAATCACCGATCGTGAAATAGTGCATCCTTGTCTCCTTATGTGTACTCGTCGGACGCGACTGCATGCGGCGCGCCTGAGTCGAGTATAGGCGACGGTGTCGATGCGGTTGATGGTCGGCAGCGCGTGCGCGCTTGCGTCCATCGTACGGCCAGGCGAAGCGGGACAAGGCTTTGAGCGGCACGCACCGCGATGTGCGAGGCGTTGTGACGCGCAACGCTCGCTTACGTCGGCCTTTCTGATTATGCGTTTTGTCCGTCGAAAAGTCGGCGCGAGAAGGGGCCCGCCGCGCTTACGCAGTGCCGGCGCGCTCGCGCACGCGCAGCCGCGCTGACGCGAGCAGGCCGATCAGCAGCAATCCGCCGACGAGCACAGCGACGCCCGTCCACGCATAGGCCGCCCACACGTGTCCGCCATACGAGCCGACGATGCTCGATCCGAGGTAATACGCGAGCAGATACAGCGCGGCAGCCTGACCTTTTGCCTCCTTTGCGATGCGGCCTACCCAGCCGCTCGCGACCGCGTGTCCGGCGAAGAAGCCGAACGTCACGCAGGCGAGGCCGCACGCGATCAGCGCCAGCGACTGCATCGCGGTCAGCAACAGCCCGCACAACATGATGACGATGCTGCCGATCAGCACGCGGCCGCGTCCGAACGAATCGGCCATGCGGCCCGACCACGGCGACGCGATCACGCCCGTCAGATACACGACGAAAATGCCGCCGATCGCGGTCTGGCTCAGATTGAACGGCGGCGCGAGCAGCCGGTAGCCGATGTAGTTGTAGAGCGTGACGAAGCTGCCCATCAGCACGAATCCCATCAGGAACAGCAGCGGCAGGCCGGGCCGCCGCAGATGCTTCGCCAGCGCCGTGCGGTGATGCGAAAAGCCCAGCCCTCGGCGCGGGACGAAGTGGCGCGACGGCGGCAGAAGCGAGCGAAACGCGAGCATCGACAGAATGCCGAGCACGCCGATCGTGCCGATCGCCACGCGCCACGCGAACAGATCCGCGACGACGCCCGTAATCACGCGTCCCGCCATGCCGCCGATCGCCGTGCCGCCAACGTAGAGGCCCATCGCAAGACCGAGGCCGTCGGGGTGCACTTCCTCGGCGAGATAGGCCATCGCCACGGCGGGCACGCCGCCGAGCGCGAGCCCTTCGAGTGCGCGCAACAGCAGGAGTGCGTGCCACTGAGGCGTGAAGGCGACCGCGAGCGTGAGCAGCGACGACGTCGTGAGGGAAGCCGTCATCAGCCGATGCCGGCTCCATCCCTCGGACACGAAGCCCGCGACGAACACGGCGAGTGCGAGAGAAGCCGTCGTCAGCGACAGCGAAAGACTGCTTTGTGCGGGACTGACGTCGAACGAAGCGGAGAACGCGGGCAACAGCGGCTGCACACAGTAGAGCAGCGAAAACGTCGCGTAGCCGGCGAACAGCAGTGCGAGGCTTGCGCGCCAGTAGACGCGTGTGCCGCGCTCCAGATACGGCGCAGCGGACGAAGCAGCAGCGGACGAAGCAAACGACGAAGATGCAGCGGGCCGACGCGGGTCTGGCGATGCGGTCACAACAAAACTCCCAAAAACATGAAATGCGCACGAAAGAGCACGCCAGATGCACGCAAAGGATCAACGATACGCCGAATGCGCGCCGCGCGTCGTCGAACCAGGCGCTTTCGACGAACCCCTAAGCGAGCGTCACGTGCTCGGCAGCGGCGCCGATGCGCCCGGCACCGGCGCGAGCTGTGTCTTCGGGAAGTTGTTACCGCAGTCGAACAGTTCCTGTTCCGTGAGCGACGGCGACGACAGCGAGAGCCGCAGGGATAGGCACGGTGGATGCGTTGTAGCGCAGTATGTTCGGCGGCGTGATGCCGGGCGGCAGCGAACGCAGTTGCGTCTGCGACAGCGCGGCGACCTGGGCGAGCGCTTCGCTGATGTTCGCGTGCGGCTCGAAGCAGATTTTGACGACGGCGATGCCGTTCAGCGACGTCGATTCGACGTGCTCGATATCGTTCACCGCGACGCAGAGTCCGCGCTCGTCGTTCAGCACGATGCGCTTTTCCATCTCGTCGGCGGGCAGGCCCGTGTACGTCCAGATCACCGACAGCACGGGGATGTCGATGTTCGGGAAGATATCGGTAGGCGTGCGCAGGATCGTCAGCGGACCTATGATCAGCAGCAGCAGCAGCGCGAGCACGACAAACGTATTCGGGCGCCGCAGCGCAAGACGAACGATCCACATGAACAGTGCGGTCCGGTGAGGGCGGGGAGCGGCTGCTTCTGGCGGCAGCGGGCGATGCGCGAACGGCAGCCCGTCCGGGCATGGGCGACAGGAATATGGCGCGTGTCGTAGCTTACATTGACATTTTCGAGACGGCGGCGCGCCGCGGTTTATGATGGGCCTGTTACGAGGCGTTACAGTCAGGATTTCGTAAGTCGAATTGATGGGAAGGAGGGTTCGCGACGCGTTACTTTTTACTTTGCCAAAATGCCCAAACCGGCAACAATGGCCTTGAGGGCGTTCTCATCAGGTGATGCTGAATGGAACGGACTCTGGTCCGCAGCTTTGGGATTCAGGTGCGCGTGCAACCATTTGCCAGGTGCGGCGCTTTTATCAGCACATTGACCGGCGCAGTCCCGAACAAGCCGGCAATTGGGAGAACGGGGAAACATCATGCAAGTCGGTTCTATTGTTCGATCCGTGCATATTGCCGTGCCACAGGGCGCGCGCGGGATCGTGATGCGTATTCTGGGCGACATGGCGATGGTGGCGTGGTACGCCGGCGAACCGGGTACGTCGAAGCAGTTGAACACGGAACCCTTTTTCCTCGAGGATCTGATCGACACGGGCGAGTTCGTTCGCCCCGCCGGCGCGCAGGTGCATTGATGGCGGGCGGCGGCCTGTGGCTGCCGCCTGGCGTGACGCGCCGCCGTTGACCATGCGGCGCGGCGCGATTGCATCGGTGCAGCGTTTGCGCTCGTTTTTGCGTCCGGCACGGCGCACAATGCGGGCATGAACGAAGACACTCCATTTCCGCAGGACGGCCACGCCGTCCCCTTCGCCCGGCTCACGCCGGAAGTCGTGCTCGACGCGCTCGATAGCGTGCTCGAATCAGTCGGCGTGCGCACGGACGGGCGCATGCTGCCGCTCAACAGTTACGAGAATCGCGTCTATCAGGTGGGCGTCGAAGACGGGCCGCCCGTCGTCGCAAAGTTCTACAGGCCGGAACGCTGGAGCGACGAAGCGATTCTCGAAGAACACGCGTTCGTCGCCGAACTGGCCGCGCGCGAAATTCCCGCCGTCCCCGCGCGCACATTCGATGGGCGCACGCTGCACACATTCGACGGCTTTCGCTTCTCGGTTTTCGACCGGCGCGGCGGCCGCGCGCCGGAGCTCGACCGCAAAGGCACGCTTGAATGGCTGGGCCGCTTCATCGGGCGGATTCACGCGGTCGGTCAAACGGCGGACTATGCGGCGCGTCCAGTGCTTGACATCAAGAATTTCGGTTACGAGCCGCGCGAGTATCTGCTCGCGGAAGGCTTCGTCCCCAGCGACGTGCGCGCTGCGTGGCAAGCCGCCGTGAATCTGGCGCTGGAAGGTGTCGAGCGCGCGTTCGAAACGGCAGGCGACGTGCGGCAGCTGCGCATGCATGGCGACTGTCATCCGAGCAATGTGCTGTGGACCGACGCAGGCCCGCATTTCGTCGATTTCGACGATAGCCGGATGGGCCCCGCGATTCAGGACCTCTGGCTGCTGCTGCCGGGCGAGCGGAAGGAGGCGTCGCGCGCGCTGACCGATCTGCTCGCGGGCTATGAAGATTTCTGCGAGTTCGATCAGCGCGAGCTTCATCTGATCGAGGCGTTGCGCACGTTGAGGCTGATTCACTACTCGGCGTGGCTCGCGCGGCGCTGGGACGATCCGGCGTTTCCCGTCGCGTTTCCGTGGTTCAACACGCAGCGCTATTGGGAAGACCGCATTCTCGAACTGCGCGAGCAGATCGGCGCGATGCAGGAAGGGCCGCTTTGGCCCGTCTGATTCGGGCGGCGCGGATAGGCGCCGCGATCAGTCGGCCGGCTGGGCGCGCCCGCCCGATTCGGCGAACACGCGTGCGGGCGACGCCGCCGCACGCGCCGCGTCCGCAAGCGTCGATCTGACGATCACTTGCGCGCGCACGTCGCGGCCGATCGTTTCGATGCCCGCGCGCATCAGCGCGAACTCCTCCGGAGAACAGACTTCGCTGCCGAAGCGCGTATAGCCGTCGCGCGTCACCGTGATGACGTTCGCGCGCGCGTCATAGGCGTAGCTCGAGCGGAAATCGATGAAACGGTCTTGCGTCGCCAGCGCTTTCGGTATTTGGAGCACGCGGAAGTTCGTCCGAAGGAATTGGTCTGGTTCTGTCGCATCCACACTTCAAAATCACACAAAGTCGTTGTGAAGCGGGTAGACCGCACACAACGGCGTACCGTCCGGAAGCCGGAACCGCGCGTCGGGATTGAGTTAAACATCATTCTATGTAATGATAGTCATTCTCATCTGAACGGCGTCGCCAGCTATTCGTCATCTTTCTCCTCGGTGACTGCCAGCCAGCCTTTCGATGGTTGCCCTGCTTCGCCCATCATTCGCGGCCGCCGTTTGACGAACGGCGAGCGCACGCGGCCCGGGCACCGTCCTTCTGTCCGGAACGACTTATCCAGTATTCCTTTGACGGCATTGCCGCAAGCCCGGCGATGCACGACCTGTTTTTGCCAGGAGCCTATGTGAACGCGCCCGAATCGATCGAACTGAAGCCTGCCGCACGCGCGGGCGCCCGGCCCGCGAGCATCCATCCGATGGCTGCCGCCGAGCTGGCGGCGCGTCGCCAGCGTTCGCGGCGCGCGACGTTCATCAAATGGCTGCGCAAGGTGCATGGCTGGATAGGGCTGTGGGGCGCCGTGCTGGGGTTGCTGTTCGGCGTGACCGGCTTTCTGTTGAATCACCGCGCCGGGCCGCTGAGGGTGTCGTCGGGCGAACCGCAGGTCGAGCAACTGCAGATACCGCTGCCGCAAAACGGCTTCAAGTCGCCCGCCGACATGACGCATTGGCTAAACGACAAACTGCATATCGAAGGCAAGCCCGGCAGGGCGCGCCGCGAGCCCGCGCATCCCGTCGCGTGGGGCGACCATAGCGCCGTGCAGCCGGAGTTCTGGCAGGTCGCCATCGCCGGGCCGGCACAGAGCGTGCAGGCCGAGTATTGGGTCGGCAACGGCTATGTGTCGGTGAAGCGCACGCAGAATGCGTTCCTGTCGACGATGAACAATCTGCACAAAGGCGTGGGGCTGAGCGTCGGCTGGGTGCTGCTGATCGATACGATCGCGGGAAGCCTCATCCTGCTGTCGCTGACGGGCGTGCTGCTGTGGACGGAGCTGAACAAGCGCCGGACAGTGGGCGCTGCTCTCGTGCTGGGCTCGATCGTAGCTGCCGTGGTTTGTGGACTGATGTGATCTGATCGGTGCGGGCGCTGATCCTTGCTTCGTAGCTCGTAGCGCCCGCGAGAGAAAAAACTAATCCGGCATACGACAGGCAGCCCCGCCGCTTGCCGCGATCTCACGCGCGGCCTTGGCGCCTTCGACCTGAAGCAACGTGGGCAGGGACACGCCATTTTTCGCAGCCGTCACTTCGGCAAGAATCGACACCGCAATTTCAGGCGGCGTCCTGCTGCCGATATAAATCCCAACGGGGCCATGCAGCCGCGCAAGCTCCGTTTCGGAGAGATCGAACTCCTTGAGCCTCTCGCGACGCGCCGCGTTATTGCGCCGTGACCCCAACGCGCCCACATAGAACGCGGGCGTTTTCAAAGCCTCCATCAGCGCGAGATCGTCGAGTTTCGGATCGTGCGTGAGCGCGATCACCGCGCAGCGCTCGTCGAGTTTCATGTCGAGCACGGTATCGTCGGGCATCGTGCGCACGACCTTCGTACCGGGCACGTCCCACTCGTCGGTGTACTCTTCGCGCGGATCGCAAACGGTCACCTGATAGTCGAGCCCCACCGCGATATTGCACAGATAGCGCGACAGTTGCCCCGCGCCGATCACGAGCATCCGGTAGCGCGGCCCGTGTATCGTCAACAGACGCGCCTCGTCGAAATCGACGCCATCCGTTACCTGCGCCGGGCCCAGGCGCGCGACGCCCGTTTCCATGTCGAGCGTGCGCGCAACCAGCCGGCCCGCCTCGACGGCTTCAAGCAGTTCAGCGATGCCACTCGCCTTCGTCAATGGTTCGAGCACGAGCTGAATCGTGCCGCCGCACGGCAAGCCGAACCGGTGTGCTTCTTCCGCCGTGATCCCATATTTGACGGCTTCGGGCCTGGTCTGCTCGATGCCGCGCTGACGCACGCGATCGATCAGATCGTCTTCGATGCATCCACCCGACACGGAACCCACTACCGCGCCGTCATCGCGCACCGCGAGCATCGCGCCCTCGGGACGCGGCGACGAGCCCCACGTCTTCACCACCGTCACGAGTAGCGCGCGATGTCCCTGCTCGAGCCAGCGCGCGCTGGACTTCAGGACTTCGAGATCCACGCTGTCCATGATTTCTTCCTTTTCGGTTCCTCGCCACTGCCTTCGCCGGCGCCATCGCCGTCGTCGGCCTGACTTGCAGTGTCGCCCGAATCATCCGTTTTTGCCTGTACTGTGTCACTGCCGCCCGTCACCTGCTCGCCGAAGCGCTTGAAGAACTCGCCCGCGAGCTTGCGCGCCGCGCCATCGACGAGCCGCGAGCCGATCTGCGCCAACTTGCCGCCGACCTGCGCGTTCGCCGTGTAGGTGAGCTTCGTCGCATCGTCGCCCTCGGGTTCGAGCTTCACGTGCGTCTGTCCCTTGCCGAATCCGGCTGCGCCGCCCTGGCCTTCGAACACGATCGTGTACGTGTTCGGCGCGTCGATGTCGGTGAGTTCCATGCGACCCTTGAAGCGCGCCTTCACTGGCCCGACTGACGCACTCAGCGCGACGGCGTACGCGTTGTCGCCGTCGGGCTCGATGCTGTCGCAGCCGGGGATCGACGCGCGCAGAATTTCCGTGTCGTTCAGCGCTTCCCACGCTCGCTGCTGCGACACGGGCAGCGTGTAGGTTTCAGTCAGCTCCATGACGTTACTCCTCCAGATATCGCGGCCCGTCCCGCCTCGCGCGGCAAGCGTGCCAGTTGCGCCAGATCGCGGCCGAATGCGGCCAGGCTGTCGAGATTGTGAACCGGCTTGTGAGCGTCGACGTACGGCAGCATCGCCTGCACGCCGCGCGCCTTGGGTGAAAACTCGCGGTAACGCAACAGCGGATTGAGCCACACGATGCGATGCGCGAAGCGGCGCAGGCGGGCCATTTCGGTTTCGAGCATCTCGATCGCTTCGTGATCGAGGCCGTCGGTGACGAGCAACACGGTCGCTCTACCCGTTAGCACTCTGCGTGCCCAGCGGCGGTTGAACTCCGCGAGCGCCGCGCCGATCCGCGTGCCGCCCGACCAGTCTACGACCTGATCCGCGAGCGCCGCGATCGCGACATCGGGGTCGCGTTCCTTCAGCGCACGCGTCGCATTGGTGAGACGCGTGCCGAACAGAAACACCTGCAGACGTTCGCGCGATTGCAGCAGCGCGTGACAGAAATAGAGCACCGCGCGCGAATAGCTGCTCATCGAGCCAGAAATATCGAGCATCAACACGAGCGGCGGTTTGCGCGCGACCACGGCGCGATATTTCCATACCGTCCAGTCGCCGCCCGCGCGCACCGCATGGCGCGCGCTCGCGCGCAGATCGGCATGCGTGCCGTGCGACGCCGCTTTGAGCCGCCGCGTCGGCTCCATCGCAAGCGGCAGACGCTGTGCGCGAATCAGATGACGCAGCGCGCGCCATTCCTCGGCGCTCAGCGTGTCGAAGTCGCGGTGACGCAAGCGCTCTTCGGCGCTGAATGTCACGTGCGCATGCAACTCATGCGTGTCTGTGTCGCCGGTTGATGCGGATTGCCGGTGCCTGTTCGCGTGATGCGCGGCGAGCGCGTCCGCGAGGCGGTTATTGCGCTTCGGCGGCGGCACGCCGCTTGTCACCTTCGGCAGCAGCAGCGCGCGCAGCTTGCCTTCCCAGTCGGGATCGCGCCAGAAAAGATCGAACGCGGCGTTGAAGAGATCACGCTCGTCGGGCGCGCATACGAGCAGCGCGGCGAGCGCCGCGCGCACGTCGTCGCGCCGGTCGAGATCGATCCAGCGCAGCGCTTCGAGCGCATCGACGGCCTGCGCGGGCGACATCGGCAGACCCGCGCCGCGCAACAGCCGCACGAAATGCACGACGTTGCGCGAGAGCGTCGGCGAGGCGGGATCGCAAGCGGGCGTCATGGGCGTTACTCCGTCGCCGCCAGGCATTGCCTGATCTGCGCGTCGTCGAAACGCGCGAGATCGTCCTGATACTTGAGCAGCACGCCGAGCGTGTCCTGCACCGATTGCGGGTCGAGTTCGCTGACAGTGAGCGCGGCGAGCGCGCGGCACCAGTCGATCGTCTCAGCAATGCCGGGCGCCTTGAACAGATCCATGCCGCGCAGCCGATGCACGAAATCGACGGCACGCCGTTGCAGCGCTTCCCCCGTTTCCGGCGCACGCGCTGCGACGATCGCGAGCTCGCGTTCGCGCTCGGGATAGCCGATCCATTGATACAGACAGCGCCGCTTCAACGCATCGTGCACTTCGCGTGTGCGGTTCGACGTCATCACGACGAGGGGCGGGTGATCGGCGCGCACCGTGCCGTATTCGGGAATCGATACCTGGAAGTCCGACAGCAGTTCGAGCAGGAACGCTTCGAATGGTTCGTCGGCGCGGTCGATCTCGTCGATCAACAACACGCGCCGCGCGCCCGGATGGTTTTCATCGGGCATGAGTGCTTGCAGCAACGGGCGCTTCAACAGGAATTCGCTGCGATAAAGCGTGCTGTTGTCCGGCTTCTCGCCGGCCACTTCCGCGAGCCGCAGCGCCATGATCTGCCGCGGATAGTCCCACTCGTACAGCGCGCTCGCCGTATCGAGTCCTTCATAGCATTGCAGGCGCAGCATCGACGTGCCGAGCATGCCCGCCGCCGCCTTCGCGAGTTCCGTCTTGCCGACACCCGGCTCGCCTTCGACGAACAGCGGCCGCTCCATGCGCAGCGCCAGAAAGAGCGCGGTCGCCAGTTCACGGCTCGCGAAGTAGCCTTGGCGCGTGAGTTGCGCGAGGGTTTCGTCGATCGAAGCAGGCTGCATGGTTCGTCCTGTCACGTCGGCTTTCATCGCTCATCTGAAGAAACCGGAGAATCTGATCAACGAAATGGCCCGGACGCACCGGGCCTCGGAGTGCTCAAACGCCGGGTGGCTCGCCGCGTCCGCTAGCCGACCGCGGCCCGGCCGTTCATTACCCGTTCGCCGTCCGCACTGCGCGCGCCGTCAGCACGGGAATCAGATGTGCACGGTATTCGGCGCTCGCATGCAGGTCGGTGTTGAGGTCGTCGGGTGCGATGGTCACGCCGCGCGCGGCCGCTTCGGTGAAGTTCGCGCTCAGCGCGTTCTCCATCTCCGTCGCGCGAAACACGGACGGCGCGGCGCCCGTCACCGCGACACGCACGCCGTTCGCCGTCTTCGCGACGAATACAGCCGTCAGCGCGAAATGCGAAGCCGGGTTCCTGAACTTCTCATACGCGGCTTTTTCAGGCACCGGAAATTCGACGGCGACGATCAGCTCATCGGCATGCAGTGCAGTCTCGTACATGCCGACGAAGAAATCGGCGGCGGAGATGCGGCGCCGGTCGGTGACGACGGTGCCGTCGAGCCCTAGTACGGCAGCGGGGTAATCGGCAGCGGGATCGTTGTTCGCGATCGAGCCGCCGATCGTGCCGAGCGAGCGCACCTGCCTGTCGCCGATATGTGCCGCGACGAACGCGAGCGCGGGCAGCACGCGTTGCACGTCCGCGTGGTTCGCGACATCGGCATGACAGACGGCCGCGCCGATCGTCACCTTCTGCGGCTCGACGCGGATTTCCTTCAACTGTGGAATGCGCGTGACGTCGATCAGCTTCGACGGTTGCGCGAGACGCAGACGCATCGTCGGCAACAGGCTTTGTCCGCCCGCGAGATACTTCGCTTCGCTGTCGGCGGAAAGTGCGGATACGGCGCCCTTCGGATCGGCGGCGCGTTGATAGTCGAATGAATACATGTCGGCCTCCGCTCAAGGACGCGCTTGCGCGCTTTGTGCTGCGTGAATCGCGGACCACACGCGATGCGGCGTGGCGGGCATCTGCATGTCGTCGACGCCGAGCGGCGCGAGCGCATCGATGATCGCGTTGATCACGGCTGGCGGCGACCCGATCGCACCCGCCTCGCCGCAGCCTTTCACGCCGAGGGGATTGTGCGTGCAGGGCGTGCCTTTAGCGGTCTCGACGGTGAACGACGGCAGATCCGACGCGTGCGGCATCGCGTAGTCCATGTACGAGCCGGACAGCAACTGGCCGCTTTCGTTGTCGTACACGCAGCGCTCGAGCATCGCCTGGCCGATGCCCTGGCCGAGACCGCCATGCACCTGTCCTTCGACGATCATCGGATTGATCACGTTGCCGAAGTCGTCGACGGCCGTGAAGCGCTGAATGCGCGTCTCGCCCGTATCGACGTCCACTTCGACTTCGCAGATATACGCGCCCGACGGATAGGTGAAGTTCGTCGGATCGTAGAACGCGCTTTCATCGAGGCCGGGTTCGAGCTTGTCGAGCGGAAAGTTGTGCGGCACGTAGGCGGCGAGCGACACGTCGACGAAGGACTTGGTGCGGTCCGTGCCCGCGACGCGGAACGTGCCGTCCTTGAACTCGATGTCGTCGGCGGATGCTTCGAGCAGATGGGCGGCGATCTTCTTCGCCTTCGATTCGATCTTGTCGAGCGCCTTCACGAGCGCCGAGCCGCCGACCGCGATCGAACGCGAGCCATACGTGCCCATGCCGAACGGAATGCGCCCGGTGTCGCCGTGCACGATCTCGATGTTGTCGAGGGGTATGCCGAGGCGGTCGGACACGACTTGCGCGAAGGTCGTCTCGTGGCCCTGGCCGTGGCTGTGCGAGCCGGTGAAGACGGTCACGGAGCCCGTCGGGTGCACGCGCACTTCGCCCGCTTCGAACAGACCCGCGCGGGCACCGAGCGCGCCGGCGATGTTCGAGGGCGCGAGGCCGCACGCTTCGATATAGCACGAGTAGCCGAGGCCGCGGCGCTTGCCGTTCTTTTCCGATTCCTGGCGGCGCGCGTCGAAGCCTTTCACGTCCGCGAGTTCCATCGCGCGGTCGAGGCAGGTTTCGTAGTCGCCGGTGTCGTACGTGAGGCCGACAGGCGTCGCATACGGGAACGAGCGGATGAAATTGCGCCGGCGGATTTGATCGGGCGCGATGTTCATTTCGCGCGCGGCCGTTTCGACGAGCCGCTCGACGACGTACGTCGCCTCGGGTCTTCCCGCGCCGCGATACGCATCGACGGGCACCGTGTTCGTGAACACCGCTTTGACTTCGGCGTAGATCGCGGGCGTCGCATACTGGCCCGCGAGCAGCGTCGCGTAGAGGATGGTCGGCACGCTGGACGCGAACGTCGACAGATACGCGCCCATGTTCGCGATGGTGTGCACGCGCATCGCGAGGAACTTGCCGTCGGCATCGAGCGCGAGTTCGGCTTTCGTCACGTGATCGCGGCCATGCGCGTCCGACACAAACGCCTCGGAACGTTCCGCCGTCCACTTCACCGGCCGGCGGATTTTCTTCGACGCCCACGTCAGCGCGACGTCTTCCGCGTACAGGAAGATCTTCGAGCCGAAGCCGCCGCCGACATCGGGCGCGACCACGCGCACTTTCGATTCGGGCAGCGACAGCACGAACGCCGCCATCAGCAGCCGTTCGACGTGCGGATTCTGATTCGCGACGTAGACGGTGTAGCTGTCGTCCTGCGGCGAATAGCTGGCGTTGACCGCGCGCGGCTCGATCGCGTTCGGTATCAGGCGGTTGTTGACGATGTCGAGCGTCGTCACGTGATGGGCTTTGGCGAACGCGGCGTCCGTGGCCGCCTTGTCGCCGTGGCCCCATGTGTAGCAGGTGTTGTCGGGCACCTCGTCGTGCACGGCGGCCTGGCCGGGATCGGCGGCGTGCGCTGTGTCGATGACGGCGGGTAGTTCGTCGTAGACGACGTCGATCAGTTCGGCGGCGTCTTTCGCGGCCTTCATCGAATCGGCGATGACGAGCGCGACCTGGTCGCCGACGTGGCGCACTTTCGTATGCGCAATCACGGGATGCGGCGGCTCGTGCATCGGCTTGCCGTCGACGCTGTGGATCAGCCAGCCGCACGGCAGGCCGCCGACGTTTTCGGCGGCGAGATCCGCGCCCGTGAAGATCGCGACGACGCCGGGCGATTGCTTCGCGGCTGCCGTATCGATGCTCTTGATGCGCGCGTGCGCATGCGGCGAGCGCAGGAACACGGCCCAGGTCTGTCCGGGAAGGACGATGTCGTCGGTGTACTGACCGTTGCCCGTGAGGAAGCGATAGTCTTCCTTGCGCTTGACGGGCATGCCCACCATGCGGGGCGAATCGGGTGCGTTCATGGCGGGCTCCTCAGGCGGTCGCGGTGGATTTCGACGACGTGCCGGCTTTCATGCCGGCCGCGCCCTGGACCACGGCCTTGACGATGTTGTGGTAGCCCGTGCAGCGGCACAGGTTGCCGTCGAGCTGATGGCGCGCGTCGTCTTCCGTCAGGTTCGGATTCGCTTCGGCGAGCGCGGTCGCGCTCATCACCATGCCCGGCGTGCAGAAGCCGCACTGGAGACCATGGCATTCGCGAAAAGCCGCTTGCATCGGATGCAATTCGCCGTTCTTCGACAGCCCTTCAATCGTCGTGACGTCCTGGCCTTCGGCCTGTACGGCGAGCATGTTGCAGGACTTGATCGCGCGGCCGTTCAGGTGAACGGTGCACGCGCCGCATTGCGCGGTGTCGCAGCCGACGTGTGTTCCCGTCAACCGCAACTGTTCGCGTAGAAACTGGACAAGCAGGGTGTGTGGCTCGACGTTCGCGGTAACGGGTGAACCGTTCACCGTCAGACTAATGCTGATCGCCATGAACTGTCTCCTTGGGGACGCCCTTGGAATGAGCCCCTGGTGGGGCGAAGACCGGCTCGGGCCCGCTTTCACTACCTACCGCCTGCCTGCTGTGAGGGTCCGGATCGGTTGAATGCTTTTATGTTTGTATCGAAAAGTAAAACACAAAAAACGGGAGGCGGCTATTGGGTTGCTACGTTAATTGGTGATTTGCCGTGCCCTGCGCGGGTATCCGGTTTTGCCGCTAATCGCGGGCAGTCTGTTTTGCCGCTATCTCTGGCAGTCTGTTTTGCCACTATCGCTGGCATCCGCGATAGCGCCTCGCGGCGCAGGCGTTGCCCCTGTGCGGGGCGGCACCTACTTTTCTTTGCCGGCTGCAAAGAAAAGTAGGCA
>NZ_JAGIPX010000290.1 GCF_017814945.1 Paraburkholderia sp. LEh10
GGGTATCAGACGGCGGTGGGCAGGTTCGGTACGCGGGCGTATGTGGAGGGGGTTGAGAGGATTCTGGCGAATGTCGCTGCGGGGCGGGGTGGGTGATTGCGGTTCGATTTGCCTTAATCGCGGGTATCCTTCGCGATAGCGGTTTGTTTTGCCGATGTCGCTGGCATCCGCGATAGCGGTTTGTTTTGCCGATGTCGCTGGCATCCGCGATAGCGCCTCGCGGCGCAGGTGTTGCCCCTGTGCGGGGCGGCACTTACTTTCTTTGCCGC
>NZ_JAGIPX010000291.1 GCF_017814945.1 Paraburkholderia sp. LEh10
GTGTCGGTGGGCGCTGCGGGTGCGGAGCGCCGGATCACGAACGTGGCGGCGGGCCTGAACGCGACCGATGCGGTGAATGTCAGCCAGCTGACGTCGGAAGATGCGAAGGTCAACAACGTCTCGAACAATGTTTCGAACGTGTCGAACAACGTGTCGAACCTGAGCAACACGGTCAACAACCTGGGCAATAACGTCACCAATATCAACAACCAGGTGACGAACATCGTCAATGGTGGCGGCATCAAGTATTTCCACGCGAACTCGAC
>NZ_JAGIPX010000292.1 GCF_017814945.1 Paraburkholderia sp. LEh10
GGAAAGGCGAAAAGAACCCCGGGAGGGGAGTGAAACAGATCCTGAAACCGCATGCATACAAACAGTCGGAGCCCCGCTTTAAGCGCTTTCGGCGATTTTTGCGACAGTAAAAATCGTCAAAAGACCCCAGTGTGAAACAGCACCACTGGCGCGCAAAGCGGTTTAAGCGCGAGAGCGCTTAAAGCGGGGTGACGGCGTACCTTTTGTATAATGGGTCAGCGACTTACATTCAGTGGCGAGCTTAACCGATTAGGGCAGGCGT
>NZ_JAGIPX010000293.1 GCF_017814945.1 Paraburkholderia sp. LEh10
GACGGGCGTTAGTTCCGCGTTTGCGGATTCGGCTGCTGCACCCGTTGCAGGCATGAACCGCGCGGCCGACTTTGCGAATGCGGCCAGCGGCGCTGCGGCGAGCACGGGCGAGACGGCGGCCGCGTGCAACGCCAAACGTCCCGTCGTACTGTTCAATCGCTGGCAGGAAGACTGGTCTGTGCTCGCTAACCCCTGTGTTCAGCGTGAGCCGCTCGACGGACTCAAGTACATTCCGCTGGGCGGCATTCCGCTGGGCGGC
>NZ_JAGIPX010000032.1 GCF_017814945.1 Paraburkholderia sp. LEh10
TTGCCTACTTTCTTTGCCGCGGCAAAGAAAGTAGGTGCCGCCCCGCACAGGGGCAACGCCTGCGCCGCGAGGCGCTAACGCGGATGCCAGCGACAGCGGCAAAACAAATCGCATCGCGGATGCCAGCGAAAGTGGCAAAACAAACCTCATCGCGGATGCCAGCGACAGTGGCAAAACAAATCGCATCGCGGATGCCAGCGAAAGTAGCAAAACAAACCTCATCGCGGATGCCAGCGACAGTGGCAAAGCGAATCTCATAGCGGCTGCAAGCAAAATCAAAAACAAATACAAAAAGCACACTCAAGCCTTTAGTGCATTCCCGCCACCACCCGCCCCATCTCCGCAATCCCGCCATCAAACAGGCGGGAAAAAAACGGCATCATGTTCGGCAACATCAACTGAATCAACAGCAACCCGGTAATGACGGTCAATGGCAGTCCCACCTGAAACACACCGATCTGCGGCGCCGCGCGATTAAGAATCCCAAGCGCGAGATTGGTAATGAGCAGCGCCGTCACGATCGGCAGCGCCAGCAGCAACCCCGCATTGAACACCGTGCTGCCCCAGCCAGCCAGCACGCGCCAGCCGGTCGCGCCCAGCACGTTCGCTGAAACAGGCAGCGCCTGAAACGTCTGGATCAGCGCAGACAACATCTGCAAATGACCATCGAGCGCAAAAAACGTGAGGATCGCGATCATGTACACATAGCGCGACATCACGTCCGTCGCCCCCGTCGAATGCGGATCGAAGAACGTCGCGAAACCCAGACCCATGCTCATGCCGATGATGTCGCCCGCCGCCTGCACCGCGCCGAACACGAGCTGCATTGTGAAGCCAAGCGCGACGCCGATCAGAAACTGGTTGATGATGATCCACACGCCCTGCGCGGAAAACACCGTCACCTGCGGCAATGCGCCAAGCGTCGGCGCCACGATGATCGTGACGAAAGCGGAAAGGCCGATCTTCACGCGAATCGGCAGCGACTTGTCGCCGAACGCAGGCGACGACGCAACGAGCGCAAGAATCCGCACGAACGGCCATAGAAACGCGGTCAGCCAGACATTCAGCTGCTCGTAGGTGACGGAAAACATCGCGTGTCGCGTAAGGACAGAACGGGCGCGCTCAGTTGGCGAGCGTCGGAATGCTCGTGAACATGTGGCGCATGTAGTCGAGCATCTTCGCGAGCATCCACGGGCCGATCAGCACAAGCGTCACGGCAATCGCGAACAGCTTCGGAATGAATGACAGCGTCGATTCGTTGATCTGCGTCGCAGCCTGGAAAAGACTCACGACAAGACCGACGACCAGCCCCACCAAAAGCGGCGGCGCGGCCAGCAGCAACGCGATGTACATCGCTTCGTGCGCGAGGGTGGTGACGGTTTCCGGCGTCATGGCGTAACGCTCCCTGCCTGAATGGATTTACACGAAGCTCTGCGCGAGCGAGCCGATGATCAACTGCCAGCCGTCGACCAGCACGAACAGCATCAGCTTGAACGGCAACGAAATGATCGCGGGCGAGATCATCATCATGCCCATCGACATCAGCACACTCGCAACCACCATGTCGATGATCACGAACGGAATGTACACGGTGAAGCCGATCTGGAAGCCCGTCTTCAGTTCGCTCGTGACAAACGACGGCACCAGCAGCGACAGCGGCACGTCTTCCGGGCCCTGCATCGGCGCGGCATGCGAGACGCGCGCGAACAGCGCGAGATCGCTTTCGCGCGTCTGCTTCAGCATGAACGCCTTGAACGGCGCGACGCCGCGCTTCACGGCTTCGTCCATCTGGATCGTGCCTTCGGAGAAGGGCTTATAGCCGTCGCTGTACGCCTTGTCGAGCACAGGCGACATCACGAACAGCGTCAGAAACAGCGCGAGCCCGACCAGCACCTGGTTGGGCGGCGTGGTCGGCGTGCCGACTGCCTGGCGCAGCAGCGACAGCACGATGATGATGCGCGTGAAGCTCGTCATCATCAACACCATCGCGGGCAGGAACGACAGCATCGTGAGCAGCAGCATCGTCTGCACGCTCAGCGAATACGTCGTGCCGCCATTCGGGCCGGGGCTCGTGTTGAAGGCGGGCAGTCCCGCCGCTTGCGCGAACGAAAGCGTCGGCAGCGCGAGCAGCAACGCAGGCAAGGCAAGCGGCGCGGCCAGCGCGGCACACTTCAGAATGCGTCGTCGCGTGGAAGTAGGGGCTTGAGTCAAGGCGTCGGAAAGGGCGTGGCGAAGGGCGTGGCGAAGGGCGTGGAAGCCCCGAGCGCAGCCGCGCTGCGCGTCGGATCGGTCGTACTGCATTACTGTTCTCCGCTCGCGCGTCGCTGGAAACGTTTGCCCGCTTCGTGTTTGAGCGCGTCGCGAAAGCGTTGTCCGAAGGTGCCGCTCAACGGGACCGGGCCGCCGGGCGTGAAGTCACGGCGCGCACCGGGCGCCGCGGGCGTGCCCGTGGGAAGCGTTACGCCCGTGGCCGAGCCGGCGGGCATCGTGTGCAACAGGCGCACATTGCCGGGCGCCGCGCCGAGCACGAGCCAGGTATCGCCGATCTCGACGACGGCCACGCGCTCCTTGCCGCCCAGCGACGTGCCGCCGATCGTCTTCACGATTCCGCCGCGATGGCCCGGTTGCAGTCCGAGTCGCCGCGCGAGCCACGCGCAGCCGAATACGAGGCCGATCACGACGGCGAGTCCGACGATCGTCTGCAACACCGCGCCGAAGCCGACGGACGGAACCGCCGTTCCCGCGCCGACGCTCGAAGCGATCTTCGCGGCATTGTTGACGGCATTCATGTCGGCGGCGTGCGCCACGTTCAGCGCGCAGGCGGCAAGCGTCGCACCCGCCAACGCCAGCGCCGACATGAAACGGGCGCGGCGCTCGAGCGGCATGCCGCTCTCGTGGGACGCGGCCCGGGTTACTGCGTGTTTCATCGGTTCAGCTTCCGGATACGCTCCGACGGCGTAATGATGTCGGTGAGGCGGATACCGAACTTGTCGTTCACGACGACCACTTCGCCTTGCGCGATCAGGCAGCCGTTCACGAGCACGTCCATCGGCTCGCCCGCGAGGCCGTCCAGTTCGACGACGGAGCCTTGCGCGAGTTGCAGCAGGTTGCGGATCGCGATCTTCGTGCGACCGAGTTCGACGGTCATCTGGACGGGAATGTCCAGGATCATGTCGATGTCGTTGCGCGTCGAGGATGGCTCGACTTTCGACAGCGGCTGGAACACGCCCGCCGTCGTCGCGCTCACCGACGTGTTGTCGTTCTGTTCCGCCAGAGCGCTCGCCCAGTCGTCCATCGCTGCATCGTCCGTGGTTGCGGCGGCGATCGTTTCATCCACCTTGGCCGGATCCGGCATGTCCATATCGGGTGTCGAGTTCAGCTCAGTCATATCCCGCTTCCTTCATCTGTTCCGCTGCGCTGATCATCTTCTGGACCCGCAACGCGTATTGACCATTGAAAATACCGTAGCCGCACTCCATCACCGGCACGCCGTCGACCTTCGCGGTGATGTGCTCGGGAATGTTGATGGGCAGCACGTCGCCCGCCTTCATGTTGAGAATTTCCTGGAACGTCACGGGAATCTGCGCGAGATCCGCAGTCAGCTCGACTTCGGCTGCCTGCACCTGCTGCGACAGTACGCGGACCCAGCGGCGGTCCACTTCGAGCGCTTCGCCCTGGATCGGCGACGACAGCACGTCGCGGATCGGCTCGATCATCGAATACGGCATACAGATGTGCAGCGTGCCGCCCGTCGGGCCGAATTCGATAGAGAACTGCGTGACGATCACGATCTCGTTTGGCGTGGCAACGTTTGCGAACTGCGTGTGCATTTCGGAGCGCACGTATTCGAACGTCAGCGGCCGAACGCTCTTCCATGCCGTCGTGTAGTGCTCGAACACGAGGCCGAGCAGCTTGCTGATGATGCGCTGCTCCGTCTGCGTGAAGTCGCGGCCTTCGACGCGCGTATGAAAGCGCCCGTCGCCGCCGAACAGATTGTCGACCACGAAGAACACGAGGTTCGGATCGAACACGAATAGCGACGTGCCGCGCAGCGGCTTCACCTGGACGAGATTGAGGTTCGTCGGGATCGGCAGGTTGCGCGTGAATTCGGCGTACTTCTGCACCTTCACCGGGCCGACCGAGATCTCGGCCGTGCGCCGCATGAAGTTGAAGATGCCGACGCGCAACAGGCGAGCGAAGCGGTCGTTGATGATTTCGAGGCCGGGCATCCGGCCGCGAACGATGCGTTCCTGTGTCGCAATGTTGTACGGGCGGACACCGCTGCGCTCGGCCTCGCTCGATTGCGAGTCGGATTCGCCCGTGACGCCCTTGAGGAGGGCATCGACCTCCTCCTGGGACATGAACTCTTCGTGGCCCATTCCTATTCCTCGTGCGTCCCTTCGCGATTGATGGCGCGGTTGAATATCAAGTCAGTCAGCGCGAGGCGCTATTACTGGACGACGAATTCGGTGAACAACACGTCGGAGACGTGCACCGGTTGAGCGTTCGGCTCGGTCGGCTCTTCGATCAGCTTTTCGAGTTCCGTGGCGAGCGCTTTCTTGCCGTCGAGCGTCGCCAGTTGCTCGGGATGCTTGTTCGACAGCGCGAGCAGCACGCGGCTGCGGATCTCGGGCATGTGCTCCGTCAGGTGCTCCTGCACCTTCTGGTCGGCGAGCTTCAGCGTCAGGCCGATGCGCAGGTAATGCTGCTGGCCGTCGTCGGACTGCAGGTTCACCGTCATCGATTCGAGCGGGAAGAAGATCGGAGCGGGCGCGAGCACAGGACCTGCAGCCGCTGCGGCGGCGGGCGCGCGCTTCGACATGAAGAACCAGGTGGCTGCGCCGGCTGCGCCTGCCGCGACCAGTACGATCAGCAGGATCACCACAATGCGCTTGACGAGGCCCGGAGAAGACGGCTTTGCGTTGGCTTGCTGGGTTGCGGTCGTGGATGCCATGGAATTGATTGCCTCGATGCTATAGGTGAATTTTCAGGTGTCTGACGATGCTGCGATGTGTCGAAAAGAAGGGATATTCAGGTTTAGCTCGTTTGTTTGCCGCCTGGATCGCCGACCGGGTTGCCATCCGAATCGCCACCCGAATCGCCGCCCGCCTTGCCGGTTGACAGGCTTGGCGCAGCAACGCGCGCGTCGCCCGGCGCGTCGCGTGGACGCAACCGCGCCCATGAATGTGCGCCGCTGCGGTCGCAAGCGCCGCCCATGTCCGGGACGTCTTCGGCGCCCGTCGTGGCCGCCCCCTTTCTTGCTCGCTGATGTGCGCTGTATGCCGCGCGCTGAGCTCCTGTTCGTTTTCGTCATCGGCGGCGCAGCGTGTCCGTCGCGCACGATGCGGCGCTCGCCTTCAATCGTTATCAGGGAAGCACGGCGCGGCTGCCGCCGTCACGGCGGGCCGCGTTTGCGGTTCGCGCGGTATCAGGCGAACGTGTCGACCAGTCCGACGGTGCGGCGCACGGGCATGCTCACGGCCGTCGTGCTGCCGCCCGCGAGATCGATGGCCGCGCTGCCACGGCCACCGCCGCGGCCGCCCCGAGCGCCGCCGCTCTGGTCCTGGCCCTGCTGGCTGGTCTGCCGTGCAAAGCCATCGCTGACGCTTGCGCTTCCCAACCCGATGCCGCCTTGCTCCATCGCTTCACGCAGTTTCGGCAGCGCGGCTTCGACCGCGTCCCGCACCTGCTGATGCTGCGAAACAAAAAGGGCATGTGCATGGTTATCGGCAACCTGGAGGACGACCTGTAGCGGGCCGAGGTCGCGCGGATTGAGCGTGAGTTCCGCCGTCTGCTGATGCGCATTGGTGAGGAACACGACTTTCTGGCTGAACGCGTCTTCCCAGTCTGGCGTGCCGAGGTGCGGGGCAACGGCGTTTGCCATCGCGGCCGTCTCCGGGTTGGACGCCTGCGTCGCCGTCGTCGATGCGCTCGCAGCCGCAGCCGCGGATGCGGCCTGGGTGGCCGCGAGCGCGGCGTTCGATCCGGCGTTCGCCGCAGGCGCGGCAGCAGCTTGAGAGACGCTTGCGCTGGCTGCGGCGGCGAGCGCATCGGCGGGGCTTGGCGGCGTGGCTGCGCCGCTGGCGGCCGTCGCCGTTGCCGTGCTGGTTGCGGCGGTGCTGGCGGTGGTGGCGGCGTTCATGGCAGCCGTATTGCCCTTCGCGTTGCGCAAGTCGGCGGGCGCAAGGGCCTTGCCGGCACCCGCGCCACGGCCGCCGAGCGTCGCGTCGGCGGCGCCCGGCGCGGCGCCTTTCACGGACGAGGCCACACCCGTCGCGGGCGCTGCGCCCTGGCCGCCCGCCAACGCGGCGAACGCGGCCTGCAATGCATCTTGTGTCGCTTTCGGATCGAGCGAAGCGATCTTCTTCGACGGCGTCTGGATGACGGGCGTCGTCGGGTTGCCGGCCGCCGGGGTCGTCGCGAACGCGGTCTGCCGCGTAGCGCCGTCGGCGACGTTCGCGGCATTTGCCGCGTTGCTCGCCTGGGTTTGCGCCTGCACGGCGGCGGCTGCGGCCGCTGCTGCCGCGGCCGCTTCAGCGGCGGCTGCGCTCGTGGTCGGCGCGTCGCCGTTCGGCTTTGATGCCGTATCCGTGTTGTCCTTGCCGTTCGCGCCGCTCGCGCCCTTCGTGCAGTCGGCGCCGTTCGCGCCCTTCGTGCCATTCGTGCCGTCGGCGCCGTTCGCTCCATTCGCTCCATTCGCGCCGTTGGCCGAACCCGTCTGCTGCGTGCCATCGCTCCAGGTCGCGGACTTCGAGCCGCCCGTGCTGCCTGAATCGTCCGCGGCGCTGGTGTTCTTCGATGCGTCGTTGGCCGGAGGCGCGTCGTGCACGCTGCCGCCGGAGCCGTTCGATACGGATTGCGCCGGCGCGGACGGCGCGCCCGACGACGGCGCCTGAGCGGACGGCGTGCCCGACGACGGTGCCGGCGCGGGCGTCGGCGCAGGCGCGGCGGCTGCGTGGTTCTGCGCGTCGATGCTTTGTTGCAGCGTCGTCGAGAACGGCAGCGCGCTGTTCGCGTTCGCGCCGTTCGATGCATTGCTGCCCGAGGTGCCGCTCGTTGCGCCGAGCAGCGAGTTGATCAGTGAAAGAGGCGACATGCTGGATCTCGTATGGTCGTGTCAGTCCCGTTGCGCGGCATGACGTGCTGCGCGAGGCGTCTTCATGCGCCTTCCGCGCGCATCCGGAGAATTCGTGCGCCGTACTCATCGGCGTCCCGCTGCTCGCGGCGCGCCGCGATTTTCGCTTCGGCGGCGATGCCGCGCGCTTCGAGGACTTCGTAAGAGCCGAGCTTCTGCTTGCTGCGCTGCCATTCGGGCTTCGCGGCCTCGACACGCGCCGTCGCCGTCGCCAGCAACTGGCGCTGCTGCTGAATGGCGGTGTCGAGCGTGTCGATGAACGCCTGAAAGTTGCGCATGTTGCCGGCGGGCATGCCCGCCTTCGCCGTCTCCGTGAAACGGCGGTGATATTCGTCGCGGTATTCGATCAGGGAATTCAACTGCGTCTCGACTTCGTTGCGCTCGCGCTGCACGCGGCCGAGCTTGCGCGCGGCGGCGTCGACGTCGTCTTGTGCAAGGCCAATCAGCGTCTTGATCGGAAAGTGCTTGCTCATTCAGTTTCCCCTAGCCGAACAGCGAATCGAGGTGCGCGACGCTGGCTTCGAACCCGGCGCTTTCGCGAAAACCTTGTTGCAGGAACGCTTCCATGCGCGGATACAGCGAAATCGCGCGGTCGAGCACCGCATCGCGCCCCGTCGAATACGCGCCGACGTTGATCAGATCGCGGTTGCGCTGATAGCGCGACAACATCTGCTTGAACTGGCGAGTGCGGTCCAGATGCGCGTCGCTGATGAGCGCCGTCATCGCGCGGCTGATCGACGCCTCGATGTCGATGGCGGGATAGTGGCCCGCTTCGGCGAGTGCGCGCGACAGCACGATATGACCGTCGAGAATCGCGCGCGCCGAGTCGGCGATCGGGTCCTGCTGGTCGTCGCCTTCCGTCAGCACCGTATAGAACGCGGTGATCGAGCCGCCGCCTTCGGGGCCGTTGCCCGTTCGCTCGACGAGCGCGGGCAGCTTCGCGAACACGGAAGGCGGATAGCCCTTGGTCGCGGGCGGCTCGCCGATCGCGAGCGCGATCTCGCGCTGAGCCATCGCGTAGCGCGTCAGCGAATCCATCAGCAGCAGCACATGCTTGCCCTGGTCGCGGAAGTATTCGGCAAGCGAGGTCGCGTACGCCGCGCCCTGCATCCGCAGAAGCGGCGACACGTCGGCGGGCGCGGCCACGACGACGGAGCGCGCGAGACCCTCGTCGCCGAGAATCTGTTCGATGAATTCCTTCACTTCGCGGCCACGCTCGCCGATCAGGCCGATCACGATCACTTCAGCGCTGGTGTAGCGCGCCATCGTGCCGAGCAGCACCGACTTGCCGACACCCGACCCCGCGAACAATCCCATGCGCTGGCCGCGTCCGACCGTAAGCAGCGCGTTGATCGCGCGCACGCCGACGTCGAGCACCCTATGAATCGGCTCGCGATGCAGCGGGTTGATGGCCGGCGCGGTGAGCGGCGCGTCGTTGCGAGAATTGAGCGGGCCGAAGCCGTCGAGCGGCTTGCCCGACGCATCGACCACGCGTCCGAGCAGTTCCCAGCCGACGGGCAGACGCTTCGCACCCGCCATCGGATCGGCGATGGGCGCTGTCTCCAGCGGATAGACGCGCGCGCCCGGCAAGAGACCCGCGACTTCCGTCGTCGGCATCAAAAAGAGCTTGTCGCCCGAAAAGCCGACCACTTCGGCCTCGGCCATCGAGCGCGTGCTGCCGGGCGGCAACTCGATCATCACTTCCGCGCCGACGGCGAGACGCAAACCGACGGCTTCGAGCACGAGCCCGGCCGCGCGCGTCAGGCGCCCGCAGGCGCGCAACGGACGCGCGATCTGGTTGCGTTCGCGCAAGCCGTTCAGCCGGCTGCGCCAGGCTTGCAGATGCGGATTGCCGGCGAGCGCGGGATCGGGCGCGCGCTTCGGCGCGGGATGGGCAGCCGTGTTCGCAGCGGGATTCGCGCTCGCCGACGAATCGCGGCTCGCGGGTGCGGCGGCGGGGTGCGGCGCGCGGGTCGTGTGGTCGCCGGCTGCGTCCATGCCCGCATGGGCCGACGAGATCGCCGACTCCAGCGCGGCGAGCGATTCTTCCATCTGCGCGACAGTGAGCGCTTCCGCGCCGAACGACGCCAGCGCCAGCTCGCGCTCGAGCGGCGTGAGGTCGCTGTGCTGAATGTCTTCGATGGTCGGCTTTACCATGTGCTTGCCCTGCCGAGCGCAGCCGCGACGCGCTCCCAGCGCGTGCCGATGCCGGCGTCCACTTCGCCCGTGGTGGACATGGCGCGGCAGCCGCCGCGTTCGATCGCGGGGTCGGTGCGCACGTTCCAGCCGCGCGTCTGCAGCTCTTCGAGCAGATACGCTTCGACGACGGGCAGATCGGCGGGGCTCACGATCAGAGCCGGCGCGCCGACCAGCGCCGGCTCGGTCGCCATCACTTCACGCGCGGCGGCGATGAGCGCCGTCGGGTCGTGCTGGACGTGCTGGCGCACCACTTGTTGCGCGATGTCGAGCGCGAGCGCGACGATCGTTTCCGACAGTTCGTGCTGCGCGTTGTCGAGCGCCGCCTTGAAGGTCTCGGCGAGCGCGGCGAGCTGGGCGGCTTCCGCGCGCGCTTCCGCCTGGCCCTGCTCGAAACCTTGCGCGCGGCCTTGCTCATAGCCAGCCTGATAACCGAGCGCCTGACCGGCGACGTGGCCCGACGCGACGCCTTGCGCGTGCGCGGCGTCGCGCAGGCGCTGCAGTTCGGCTTCGAACGCGCCGTCATCGACCTCGGGCTCCGGCTCGGGCACCGGGTCGAACGAGGCCATCTCCCAGCGCTGGTAGGCCGGGAGGCTTCCCTCGCGCATGGGGTCCTGGTCAGACATATGCATCTTCCGCCTTGCCGCCGATCACGATTGCTCCGGATTCGGCGAGATTGCGCACGACCTGCAGGATCCTGCGCTGTTGCGTTTCCACTTCCGACACGCGCACGGGGCCGCGCGCGTCGAGGTCCTCCGCGAGCAACTCGGCTGCACGCTGCGACATGTTCGACAGGAACTTCTGGCGCAGCGCGGGCTGCGCGCCCTTCAGCGAGATGATCAGCGTCTCCGACTCGACTTCCTTCAACAGCAGCTGGATCGCGCGGTCTTCCAGATCGAGCAGGTTGTCGAACACGAACATCTGGTCGATGATCTTTTGCGCGAGGTCCGCGTCGTACTGGCGGACGTTGTCGATGACGGATTCTTCGTGGTTGCTCGGCAGAAAGTTGAGGATTTCCGCCGCCGTCCGGATGCCGCCCATCGGGCTGCGCTTGAGGTTGTCGCTGCCGGACAGCAGGCCCGTCAGCACGTCGTCGAGCTCGCGCAGCGCGGCGGGCTGGATGCCGTCGAGCGTCGCGATGCGCAGGAGCACGTCGTTGCGCAGCCGCTCCGTGAAGCAGGAGACAATTTCCGACGCCTGATCGCGATCGAGGTGCACGAGAATCGTTGCGATGATCTGCGGGTGCTCGTTCTTGATGAGTTCGGCAACGGCCGCCGAGTCCATCCACTTCAGCCCTTCGATGCCGCTCGTATCGCTGCCCTGAAGGATGCGGTCGATGATCGCGCCCGCCTTGTCGTCGCCGAGCGCCTTCGTCAGCACCGAGCGGATGTAGTCGCTCGAATCGAGCGACAGCGCAGTGTGCTTGTCCGCCTCGGAGACGAACTCGTGCAGCACCTCGTCGATCTGCTCGCGCGTGATGTTCTTCAGCGACGCCATCGCGACGCCGATCTTCTGGACCTCGCGCGGCCCCAGAAACTTGAACACGCTCGCGGCTTCTTCCTCGCCGATCGACATCAGCAGGAGCGCGCTCTTCAGTACGCCTTCAGTGCTCATCGGACACCCAGCTCTTCACGACGGTTGCAACGATCTTCGGATCCTGACGCGCGATCTGACGCGCGTATTCGAGGTTCCGCTCATATTTGGCCTTGTCGCTTTCCAGCGCGACCAGCGAGCCTTCGACTTCGTCTTCGGCGGCTGCGGCGGCTGCGCTCGGCAGGCCGTCGAGCACCGGCTCGTCGGGTGAGGGCAGCGCGGCGACGGGCTCGGGCGGCGGCGGGAAGGCGCGGCGCAGGGCCGGCTTCACCATCACGAAGTAGAGGAACAGGGCGACCGCGCCGATGCCTGCGTACAGCGCGATCTGCCTGTACAGCGCGATCATGTCCTTCGTGCGCCACCACGGCAGGTCGGCGTCGGGATCGGCGATCGTCGTGAACGTGCTGTTCATCACGTTGACGGAGTCGCCGCGCGCCTGGTCGTAGCCCATCGCGTCCTTCACCAGCTGCGTGACCTGCGCGAGCTTGTCGGCGGGCAGCGGCTGCATCGTCGCGTGGCCCTTCGCGTCGACGACGCGCATGTAGTTCACCACCACGGCCACCGACAGGCGCTTGATGCCGCCGATCGCCTTTTCGGTGTGGCTCACGGTCCTGTCGAGCTCGTAGTTGGTCGTCGAATCCTTGCGGTCGCTGATCGGCGTCGTGCTCACGCCGCTCGCGCCGTTCGCGCCCGCGACGATGGGCGCCGAGGCGGGCTGCGGCGGCTGGTTCGACAGCGCGCCCGGCACGCCCGAGGCGCCGCCTTGCGACATTTCCGTCGCCGTGCTGGTCTGCTGGCTGCGGATCGCGGCCTGCTGCGGGGTCGCGTTCGGGCCGTAGTTTTCGGAAGTTTGCTCGTTCTTCGAGAAATCGATGTCGGCGCTGACCGTCGAACGCGCGTTGCCGGCGCCGAACAGCGGGCCGAGGATCGCGTCGATGCGCTGCTGCGTGTTGTGCTCGATCTGCTGCACATACTTGAGCTGCGTCGCGTCGAGGCCGCTGCCGTTGGCGCCCGGCTGGGTGAGCAGGTTGCCGTCCTGGTCGATGATCGTCACGTTGCGCACGGGCATGTCGGGCACGGCCGACGACACCATATGCGTGATCGCGACAACCTGGCCTTCATCGAGCATGCGGCCCGGATACAGATTGACGAGCACGGACGCCGACGGCGCTTCGCGGTCGCGCACGAACACGGTGGGCTTCGGAATCGCCAGATGGACGCGCGCCGTCTTCACCGTCGAAATGGATTCGATCGTGCGCTGCAGCTCGCCTTCCAGCGCGCGCTGATAGTTGACCTGCTCGGCGAACTGGCTGATGCCGAACTTCTGGTTGTCCATCAGTTCGAAGCCGACGGAACCGCTCTTGGGCAGCCCCTGGGAAGCAAGGCGCAGGCGCATTTCATGCACCTGGTCGGCGGGAATCAGGATCGCGCCGCCGCCGTCGGAGAACTTGTACGGGACGTTCGCCTGCTGGAGCGCGGCAACGATTGCGCCGCCGTCCTGATCGGAGACGTTGCTGTACAGCACCTTGTAGTCGGGGGCGCGCGACCAGAGGATCAGCCCCGCCACCACGGCGACCAGCACGGCGACGGCGAAGATCAGCGGTGCGCGCGGGTTGCCGCGCATCTGCGACAGCGACGCCGGGATGCCCGGGAAGCGCGTGGCGAAGCCGCCGCCCGAGCCGCCCAGGTCGACGCCTGCCGCACCCGCCTGGGCCGCTGCTGCCGTGCCCGGCTGCGCGCCGGCGAGGCCCATGCGGGCATCGGGGTTGATCAACGAGTTGGCTGACGAATCCATGCGTCGGTTTTCTCCGGGATGCTTTTGCGTTCTGCCGGCTGCGGCGCCCGGGCCTGCGGCGCGTATCGACAGAGACTTTCACGCTAGGGATTATCCGCATGGCCCCGCAACCCGATGCGCCGAATAGCGGGGGGTTTCCCCCTTACTTTCACGGCTTTCGGAAAGGGCCCGCTGCTATGCTTCCTGTCCAATTGGTGCATGGCGCGACCGCGCGCCGCATCCCGCTTCAGCAACCATCCGGGCGTCAAGGCGCCAACTCCGATCGACCAGGGAGAGAGAACATGACTGTGCCTATCAATCCGCTCGCCGCGGCCTTGCAGCAGATGCAGTCGATGGCCACGCAGGCCGCAGGCGGCAGCCCGGGTGTCGCGAACGAATCCGGCGCGGCCACGGCGGGCGGGTTCGCTTCCGCGCTGAAGGCGTCGATCGACAAGATCAGCGCCAATCAGAAGACGGCGATCGGCGAAGCGCACGCTTTCGAGCTGGGCGCGCCGAATGTGTCGCTGAATGACGTGATGGTGGACATGCAGAAGGCCAACGTCGGCTTTCAGTTCGGCCTGCAGGTGCGCAACAAGCTCGTATCGGCCTACAACGACATCATGCAGATGGCCGTCTGAGCGGCCTGTTCGCGAAGCACGCGTTTGCCGGGCGAATCACCCGGGCGTCTTGCGCGAGCTGCGCGCCCGTGCGGCGGCGTACGGCGGCGTACGGTGGTTGCGCGGCCAGCGCGATCGCGGGACGGGACGCGCCGCGCAGCGCAGGCCGTCTGCCTTTCCTGACGCTTCCTTCCAGCGGGCTAAAGCTTTATTCGCACGATCCGATAACCTTGGTACAAGGGTTGGCGGGAAACCATGCTGCAAGGTAAAGCAGCGCTTTGCGGCGAACCGTCCGCTGTCAGTCCGATCGTTATCTGCAATACAGGAGGAGCGCCGATGTTTTCCCCGGGACACTCTGGAGCCAATGCCTACGCTCGCGTCGGCGTGGAGACAGGGGTGATGGGCGCGAGCCCCCATCGCCTGATCGTGATGCTGTATCAGGGCGCGCGCAAGGCGATTGCGCAGGCCCGCATGCATCTGCAGCAGGGTGACATCGCTGGGCGCGGCGAGGCGATCGGCAAGGCCATTCAGATCATCGGCGACGGGTTGCAGCAGGCGCTCAACCGGGATGCCGGCGGAGAAATCGCAGAGCGTCTCGACGCGCTCTACAGCTATATGACACGGCGGCTGCTCGAGGCGAACCTGAAACAGAGCGAGGCGATGCTCGTCGAAGTCGACGGGTTGCTGGCCACGCTCGAGGAAGCCTGGATCGGAATCGCGCCGGAGATTGCGCGGATGGCGATGCAGTCGTCCGCCGAAAGCATGAGATGAATTCGAACGCAGACTATTTCGCCCGCTACGAGGCGATCGCAGCGATTTCAGTCCAGATGGTGATGGCAGCGCGAAACGCGCTGTGGAACGAGCTCGTCCTGCTGCAGGACGAATACCGGCATCTCGTCGACGCGCTGAAGAACGCGGAGACGGGCGTGCGTCTGTCCGACGTCGAGCGCGCTCGCAAATTCGACCTGATCCGCCAGATCCTCGCAAACGACGCGACGGTCCGCGATCTCGCGAACCCGCGCATGGCGAAGCTGCAGGCGCTGTTCGCACCGGGCCGGCCTGCCATCGTACTGAAGGAACTTTACCAGGCGCGCTGAGCGCGCTTTTTATACGAGCCGTCGCGGCGCGCCGCTAGCGGCCACGCGTCGTCAATGCGCGAGAGGAAGCGGGCATGAACGGAATCGACACGGCGGTGGCCGCGCTGCAGGCCAGCCGCATCGACAGCCTGCTCTCCGTGAGCGCGCGCGCCGGCGCAACTGCGTCGCAGGCCGACGCATCGCTCAACGTCAAGACACCTCCCGCCGCGCCCGTCACGGCGACAGCTGGTCCTTTGCCTGCTTCCGCGCAGACGGCGTTGTCCGCCGTCGCGCTGACGCTCGACGCGATCACGCGCTCGGGCGGCGAGGCGACGTCCGCACTCGTCGGTCAGGCGCCGATCTGGTCAGCGGCGCCGGCTCTCGATATCGCCCCGTTGCCGCTGTTCGACGCGGGTGCGTCGGCCGCTGCCGCTTCGGGCAGCGCGGCCGCTTCGGAATCGCAGGGCACGGGCGGCGCGAACGCGGCGCAGGCTTCGAACGCGGCGCAGGCTTCCAATGCGGCGCAGGCTTCCAATGCGGCGCAGGCTTCCAATGCGGCGCAGGCTTCAAATGCGGGGCAGGGTTCGAATACGGCGCAGGCGGCGAATGCGGCTCAGGCTTCGAATGCGGCCGCGACCGTCGTGGCCGCGCAACTGCCCGTCGCCGAACTCGCTGCGGCGCTCAGGCAGACCGTCAGCGAAAGCGGGCTGTTCTACGAATCGCATCTCGCGCAATGGCTGTCGGGGCAGCGGTCCGTCGAGTCGCTCGCCGCCGAGCCGCAGAATCACCTTGCCGACGCGGTGTCGCAATTGCCCCTCGACTGGAGCGAGGCCGCCGACGATCCGCTGTCGTGGGCGCAAGGCCGCCAGCCCGGCGGCGCGCCGGGCGGCACGGGCTGGGCGGCCGCCGCCGCGTCGAATCTCGCCGCGCGCGGCGCGACGGAAGGTCCGCACGCGCAGTCGGCGCGCTTCACGACCTTCGACCTGGTCACGCACGACATCATCGAGATGCCGGACGAGCCCCCGCACGCGCCGTTGCATGGCGCGCCGGGCAACGCAGCCGGCACGGGCGGCGCCAGCGTGCCCCAGCAGCAGGCGATGCCGGCCGCGCTGCATCCCGCGACGATTCCTCTCGTGCGCCAGCAGCTCGATCTGCTCGCGACAGGGCAATTCCGCTGGACAGGGGAAGCGTGGCCGGGCGCGCGGCTCGACTGGACGATCGAGCAGGAAGGCGACGAATGGCGGCGCAGCGGCAACGGCGTCGCATCCGCCGATGAAGAATACCCGTGGCGCACGCGTCTCACGCTGTCGCTGCCCACGCTCGGCACCGTCGACGCCGAACTCACGCTCACGGGGGCGCGGCTCGCTGCGCGCGTGCAGGCGAGTCCGGGCGGCGCGGCTCGGCTCTCGGCGCAGGGCGAGACGTTCCGGCAGCGGCTTGCCCAGGCGGGCATCGAATTGACGGGGCTGTCGATTCGCGAGATCGGCGCAAGCCTGCACGCGGGCAGCGCGGCGGCCGCTGCGGCATCGGCGTACGCGCGCTCGTCGGAGAATTCGGCGGCCAGGCCTCAAGCGAACGACGCAGTCGACGACGACTTCGATTGGGACCTGCAATGAGCCGCACGCATCGCAAGAGCGCGGCGGCACTCGCCTACGACACACAGGGGTACGACGAGGCGCCGCGCGTCGTCGCGAAGGGCTACGGGCTCGTCGCCGACATGATCGTGCAGCGCGCGAAGGAAGCGGGCCTGTACGTGCACGAAGCACCCGAGATGGTTTCGCTGCTGATGCAGGTCGATGTCGACTCGCGCATTCCGCCGCAGCTATATCAGGCCGTTGCGGAACTGCTCGCTTGGCTGCATCGGCTGGAAAGCGGCGCAGCGGACGATGCGCAGTCCACCGACGTGGTCATTTCCGCCTCGCGGCAAGACGCGCCGCGCTAGGCGAAAAGCGCCGGCCTCGAAGCCGCATCGAAGTCGCCTCAAAGCCGCATCGAAGCCGCATCGAAGCCGCATCAAAGCCGCCTCGAAGCCGCATCATCAGCCCGGGCAGCGCGCGCACGCGCCGGCGATATGGAGGCGCGCTCAGGCCGCACGCGTTCAGGCGCGTCTGCGTAAATACCGGCCTCATCTTCGAGAACGTCACGAAGCCTTCGTAGCCGTGATACGCGCTCATCCCGCTCGCGCCGACACCGCCGAACAGCAGGCTTTCGCACGCGAGGTGCATCAGCTCAGCGTTTCGTTGACGGGCATGCCGCCTTCGATCGTTTCGCGCGCGAAGCGGCCGATCGTCGCCTTGTCGTTGTTGGGTGCTGGTTCGTTGTTCGATTTCAGCTCGCAAAGGCGCGATCGACGATCGCCGCATGATCGAACACCGACGGCAGCGTGCCGTACACGCGGCCGCTTTCGCCGCACCCTTCGCCGACGCGCGTCGCGATGAACGCATCGGCGACGACTGACGGCGCATGCTGGACGAGCAGCACGGCCTGCGCGATCAGCACGATCTGCTGCGCGATGCGGCGCGCCGATGCTTCGCGTGTCTCGGGCGCCGACGTCAGCGCGCTCATCAGACGCCCGAGCGCGGCATTCAGCGCGGGATGTGCCTGCGCCTCTTTGCGCCATGCGTCGAGCAGTGCATGCGCGGCGTCGGGTTCGCGCTCGATCGCGCGCAGCACGTCGAGACACATCACGTTGCCCGAGCCTTCCCAGATCGAGTTCACGGGCGCTTCGCGATAGAAGCGCGCCATCGGGCCTTCTTCGACGTACCCGTTGCCGCCCCACACCTCCATGGCTTCGCCCGTGAATTCGAGCGTGCGCTTGCATACCCAGTACTTCGCGGCGGGCGTGACGAGCCGCCGCCACGCGCGTTCCTCGGGCGCGTTCGTCGTGTCTTCGAAGGCGCGCGCAAGCCGCATGAACAGCACGGTCGCCGCTTCGGATTCGAGCGACAGATCGGCGAGCACATTGCGCATCAACGGCTGATCGGCGAGATGCCTGCCGAATGCGCTGCGATGGCGCGCGTGGTGGATCGCCTGCACGAGCGCGGCGCGCATCAATGCCGCGCTGCCGATCACGCAGTCGAGCCGTGTGTAGTTCGCCATTTCGATGATGGTTGGCACGCCGCGCCCTTCGTCGCCGATCATCACGCCGTAGGCATCGAAGAATTCGACTTCGCTGCTCGCGTTCGAGCGGTTGCCGAGCTTGTCCTTCAGGCGCTGGACGCGTACCGCATTCTTGCTGCCGTCGGGTGCGAAGCGCGGCACGAAGAAACACGACAGGCCTTCGCGATCGTCGGTGCGCGCGAGCACGAGATGCGCGTCGCATTGCGGCGCGGAGAAAAACCACTTGTGGCCGACCAGCCGATAGGCGGCGCCGCGTCCGCCGCCTTCGCCGCCTTCGCCGCTCATCGCGAACGCCTGCGTGCGGTTGCTGCGCACGTCTGATCCGCCCTGCTTTTCGGTCATGCCCATGCCGATCATGATCGCCGTCTTCTGAGCGAGCGGCAGGTCGCGCGGATCGTGCACGCGCGAGTACAGCCTGTCGCGAAGCGTATCGAAGAGCGCCGGCTCCCGTTGCAACACGGGAATGCTGGCGAAGGTCATCGTCACCGGGCACAGCGAGCCGGATTCGAGTTGCGCATGCAGGAAGTAACCCGCGCAACGCGCGACCATCGCGCCCTGTCGCGGATCGGAGAACGGCAGCGCATGCAGTCCTTCGCGACGCAGCAGGCCTAGCAGCGTATGCCACGCGGGATGAAACTCGAGCGCGTCGATGCGTTCGCCGCGCGGACTGAATGTCGCGAGTTCGGGCGGGTGGCGGTTCGCGAGATCGGCGAGCGCGAGCACGTCGGGTGCGCTCAGCGCGGCGCCGTCCCGGATCAGCGCGTCGCGATGCCACGCCGCGCCTTCGCGCTCGACGGCGGCAGCGAGCGCAGCGTCGCTCGAAAACAGGTTGTAGTTCGCGAGCGGCGGGACCTGATTGGTCACCTGATGCGTGTTGCCGGGGCCGAACCGTTCCATCTGATGTCTCCGTTTGACAGGCGCGCGCCGCTTGTTGTGCGGCGCTGTTCGATTGGGGCGCGCGGGCGATGTACGTGGACGGCGGCGGCGCGCGAAAGACCATGTTTGAACGACATCCGGGCGCGCGTGATCGCGCGGGCGGCAGCTTTCATCATAGGGGCGCGCCGTGCGTTCCGCTTAGAGCGATCGTTCTTATGGCGACATCACGCGAGCGGGGGCGCTCACAGCAATGCGCGGACAAGATGCGTGGACAAGTGTGCGCGAGACAAATGCCGCCAGCAACGCCGCGCGACGCGAGCAGCGATCATTCTTCGCTGAGGGTTTTCATTACGCGCGGGTAGCCAATTTTGACAGTTGATAAGAATCCATATGAGAGAAATCCTACAAAGTTTAAAAATCGTTCATTGCTTCATTTCTGAGATTTTCCCGCTCCTATAATCGCCGCCCAACGAAGGGCGCATGGGCGCGTGTTCGAAATTCCGAAATTCAGGGAAACGAATCGATGAGTGTCAATGTGATTCAACTGTTCCGGTCTGCATTGCCGGACGCCGTGGTTCGGCAGCTGTCGAACTGCCTCGGATTGCCGCCGGACGCGACGGCGAGAGTCATGGACGTGGCCACGCCGGCGCTCGTCGCCGGGCTGATGAACAAATGCACGACGCTCGACGGCGCGCGCGCGCTGTTCGCAACCATCCTCGGGCAAGAAGTCCATGCCGATATCGGCGAGCAACTGCCGCGCATCTTCGCGAGCACCACGGGCGTCACGCAGTTGTCGTCGACGGGCCGGCAGTTGCTGGAGCATACGTTCGAGCGCCGCATCGACGGATTGAGCGACACCGTGTCGATGCAGACGGGCGTGCCCGCACACGCGACGCACGCGGTCACGGGCATTGCCTGCAGCATCCTGATGGGCGTGCTCAAGCGCCACCTCCTTGACCATCGGGGCAATATCGGCGTCTTGCCGACGATGCTTGGCCAGCAGTTGCCCATCATCGCGCCTTACCTGAACGACGGACTCACCACGGTCCTCGGCCTGGGCGGCGTATCCGCTTTTGTCAACACGATCGGTGCGCAGGTGCGCGCAGTTTCCGCGCATTTCGAGCATCCCGCCGCTGCGCCCGCGCCCGTGCGCAGCCCGGCCGAGCCGGCCGTCTCCACCGCCGGGCCAGCCGCAGCGGCTGCACCCGCTGCGGTCGCTGCCGTTCCGCAGCCCGCGCGCGAAGTGCGCTATGCCGGCCCGAGCGCGAAGCACTGGTTCGGCATCGCGGCCTTGTCCGCGCTGGTCGGCGCGATCGTCGCGATGCTGACCTGGGTGGCGTTGGCCTACTGCCCGTCGGCGACGGATTTCTTCGCCCACCATGCAGTTGCCGCGACGACCGCAACGGTTTCCAGTTCCGCCACTCCGGAAGCGGCGCGCGACAGCGCGGCCAGCGCCTCGGGCAAGGTCCAGACAGAGACGGCGGCCGATCCCGCGAAGGACTCGCAACTGGTCGTGACCGTCGACAAGCGCGGCAAGCCGACGGTCACCGCGACCGTGCAGTCCATCGCCGAAAGGTCCGCGCTGCTGAACGCGTTGACGAAGAAATTCGGCGCTGGGCGATTCAGCGCCGACATCACCGCCGACGACAACACGAAGGCCGCCGACTGGCTCGCGCATATCGACGCGCTAATGCCGCTGCTGGCAACGCCGGGCGCCGAGATGAAGATCGACGGCACGCGCGTCGAGTTGAGCGGCGCGGCCGCCGAGGCGAAGTCGGGCTGGCTCGACCGCGTGAAGTCGCTGCTCGGCGCACCGTATCAGGTGAGCGCATTCGATGCCGCGCAAGCCGCGCAAACGCAGGCTCAGGCGCAATAAGCGCCACGCGTTCGCAAGCAGTCAAGAGGGGAGCACGAGGCCGCCCGGAGCAATCCGGGCGGCGTTTTTAATTCTGCGGCGGCTTCGGGTGATCCGGCGACGGCGATGGAACGGCGAAGGTCGGCGGATGCGTGAAGTTGTCCGTCGTCAGTCCCGGCAGCGTCTCGCGCGCGACGTCGAGCCACGCGCGCGCCGCGTGCGACAGATAGCCGTTGCGCCGCCAGCCGATCGCCATTTCCCATGGAATCTCCGGCGCGACGACGGGACGGCAGGTGAATTGTGCGTCGTCGAGCCGCCGGCAATACGGCGCGGGCAACAGCGCAATGCCGACGCCCGCCAGCACCAGCGCCGCCATGAAGTCCCAGTGCCCGCTGCGTCCGACGATGGTCGGCGCGAAACCCGCCGTGCGGCACGCGGCCAGCACCACGTCGTTCAGCGCGAGGCTTTCGCCGTAGAAAACGAACGGCTCGTTCGCCAGCTCGGCAAGCGGAACTTCCTGCAGCGCGTCCCAGCGCGAGCCGTGGCGTGCGACGAGCCACAGCACTTGGCGGGTCATCGGCAGCACGTCGATCATGTCGGGATCGACTGGCTGCAAAACGCCGCCGAGTTCCAGTTCGCCAGCGATCAGCGCGGCCTCGATCGCCTTCGAGCCCTGCTCGAACAGCTTCAGCTCGATCTTCGGATAGCGCTGCCGGAACGCGGCGATCGCGGGCGTGAAGAGCGAGCCGCCCATCGGCGGAATGCCGATCGTCAGTTCGCCGCGCCCGAGCTTGTCGAGGTCGTTCAGTTCGGCCTGCAACTGCGCATACGACGTGAGCACTTCCTGGCCGCGTTGATAGACGATGCGTCCGGCGTCCGTCAGCACCATCTGCCGGCCGTCGCGCAGAAGGAGCGGCGAGCCGATCTCATCCTCCAGCGACTTCACCATCTTGCTGATGGTCGGCTGCGTGACGAACATCTGCTCGGCCGCGACGGTGAAGCTTTGCTGCCGGACGACCTCGATGAAATAACGTAGCGCGCGCAGTTCCATAGTCGTTGCCCTTGGATTCCATATCGGAATGAAGTGAATAATCCTAAGTCATTATATTTATGCTGCACCGCAACCTATACTGAACTCTATCTGAAAGTCACCTAGGGTTTGCCATGATCTCGCCGCTCATCGCTCGTCTTGCCGCTTCCGTCCGTCTCGATTCGACGTCGCCCGTCGCGAAGGTCAGCCGGATCGCGGTGCAGAGCGCTGCGCTCGCGGGCGTCTGGTTTGCCGCCGATTTCATCGTGCGCCGCTTCGGCTTGCCGATTCCGGGCGGCGTCGTCGGGCTCGTGATGCTGCTGGCGCTGCTGTTCTGCGGCGGTGTCGCGCCGCGCTGGGTGAAGGCGGGCGCCGACTGGCTGCTGTCGGACATGCTGCTGTTCTTCATTCCCGCCGCTGTGGCCGCTGTCCAGTACGGCGGCCTGTTCCGCGAAGACGGCTGGCGCCTCGCGCTGGTGGTGGTCGCGGGCACGCTGATGGTGATGGTGGCCGTCGCGTTTGCCGTCGAACAGGCCGCGCGCCTCGAACGGCGCCTCGCGTTACGCCGGTGATGGTTCAGCGCGCGCCTGTCGAAGGCCGTGCTGCCTCCAGAAACTTCCGCTAATTCACGCTTCGTAATTCACCTGTCATGAGCGCCTTCGCCTTCTATACGTCGCTTTTCGCCGATGACGCATCCCGGTTGACCGCCGCCGGCTGCTTCGTGCTGACGGTGGCGCTCTATTTCGCGTCGAAGGCGCTGTATGCGCGTTTCAGGTCGCCGTGGCTGACGCCGCTGCTCGCGGTGCCGGCGGTGCTCGCGGCGATCGTCGTGGTCGCGCGGATTCCGTATGCCGTCTACTTTCAGGACACGCGCTGGCTGATGTGGCTGCTCGGGCCGGCGACTGTCGCGTTCGCGGTGCCGATCTATGAATACCGCACTTTGCTCAAACGCCACTGGATTTCGCTCACCGTCGGCGTGACGGTCGGCATTGTCGTCGCGGTGGGCGGCTCGCTCGCGCTATCGAGGCTGCTGCATCTTTCACCGGAACTGCAGCGTTGCCTGATGACCCGTTCGATCTCGACGCCGTTCGCGCTCGCCGTTTCCGACAAGCTTCACGCGCCGAAGGATCTGACCGCGCTGTTCGTGATCGCGACGGGCGTCTGCGGGATGCTGTTCGGCGAAATCGTGCTGGCGCTCGTGCCGCTGCGCACGCGGCTCGCGCGCGGCGCGCTGTTCGGCGCGGCGGCGCACGGCGTCGGCACGGCGAAGGCGCGCGAGCTGGGCAGTGAGGAGGGCGTCGTCGCAAGCCTGACGATGATGATCGCGGGCGTCGTGATGGTGCTGCTGGCGCCTGTGTTCGGGATGCTGCCGCTGTGACGTAGAGGCACGCAAACGCACGTAGCGGCTAGTCGCGTCTATTTTGGAGATGGCCTGCGGCGGACTGGTTCTATGATTATCGGCGCAGACACTCCACGACAGCCGGTTAAAGCGATGTTGCCGATCTCCATCATCATTCCCTGTTACAACGCCGAACAAACTCTTGCCCGGACGCTCGACAGCTGCGTCGCACAGCCCGAAGCAGCACAGATCATCGTGGTCGACGACGGTTCACAGGACGGCTCGCCAGACGTCGCGCTGCGTCATGCGCAGCAGTATCCGCAGATCGAACTGCTGCGCATGCCGCACAACGGCGGCGCGGCGCGCGCGCGGAACTGGGGCGCGATGCATGCGCGCTATCCGTTGCTGGCCTTCATCGACGCCGACGACGAATATCTGCCCGGCGCGCTCGCCGGGCCCGTCGCGTACCTGCAAGAGCATCCGGGCCAGCCGTCCGTCCGGCTCGACGTCGAGTTCTGCGGATTTCCCGCCGATATCACCGGCCATCCGCAATACCCGGAGCATGCCGCGACCCTCAGCAACACGGTGCCGAGCAGTCTCGTGATTCGCCGTTCCGTTTATGCGGCGTTCGGCGGTTTTCCGTTCGACGACGTGTTCCGCCGTCACGGCGGCGAAGACGGCGCGTTTTCGCTCGCGCTGCTCAATATCTTCGACAATCCGCGCCTCGACGACCGCAAGCGCGTGCTCATGCACTATCACCCGAAGATCCACGCCGAGCGCTATTTCCGCATTTCGATGGGCATGGCCGACGTGTCCGACGAACTCATCACCTCGACTCGCGACGCATCGTGGGCGTTCGTGCGCCGCGCGTATGCGGCGATCAGCGAGCTGCGCGGCTTCGAACTCGCGCCGCAACTGCGCGCGCAACTGGACGCGGATTCCGCGCGGAATCAGTCGGCATAGCCGGAATCGTCACACCGCACGCCATCTCGTTTTGCTACAATCGCCGTTCGTCTTCGAGGAGCGTTGCGACGGGCTCGGCCCGCCAGGCTCGAAGGCTTTCAATCGGAAGGATTGGATGCGCGCCGCGCTTACAAACCAACCGCATCGAACGGCGCTCACGTCAACATTTCTAGTCTTTTTTAGAAAGGAGGGCGTGATGAACGCCGCAGTTTACGATTCCAAAGATTCCCAGGATTTCATTGTTGCCGACCTGTCGCTCGCCGATTGGGGCCGCAAGGAACTCACCATCGCCGAGACCGAAATGCCCGGTCTCATGCAAACGCGCGAAGAGTACAAGACGCAGCAGCCGCTGAAGGGCGCGCGCATCGCGGGTTCGCTGCACATGACCATCCAGACGGGCGTGCTGATCGAAACGCTGAAGTCGCTCGGCGCGGATGTGCGCTGGGCATCGTGCAACATCTTCTCGACGCAGGACCACGCTGCCGCCGCGATTGCCAAGGGCGGCACGCCCGTGTTCGCGTTCAAGGGCGAGTCGCTCGACGAATACTGGGAGTTCACGCACCGCATCTTCGAATGGCCGAACGGCGAATTCGCGAACATGATCCTCGATGACGGCGGCGACGCAACGCTGCTGCTGATTCTCGGCGCGAAGGCCGAGAAGGACCGCACGGTCATCGGCAAGCCGACCAACGAAGAAGAAGTCGCGCTGTACAAGGCGATTGCGAAGCATCTCGACGCAGACCCGACGTGGTACTCGACGCGTCTGTCGCACATCAAGGGCGTCACGGAAGAAACGACGACGGGCGTGCATCGCCTGTATCAGATGGAGAAGGAAGGCCGTCTGCCGTTCCCGGCGATCAACGTGAACGACTCCGTCACGAAGTCGAAGTTCGACAACCTGTACGGCTGCCGCGAGTCGCTCGTCGACGGCATCAAGCGCGCGACCGACGTGATGATCGCGGGCAAGATCGCCGTCGTCGCAGGTTACGGCGACGTGGGCAAGGGCTGCGCGCAATCGCTGCGCGGTCTGGGCGCGACGGTGTGGGTCACGGAAATCGATCCCATCTGCGCGCTGCAGGCCGCGATGGAAGGCTACCGCGTCGTGACGATGGAATACGCCGCCGACAAGGCCGACATCTTCGTGACGGCGACGGGCAACTACCACGTGATCAATCACGATCACATGAAGGCGATGCGCCACAACGCGATCGTCTGCAACATCGGCCACTTCGACTCGGAAATCGACGTTGCGTCGACGCGTCAGTACAAGTGGGAAAACATCAAGCCGCAAGTCGACCACATCATCTTCCCGGACGGCAAGCGCGTGATCCTGCTGGCTGAAGGCCGCCTCGTGAACCTCGGCTGCGCGACGGGCCACCCGTCGTTCGTGATGTCGAACTCGTTCACGAACCAGACGCTCGCGCAGATCGAACTGTTCGTCGAAGGCAACAAGTACGAGAACAAGGTCTACGTGCTGCCGAAGCAACTCGACGAAAAGGTTGCGCGCCTGCACCTCGCGCGCATCGGCGCGAACCTGACGGAGCTGTCGGCGGATCAGGCGAAGTACATCGGCGTCGACAAGAACGGTCCGTTCAAGCCGAACCACTACCGTTACTAAGCTGACGCCACGCGGCATGACAGATGCGGCCGCGCGCCATCGCGTGCGGCCGCATCGGACCACGAAGCAGGCCGGCAAGGCGGCTCGACGCGATGCCGCGCGTGGGCCGGCGCTTAGCGCATGCTGCATGAGGTCAACCCAGAGTTCAACCCGGACTTCACACCCACAGACGACCAGGAGCTGCTCATGACTGTATTGCTGACCTGGGTGATCAACGCACTCGCGCTCTTGATCATCACCTACCTCGTGCCGTCGATTCACATCCGCAGTTTCGGTACTGCGCTGATCGTCGCGCTGGTGCTCGGGCTCATCAATGCCGTTCTGCGGCCGGTGCTGATCCTGCTGACGCTGCCCGTCACGATACTCACGCTCGGGCTCTTCATACTGGTGGTGAACGCGCTGTGCTTCTGGCTGTGCGCATCGCTGCTGAAGGGCTTCGAAGTGTCGGGTTTCTGGTCGGCGTTCTTCGGCTCGATTCTGTACAGCATCGTTTCGTGGCTGTTGTCCGCGCTCATCTTCGGCAACCGCAGCATCGGCTGACGGGTTGCGAACAGAACCATGAACCCCATCGAACTTTCATTCGAATTCTTCCCCCCGAAGACGCAGGAAGGGCTCGATAAGCTGCGCGCCACGCGCGCGCAACTGTTGCCGCTCAAGCCCAAATTCGTGTCCGTCACGTTCGGCGCCGGCGGTTCGACCCAGCAAGGCACGCTCGATACCGTGCTCGACATGTCAAAGGACGGCCTCGAAGCCGCGCCGCATCTGTCGTGCATTGGCTCGTCGAAGGAAAGCCTGCGAGCGATTCTCAACGAGTACCGCTCGCACGGCATCCGTCATATCGTCGCGTTGCGCGGCGATCTGCCGTCGGGCATGGGCGAGGTTGGCGAACTGCGCTATGCGTCGGAGCTGGTGAGCTTCATTCGCGCCGAGTTCGGCGACTGGTTTCGCATCGAGGTCGCGGCATATCCCGAGTATCACCCGCAGTCGCGCTCGCCGCGGCACGATCTCGAGAACTTCGCGCGCAAGGTGAAGGCGGGCGCGAATTCGGCGATCACGCAGTACTTCTTCAATGCCGATGCGTATTTCCGCTTCGTCGATGAAGCGCGCAAGCTAGGCGTCGATGTGCCCATCGTGCCGGGCATCATGCCCATCACGAACTACTCGCAGCTGATGCGCTTCTCCGAAATGTGCGGCGCGGAGGTGCCGCGCTGGATCGCGAAGCGCCTCGAAAGCTTCGGTGACGACCGCGACGCGATCCGCGCCTTCGGACTCGACGTGGTGACGGACCTGTGCCGCCGCCTCGTCGACGCAAAAGTGCCGGGCCTGCATTTCTACACGCTCAACGGCGCGGCGGCGAGCAAGGCGATCTGCGAGCGGCTGGGCGTCTGACGGCTACCGTTCGACTCGTTTACGGGCGGCGCATGTGCGAGCATGCGCCGCCCGTTTCATTTCGCGTGACGCCGCCATCGCAGTCGAGCTTTCACCTTCCTGTCATGAAAGCGGGGTGAAAACCCATATTGAATCCGAATATTGGCTGACTATGATCCAAAGGCACTCGACCCAACTGCCTCGCGGAGAACAACATGCCAATGTCATCGACGCTGTTTGCGGTTCGAAAGTCCTGCTTGTCCGCTTTGTCCGCCGTCACGCTTGCCGCGGCCTGCCTCGCGCCCAATCAGGGCGTCGCGGCGTCGCTGCCCGACAAGACGGTTGTCTTCTGTTCCGAAGGAAGTCCAGCCGGATTCGACACTGCGCAGTACACGACGAGCGTCGAGTTCAGCGCGGGCTCATACACGATCTATAACCGGCTGGTCGAGTTTGGCCACGGCAGCACCGACATCGAGCCGGGGCTCGCCGAAAAATGGGAAGTCTCCAGCGACGGCCTGCAATACACGTTTCACCTGCGTCACGGCGTGAAGTTCCACAAGACGTCGTTCTTCACGCCGACGCGCGACTTCAACGCCGATGACGTCGTCTTCACGTATACGCGGATGCTCGATCCCGAGCTGCCGTTCCGCAAGGCCTACCCTGTGCCATTCCCGTACTTCAACGATCTCGGCCTCGCAAAGAACATCGTCAAGGTCGAGGCGCTCGACCCGTACACCGTCCGCTTCACGCTGAAGGAAGTCGACGCTCCGTTCCTGCAGAAGACCGCGATGCCGTTCGCGTCGATCCTGTCGGCCGAATACGCGGATCAGCTGCTAAAGGCGGGCAAGGCCTCCGACATCAACCTGTTCCCGGTCGGCACGGGTCCGTTCATCTTCCGCAGCTACACGAAGGACGAGTCGATCCGCTTCGACGGCAACCCGAATTACTGGAAGCCGGGCGTCGTGAAGGTGAGCAGGCTGATTTTCTCGATCACGGTCGATCCGTCCGTGCGCCTGCAGAAGCTCAAGCGCAACGAATGCCAGGTGATGAGCTACCCAAAGCCCGCCGATATCCCGCAGATCCAGGCGGATTCTTCGCTGGCGCTGCCGCATCAGGTCGGTTTCAATCTGGGCTTCATCGCGTACAACACGACGAAAAAGCCGCTCGACAACGTGCTGGTGCGCCGTGCGCTCGATATGGCCGTCAACAAGAAGGCGATCATCGACTCGGTCTATCAGGGCGCGGGCCAGGCCGCGACCAACCCGATGCCGCCGACGCAGTGGGGCTACGACAGGAGCCTGAAAGATGCGCCGTACGACGTCGACAAGGCGAAAGGGCTGCTCAAGGATGCGGGCTATCCGGATGGTTTCGACCTGACGCTGTGGGCGATGCCCGTTTCACGCCCCTACAACCCGAACGCGCGCCTGATGGCCGAAATGCTGCAGGCGGACTGGGCGAAGATCGGCGTCAAGACGAAAATCGTCACGTACGAATGGGGCGAGTACATTCGCCGCGCGCATAGCGGCGAGCACGAGGCGATGCTGATCGGATGGACGGGCGACTACGGCGACCCGGACAACTGGCTCGGCGTGCTGCTCGGCTGCGACGCCGTGAACGGCAGCAATTTCTCCAAATGGTGCTACAAGCCGTTCGACGACCTCATCAAGCAGGCCCGCGCCACCACCGACATGGCCGTGCGCACCAAGGACTACACCGAGGCTCAGCAGATCTTCAAGCAGGAAGTACCTTTCACTCCGATTGCACACTCGACTGTCTATCAGCCGCTGTCGAAGGCCATCACCGGGTTCAAGATCGATCCGTTTGGTCCGACGCAGTTCTGGAACGTCGGCCTGAAGTAACCAATTTGACGCTTCTTTACGCAATTTCGCTCTAGTTCGGACAGGCTGCCGCGCGGCGCGCGGCAGACCCGGTTTCAGTTGTTTCCGATCGTCAACACAAACAATTTCCTCTGCTTGTGGCCCCTGGGAAACGTCAGTAATATCGCGCTACGCTGGTTTTTGCCGGCGCTGAACCTGGAGGAAACATGAAGCAAAACAAACTGTTGCGCGCGGCACGGCTCACGATGCTGGTCGCGACGGCAGCGGCATCGATGGCGGGGACCCAACTGGCGAACGCCGCCGATATCCCGAACAAAACCCTCGTCTACTGCTCGGAAGGCAGCCCCGCGGGTTTTGATCCGGCGCAGTACACCACGGGCGTGGATTTCACGGCCAACACGTTTACCGTTTACAACCGCCTCGTCGAGTTCGAACGTGGCGGCACGAAGGTCGAGCCGGGCCTCGCGGAAAAGTGGGATGTCTCGCCGGACGGCAAGACGTACACGTTCCATCTGCGCCACGGCGTCAAATTTCACACGACGTCCTGGTTCAAGCCGACCCGCGAATTCAACGCGGATGACGTCGTGTTCACGTTCCAGCGCATGCTGGATACGAACCAGCCGTTCCGCAAGGCATACCCGGTGCAGTTCCCGTACTTCACCGACATGGGCCTCGACAAGCTGATCGACAAGATCGAAAAGGTCGACCCGTACACGGTCAAGTTCACGCTGAAGGAAGTCAACGCACCGTTCATCCAGAATCTGGCGATGGAATACGCGTCGATCCTCTCGGCTGAGTATGCGGATTCGCTGATGAAGGACGGCAAGGCCGCCGACATCAACCAGAAGCCGGTCGGCACGGGCCCGTTCATCTTCCGCAGCTACACGAAGGACGCGACGATCCGTTTCGACGGCAACCCGGACTACTGGAAGCCGAACACGGTCAAGCTGTCGAAGCTGATCTTCTCGATCACGCCTGATCCGGGCGTGCGCGTGCAGAAGCTCAAGCGCGACGAATGCCAGGTGATGAGCTATCCGCGTCCCGCCGACATCGCGCCGCTGAAGGCCGATTCGAACATCGACATGCCGTCGCAGCCGGGCTTCAACCTGGGCTACCTGTCGTACAACGTGACGCACAAGCCCGTCGACAAGCTCGAAGTGCGTCAGGCGCTCGACATGGCGATCAACAAGAAGGCGATCATCGATTCCGTCTACCAGGGCGCAGGCCAGGCAGCGACGAATCCGATGCCGCCTACCCAGTGGTCCTACGACAAGAACCTGAAGATGGCGTCGTACGATCCGGAGAAGGCGAAGGCGCTGCTCTCGAAGGCAGGCTTCCCGAACGGCTTCGACATCACGCTGTGGGCGATGCCCGTGCAGCGCGCGTATAACCCGAACGGCCGCCTGATGGCGGAAATGATCCAGGCCGACTGGGCGAAGATCGGCGTGAAGGCGAAGATCGTCACGTACGAGTGGGGTGAGTACATCAAGCGCGCTCATGCGGGCGAAGACGACTCGATGCTGATCGGCTGGACGGGCGACAATGGCGACCCCGACAACTGGCTCGGCACGCTGCTCGGCTGCGACGCGGTGAACGGCAACAACTTCGGCAAGTGGTGCTACAAGCCGTTCGACGAGCTGGTGCAGAAGGGCCGCGAAACGACGGGTCAGGCCGAGCGCACGAAGTACTACCAGCAGGCTCAGCAGATCTTCGCGCAGCAGCTGCCGTTCTCGCCCATCGCTCACTCGACGGTGTATCAGCCCGTCAGCAAGAAGGTCGTCGACATGCGTATCGAGCCGCTGGGCTACGCGCGCTTCGACGGCGTGAGCATGAAGTAAATCTCGTGATGCGGCGGGCTTCGTTGCTCGCTGCGTCCCATACGCAGTACGCTTTTCGTTCGGTTAGAAGACTGGTCGAAATGGTCCGGCGACCGGGGTCACGAGCCCTCGTCGCCGGTTGCGTTTTTTCTCACCAAGACCAAAGGGACGAACCATGTTCCGATTCGTTTTGCGCCGCATTGGGATGGTCATACCGACTTTCATCGGTATCACGATCCTGGCGTTCGCGCTCATCCATTTGATTCCGGGCGACCCCATCGAAGTGATGATGGGCGAGCGCGGCGTCGATCCCGCCATGCACGCAGCCGCTATGCATCGGCTCGGGCTCGACGAGCCGCTGCCCATCCAGTACATCCATTACGTCGGTCACGCGCTGCAGGGGAACCTCGGCACATCGATCATCACCAATACCAGCGTGATGGGCGAATTCCTGGCCCGTTTCCCCGCGACCGTCGAACTGTCGCTCTGCGCGATGCTGTTCGCACTGATCATCGGGCTGCCGGCGGGGGTGTTCGCGGCGCTGCGGCGCGGCACCGTCGTCGATCATGGCGTGATGGGCACGGCGCTCACCGGCTATTCGATGCCGATCTTCTGGTGGGGCTTGATCCTCATCATGTTCTTCTCTTCGAAGCTTGGCTGGACGCCCGTGTCGGGCCGCATTGCCGTCGAATACGACATTCCGCACGTCACCGGCTTCCTGCTGATCGACTCGCTGCTGCCCGGCACGGACGAAGGCTCGTTCCGCTCGGCGCTGTCGCACCTGATTCTGCCCGCGATCGTGCTCGGCACGATTCCGCTCGCGGTGGTCGCGCGGATGACGCGCTCGTCGATGCTCGAAGTGCTGCGCGAAGACTACATCCGCACGGCGCGCGCGAAGGGCCTGTCGCCCGCGCGCGTGATCGTCGTGCATGCGCTTCGCAATGCGCTGATTCCCGTCGTGACCGTGATCGGTCTTCAGGTCGGCACACTGCTTGCAGGCGCGGTGCTGACGGAGACGCTGTTCTCGTGGCCGGGCATCGGCAAATGGCTGATCGACGCGATCGGCCGGCGCGACTATCCCGTCGTGCAGGGCGGTATCCTGATGATCGCGACGCTCGTGATCGTCGTGAACCTCGTCGTCGACCTGTTGTACGGCGTGCTGAATCCACGCATTCGCCATACGAGGTAAAACCGTGGCAGACATCCAAAATACAGTCCCCCAGGCAGTGACGCCGCCTAGCGGCCGCGCGCTCGCCGCCCGCGAGTTGTGGTCCAACTTCTCGCGCAACCGCGGCGCCGTCGGCGCAGGCATCGTCGTGCTGATCCTGATCTTCGTCGCGATCTTCGCGCCGCTGATCGCACCGCACAGTCCCATCGAGCAATACCGCGATTCCGTGAAGGTTCCGCCCGCATGGCTCGACGGCGGCAGCTGGAAGTTCATTCTCGGCACCGACGAAGCGGGCCGCGACATTCTTTCGCGTCTGATGTACGGCGCGCGCCTGTCGTTCTGGATCGGCTTCGTATCGGTGATGCTCGCGCTGATCCCGGGCATCGTGCTCGGCCTGATCGCCGCGTTCTTCGAGAAGTGGGCCGACACCCCCATCATGCGCATCATGGACGTGCTGCTCGCGCTGCCGTCGCTGCTGCTCGCGGTGGCCGTCGTCGCCATCATCGGTCCGGGTCTGGTGAACACGATGCTCGCCATCGCGATCGTCGCGCTGCCGGGCTATGTGCGTCTGACGCGCGCGTCGGCGCTTGGCGAGTTGCACAAGGAATACGTGATGGCCTCGCGCGTCGCGGGTGCCGGCACCATTCGCCTGATGTTCTCGCAGGTGCTGCCGAACTGCACGGCGCCGCTGATCGTGCAAGCCACGCTCGGTTTTTCGTCGGCGATTCTCGATGCCGCCGCGCTCGGCTTCCTCGGCCTCGGCGTGCAGCCGCCGTCGGCGGAGTGGGGCGCGATGCTCGCGTCGGCACGCGACTACATCGACAGCGCATGGTGGATCGTCACCATGCCCGGTCTCGCCATCCTGATCTCGGTGCTCTCGATCAACCTGCTCGGCGACGGGCTGCGCGACGCACTCGACCCGAAACTCAAACGGCTGGCCTGACATGAGCAACGGTAACCTTTTGACCATCCGCAATCTCGCGGTGAACTTCAGCGGCCTGGCTGCTGTGGATCGAATCAATCTGAACGTGGCGCCGGGCGAAGTGGTCGGCGTCGTCGGCGAATCGGGCTCGGGCAAAAGCGTGACGATGATGGCGCTGATGGGCCTCATCGACGCGCCCGGCAAGGTCACCGCCGACGAAGTCACGTTCGATGGCAAAGACCTGCTGAACGCGACGCCGAAAGAGCGCCGCAGGATCATCGGCAAGGACGTGGCGATGGTGTTCCAGGACGCGCTGACGAGCCTGAACCCGAGCTACACGGTCGGCTATCAGATCAAGGAAGTGCTGAAGCTGCACGAAGGGCTGCGCGGCGATGCGCTGAACAAACGCGCGCTCGAACTGCTCGATCAGGTCGGCATTCCTGATGCGAAGAACCGCATCAATACGTTCCCGCATCAGATGTCGGGCGGTATGAACCAGCGCGTGATGATCGCGATGGCAGTCGCGTGCAACCCGAAGCTGCTGATCGCCGACGAGCCGACCACGGCACTCGACGTGACCATTCAGGCGCAGATCATGCAGCTGCTCGTGCAATTGCAGAAGGATCGCGGCATGGCGCTAGTGCTGATTTCGCACGATCTGGCCGTGGTGTCGGAAGTCGCGCAGCGCGTGGCCGTGATGTACGCGGGCGAAGTGATCGAAACGAACCGCGTGCCGGATATCTTCAACGCGCCGCATCATCCGTACACGGAAGCGCTGCTGGCGGCGATTCCCGAGCACAACGTCGGCGCGGTGCGTCTCGCCGCGCTGCCGGGCATGGTGCCGGGACGCGACGATCGCCCGAAGGGATGCCTGTTCGCGCCGCGCTGCAAGTACGTCGTCGACGACTGCAATAAGGCGCGGCCGGCGCTCTCGCCGCTCGCGGATCACGACCCCGCAGCCCAGGTTCGCTGCATCAAGCCGCTGAACCTGGTTCGCGATGCCATTCAACACGGAGGCGCACGATGAATGCAGTACCCGAAACGCGCCGCCAGGATGGTGGCAAGCCCGCTGGCGACCACGTGCTGGTCGCCGACAACCTCGCGCGTCACTATGACGTGAGGCGCGGCATGTTCGGCCACGGCACCGTGAAGGCGCTGAACGGCGTGTCGTTTCATCTGGAGCGCGGCCAGACGCTCGCGGTGGTCGGCGAATCCGGCTGCGGCAAGTCGACGCTCGCGCGCCAACTGACGATGATCGAAGCGCCGTCGTCGGGCCGCCTTCTGATCGACGGCGAAGACGTGGCGGGCGCAGGTCACGAGAAGATCGCGCAGTTGCGCCGACGCGTGCAGATGGTGTTCCAGAACCCGTTTGCCTCGCTGAATCCGCGCAAGACCGTCGAGCAGACGCTGGGCGAGCCGCTCGCGATCAACACGCAACTGAGCGCGAGCGAGCGCGCCGAGCGGATCGCGCACATGATGCGCGTCGTCGGCTTGCGGCCCGAGCACGCGAAGCGTTATCCGCATATGTTCTCGGGCGGCCAGCGTCAGCGCGTGGCGATTGCGCGCGCGATGATTCTCGATCCGCAGATCGTCGTCGCCGACGAGCCCGTCTCCGCGCTCGACGTGTCGATCCAGGCGCAGATCCTGAACCTGTTCATGGACCTGCAGGATCAGTTCAAGACGAGCTATGTGTTCATCTCGCACAACCTGTCGGTGGTCGAGCACATCGCGGACGACGTGATGGTGATGTACTTCGGCGGCATCGCCGAACTCGGCGACAAGAAGCGCATCTTCAGCAAGCCGCGTCACCCGTACACACGGGCGCTGATGTCGGCGACGCCGTCTATCTTCGAAGCCGACCGCCGCATCCAGATCAAGCTGCAGGGCGAAATGCCTTCGCCGCTCAATCCGCCGTCGGGCTGCACGTTCCATCAGCGCTGCCCGTATGCGATCGAGCGTTGCCGCAAGGAGGAGCCGAAGCTGCGCGAAGTGGATGGCCGTCAGGTGTCGTGTCATCGCGCCGAGGAGGTGGGGGACGACGCGAATGCATGATGGGGTGGCGGCGCGTGGTCTCGCGCGCCGTCACGCGCGTCGTTCGCATCATGTGCATGCGGGTGGCGTGCGCGCTGCGTCCGGCTGGCGTCGAGCGGCGCGCATCCTCGCGGGTGCGGCGCTCGTCACAGCGGCGCAGTGTCCGTTTCATTGGCTGACTGCGATCGCCCCGGCACACGCGGCGGGCGCAGCGGCAAATACGCCCATTCAGGGCGCGCAGGCCAATCAGGTCGGCCGCCCGGCCGTTCCCGTGCCGCATGCGCCGTCGCAACCGCGCGCGGCGCTGCCCGGTTTCAATCCGCCGCCGTCCTATGCGAGCGGCACGACGGCAAGCGGTCCGGTGCGCGCGCAACCGGCGCGCATGCCTTTCTACGCCGCGACGCGCGGCAGGACGACGATCTACCTTCTGGGCACGCTGCATGTCGGCGATCCGAACGACTATCCGCCCAACCAGCCGTTTCGCGCGCCGATCCTCGGTGCGCTCGCCGCATCGCCTACGCTCGCGCTCGAACTGTCGCCCGACGATCTGCTCATCTCGCAGGACGACGTGTCGAAATACGGCGTGTGCGCGTATCAATGCCTGCCGAAGTTGTTGCCCGAGCCGCTATGGCACAAGCTGGCGATGCGGCTGCGCGGCAATCCCGCCGCGCTCGACGAGATCAGGAAGATGCGTCCGTGGCTCGCCGCGTTGCTGGTCGAAACCTACGATTCGTTGAGCGCGGGGCTGCAAACCGAGTACGGCACGGAAGCACAGTTGCAGAACGTGTATTTGCGTCAGAAGGGGAAGGTCGTCGGACTGGAGACGCTGGCCGAGCAGATGCGCGCATTCACGGGGCTCACGCTCGCGCAGCAGCGCGAAATGCTCGCACAGGATCTCGTGCAGACGCCCGCCGAAAACGTCGCCGATGTGCAGACCTTGCACCGCCTATGGCGCGTCGGCGACGCCGACGCGATTGCAGCGTGGGAAGCGGCGAAGTCGGAGAAGCTCGCGCGCGACCAGCGCATTTCCACGAAGATCGACAACAAGATCGTGTTCGATCGCAACCGGCGCTTCGTCAACCGGATGCTGGCAATCGCAGCGCCGAACAAGCCCGTTTTCGTCGCGATCGGCGCGCTGCATCTGGGTGGGCAAAAGGGCGTGCTGCAATTGTTGCGGCAGCGCGGTTTTGTGGTCGAGCCTTACTGAGGCTGCCGCCAGGCGGTCACGGCATCTTCGGCGCGCCGCGCGATGAGTCCCTTCGCGCCGCCCGTCTTCAGACAGACATGGGTGGTACGCGCATTCAGCGACAGCAATGCGCGGTAATGCACGTCTGCTTCGTCCAGGCGCATCAGGCGGTCGAGCGCCGAGCCGAGATTCAGATGCACGTCGGCGAGCGTGGGGGCGATTTTCAGCGCTGCGCGGTAGTGATTCACGGCTTCACTGAGCCTGCCTTCGCCCTCGAGCGCGACGCCGATGTTGTTGTGCACGTCGGCAGAGCGCGGGTCGAGCGCCAGCGACACACGATAGCAACGCAGCGCCAGCGCATGCTCTCCCGGCGCACCCGCAACGAAACCACGGTCGTTCCAGCACTCGGCGTTATCCGGTTCGAGTTCGAGCGAAAGGTCGAGGTAGTCGAGCGCCTCGGCATGCTGGCCGCGCTGATGCAGCAACACGCCGTAGTAATGCAGCGCGTCCGGATGGTCGGGGCACAGGTCGAGCGCCTCGCGGTATAGCGCCTCGGCTTCGCTGAAGCGGCAGGAACGATGCGCTTCGAGCGCGAATGCCAGCGTGACGGGGAAAACGTGTGCTGCAAAGGAAGGGGAAGCGACGGCAGATTGCGCTTGCATGGCGATGCTCTCCAGACTCTCGAAAGAGCCGGCGCACACCCGCTAAGCGCCGGACCGTGAACGATGCAACGTTCACAGGTTAGGTCCGGGGCCTCGGACAAACTATCAGATGCATCCTAAAAACGGCCTCGCGCCTTTTGAAGGCTGGCGCAAGGGCGGCTCGCTTGTCCCGAAAATGGATTGTGGCGAGCCGCCTGCAGTTCGAACGGGACGCCTGCGCTACAGGAACATCAGGAAGTTGAGCAGCAAGATGTTCACGACGAGCAGCGTGAGCGCCGTCGGAACCTGCACCTTGATCACCGCGTTCTTGTCGGGCAATTCGAGCAGCGCGGCGGGCACCATGTTGAAGTTCGCGGCCATCGGCGTCATCAGCGTGCCGCAGTAGCCGGAGAACATGCCGATCGCGACCATCACGGCCGGGTTGCCATGAAACACATTGACGAGGATCGGCACGCCGACGCCGCCCGTCATCACCGGGAACGCCGCGAAGCCGTTGCCCATCACCATCGTGAAGAGGGCCATGCCGATGCAGTAGACGGCCACCGCGATCAGCCGGTAGTCGAGGCTGATGTACGCCGTCGTCACGTGCGCGACGGCCTTGCCGACACCCGCGTCGGAGAACACGAGGCCGAGCATGCCGAGCATCTGCGGCAGCACGGCCGCCCACGACAGCGCATCGACGAGACGCCGCGCTTCCTTCATCGACTGGCCGACGGTGTCGCGCGTCATCATGCAGGCGAATGCCAGTGCGATCACGCAGCCGATGCCGAAGCCGATCAGCGTGACATTCTTCTGCTCGATCAACGGCGTGCCGCCGAATACCAGATGACTCGCCGATAGCGTGATGATCACCGTGACGACGGGAATCGTCAGCGCGGGAAAGAACAGCTTGTTGCGCAGCCGCTTGGCGCTCGCCTTGCGCGCGGCTTCCGACAGCACTTTCGGCTTCCCGGCCGTCACGCCGCCGAAGCCCGCGATCAGCGCCATCACGATGACGAGCGCGCCGACGAGCTCGACGGGCAGCTTGTCGCCGATCAGGAAGATCAGCGCGTAAATGATCCAGAAGCCGCCCGCCGTGAAGCGGCGCGGATGTTCCTTGTCGGTGGCGATCATGCCGCCGATCACCAGCAGCACGATGCCGAGCAGCCAGAACAGATAGTTGATGGTGAGTGTCATGGCTGGTCTCCCGTTGCCGGATGCGTGGTCGATTGTGCGGCGGACTGGCCTGTCTTGCTGTTATTGTCGGAATGCATGGCGGCTTGCGATTCGGCGTTGCCGTGCAGTTCGCGCTCGAGCTTGCGGTCGAGCAGCCAGAGCCGGAAGCCGTGAATCACGAATGCGCTGATTGCCGTCGGAATGCCCCACAGCGCGACGTGCATCGGTTCGACCGTGATGCCCGCTTCCTTCAGGAACGTGACCATCAGGACGATCGCGCCGAACGCGACGAAGATGTCCTCGCCGAAGAAGAGGCCGACGTTGTCCGTCGCCGCCGAGAACGCGCGCAGCTTGTAGCGCACGGCATCCGTGAGCTTGCCGAAGCGCGTTTCCGTTGCGCCTTCGGCCATCGGCGCGATCAGCGGACGCACCATCTGCGGATGGCCGCCGAGGCCCGTCAGGCCGACGGCCGCCGTCAGCTCGCGCACGAGCAGATAGACGATCAACAGACGCCCGGCCGTTGCCGCCTTGATGCTCGCGATCCAGGCCTGCGCGCGCTCGCGCAGCCCGTGCCGTTCGAGCAGCCCGATCACCGCGAGCGGCAACAGGATGATGAGCGGGATATTGCGCGTCTTGATGAAGCCGGCGCCGATCGCGGCGAGAATTTTCTCCGGCGGAAAGTGCGCGGCGATGGCGGTGATGACCGCGGCGGCGGCCACGATCAGCATCGGGTTGAAGCGCAACACAAACCCGATGATGATGACCGCGACGCCAATGAGCGGCCATAGGTTGACGGTTGACTGCATCTAGATCTCCAGAGGTGGTCCTGCATTGGGACACCGCTCGTGGCGGCGAACTATCATGTTTCCAGCCTTCTCAGCCATGCGGGCCGGGATGCCCTCGTTGCCGTGCGGCTCTTCGGCGGCCGCGTGGCGCACTGCCTGTCGTTGCTGCGGGTACTGCCGAACTTCTGATGCATCAAAAATCCGTTGGCAACAGCGGGTGACGCGTTCTGGCAAACGCCCCGCGAAAGGCGGGGCGTTTTCTGTGGATTCGCTTCAGACGCGCGCCGCGCTGGCCGCGTGCACGCCGATGCCCGCTTCTTCGAGCGCTTTGCGGATGCGGCGCGCGAACGCCAGCGCATGCGGGCCGTCGCCGTGCAGGCAGATCGTCTGCGCGTTGAGGGGCACCCATTCGCCGCTCACGGCCTTCACGCGCTGCTCGCGCACCATCGCCAGCGTGCGTTCGAGCACTTCGTCTTCGTCGTCGAGCAGCGCGCCCGGCTCCTTGCGCGGCACGAGCGAGCCGTCGGCGCGATAGCCGCGGTCGGCGAACACTTCCTCGATCGCGACGAGGCCCGCGTTGCGCGCGGCCGTCACGAGCCCGCTGTTCGCGAGCGCGAACACGACGACGGAAGGATCGAAGTCGTGCACGGCCGACACAATCGCATCGGCGATCACCGGATCGCGCGCGGCCTGGTTATACAGCGCGCCGTGCGGCTTCACGTGCGCGATGCGCCCGCCCTCGGCCTGTGCAATCGCCGACAGCGCGCCGAGCTGATACAGCACGCCCGCGTAGATCTCGCCCGCGGGCAAGTCCATTTCCTTGCGGCCGAAGTTTTCCGGATCGTTGAAGCTCGGATGCGCGCCGATCGATACGCCTTTCTCGACGGCCCAGCGCACGCATTCGCGCATCGCGTTGGGTCCGCCCGCATGCCAGCCGCACGCGATGTTCGCCGAACTGACGAGATCGAGCAGCGCCTCGTCAGAGCCGCATCCTTCGCCGAGATCGGCGTTCAAATCGATTTCCATGATGTCCTCGTTGGGTGTTACACCGCTGCCGTCGCGGCGAGCCGCGCGCAGCGTTCCTCATGCATGCCGATCGCGGCATCGATCTGCCGCAGGTACTTGCGTTCTTCGATCAGCGCCCGGCGCGCCTCATACGCGGTAGTCGGAACGAAGCGCACTGCGCCGTTCAGGCGCACCTGCGCGAGCTTCCACAAGTCCGCGTGAATCACCGCGCCGATCTTCGGATAGCCGCCCGTGGTCTGCGCGTCGCTCATCAGGATGATCGGCTGGCCGTTGGGCGGCACCTGGATCGTGCCGGGCATCACCGCATGCGACAGCAGATCGGTCTTCTGCGTGCGCTTCAGTTCTGTGCCCGACAGCCGGTAGCCCATGCGATTGCTGTTCGGCGTGACGAGCCATTCTTCGTTCCAGAACGCCTTTTGCGCGTCGGCGGTGAAGCTCGCGTACTCGGGGCCGGGCAGCACGCGGATCGGCGGCGCCCACGCGACGCCCGAAGAATGACGCCCGCGCCGCACCGGTTCGTCGACGACCACGAACTTGCACCAGGCGGGCGCCTTCACGCCGAATTCGGGCGCGTCGGGCGAAAATCCCGAGCCCGTACCCGCGCGCGGCGCACCGACGGGCAGCCGGTCGCCGTCGCAGAGCGCGCGGCCGCCCAGGCCGCCGAAGCCTGCTTGCAAATCGGTGCTGCGCGAGCCGAGCATCGGCAGCACGTCGATGCCGCCCGCGATGCAAACATAGCCGCGCATGCCACGTTTCGCCGCGTTCAGCGTCAGTTCCTGCCCCGCCTTCACGGGCAGGCTCCACCACGAATAGACGGGCTTGCCGTCGAGCGTCGCGCCGAACTCGGTGCCCGTGATCGCGACGCGTGTCGCGCGCAGAAACCGCAGCACGGTCGGACCGAAGGTGATTTCGAGTCCGGCGGCATCGGGCCGGTTGCCGACCAGCCGGTTGCCGACTTCGAGCGACAGCCGGTCGAGCGCGCCGCCCATGGCGACGCCGAGATGCCGGTAGCCGTGCCGGCCGAGGTCCTGGATCGTGGTCAACAGACCCGCGCGTATCACGTCGATCATGCGTGCAGCCTCGCGATGGTAAAGCGGACGCGATCGCCCGGTTGCAGGAGAGTGGGCGGATTGCGCGACGGGTCGAACAGCTTGAGCGCCGTGCGGCCGATCAGCTGCCAGCCGCCTGGCGACGTCGCCGGATAGATGCCCGTCTGCGCGCCGCCGATGCCGACGGAGCCTGCAGGCACTTCGAGACGCGGTTCCGCGCGGCGCGGCGTGTGCAGCGCTTCGTCCAGCCCGCCCATGTACGCGAAGCCTGGCTGGAAGCCAAGAAAGAACACGACATAGTGGCCGGACGAATGCCGCTCGACGACTTCCTTCACCGACAAGCCCGTGTGCTCGGCCACGGCGTTCAGATCGGGACCGAACTCGCCGCCGTACTGGACGGGAATTTCCACTTCGCGGCCCGTGTCGGGCGCGCTGGCGGCGCTGTCCCATGCGCTCTGGAGCAGCGCAGCGAGTTGGTCGGGATCGGCCTGGAGCGGATCGAAGATCACGGTCAGATTGTTCATGCCCGGCACCACTTCGAGCACGTGCGGCCAGTCGCGCGCGGCATGCGCGGCCGCCCAGACGCGGCGCTGGCAGTCGAGCGTGGCAGGCGGCGGCGCCTCGCAGACGAGCGCGCTATCGCCGAACGGATAGATGCGGGGTTCAGTCATCGATGTCGTGGATCAGGTCGAGAAATGGCAGCTTGGACAGATCAGGCAGATTCGTCTGACGATGCCGCCCGTCGCTCGCGATAAGATAGCGTACATTCTCAATAAAATATCGACAAATTATCAATAAGCGATCTCCCCAGGCTCGCCCGGGCTCGGGGGAAGTCGTACACTCCAACCAACCATCACGCTTAGAAAAACATCATGGCGCGTCATCCGACCAAAATCGTGTCATCGGAACATTTGGTCTCCGACTTCAGTGCGGAGCTGTCCGAGCTTGAATACGGACTGATCATGGCGAGCAACGCGTTCAACCGCTGGATGGTCCGTTGCATGGCGGCGGCCGGCGACAAGGACATGACGGCGATCGAAGTCTCGCTGCTGCATCATGTGAGCCATCGCGAGCGGCGCAAGAAGATTGCCGACATCTGCTTCGTGCTGAATATCGAGGACACGCACGTCGCGACCTATGCGCTCAAGAAGCTCGTAGCTAGAGGGTATGTAAAAAGCGAAAAGATCGGCAAGGAAGTGTTCTTTTCCGCAACGCAGGCGGGGCGCGATCTATGCATGAAGTACCGCGAGGTGCGTGAGAGCTGTCTGATCGCAACGCTTAGGGAAAGCGGCCTGACCAATGAACAGATCGGAGACGCTGCACAACTGATGCGCAATGCCTCAGGTATCTACGACACGGCGGCACGCGCGGCCGCGTCGCTTTAAGACATTCAACGGAAATCCGACCGCCGCTTCACGCGGCCTGTTTTGGATACCACGCTGCATCGGTGATGATCGCGTCGAGCGGAATGTCGTGCGCTTCGCGCTGCAGCGCCTCCGTACGGCACGCTTCATACGCAACGCCTACCGTGATGGGCACTTTCCCGGCGGCGCGAAAGGTGGCGAGCGTGCGGTCGTAATAGCCGCCGCCGTAGCCGAGCCGATAGCCGTCTTCATCGAAACCGACACACGGCACGAACAGCAGATCGGGCAAGATCACTTCGCCCGAAGTCGGTTCGTGAATGCGATGGGCGCCGAGTTGCATCGGCATGTCGGGCGTCCACACATGAAACTCGAGCGGCTGGTCGCGGCCCGTGATGACGGGCAGACTCGCGCGGCGCGCGGTGCCGGGCGCGAGCCAGACCGCGATCGCCGCGCGTATGTCGAACTCGCCCGACAGCGGCCAGTACAACCCCACGCTTTGCGGCGCGTAGCGCTTCAATGCATCGAGTACGCGACGGCTCAATGCATCGTTGCCCGCCTGGTCGCGAGCCGCATGCAGACGCGCTTCCAGAAGCGTTGTACGCAGTTCCTTTTTCGATTTCGCGACGAGGTTGCATGCTATGCTTGAGTTCAATTCGCGCTCCAAAAAACGCTCCAGAAATAACGATGTCAAAACGCCTTTTCCGAGTATATCGCGCGGCTAGTCTGGCGCTTGCCGCGGCGGCACTCGTCGCATGCAGCACGGCTTCCGCCGTCAAGCCGATCCAGCTTTCCCCACTCACCAACGACGATCAGACCTTCGTGCAATTGCGCGAAGCCGCGCGCAACAACGATGCCGCGCGCGCCGCGCAACTCGCGGCGATGATTCCGGACTATCCGGCGCCTTCCTATCTGGAGTATTTCCAGTTGAAGCCGCAGTTGTTCGATGCTCAGGGTCATCCGCGCATCGACGCGGCCGACGCGCCCGCGCTGTCGTTCCTGAAGCGCTACGACGGCCAGGCGATCGCGGACCGCATGCGCAACGACTACCTCGTCGTGCTCGGCGCGCGCCACGACTGGCGCAACTTTGATGAGCAATACGCGCGCTTCGTCCTGAACGACGACACGCAGGTGAAGTGCTATGCACTCGAATCGCGCGCGGCGAAAGGCGAGAACGTTGCCGACGCGGCGCGCGCGCTGCTCGTTGAGCCGCGCTACTACGGCGACGGCTGCGTCGATCTGATCACCGCGCTCGCGATCAACCGGCAGTTCAGCGCCGACGACGTGTGGCAGCAGATCCGCGTCGCTTACGAACAGAATCAGACGAACGTCGGCGCGAAGCTCGTCGACGCGCTCGGCAACAACCGCCCCGATCCGGCGCTGTTCGATCAGGCGGCGAGCACGCCGCCGCTGTTGCTCTCGCGCGGCATCGGTCCCGATCCGCAATCGCATCAGCTCGCATTGCTCGCAATCACGCGCATGGCCCGCAACGATCCCGCGATGGCGGCCGCCACTTTCGGCTCGGTTGCGCCATCGCTGAGTTCACCCGAGCGCGCGATCGGCTGGGGCACGATTGCATATCAGGCAGCAGCGAAGCAGATGCCGGGCGCCGTCGACTGGTATCGGCTGTCGGCGAACGCGCCGCTGTCGAATCCCGCCTACGAATGGCGCACGCGCGTTGCGCTTGTCGCCGGCGACTGGACGATGGTGCGCTGGTCGATCGAGCAGATGCCGCCTTCGCTGCGCAGCCAGCCGTCGTGGGTCTACTGGCACGCGCGCGCGCTCAAGGCGGCGGGCGAGGTCGTCACGGCGAACCAGGAATTCGAATCGATCTCGCAGGGCTTCAACTTCTACGGCCAGCTTGCCGCCGAAGAACTCGGCCAGAAGATCGTCGTGCCGCCGAAGACCGCCGTTTCCGATGCCGAAGTCGAACAGGCGGGCAATACGCCCGGCTTCGCGCTTGCGCAGAAGTTCTATCAGCTGAACCTGCGCCTCGAAGGCAACCGCGAATGGAACTGGCCGCTGCGCAGCATGACCGACCGTGAACTGATCGCCGCCGCCGAGTACGCACGCCGAATCGAACTGTATGACCGGGCGGTGAACACGGCCGATCGCACGAAGAGCGAACACGACTTTTCGCTGCGTTTTCTGTCGCCGTTCCGCGATATCGTCGAGCGCGACGCGCAGTCGAACGGGCTCGACGTCGAATGGGCGTACGGTCTGATTCGCCAGGAATCGCGCTTCATCATGAACGCGCGCTCGGAAGTCGGCGCAAGCGGCCTGATGCAACTGATGCCGGGCACGGCGCAACTCGTCGCGAAGAAGATCGGCCTCGGCCCGATCTCGCGCGCGCAGATGAACGACATCAACACGAATATCCTGCTCGGGACGAACTATCTGTCGATGATCTACAATGATTTCGACGGGTCCGCCGTGCTGGCCACAGCCGGTTACAACGCAGGCCCGGGCCGTCCGCGCAACTGGCGTGCAACGTTGCCGCGCGGCGTCGAGGGTGCGATTTTCGCGGAAGCCATTCCGTTCCAGGAAACGCGCGACTACGTGAAGAACGTGTTATCCAACACCGTCTACTATGCGGCGTTGTTCGAAGGCCGTCCGCAATCGCTGAAGGCGCGTCTGGGTTATATCTCGCCCTTGCAGTAACGGTGCGCCAGGCCGCCGCCGCGTGACACGTCACGCACGCGGCGGCGCTCGAATCTCAGCCGTTGCCGCGGCTTCCATCAGGGAGTCGAAAAATGCGACATCAAACCATCGCGGTCATCGGCGGTTCCGGCTTTATCGGCAGTCATCTCGTCAACGCGCTCGTCGAACTCGGCAAGACAGTGCGCCTCGCCACCCGCAGGCGCTATAACGCGCGGCATCTCACGCTGCTTCCCATCGATGTCGTCGAAACGGATGTGTTCGATCCGATCCAGCTTGCGCGCTTCGTCGAGGGTGCGGATGCGGTGATCAATCTCGTCGGTATCCTGCATGGCCATCGCGGCGATCCTTATGGCCCGGAGTTCGCGAAGGCGCATGTCGAACTGCCGACCAAAATCGTCTCCGCATGCGAAGGCAAGGGCGTGCATCGGCTGATCCATATCAGCGCGATCGGCGCCGACACGCGCGGGCCCAGCATGTATCTGCGCTCGAAGGGCGACGGCGAGCGCGCGGTGCATGCGTCGTCGATGCTTGCGTCGACGATCTTTCGCCCGTCTGTCGTGTTCGGCCCCGAAGATCAACTGCTCAACAAGTTCGCTTTCCTGCAGCGCATGTTCCCCGTGATTCCACTCGCGAAGGCCAACGCGCGCTTTCAGCCGATCTTCGTCGGCGATGTCGCGAAGGCGATCGTCAACGTGCTCGATCTCGACGCGTCGACGGGACGCACATATGAGCTCGGCGGTCCTTCCGTCTACACGCTCGAGGCGCTCGTCGACTACTGCGGCGAAGTGATCGGCAAGCACGCGCGCATCATCCGGCTGCCGGATTCGCTGGCGCGGCTGCAGGCGCTGTCGTTCGAGCTGGCGCCCGGCGAACCCGTGCTGTCGCGCGACAATCTCGACTCGATGAAAATCGACGCCGTGCTGAGCGCGCCGCTCGCGCCCGAACTCGATATCGAGCCGGCCAGCATTGAAACGATCGCACCCCTGTATCTGACGGGCTCGTCGTTCCGCTCGCGCTTCAACGCGTTCCGCGCGAGCGCGGGCCGTTAAACTGCGTCGTTCAACCGTTCAGTTCAATCCACTTTCTGGCGAAGCATGAAACTCGTTATCGGTGACAAGAACTATTCGTCGTGGTCGATGCGGCCGTGGCTCGTGCTGAAACACTTCGGCATCGCATTCGAAGAGACCGTGATTCCGCTGGCCGAGGAAGAGACCAAGGCGTCGATCCTCGCGCATTCGCCTTCGGGCAAACTGCCGTGCCTGTTGACGGGTGACGGCGTCACCGTCTGGGATTCGCTCGCGATCTGCGAGACGCTCGCTGAGCGCTATCCGCAGCATCCGATGTGGCCGCGCGACGCCGCCGCGCGTGGCCACGCGCGCAGCATCAGCGCCGAGATGCATTCGGGCTTCGGCGATCTGCGCAACAACATGTGGATGAACATTCGCGCGTCGTTTCCGGGCAAGGGCGCGACGCCGGAGACGCTCGCCGACGTCGCGCGCATCGACGCGATGTGGAGCAGCTGTCTGGAAAAATATGGCGGCCCGTTTTTGTTCGGCGAGTTCGGCATTGCCGATGCGATGTACGCACCTGTCGTGATGCGGTTCAACACGTGGCAACCGAAGCTGTCGGAAGCGGCCGCCGCCTACGCGCGCCGCGTGACGGAGGAACCCGCCGTCGCCGCGTGGATCAGCGATGCGTTGCGCGAAGCGCACGTCATAGCCAAGTACGACGTCTGCGCATGAATATCTACGCAGTAGGCGGCGCGATCCGCGATGAGCTGCTAGGCATGCCTGTGCAGGATCGCGACTACGTGGTGGTCGGCGCGACGCCCGAGCAGATGACCGCAAAGGGCTTTCGTGCCGTCGGCAAGGATTTCCCTGTGTTCCTGCATCCCGACACGCACGAGGAATACGCGCTCGCGCGTACCGAGCGCAAGACGTCGGCGGGCTATCACGGCTTCCAGTTTTTCTACGCGCCCGACGTTACGCTCGAAGAAGATCTCGCGCGGCGCGATCTCACGATCAACGCGATGGCGCGCGAAGTGACGCCCGACGGTGAACTGATCGGCCCGGTGATCGATCCGTTCGACGGTCAGGCCGATCTGAAGAGCCGCGTGTTCCGGCATGTCAGCGACGCGTTTCTCGAAGACCCCGTGCGCATTCTGCGCGTCGCGCGTTTTTCGGCGCGCTTCACCGATTTCACCGTCGCGCCCGAGACGATGGAGATGATGCGCAAGATGGTCGAAGCGGGCGAAGTGGATGCGCTCGTGCCCGAGCGCGTGTGGCAGGAAGTGTCGCGCGGCCTGATGGAAAAGAAGCCGTCGCGGATGTTCGAGGTGCTGCGCGAATGCGGCGCGCTCGCGCGCATCCTGCCTGAAATCGACGCGCTCTACGGCGTGCCGCAACGGGCCGACTATCACCCGGAAGTCGATACGGGCGTGCACGTGATGATGGTCGTCGATCACGCCGCCGCGCAGAACTACGCGCTAGCGGTGCGCTTTGCCGCGCTCACGCACGATCTCGGCAAGGCAACCACGCCAGAGCACGTGTTGCCGCGTCACATCGGTCACGAAGGGCGCAGCATCGATCTGCTCAAGCCTTTGTGCGAACGTCTGCGGGTGCCGAACGAATGCCGCGACCTCGCGTTGCTGGTGGCGCGCGAGCACGGCAATATTCATCGCGTGATGGAGACGAAAGCGGCGGGGCTCGTGCGGCTGTTCGAGCGTTGCGACGCGTTGCGCAAGCCCGCGCGTTTCGCCGAAGCGCTCCAGGCGTGCGAAGCCGACGCGCGCGGCCGTCTCGGCTTCGAGGCAGCGGCTTATCCGCAGGCGGAACGTCTGCGCAAGGCGCTCGTCGCGGCGCGCGCCGTCGATGCCGGCGCCGTCGCGCAGGCGTATGCGGACAACCCCGCGAAGATCAAGGACGTCGTGCATCGCGAACGGGTGCGCGCGGTCGCGCAAGCACTGGGCGAGGGGGCTTCGGAAGACGAAGCTTCGAAAGACGAATGAGCTAAAGCAGCCGCGCAATCAGCGACAACAGTATCGACAGCACCAGCGTCGACATGAACGGAAACGGATACTCTTTCCCGAACAGCCGCAGCGTCACATCGCCCGGCATCCTGCCGATGCCGAGCTTGCGCAGCCACGGCCAGCACGCCGACAGCACGGCCACTGCGACAAACGTGGTGAGCAGCCAGCGGATCATCCTGTGTGCCTCGAACTCAGAGCGTATGTGAACGGTCGCCGCGCGCGAACGCGTCGAGCGTGGCGTCGATGCCGCGCGAAAACGCGATCACCTTGAACAATTCGCCCATCTCCGCCTCGGACAACAGCTTTTGCACGGCGTTTGCGGCGGGCAGGAAGTTGGGAATGTCGGACGGGTCGATGGCGCTCAACGCTTCCGTGATGCCCGAATTCATCAGAAAACGCGCCTGTGACGTGTAACCGAGCAGATCCGCGCCCGTATCGACGCCTGCTTCGGCGATGCCCGTGAATTCGACGTGCGCGGTGATGTCCTGCAGGCCGGGGTAGAGAAACGGATCGCCGTGCGCGCGGTGCCGGTAGTGGCACATCAGCGTGCCTTGCACGCGCTGCGCGTGATAGTACTCGTGACGCGGAAAGCCGTAGTCGACCAGAAACACCGCGCCGCGTGCGAGCATCATGCAGACGGTGCGCGTGAAGGCGAGCGCGGCCTCGTGCGTTTCCGTCACATAAGCGCCCGTGCCGTCGATCTCCAGATCGCGCAGGAACGCGGCGTCGTGCGTCGACTGAACGGCGCGGTCCTCGAAATGCAGCGCGCCGTCCCTCAGCGCGACGCCGCGTTCGTGCCATACGCCGCCGTCGAGCGCGAAAAGCCGCACGGGCATCGCGTCGAGCACTTCGTTGCCGATCACCACGCCTTCGAACTGCTCGGGCAACGCGTCGAGCCAGCGCACGCGCGCGGCCATCCCGGGCGCGTGCGCTTCGATCGTCTCGCGCTGACGTTCGCGCAGCTCGCCCGACAGATCGACGATCGAATACGTCTCCAACGGCGCGCCCAGCTCGTGCAACGCGTTGAGCACGCCCGACGCCAGCTTGCCCGTGCCCGCGCCGAACTCCATCACGTGGCGCGTGCCGCTCGCTTCCAGTGCCTGCGCGACCGGCCGTGCGAGCGTCGCGGCGAAAAGCGGCGACAGCTCGGGGGCCGTCACGAAGTCGCTGCCATCCTCCGCGCGGCGGCCGAACTTGACGGCGCCGCCGCTGTAATAGCCCAGTCCCGGCGTGTACAGCGCGCGCTCCATGTAGCGATCGAACGGCATCCAGCCGCCGTCCGCTTCGATCGCCGCGCGGATCTGCGCAACGAGGGCTTCCGACTGCGCGAGCGCGGTCGGGCCGGGAGCAGGTAAACTATCGGGTTGGTGAGCTTTTGGATTCATTCCTGCATTGTAAATGAGCGCCTCGAACGACACTTCCGCCGCCAACGCCCGTCCTCCCCGCGTCGTCCTCGTCACAGGCGCGTCGCACCGGATCGGCCGCGGGCTGGCCGTCGGCTTCGCGGCTGCGGGCTGGGACGTGGCGGTGCATTACGGCTCGTCGAGGGCAAAAGCCGACGAGGTGGTCGCGGAAATCTCCGCGCTCGGGCGGCGCGCGGTGGCGCTGGGCGCGGATCTGTCCGTCGAGGCGGAAGTCGAGCGGCTCGTGCCGGACTGCACGGCGGCGCTCGGGCGTCCGTCGTGCATCGTCAACAATGCGTCGCTGTTCGACGAGGACACCGCGCTCGACGTCGGCTACACGAAGCTGCTGCATCTGACGTCGATCAACGTCGGCGCGCCGCTCGTGCTTGCGCGGATGCTGCACGAAATCACGCCGGAGGCGGCGCGGCACGACGAATCGCTGCGCACCGCGGTGATCAACGTGCTCGATCAGAAGCTGTACAACATGAATCCGGATTACCTGTCGTATACGCTGTCGAAGGCCGCGCTCGGAACCGCGACTGTCGCGCTCGCGCAGGCGCTTGCGCCGAAGGTGCGCGTCGTCGGCCTCGCGCCCGGCCTCACGCTGCAATCCGGCGATCAGACGCCGGAAAGCTTCGCGGCCGCGCACAAGGTAACGCCGCTGGGCCGGGCGTCGCGCATCGAGGATCTCGTCGCGGCGGCGCTGTACCTCGCGGATGCGCGCGGCGTCACGGGTACGACGCTGGTCGTCGATGGCGGCCAGCATCTCGTGCCGCTGCCGCGCGACGTGATGTTTTTGACGGGCGCCGATCGCTGATCAACGTGCCTGGCGGCGCGCCGGAAAGCGCGCTCAATTTGCAACTGCGTGCGTGTTCGCACGCGCCCTTTTGTACTGGAACGAACATGTCTGCCGTCCTGCTTCATCCCCGGCTCGCCGATTGCCGCCGGCTCTTTCTGCGCAACTACGAGGTGCACATCAACATCGGCGTGCACGATTTCGAAAAGCGCGGCGAGCAGCGCGTGGTGATCAACGTCGAACTGTTCGTGCCGCTCGCGTTGTCCACGCCCGTCGAAGACAAGCTGCGCGAAGTCGTCGATTACGACTTCATGCGCTCGACCATCGCGCAGCGCGTGAGCCAAGGGCATATCCATCTGCAGGAAACGCTCTGCGACGATCTCGCGAAGGCGTTGCTCGCGCATCCGCAAGTGCGCGGCGTGCGCCTGTCGACGGAAAAGCCCGATGTTTATCCGGACTGCGACGCCGTGGGCGTCGAAGTCTTCCATGTCAAAGAGGACTGAGCGATGAACGCTCCCGAAACCCTGACGGGCCTCGAAGCGAACGCGCCCGATACCGAAGCCGAAACGGAAGCCGCCGGGCGCAAGCGTGCGCTGACGCGTCGCGAGCAAAAAGAAGCGTACGAGAACAACAAACTGTTCAAGCGGCTTGCGCGCCAGGTCGGCGAGGCGATCGGCAACTACAACATGATCGAGCACGGCGACAAGGTGATGGTGTGCCTGTCGGGCGGCAAGGACAGCTACGCGATGCTGGACATCCTGATGCGCCTGCGCGAGCGCGCGCCGATCGACTTCGATCTCGTCGCCGTGAACCTCGACCAGAAGCAGCCGGGCTTTCCCGAGCATGTGCTGCCCGAGTATCTGGGCAAGCTCGATATTCCGTTCCATATCGAGAACCAGGACACGTACAGCATCGTCAAGCGCCTCGTGCCCGAGGGCAAGACGACGTGCTCGCTGTGCTCGCGTCTGCGGCGCGGCATCCTGTACCGCGTGGCGGGCGAACTCGGCGCGACCAAGATCGCGCTCGGCCACCATCGCGACGACATCCTGCAGACGCTGCTGCTGAACCTGTTCTACGGCGGCAAGCTGAAGGGCATGCCGCCCAAGCTGCAATCGGACGACGGCAAGAACGTCGTGATCCGTCCGCTCGCGTACGTGAAGGAAACGGATCTCGAGAAATACGCGGAGATGCGCGAATTCCCGATCATTCCGTGCAACCTGTGCGGCAGCCAGCCCAACTTGAAGCGCGCCGAAATGAAGGCGCTGATCCGCGAATGGGACAAGCGCTTCCCGGGCCGCGTGGACAATATGTTCAACGCGCTGTCGAATGTCGTGCCGTCGCATCTGATGGATCACACGCTGTTTCCGTTCGCGGGTTTGCGCGCAACGGGCGAAGCCGATCCGCAAGGCGATATCGCGTTCGACGAGGAGCCGTGTTCCACCGATTCCGCAGCCGACGGGACACAGCCGCCGTCGCAGACGATTTCATTCGTGCAGTTTGACGATCTCTAACCTTTCCGGTCGCGCAAATGCCTTTGATAACAGGCATTTGCGCGGTATTGTCGGTGTGGTGGACAACATGGCGGCCGCGGGCCGCGTGCTAGAATCGCCCACTCCAAACTCGTCAAATACGCCCACGTCATGAACATCGTGATTCTGGCGGCAGGCACCGGCAAGCGCATGCGCTCCGCGCTGCCGAAGGTGCTTCATCCCCTGGCCGGTCGGCCGCTTCTCGCGCATGTGATCGACACTGCACGCACGCTCAATCCGACGCGTCTGGTCGTCGTGATCGGTCATGGCGCGGAACAGGTGCGCGCGGCCGTCGCGGCACCCGATGTGCAATTCGCGCTGCAGGAACAGCAGCTCGGCACGGGACATGCGGTGCAGCAGGCGTTGCCGCTGCTCGATCCGTCGGCGCCGACGCTCGTCCTGTACGGCGATGTGCCGCTCACGAAAGCGGGCACGCTCAGGCGTCTCACCGATAGCGCGGGCAACGACGGCTACGGCGTGCTGACCGTGAAGCTCGACGATCCCACGGGCTATGGCCGCATCGTGCGCGATGCGCAAGGCAAGGTGGCGTGCATCGTCGAGCAGAAGGATGCGACGCCGGAACAGCAGAAGATCGCCGAGATCAACACGGGCATCGTCGTGATGCCGACGAAGCGGCTGGATGGCTGGCTTTCGTCGCTTAAGAACGACAATGCGCAGGGCGAGTTCTATCTGACGGACGTGGTCGAACTTGCGATTGAAGCGGATATCGACGTCGTCACCGCGCAGCCGGACGAAGAGTGGGAAACGCTCGGCGTCAACAGCAAGCAGCAGCTTGCCGAACTCGAGCGGGTCCATCAGCGCAACGTCGCCGATGAAATGCTCGTCGCGGGCGTGACGATCGCGGACCCGGCGCGCATCGACGTGCGCGGCACGCTCGAATGCGGCCGCGATGTGTCGATCGACGTGAACTGCGTGTTCGAAGGCAAGGTCACGCTGGCCGACAACGTGTCGATCGGTCCGAACTGCGTGATCCGCAATGCGACGATCGGCGCGGGCACGCGGGTCGATGCGTTCACGCATATCGAAGGCGCGCGGATCGGCGCGCAAGCCGTGCTCGGTCCGTACGCGCGTTTGCGTCCGGGCGCGACGCTGTCGGACGAGACGCACATTGGCAACTTCGTTGAAGTGAAGAACGCGGTGCTCGGCCATGGCTCGAAGGCCAATCACCTGTCGTATATCGGCGATTCGGATGTCGGCGCGCGCGTGAATATCGGCGCGGGCACGATCACCTGCAACTACGACGGAGCGAACAAGTTCCGCACGGTGATCGAAGACGATGTGTTCGTCGGCTCGGATACGCAACTGGTGGCGCCCGTGCGCGTCGGCCGCGGCGTGACGATCGCGGCGGGCACGACGGTCTGGAAGGATGTGGAAGAGGGCATGCTCGTACTGAACGAGAAGACCCAGGTGGGCAAGACGGGCTACGTGCGCCCGACCAAAAAGAAAGGCTGAAGCGAGCCGCGCGTGCGGCGCTTCGGACCTTAACTCTGCAAAGGATCATTGATTATGTGCGGCATTGTCGGCGCAGTAGCGCAGCGAAATATCGTTTCCGTTTTGATCGAAGGACTGCGCCGCCTCGAATATCGCGGCTATGACTCGTGCGGCGTCGCCGTGCTCGCGAACGGCGAGCCGAAGCGCGCGCGCAGCGTCGCACGCGTCGCCGATCTCGACGACCAGGTGCGTGAGACGCATCTCGAAGGCGCCACGGGAATCGCGCATACGCGCTGGGCAACGCACGGCGCGCCCGTCACCGATAACGCGCATCCGATTTTCTCGCGCGACGAACTCGCGCTCGTGCACAACGGCATCATCGAGAACTACGAATCGCTGCGCGAGATGCTGCGCGGCAAGGGCTACGCGTTCGTCTCACAGACCGACACGGAAGTGATCGCGCATCTGATCCACAGCCTCTATCGCGGCGACCTGTTCGCGGCCGTGCGCGAAGCGACGCAACAGTTGCATGGCGCCTATGCGATCGCCGTGCTGCACAAGGACCAGCCGCATACGGTGGTGGGCGCGCGCCAGGGGTCGCCGCTCGTCGTCGGCCTGGGGCAGGGCGAGAACTTCCTCGCTTCCGATGCGCTCGCGCTGGCGGGCAGCACCGAGCGCTTCATCTTCCTCGAAGAAGGCGACGTCTGCGAACTGACGCTGGAGAATGTCCGCGTGTTCGACCGCGAGGGCAAGCCCGCCGAGCGCGAAGTGCGTCAGGTGGCGGCATATGGCGGCGCTGTCGAGCTTGGACCGTATCGTCATTTCATGCAGAAGGAAATCTTCGAGCAGCCGCGCGCGATCACCGACACGATCCCGCAAAGCGATTCATTCGATGCGTCGCTGTTCGGCGAAGGCGCTGAGAAGGCGTTTTCGGAGATCGACAATCTGCTGATTCTCGCGTGCGGCACGAGCTATTACTCGGGCCTCACGGCAAAGTACTGGCTCGAATCGATCGCGAAGATTCCGACGCAGGTCGAGATCGCGAGCGAATACCGCTATCGCGACTCGGTGCCGAATCCCAAGTCGCTCGTCGTCGTGATTTCGCAATCGGGTGAAACAGCCGATACGATCGCGGCGTTGAAGCATGCACAAGCGCTGGGCCACAAGCACACGCTGTCGGTTTGCAACGTCGGCACGAGCGCGATGGTCCGCATGACGGAGTTGTCGTTTCTCACGCACGCGGGCCGCGAAATCGGCGTCGCGTCGACGAAGGCCTTCACGACGCAACTGGTCGCGCTGTTCGTGCTTGCCGCGACGCTCGGCAAGATGCGCGGTCATTTGAGCGCCGCGCAGGAAGCGGACTCGATCCGGCAACTGCGTCACCTGCCCGCGGCGCTCAATAGCGTGCTGGCGCTGGAGCCGCAGATCATCGCGTGGTCGGAAGAGTTCTCGCGCAAGGAAAACGCGCTGTTCCTCGGGCGCGGCATGCACTATCCGATCGCGCTGGAAGGCGCGCTCAAGCTGAAGGAAATCTCGTACATCCACGCCGAGGCCTATCCGGCTGGCGAACTGAAGCACGGGCCCCTCGCGCTGGTGACGGAGGCGATGCCCGTGGTGACGGTCGCGCCGAACGACGCGCTGCTCGAAAAGCTCAAGTCGAACATTCAGGAAGTGCGCGCGCGCGGCGGCCAGCTGTATGTGTTCGCTGACGCCGACACGAAGATCGTCAACGACGAAGGGCTGCACGTGATCCGCATGCCGGAGCACTATGGTCTGCTGTCGCCCATCCTGCACGTCGTACCGCTGCAATTGCTCGCGTATCACACGGCTTGCGCACGCGGGACGGACGTCGACAAGCCGCGCAATCTCGCGAAGTCGGTAACGGTGGAGTAAGGCTGCTCGCGGTGCGGCGGGTCGTCGTCGATTCGTCGTCGATTCGTCGTCGATTCGTCGTCGATTCGTCGTCGGTTGATCGTGTTAATCGTGATTGACTCGCCGCTTACCGCAGGCCAATACCCCGTGCTCGCGATGAGCCGCACCCACCGCGCAGACAATCAAGGTTTTCTCGCGTAGGCAAGCACACACGGCATCGGCATGCGCACCTCGCCGGCCGTCGCATACTGCGCAGCCCCTTCCGATATCGCTTTTGCGATGCCCGCCAACTCCTCCGGCGTCTGTGCGTTCAGTATCGCCGATATGCGCACGCCTCCGCGCAGCGCCATCTCGAACAGCGCGTTCGGAGAGGCGATACGCAGAGTCTGGCCGACCTCCTGAACATGCGGCTCGCGAAAGCCGGCTGCCGCCAGGACCCGCTCGCATTCCTGCCAGTCGCTGAACCTGAAGAACGGCGGTCCGGCCGGTAGCTGAACGTCCATACGGCCATGCATTTCGATCGCCTTGAGCACGATCCCAAAGCCGACGGTCTTGTCGGGTGTCGCCCATACCGTGAAGCCGACGCGGCCGCCGGGCGCGAGCACCCGAAACGCTTCCTCTAGCGCCTTCTCGGGATTCGAGAAATGCAGCATCCCGAAGCTGATGCCGACGGCATCGACGCTTTCATCGGGAAACGGCAAGTCTTCGGCGCTGCCGATACGAAACGTCAGCGCAGGGTAGATGCGCCTCGCCTGATCGACCATCGAATCGGCGAAGTCGACGCCGACGGCATCGGCGCCGCGGTTCGCAGCCGCCGCGGCGAGATAGCCCGGACCCGAAGCGACGTCGAGGAAACGCACGCCACGACGCACTTCCAGCGCATCGAGCAACGCGCCGTGCGATTGAATGGTCAGATTGCCGAAATACGTGTGATAAGGCTGCGCGACCCTTTCCCAACCTCGATGTTCGAATGCGCCGAATGCGGTTTCTTCCATGTGGTCTCCCCCAAGTACTGCAGGCCGGTACGGAACCTTGTTTGTCGTTGACGAGGCCATGTGCGGGCACACCCACCGCAACGGCTTCGCACATCATTTCCGTTATAGGCTTCCGGCGCAAGAGGTCAACGCGCATTCTTCGCAAGCGCGGCGCGCGGTTCGCCTACACATCCAGATGTCCACACGATGCTCTGGACAACATGGGGACATCGCGGAGGCGATTGCTGTGGGCAGATTCTGGGTAAACAGGCCGCGGGCTCAAACGCGGGAAAAGTTATTCAGGCTTGACGCGATCGGTCCCACGTTTATGCGCAAGGGTATCCGTTTGGCAATCCGTTGAGCGCAAAGCAGATTCGGCGTTTGTCCACAGAAACTCGCAGTGCTTGTTAACTGCTACTACGTATACGTATTCATCAACTAAAAAACAGTAAGCAACGCGGATGCTTCGCGTGCCAACGCGGCAGCGCAGGGCGTTTGCCTTTTCATCGGACATCGCATGTGCGGAGGAACCGGACGGATCAACGACGGCTGTCGGGCACGAGCCAACACTTGTTCGCGCCGATTGAACCGGTAGCGGCGATGTGAAGGCCACGACCGCCGCGCAGCGGGCTTCACCGGCGACGATGGCCATACGGGCATACACATTGCTTTTTAGTGCGCGGCGCCACTAAGCGGCGAAACAGACTACACACCGGAGGCAATCGTGCTGGCAACAAAATCGTGTACTGCGACATGTGTCATCGATGGGATCGCGGTCACGCTGACCTTCTTTCCCGACACCGAAATTTTGCGCATCACCGACAGCACGGGCAGCCGTCTTCGTGAGACGCGCTGGTGCGCCTCGTGGCAGAGCCTCGTCGCGACGTTTCGCGAACTCAGTGAAACGCCCGTAGAAGACCGCGCCGATCCGGACGTGCTGTTCGGCAGCCCTGTTCGTCCGCATCTGACGAGCGCGGGCTTCGCGAGCTGACTGTGTCGAGCGACGTTGGGTTCCCGTCGACAAACCGGCGAACTGCGCGGCGAATCGCCCTCGCTTCCGCCAATTGAATGCACGTGCCCGCTCGTATACTTCTTTCCATGGAGCGACGAATCAACGAGCCCATCGACGCGGTTCCCCTCCGCGTTGCGCATGACCGTAGGTTGCTGGCAGTCGTAGTTTGCAGTAACGGAAGCATGAGCAGTCGTAGTCCTGGCAGTCGCAGTGCACGCGGTATCGGAGAGTAGTCGGATCAGCAGTTTGAAGTTCTCGTTGCAGCAGTAGTAGCAGTAGCAGTCGCGGTAGCGGCAGTCGTCTTCGCAGTTGCAGTACCAGCAGTCGTCTTCGCAGATGCAGTTGTTTTGGCAGCAGTGGCAGTCGTCTTCGCAATAGCAATAGCAATAGCAATAGCAATAGCAATAGCAATAGCAATAGCAGTAACGACCAATCGATTTACCAATTTGACAAATGCAGTCGGGGTTAGCAGCAAGGAGTAGGCGCGGGGCCAATCGAAGCGAAAAGAAGTCACACCAATAACAAGCTTCATGTGATGAGAAGCAATCGGCAAGCATCCACGCGCCTGTTCGATATGACTCATCCACCGAGCCCTGTTCCCCCGCGGAACAGGGCTCATTTTTTTCGTGCAGCGAGCGCTTTACGCGAGATCGCTACACGCGTTCGACGTCCTGCCAGCCGCCCGTCGCCATGCTCTTCACCGACGCCGCGACGAACGCGAGTCCCTTCACGCCATCGAGCACGCCCGGAAACAGCGTTGGGCTGTCTTCTGCGGCGCGGTCATCGATACGCCCCGCAACCCGCCCGGCAAACTCCGAGTAAAGATTCGCGAACGCTTCCAGATAACCTTCGGGATGGCCGATCGCGATGCGCGTCGAACGTTGCGCGCCTTCGCTCATCGTCGGACCGAGGCGGCGCGTGATGATCTGCTCGAACGCATCCTGCCGGCGATGAACCAGCCGGTTCGGTTCTTCCTGATGCCATTCGAGCCCGCCTTTGTCGCCGTGAATGCGAAAGCTCAAGCCGTGCTCGGAACCCGCCGCCGCATTCGTCACCCACAGCGAACCACGCGCGCCATTTTCATAGCGCAACAGCGCCGAAACGTAATCGTCGATGGTGCGGCCCGGAATCGCCGAGCCGACATCCGCGCACACGCGCGTGGCATCGAGCCCGGTGACGAACGCGCCCAGATGAAACGCATGCGTGCCGATATCCATCAGCACGAGCGAACTGCCGGCGCGCCCCGCTTGCGTGCGCCAGCCGCCCGGCAGTTCGCGACCCGCCAGATAGCTCTGCACGTATTGCAGATGCACCTGGCGTATCTCGCCGAGCTCGCCGGCGCGGACCATGTCACGCGCCTGGCGCACCATCGGAAAGCCGGAGTAGCAATACGTCACACAGAACTCCGCGTTCGCGGCCCGCACGGCCGCGGCGATGTCGCGCGCCTGTGCGAGATCGTTGGCAAGCGGCTTGTCGCAGATCACGTGAAAGCCGAGTTCGAGCGCCAGCATGCAGATCGCGTGATGCGAGTCGTTGGGTGTCATCACCGCGACTGCATCGACGCGGTCGGGCCGCGCCGCTTCCGCGTCGAGCATCTGCTGCCACGACGCATAGGCGCGCTCGCTCGCTATTCCGAGGTCGAGCGCCGCCTGGCGCGCGCGCTGCGGATCGGAGGACAGCGCGGCCGCGACGATGTCATAGCGGCCATCCAGCCGAGCCGCGATACGGTGCGTTTCACCGATGATTGAACCCGGACCGCCTCCGATCAGGCCAAGGCGGATGCGCCTGCCGATTGTGTTTGTCGTCATGTCGTCTCCAACGGTTTCAAGCGGTTTCAAGCGGTTTCAAGCGCTTTCAAGCGGTTTCGAGCAGTTTCAAGCGGCTGCAAGCGCGCTTGCCTTGAAAACGTGCAATTCAGTGCGTCGCGTTGCGCAACTCGAGATCGCGCAATGCTTCGGCAAACGTGTGATCAGACCAGTTTTCATCGAGCGCTTTCGCGAAGATCTGCTGCTGGCTCGCGGGCGCGAGTCCCCCTACGGGCGGATTGCGATCGAGATTGGTCGGGAACGCGTAGCCTTGCGCGCACGATGCGATGACGGCGGCTATTTCCGTCGCGTCGACCCGCCGTTGCGCGCGCAGCGTCCGCAGCACGGGATATACCGCGTTGCACATGCTCGTCCGATCGAGCGATTCCATCGCGCGTCCATAAGCCGATGACACTTGCAGCAGATTCGCCATCCGTTGCACGTCGCGCGTGCGGTTCGCGCCGGCTGCGTGAAAGAGGGCAGGGCTGAAGAACAGCGCATCACCTTTTTTCAGTGGCAATTGCGCGTAGTGCGATTCGAAATACGCGCGGAAGTCTTCGCGGCGCCACGCGACATAGCCTTGCGGATAGTGCTGGGAAAACGGTAGCAGCTTGGTCGGGCCGCTATCGACGGGCATGTCGCTGTGCGCGACGGCGCCTTGCAGTGTCAGTTGTGCCGACATCGCATGCACGTGCGCGGGAAAGCGCTGCGCTTCGTCGACGGTGAGAAAGCCGAGATGAAAATCGCGATGCGCCTGTTGCGCTTCGCCGCCCGGACGCACGACATTCACTTGCGATGTCATCTGGTAGCCGGGCCCGAGCCACGCCTCTGCAGCCGCCATCAGGATGGGATTCGCGAAGTAACGGACGAACACCTCCGGCGCGCCGAGGCAGAGCTTTTCCTGCGCATTCCAGATGCGGTCGTTCGCGCCCGCCTTCGCGAAATGATCGGCGCCGCCGCCTGCCTTGCGCTCGTTGCCGATGATCGATTCGAAGATCGCGGCCGCGTCGTCGATGGCGGCCGTGTCCGCATATGCGCGTTGCAGCACGAACACGCCCGCTCCGTCCAGCAGCACGCCGGCCCATTCAGCCAGCAGCTCGGGACGACGGGCGCGATCCAGCACGAGCGGGCGCAGCGCATCGCAGTCATATACGGGAATGCCTTGCAGGACATCGGCGGCGAGGCGCGGGTGCGGACACGCTGCACGCGAGGTTTCGATCAGCGTCGCGAAGTCGTCGACGGAACAATCGGCTTCGCGAAACCACACTTGCGCGTCCGATGGCCGATGCTGAGGGTGCTGGCTCATCTCGTCTCCTTCATGTTGCGAACCAGCTTATCCCCAAACTTCGGCGCCGCGTTACCATCGAAACATCAAAAACACATCAAAGACAGGTGCGTTGCCGATGGGTCATCCTTTTCTGATCAAGGAAATCGCGTTGCAGGCGGGCCTCGGCACGGCGACGGTGGACCGCGTGCTCAACGGCCGCGCTCATGTCCGGGAGCACACGCGGCGGCGCGTGCAGCAGGCGATCAAGGAACTGGAGAAGCAGCAGATGACGATGGCGACGAGCGGCCGCAAGCTGGTCGTCGATGTGGTCGTCGAGGCGCCGCGGCGTTTCGCGGACGAGATCCGCGACGCGCTCGAAGACACCATTCCGGGGCTGCATCCGGCGATCTTCAGGCCGCGCTTCCTGATGCAGGAGACGATGACGACGGCGCAAGTCGTCGACGCGTTGCATGCTGTCGCACGGCGCGGCAGTCACGGCGTCTTTCTGAAGGCGCGGAACGTGCCCGCTATCGCACAGGCGATCGCCGAACTGAAGCAGCGTGAGATTCCCGTCGTGACGATGTTCACCGATATCCCGGCGTCGGAGCGCGTCGCGTATGCGGGGCTCGACAATCGCGTCGGCGGTGCGACGGCCGCCTACCTGATCGGCCACTGGCTTGGCCGGCGCGCGGGCAACGTGCTCGTGACGATGAGCAACGAGCGTTTTCGCGGCGAAGAGGAACGCGAGGCGAGCTTTCGCGCGATGCTGCGCGAGCGCTATGCGCATCTGACGTTGATCGACGCGAGCGGCGGGCAGGGACTCGACGCGGAAACGGAAGAGCGCGTGCGCAAAGCAATTGGCGCGGGCCAGAAGATCGCCGCCGTCTACTCGATGGGCGGCGGCAACGCGGCGATTCTGCGCGCGCTCAAGGCGCTGAACCAGTCTCCCAAGTGCTTTCTCGGCCACGATCTGGATCGCGAGAACGTGCAGTTGCTGCGTGAGCGCGCGATCACCGCAATCCTGCATCACGACTTGCGGCAGGACATGCGCTCCGCGTGCCAGCACGTGATGAGCTATCACAAGCTGTTGCCTTTGTCGGCGGTGAGCGGGTCTTCGTCGGTGGTGGCCGTGACGCCGGAGAACATCCCGCTCGAAGTGGTCCGGCGCTTCGCCGGGCGCGACGAACGCAAGACGTAGCGCAGGACTGCGGCGTCCATCGTTTCCGTGCGGCGGCCGCTTCGCCAAAGAAAAACGCCACGGACAACAGACCGTGGCGCGAAGCGTCCCGATGATTCCGACTGCGTGGAGAATCATGGAGAACGTGGAGACAGGATCAAGTCTAGGCGGGCAGCGCGCACGGTCATTGCGCGAACAGTGAGCCGTTTTGCCCGCAATTCCGCGCGTCACGCGCAGCGAAACCCAGGCGCCTAAGCGTGCCGCTTTGCGGGATCGGCGTGATCGTGCATGTCGTCCTGCCGCGCATGCGCTTGTGTCCAGTCCACCCATTTCACCTGATTGCGTCCAGCGGCCTTCGCCGCGTAGAGCTGCTCGTCGGCCGCGGCGAGCAGTTCGGGGCCGTTGTGGCCGTCGGCGGGACGGCACGTCGCGCAGCCGACGCTCACCGTTACCGCGCCCGCATCGCGAGGCAGTTGCGCGACCCGCATCGCCTCCACGACGCGGCGGATTTTCTCGGCGGCATGCCGCGCGGCGCCCGAAGCCGTATCCGGCAGCACGACGGCAAATTCCTCGCCGCCGTAGCGCGCGGCCACGTCGATCGAGCGCCGCGCGACCGACGCGATGCAATCGGCCACGGCCGTCAGCACTTCGTCGCCGGCCGCGTGGCCGTACGTGTCGTTGAAGCGCTTGAAATGATCGATGTCGATGAAAAGCGCCGACAACACGCCGCCGCTGCGCCGCGCGCGGCGCCATTCTTCGTCGAGATGCCGGTCGAGCGTGCGGCGGTTGTTCAGCCTTGTCAGCGGATCGGTGGCGGCAAGCTCGGCAAGGCGCGTTTGCGCGCGCACCTTGTCGCGCAGCGTGAATGCGAGCGTCCAGCAGACCAGCGCGACGACGGCGCCCAACATGAACGTGAGCCCGCCCGCGATCGCGCTGCGCTTGCGCCACGGCGCGAGCACGTCATCGACGGCGGGCGCGACGATCACGACGAGCGGCGTGCCGGGCACCTGCGCGTACGCAAAGATGTGCCGCACATGATCGACGGGCGATTCGCCGATGTACGAACCCGCCGATCCGGCGCGCGCGCTCGCATAGTCCGGAAATTCCGCCATGTCGCGGCCGATCATGCTCTCGACATAAGGCTTGCGCGCGAGCAGCGCGCCGTCGTCGAGCACGATGAAGGCCGTGCCGTTTCTGCCCGTGCTGACCTTGTCGAGCAGCCGCTGGAGATAGGCCGTGCGCACGGCGAGCAGTGCGACGCCCCCGAACGTGCCGTCGGGCGCGTCGATGCGGCGCGACAGCGCAAATGAAAGCTCCTGCTCGTGAAGCCGCGAACGAAACGGACGCGACACGAACAGGCCGGCATGCGGATTACGCTGATGGACGATGAAGTAATCGCGGTCGTCGACTTTCACTGACCGGTCGATGGGTCCCTCCTGCGTCGCCCTCAGAACGCCATGCGGATCGATCACATAGGCGCCGCCGAGGTAGGCGGCCATCGTCGCCCGATCGAACAGCACCGTGCGGCGCAGCGCGTCCGGCAGCTTCCAGACGGTCGGCTCCTGCGACCGGTGAGCGATTTCCTGCAGCGACAGATCGTAGATTTCGACGTTGCGCGCAAGATCGCTGGAAATCAGCGAGACGAGATTCGCAGACGTCTCGCGCGCATGGTTCAGCGCGTCGGTGCGACCCGAATACAGGGTGGCGAGCGTGAGGCCGGCCATCGCGGTGGCGATCAGCGTGCCCGCGATGCCCGTCAGAAACGGCCGATTGCCGACCGCCCGCGACACGGCTGCCCCCCGCCTGCGCGCGATCTGGCGAAACCATTGACGCATGACGAAAAGCGGATTCAACACGAGCGCGACCTCCGTCGTGATTGTGCCGTTACGCTATCGGGGTTGCGAAGCGGGGTTGCGAAGCGCACAGCAAGCGAGCGGCCCTGTCTGGCGCGAACGATGCTTCGCGGATCGTGCCGGCGTGTCCGCCGCCGGTATCCGCGCACGCTAAAACGCACGTCCGCGATGTACAGTGATAGCCGAATCGATCGATACAAACAACGACATGACGACTGGTTTCGCCCGACGCGTGATTGCCGCGCGGGCAGTTGCCTCAACGATCTCATCGAACAGAGCCGGCGACGGGGGCGACGCGCGGCTTCTCCGGCCACGCAGGCGGGTCTTCCTCATGGACGTGGACGGGCGCGCTGGCTCGCCGTGAGCCTGTCGATGGGCAGCGCAATCGCATTGGGGCTTGCGCGCTTTTCCTATGCGCTGCTGCTGCCGCCAATGAAGAGCGACCTCGGCTGGAGCTTCGCCGAGGCGGGCGCGATGAACACGGCGAATGCAGTCGGCTACCTGCTCGGCGCGCTCGCGTTTCCGCGTCTGTCGCGCCGTTGGCCGGCCGGGGCGCTCTTCATTGGCGGATGCGTGGCGACGGCGCTGCTGATGGCCGCCACGGGCGTGCTATCGAGCGCCAACGCGTTGTTCGCGCAGCGCGTCGCCACGGGCATTGCGAGCGCGTTCATCTTCGTGAGCGGCGGGGTGCTGGCGGCGCGGCTCGCAACATCGAGTCCGCGCGACGCCGGGCTGATTCTCGGCCTGTATTACGGCGGCACGGGATGGGGCATCGTCGCGTCGGCGCTGCTCGTGCCCGCCACGCTCGTGCATGCGCCGCGCGGCTGGCAGGCCGCGTGGTTCGCGCTCGCCGCGGCGTGTGTCGCGTTGTCTGTGATCGCGACGGGCGCCGCGCGGCGCATCGACGGCCAGCACGCGCTGCGCGCAAGTACAGCCGCGGCCACAGGAACCGCGCAGCAGGCTGCACCCATGCTTCGCTATATGTTTGCGCTCGCGGGCTATGGGCTCTTCGGCGTCGGCTATATCGGCTACATGACGTTCATCGTCGCGCTCTTGCGTGACGGCGGGATGAGCGAAGGCGTCGTCACGGGCTTCTATGTGCTGCTGGGCGTCGCGACGATCGTGTCGGCGCGCATCTGGTCGAGACTGCTCGACCGCATGCGCGGCGGGCAGGCGCTGGCGCTGCTCAACGCACTGCTCGCGCTCGCGACGCTGCTGCCCGCGATCGTCACGCATCCCGTCGCCGCCTTTGCTTCGGGCGTGCTCTTCGGCGCGACGTTCCTGTCGGCTGTCGCATCGACGACCGCGTTCGTGCGCCACAACTTTCCCGTCGCACATTGGGGACGCGGCATCAGTGCGTTCACGATCGTGTTCGCGTTCGGACAGATTGTCGGGCCGACCGTGATCGGGTGGGTGTCGGACGGTGTCGGCCTCGAACGAGCGCTGATCTATTCCGCATGTCTGCTGGCATTCGGCGCGGTGCTGGCCGCATGCCAGCGAGCGCTGACGCAGCCAATAGATTCGGGGAACTGACGACTGCATATTGGATGCCACGTCAAGCGCAGTGCGGCCGGCGCGGAGCGCGCATTGCGGTGTCCAGCGCACAGACCGCGCGTGATGCCGGGCGCACGATGAAAACCGATGAATTACTCAGTCAGCGCATTCGAATTTGACTGTTGCTATTTCGTCAAAACAACTAGAGAGACGCGAGATCAAGGCATAAAGTTAAAGTGCTTTCTCAAGTCTTTTGTGCGGTGCGGGGGTGCTTATGAAACGCAGAAACGCGCGACAACTGGTCCGGCTGCTGTCGGACATGCGGCACGCGGCAGATTGCAGGGCGCTGCGCGCGGCTGCAACGCAACGGGCGATGGAGCTCGCTGCGGCAGAGGCAGCGGAAGAGGAGCAGGAAAAGCCGGAGACTGCGCGCGAAGGCATCCGCGACAAGGTGACGTGGAGAACGTCATGAGAGCCGCAACAGAGCAATCGCTGCGTTTTCTCGTCGAAAAGTGGCTGGCGCCCGTTGCCGCGCCCGTGCACGTCACGCAGTTCGGCCGCACGAAATGGGACAGCACCCGTTTCGTGCGCGTCGAGACGTCGCCGCCGGACGGCTTGCGCTCGTTGTTCTTCTTTCGTCACGCCGATGGCTGCTGGTGCGTGTTCCCGCCGACGTCGGCGAGGCAGCGTCCCGTCGACAGCTGGCGTCGCGCGGAGGCTGCGCAGGCGGCTGCGTAGGTACGCAGCCTGGGCCTGCCGGATTTTCCAGTGGGCCGTGCGTCAGGCCGGTTCCGCCGAATCCGACGACACGTCGCGTCGCGCGGTCCACATCGGCATCACCTGGCAGACGATCAGCCCTGCGAGCATCAGCGCGCAACCGAGCATCGCGCGCGCCGCGAGCGTTTCGCCCAGCACGAGCCAGCCTGCGAACGCCGCGAACACGCCTTCCATGCTGAAGATCACGGCTGCGTGCGCGGGCGCGGCATCTTTTTGCGCGACGACTTGAATCGTGTACGCGACACCCACCGACAGCGCGCCGCCGTAGAGAATCGTCGGCGCGGCGCGGACGATGTCGCCAAGGCGCAGCGGATCGACGGCAAGCCCGATCGCGAGGCTCACGACGCCGCACACCACGAACTGCACCAGCGCGAGCGCGAGCGGATCGTGCCGGCGCGCGAAGCGGCTCACCAGCACGACCTGCACGGAGATGACGATCGATCCCGCCAACTGGAGCCAGTCGCCGTACAGAATCGAAAAATGCTCGTCGACGCTCAGGAAGTACATGCCGAGCGCAGCCAGCAATGCGCCGAGCCATACGCCAATGCCCGTCTGATGACGCAGCACGACGCCCATCAGCGGCACGATCACGACGTACAGCGAACTGATGAAGCCCGCGTTTGCGACCTTCGTGTATTGCAGGCCGATCTGCTGGCAGGAAATCGATGCCGCGACGAGCAGGCCGAGCAGCGCGCCGTCGCGCCAGAGCGTGCGCGTGTCCGACGGTGACGAAGCGGGGGCCGCGTCGGATTGCCGGCCGCTCCTGCGGCGTCGCGCGACAGACCACACGATCAGCACAACGAACGCGCCCAGCAGGAAGCGCAGCCCGGTGAAGAGAAACGGTCCGATCGCATCGAGGCTCAGACGCTGCGCGACGAACGCGCTGCCCCAGATCATCGCGGCGACGAGCATCAGAAGATTCGCGCGCAGGTGTTGGCGGGTGGCGGTTTTCAAGCGGAGATTCCTGGCAAGGCAAGTCGTTTTGCGCGACGCGTGCTGCGTATTCTGCAAGTCTGTTCAGACAAAACGATCGTTCATGACGACATCGAAGGCAGCCGACATGATACCTGCGCGCGCTGTCGGCCAAGCGTCGACGCAACGAAAGCATTAAGTAAGGAAGCTGTCTCACGGAAAATACATATCGAACCTTATGAGATGACAAACCGCCTACGCTGCGTGATACTCCCCGCGGGGAGCCGCAAGGCGCTGTGTGGCCCGGTCGGCTTCGCCAGCATGCTGTTCCAATTCACATTTGACTTAAAGTCGTCAGGTTTGGGGATAACACACATGAAGAAGATCATCGCCTCGCTCGTCACCGCCTCGCTCGCAGTGGTGTCCGTTCAAGCTTTCGCACAGGCATCCGACGCAGCGCCGGCAGCAGCTAGCGCCGCGAAGCCGAAGCAGGCCCACAAGCAACTGAAGACGCACGGCAAGCGTGCCAACGTGTCGAGCGCCGCTTCGGCTGCAGGCACGAACGACAAGGGCACGCAGAACTAAGCAGCCCTTTTGTCGCGTCGGCGGCCCCTTTGCGGCGAAGCTGGCGCAGCAACAAGAAAGGCCGAAGCGGATGCTTCGGCCTTTTGCATTCTGGCGCGCGTCGATCGCGCTCGCGTGATGCAGGAGCGCACGCGTCGCGCACTGGATGCGCGGCTCAAGCGAGCGACGCGAGTCCGTTGACCATCAGTTCCGCGACCAGCCCGTTCATGCCTTCGGGATGCGTTGCCGCGCGCGCCTTCAACTGATCGACGAGTGCAGCAGGCAGCTTGCACGCGAACGGCACCAGACCGGCCGCCTGATCGAGCTTGCGCTGCTCGCGCCGGTCGAGTTGCGTCTGTTGCGAGGACGCCTTGCCGAAGCGGTCGGCGGCGAGGGACTGTTTCATCTGGTTGCCCAGCTTCAGCGCCTTGTTCTTCTCAAGGTCGAACTTCTTCATTGCCATGCGGAGGGCCTCTAACGGATAAGCAATCCGCCATTGTACGCATCGCGCGCTGCCGGAAGGCGGGGCCTCGCGACGAGAGCTGTGCGCGGCTATTTCACAGGTGACTGCACGCCCGTCACGGCATCCATCAGCGCGCGCATGCGCCGCCAGTGCGAGCCTTCCCAGAAGACGCGCCTGCACACGTCGCAGGTGACGAACTGCGAATGCCGTTCGAGTACGCCATCGGGCGCGCGTCCAACGGCCTCGTCTTTCGCAATGCGCCGCAGCGGCGCATTGCACGTGAGGCACAGCCGAAACGGCCGCGCGCTGCCCGCCAGGTCGAGCCGGTCGAAGATCTCGCGCAACTGCGCTTGCGGCTTCAGCGCGCGCACATAGCAGCCGTGAGTGATCGTACGGCGCTTCAGCAGTTCCCGGTCGCGCGTAAGGACGATGCGGTCTTCATCGGACGCGATCGACTCGATATGCGAGTCCGCGTAGTGGTTGTCGTAGAGCGTGTCGAAGCCGGCGAGCCGCAGCAGTTGCGCGAGCCCGCCGAGATGCGCGTCGGCGACGAAGCGCACGACGCGCAAGGGCCGCTCGCGCACGCGCAACAGCGGCTGGATGTCGAGCGCCTCGAACTTCGGATAGACGGCCACGCGATCGCCGTCCCGCAACTGATGCTCGAAGCCGACCGATTCTCCATTCACGAGGATCAGCTCGACTTCCGTGTGCGGCACGCCGAGCGCCTCGATCATGTGCTTCGTCGTGGCGGCGCGCGCGCACTCGCAGGCAAACGACTGCCGACGCAGCGGCCGCGCCAGGAAGTCGTTCAATTCTTCGTAGAAGCGGAAAGTCGCGGTGACCATGACGCGAGTATCGCACTGCGTCCCGCGCCGTGCCGATGGGCAATTACCTGCACGGCGCGCGCGGCTGTGCTCTACTTCTGGTTCAGTTGAACAGGAGCTATTGATGGACATCGGTTTTATCGGTCTCGGCGAAATGGGCGCCGCGATGGTCGCAAACATGTTGAAAGCCGGGCATGCCGTACGCGTGTGGAACCGCTCGCCGGACAAGGCACAGCCGCTCGCCGCGCTGGGCGCGCGGGTGGTCGGTTCTCCCGTCGAGGCTTTCACGGGCGACGCGGTATTCTCGATGCTCGCCGACGATACCGCGCTGCGCGAGGTGATCGGCGCGTCGCTGCTCGAGCACGCGCCGCGCGGACTGATTCATGTGAACATGGCGACGATTTCCGTTGCGCTCGCCGAGGAACTCGCGACGGCGCACGCCGGGCGCGGCCTGAACTACGTGGCGGCGCCCGTGATGGGACGGCCGGATGTCGCGGCGGCCGGGAAGCTGACGATCGTCGCCGCCGGACCCGCCGAGGCGATCGACCGCGTGCAGCCGGTGTTCGATTCGATCGGCCAGAAGACCTGGCGCATCAGCTCGCTGCCGCAGCAGGCGAACGTCGTGAAGCTGGCGGCCAACTTCATGCTGGCATCGGCGGTGGAGACGCTCGGCGAAGCATCGGCGCTGCTCGGGGGCCATGGCGTCGCGATGCAGGACTTTCTCGATGTCATCACGAATAGCGTATTCCCGGGCCCCGTGTACCAGGGCTACGGCAAGATGATCGCCGAACAACGGTATGAACCGGCGCTCTTCAAGGCGCGCCTCGGGCTGAAGGATGTGCGTCTCGCGCTGGCGGCCGCCGAGACGGTGTCGACGCCGTTGCCGGTGGCGAGCGTCGTGCGCGACAGCCTGATCGAAGCCGTTGCACATGGCGACGGCGAAAAGGATTTCGCGGTACTGGGGCAGGTCGCGTCGCGTCGCGCGGGGCGCTGAGTGCGGGTTGTCGGCGGGCTGCAACTCGCCGCCTGTTTGTCATCTGTCGATTGTTTGCTGGCCGTCTGCTGCGGCTGGGAAGCGGGTTAGCGGCCCGGCCAACTTGTCGTTCCTTGCTGTCATTAGCGGTGGCGAGCGCGACGCGTCGGCTTGGAGCGGGCGGGGCGGGGCATAATGTCCGTCCGCTTTCCTTCATCGAGCAATACGAATCATGAGTTTGCATACCTGGTGGCTGTACGTGGCCACAGTCTTCGTTGTTTGCGCGATCCCCGGTCCGAACATGCTGTTGATGATGACGCACGGTGCGCGCTACGGCATGCGTCAGACGACGGCCGCGATGGCCGGCTGTCTGATGTCGCTGATGCTGATGCTCGCTGTTTCCGTCGCCGGCCTCGGCGTGTTTTTGAAAGCCTGGCCGACGATGTTCAACGTGCTGCGTCTGCTCGGCGCGGGGTACCTGGTCCGGCTCGGCGTGAAGGCGTGGCGCGCGCCCGCCAGCGAGATCGCCGCAGCGCAACTGGATGCTTCGTCCGGGCAGCCGGGCGGCAAGCTCGTCCGTTCGCGCGGCGCGCTCTTTCGCAACGGATTTCTCGTCGGCAGCAGCAACCCGAAGGCGATCCTGTTTTCGGCCGCGCTGCTGCCACAGTTCATCGATGCGACGCGCTCGACGCTTCCGCAGTTTGGGATTCTCGTCGCGACGACGGCGGTGCTCGAAGTGGGTTGGTACATCGTCTATGCTGGCTGCGGCACGCGGATCGGCGCGAAGCTGAAGAGCCGCAGCGTCGCGAAAGCGTTCAACCGGCTGACGGGCGGCGTGTTCGTCGGCTTCGGCGCGATGATGGCGCTGGTGCGCCACTGACGCTCGCGCCTTCATGATGCGAAGCACAATAAACGGGCGAAATCGGCACCCCGCGGCGATAGGTCGCCCTTTGCCAGGGTAGAAGAGGCGCTCTAGTATCGTTTGTTGCGTCGCACCAAACATTTTGCTATAGTTCGTTTTGTCTCCTCCATGTCTCCTCTGATATGGATTCAGCCCGCCAACCAGGCGGGCTTTTTTTTGCCCGCGTCCCGTCCCGAAGCAGATTCACACGACCCTTTCGCGGCAATTGCCGGACGAGATCAGGGCAATCCCAAAAGAAAAAAAGCCGGCGTTTGGATGCCGGCTTTTTCACTGACCGACGGCGCATGCCGTCCGCCGCGTCGTGTCAGCGTTTCAATCCCGTGGCTTCGTCCGCGCCGATGGCGAGATTCATGCACTGAATCGCCGCGCCCGACGCGCCCTTGCCGAGATTGTCGAGTCGCGCGACGGTGACGAACCGTTCGTCATTGCCGAAGACGAACAGGTCGACGCGATTCGTGTCGTTGTTCGCCTGGACATCGAAGAAGCCGCTATCGAGGTTGTCGTCGGCGTTGAGCGGCGCGACGCGCACGAACTGCTCGCCACTGTAGTACTCGGCAAAGAGCGCATGCACTTCTTTCGGCGTGGCTTGTTTGGCCAGTTGGCCCGGCGTGAAATACGTCGTGACGGCGAGGCCTTTGTAAAAGTTGCCGACGATCGGCGTGAAGATCGGCGCGTTCTTCAAGCCGGTGTGTGCCGCCATTTCCGGCAAGTGCTTGTGGGTGAGGCCCAGTGCGTAGGGGCGCGGGCTGTCGAGTTTCGCGTTGCCGCCCGCCTCGTAGTCGGCAATCATTTTCTTGCCACCGCCGCTGTAGCCGGTGATCGAGTAGCTGTGCGCGGCGAAATCCGCCGACACGACGCCCGCATCGACGAGGGGCCGCATGGCCAGCACGAATGCCGACGCATGACAGCCCGGCACGGCGATGCGTTTGGCCGCGCGCAGACGCTCGCGCTGTGCACGGGCCAGTTCGGGCAGGCCGTACGCCCAGTCGGCGCTGGTGCGAAAGGCGGTGCTCGCGTCGATGAGGACGGTGCGCTCATTCTCGACGAGCGACGCCGATTCGCGCGACGCGACGTCCGGCAGGCACAGGAACGTGACATCGGAAGCATTGATGAGACGACGGCGCTCGTCGATATCCTTACGCTTTGCTTCTTCGATGCGGAGGATTTCAACGTCTGCGCGCTGCGACAGGTATTCGAAAATCTTCAGGCCGGTCGTGCCTTCCTGTCCGTCGACAAAAACTTTCGTGCTCATCTGGATCTCGCTGGCTTACGAAAAAACGGGGCGCTGGTTGCGCCGGAACGCCATTTTAAGACTGCTGGGCGGCGCGTGTGCGGATTCACTGTAAAAGCACGTTGCCCCGCCACAGTGACAGCGCCATGACAGCGCGAGTTCCCGCCCCCGGACGCGACGCGCTCAGGCCGGCTGCCCGGCCTTCCAGCGTGCCGTGACGGCCGCGATTCGCGCGCCGAACACCTTGGCCGTTTCGAGGTCGCCGGGCAACGGCGCTTCGTCGGGCGTGGCGTCGGCGGGTGATTGCGAGAGCAGCCCCGTAAAGCCGCCGACGTAGTTCAGATCGTTGCGCGTCGCCGCTTTCGTGTTCGACGGCATGATGCCCGTGCCAGCCCAGATCATGCTGTGCTGCATCGCGAGCGTGACGAAATACTGGATGGTCGAGAACTTGTCGCCGTTCATCGTTGCCGAATTGGTGAAGCCGGCAGCAATTTTGTCCTTCCATTTCTGTGCGAACCACGGCTTGGAACTCGCGTCGGCGAATTTCTTGAAATCGGCGGACGGTCCGCCCATGTAAGTCGGCGCGCCGAAAATGATCGCATCCGCCGTGTCCAGCTCGGCCCAGCCCGCATCGTCCAGTTCGCCGACGGCAATCAGCTTCGCGTCGGCGCCGCCGTCCAGCGTGCCCGCGAGGACGGCTTCAGCGAGTTTCTTCGTGTGGCCGTAGCCGCTGTGATACACGATCATGATCTTCGACATGAACAGCTCCGTCGTTGCAAGAAAAAGAAGTAGCGAAAGCGTGAGGGGGAACCGCAGCCGCATTCATTCTGTCACCAGACGCGAGTTGTTTCAGACGCCTTGGAAAGGCGCGGCAGCGCCGCTGGCCGCGTCCCGGAACGCTAGCGGCCGTACGTGACGATCATGCGTGCATAGCCGAGCGTCGCGGTGCTGATCTCGTGATCGAACATCAGCGACGGCCTGCCTTGCGCGAGCCTCAGGTTCGGCGTGTTCAGCGCAAACACCGTGATCACGTAGCGATGAGGCTTGCCCGGCGGCGGGCAGGGGCCGCCATAGCCGTCGATGTCGAAGTCGTTGCGCGCCTCGACTGCGCCGAGCTTCTTAAGAAAGCCCGATGCACTTGCGTTTTCCGGAAGGCGATCGACGGTCGCGGGAATGCCGACCACCGCCCAATGCCACCAGCCGCGTCCGGGCGAGTCCGGATCGAAGATGGTGACGGCGAAACTGCGCGTGCCGTCCGGCGGATTGTGCCAGGTAAGCTGGGGCGAACGGTTGCCGCCTTTGCAGTCGTCGCGGTCGAACACCTGGGCATTGTCGACCGTGCCGCCGGCGCGGAAGTTGGCGCTCGTGACCGTGAACACGGTGTCGGCGAAAACGGCGGGCGCTTGAAGCGTGGCCACGAGCGCGATGGCGAACGCGGTGCGCAATGGCGCGAGAGACAGAAGCGGCAGGAACGAATGGGGCGAAGCAGGTGTAACGACCGGGCAACGCAAGCGCATGTGCCGAATCTCCTGTCAGGCTCGTAAAGAATTGTCCTTATGAGCGATTATTGTCCATTTTTGTGCTCCGGCGACAGGTTGAGTCTAACATTACGTGTTATGAAGGCATTTGTGCTCGAAGAGGGGCGTGGGGGCCCGAAATCGGCTATAGTCGCTGCAATCGTCGGCGGTTGTATGCAAGCAGACAAGTCCTATAAATTTAGAACTAAGAACGGTTGCATGACTGAAGTTTCGGAGCGCGGATTGTCAGTTGAAGGAAAGGCCATGCAAGATCCCATCAGGGTCGTGGTCGCCGATGACCATCCGGTCATTCTCTTTGGTGCCGAACAGGCGTTGCTCAAGTTTCAGGGCATACGCGTGGTCGCGCGCGCGAAGCAGTCGACAGAACTGGTGAAGGTGCTGCAGACGACGCCATGCGATGTGCTCGTCACAGACCTCGCGATGCCCGGCGGACAATACGGCGATGGCTTGCCATTGATCGGCTATCTGCGTCGGAATTTTCCGGACTTGCCGATAGTCGTGCTGACGATGCTCGAAAACGCCGCACTGTTGAAGCGCCTGAACGAGCTCGGCGTTGTTTCCGTGGTGAATAAATCAGACGATTTGAGCCACATCGGGCTTGCGGTGCAGCACGTCAGTCGTCACCTCGAATATATGAGCCCGTCGGTGAAGGCGTCGTTGGACACGCTGCGAATGAACGCGGGCGGCAAGAGCGACGAGGTGATCCTGTCGAAGCGCGAACTGGAAGTCGTGCGGCTGTTTGTGTCGGGCATGACCATCAAGGAAATATCCGAGCAGCTGAACCGCAGCATCAAGACGATCAGCACCCAAAAGAACACCGCAATGCGCAAGCTGGGACTCGAAAGGGACTCCGAACTTTTTCAGTATGCGCAGAGTAACGGCTTAATGAATCTGTCGTCGTATGCGCCCGGTGACGCGGATACGGGAAGCGCGGCGCCGGAGTAGTCTCACGCGCTTGCTTTGTTCTTCAGGTCCACTTATACGGATCTCACAAAAAACCGCCTGTCTACGCAACAGGCGGTTTTTTTCGTTACGTTCGCGGATCAGCCCCGCGCATTACGCTTACTGCGGTGCTGCCGTGGCGCCGCCATGAGCAGCCGACCATTCGGCGGGTGCGTGCAAGAATTTTTCGACCTCGTCGAGCGTCTTCGTCTCGAAGTAGCCCTGCTCCTTCGCGACGCGCAGCACGTCCCACCACGTAGCGAGCGCGTGCAGATCGACGTCGATATCCTTCAGCACCGACACGCTTTCCTTGAAGATGTTGTAGTGGAACAGCACGAAGCAGTGATTCACCCGCGCGCCCGCCGTGCGCAGCGCGTTGATGAAGTTGATCTTGCTGCGGCTGTCGGTAGTCAGGTCTTCGACCAGCAGCACGCGCTGCCCTTCCGTCAGCAGCCCTTCAATCTGCGCGTTGCGGCCGAAACCCTTCGGCTTCTTGCGCACGTACTGCATCGGCACCATCAGGCGGTCCGACAGCCAGGCGGCGAAGGGAATGCCGGCCGTTTCACCGCCGGCGACAGCGTCGATCTGTTCGTAACCGACGTCGCGCAAAATCGTGGCTTCAGCCATCTCCATCAGGCCGCGTCGCACGCGCGGATACGAGATCAGCTTGCGGCAATCGATATACACCGGGCTCGCCCAGCCGGAAGTGAAGATGTACGGTTTGTCCGCGTTGAAATGCACTGCCTGGACTTCCAGCAGCATTTTTGCGGTCGTGTCGGAGATCGTCTGGCGATCGAAGCCTGTCATGGGCGGAATCCTTGGGTGTGGTGAGCTGGGAGGGCGGGCGCACGGCCCGATGGCGCAGCGAGCGTGACTTTTCGCGCCCTGATGGGCGAAACGTGCCGGACAAGTTGAAAAAACGGGCCGGTTCGCTGCGCGCGTAGCCCGATATTTTACCCGATTCGGACTGTTCTTAGGGCGCCTGGGCGGTGCAAGCGGGTAGGGGCGGCGGCTGGGCGCACACCGTTCCTATGCTTTTCGGCCAGGTTGTGACGCCGGAATGCGGCCTTTACACTCACGCGAAATTTCCCCGGACGGCCCGCGAACGGCCTTCCGCCCATGTCCGTATCGACCTTGCCGCCCATGAATATCGCCACTTGCCCGAAATCTGCCATGCAGCACGTCCGTCCCGGCTATGCCGCGCGGGCGTTGATCGCGTCGGTGCTCGGCTACGCGATGGACGGCTTCGATCTGCTGATTCTCGGCTTCATGCTGCCCGCCATCGCCGCCGATCTGCATCTTTCATCGACGCAAGCCGGGTCGCTGGTGACATGGACGCTGGTCGGCGCGGTGATGGGCGGCATGATTTTCGGCGTGCTGAGCGACTATTTCGGGCGCGTGCGCATGCTCACATGGACGATTCTCATCTTCGCGGTCTTCACGGGCCTGTGCGCGCTCGCGCGCGGCTACGCGGATCTGCTCGCGTACCGGACGATCGCCGGGATCGGTCTCGGCGGGGAGTTCGGCATCGGCATGACGCTCGTCGCCGAGGCGTGGCCGGCGGCGCAGCGGGCACGCGTGTCGTCGTATGTCGGCTTGGGCTGGCAACTGGGCGTGCTGGCGGCCGCGTTGCTGACGCCATGGCTGTTGCCGCTGATCGGCTGGCGTGGGATGTTCGCGCTCGGGTTGCTGCCGGCCGTGGCGTCGTTTTTCGTGCGGCGGCGCGTCGAGGAGCCGGCGCTCTTCACCGAACGCGCCGCGCGCGGCATGCCCAAGGCGCCGCTGAAACTGCTCGTCGCCGATGCCCGCGCGGCCCGCGCGAGCCTCGGCGTGGCGGTTCTCTGCTCGGTGCAGAACTTCGGCTACTACGGCCTGATGATCTGGCTGCCGACCTATCTGTCGAAGAACTTCGGCTATTCGCTGACGCGCTCCGGTTTTTGGACGGCTGCAACCGTGCTCGGCATGGCCATTGGCATCTGGCTGTTCGGCGTCGCTGCCGACCGCTTCGGCCGCAAGCCTGCGTTTCTGTTTTATCAGGCGGGCGCAGTCGTGATGGTGTTCGTCTACGCGCACTTGAGCGCGCCGCTCGCATTGCTGGTCGGCGGCGCGGTGATGGGCGTGTTCGTGAACGGCATGATCGGTGGTTACGGCGCGCTGATTTCCGAACTGTATCCAACGGACGCCCGCGCCACCGCGCAAAACGTGTTGTTCAACATCGGCCGCGCGGTGGGCGGGTTCGGACCCGTCGCCGTTGGCGCACTGGCCGCACGCTTCTCGTTTGGCGCGGCCCTCGGCGTGCTCGCTTCGATTTATCTGCTCGATATCTTCGCGACGCTCTTTCTTATCCCCGAACGACGCGGCGCAGTGCTCGAGTGAGGCCCCGCCGCAGCCTGTCGGCAAGCGGGTGGAAGGGCTTTCATACCGCGCCGCAGCAAGGTCCGGCCCGGCTGCGTTTTTATCTATCCAGTACAAAACCTACCCCGAACCGACTCATCCGGGGTGTACACTAATCGACCCGAAAAAGCTCAGCGTTGCTTGCTTTCCGCTGAGGTTTGACGCCGCGCCTGACGGGCGCACGCGAGAAACGCCGCCGTCGAGCAATTTTTCGACAATGGCCAGCGCAGCACGTGACATTGAGTCGGGCCCAATTATCAACGTCTCGCAGGTTAGAAAATGGACGAACAACTTAAGCAAAGCGCTCTCGCATATCACCAGAATCCGAAGCCCGGCAAGATTTCGGTCACGCCGACCAAGCCGCTTTCGAACCAGTTGGACCTGTCGCTGGCGTATTCGCCGGGCGTCGCAGCCGCGTGCATGGCGATTCACGATGAACCGCTCGACGCGCAGAAGTACACGTCGCGCGGCAACCTGGTCGGCGTAATCACGAATGGCACGGCCGTGCTGGGGCTGGGCAACATCGGGCCGCTCGCCGCGAAGCCGGTGATGGAAGGCAAGGGCTGTCTCTTCAAGAAGTTCGCCGGCATCGACGTGTTCGATATCGAGCTGAGTGAGTCCGATCCCGACAAGCTCGTCGAAGCGATCGCGATGCTGGAGCCGACGCTCGGCGGCATCAACCTCGAAGATATCAAGGCGCCCGAATGCTTCTATATCGAGAAGAAGCTGCGCGAGCGCATGAAGATTCCCGTTTTTCACGACGACCAGCACGGCACCGCGATCATTGCGTCGGCGGCGATTCTCAACGGCCTGAAAGTGGTCGGCAAGAAACTCGAAGAAGTCACGCTGGTGTGCTCCGGCGCGGGCGCGGCGGCGATCGCGTGTCTGGACCTGCTCGTCAATCTGGGTCTGTCGAAGAAGAACGTGCTGGTCGTGGACTCGAAGGGTGTGATCTACGAAGGCCGCGGCAATCTGGACCCGTCGAAGGAGCGCTACGCGGCGAATACGGAAGCGCGCACGCTGGCTGACGCGATCAAGGGCGCCGACGTGTTCCTCGGCTGCTCGAGCGCAGGCGTGCTGAAGCCGGAAATGGTCAAGGAGATGGGCACGCAGCCGCTAATCCTCGCACTCGCGAACCCGGAGCCGGAAATCCGCCCGGAAGAAGCGAAGAAGGTGCGCCCGGACTGCATCATCGCGACGGGCCGTTCGGACTATCCGAACCAGGTCAACAACGTGCTGTGCTTTCCGTTCATTTTCCGCGGCGCGCTGGATGTCGGCGCAACGACCATTACGGAAGAAATGAAGCTCGCGTGCGTGCGCGCGATCGCCGAACTCGCGGAAGAAACCGATCAGGGCGATGAGGTCGCGAAGGCCTATGAAGGCCACTCGCTCGAATTCGGTCCTGACTATCTGATTCCGAAGCCGTTTGATCCGCGCCTGATTATCAAGATCGCGCCCGCCGTCGCGCAGGCGGCAATGGATTCTGGCGTCGCCACGCGTCCGATCCAGGACATGGACGCGTACCGCGAGCAACTCGGTGCAACCGTCTACCGCACTGGCATGGTGATGCGCCCGGTATTCGCGGCGGCGAAGGCGCAACCGGCACGCATCGTATTCGCTGAAGGTGAAGACGAACGCGTGCTGCGCGCGGCGCAATTCGTGCTGCTCGAAAAGATCGCGAAACCGATTCTGGTCGGCCGTCCGAGCGTGATCGAGATGCGCCTGAAGAAGATGGGCTCGAAGCTCAAGTGCGGCGAAGACCTTGAGATCGTCAACCCGGAAGACGATCCGCGCTATCACAAGAGCTGGCAGGCGTATCACGAGATCGGCGCGCGCGAAGGCGTGACGCCGGAAGTCGCGAAGGCCGCGATGCGCAAGTTCAACACGCTGATCGGCGCGATTCTCGTGCATCTCGGCGACGCGGATGGCATGATCTGCGGTCTGATCGACACGTACCACGAGCATCTGAAGTTCGTCGAACAGGTGCTCGGCAAGGCGGAGCACGTCGACAACTACGCCGCGATGAACCTGCTGATGCTGCCGGGCCGCAACCTCTTCATCAGCGATACGTACGTGAACGAAGTGCCGACGGCGGAACAGCTCGCCGACATGACGATTCTCGCCGCGCGCGAGATCGAGAAGTTCGGCATCGTGCCGAAGGTCGCCCTGCTGTCGAATTCGAACTTCGGCAGCGCTCCGTCGGCTTCGTCGCAACGCATGTCCACGGCGCGCAAGCTGATCGCCGAACGCGCGCCTCACCTCGAAGTGGACGGCGAAATGCACGGCGACGCGGCGCTGTCGGAAGCGGTGCGCAAGGCCGCATTCCCCGGCACGACGCTCACGGGCGAAGCGAACCTGCTGATCATGCCGAACGTCGAAGCGGCCAACATCACGTACAACCTGCTGAAGATGATCGGCGGCGAGGGCGTGACGGTCGGCCCGTTCCTGCTCGGCGCAGCCAAGCCGGTGCATATCCTGACGCCGGCTGCGACCGTGCGCCGGATCATCAACATGACGGCGATCGCTTCGGCGAACGCCAGCGCGAACCGACACGCAGCGAAGTAATCTCACTGCGTTGATGCAATGAAAAAAGGGCACCGCGAGGTGCCCTTTTTGTTGCAACCGGAAAACGCCCGAATGACGCTTACGCGACGTGCCGTTCGACGCTGCCCGCCGGCGCGCGCCACTTCGCGAGCAACGACGTCCACTTCGCGCGCACGCCCTTTAGGTTGTTCTCCTTCACGTGGCCGTAGCCGCGAATGCCGTCGGGCAGATTCGCCAGTTCGACGGCGAGTGCGCGCTTGTCAGCCGTCAGCCCGCCGATCAGCTCGCGCACCAGCCCTTCGTACTCGACGATCAGTGTGCGCTCGGTGCGACGCTCTTCCGTCTTGCCGAACACATCGAGCGCGGTGCCGCGCAGGAACTTCATTTTCGCGAGCACGTGCATCGCGTTGAGCATCCACGGGCCGTACTGCTTCTTCACCAGATGGCCGTGCGCGTCCTTCTTCGCTGCCGAAGGCGGGGCGAGATGGAACTTCAGCTTCCAGTCGCCTTCGAAATTCGCCTTCAGCTTCTCGACGAACGCTGGGTCCGAATAGAGACGCGCCACTTCGTACTCGTCCTTGTACGCCATCAGCTTGTGCAGGTTCTTCGCGACGGCTTCCGTCAAAGGCATCTGGCCGTCGGCGGCATCGAGCTTCGATTCGGCGGTGCGCACTTCGTCGACCAGCTTGCGGTAGCGCGTCGCGTACGCATCGTTCTGATACGCGACGAGGTATTGCGCGCGCTTGTCGATCAGCGTGTCGAGCGACTTCGGCGTGTGCAGCGAAATGATCTTGCCGTTCGCGGCGTTGGCCGTGTTGGCGTCGTCGATCCCGTCCTGCGAACGCGCAAGCATGCGCACGGCAGCCAGATCGTGCGCGGCGCGGCGGCCCCATTCGAACGCTGCGCGGTTCTTTTCGACCTGCACTGCGTTTAGCTCGATCGCGCGAATCAGCGACTCGTGCGTGAGCGGCAGCCAGCCTTTCTGCCAGGCGTAGCCCAGCACGAACGGGTTCGTGTAGATCGCATCGCCGAGCAGCGCGACCGCGAAATGGTTTGCGTCGACGGCCGATACGTTGTCGTCGCCCGCCGCTGCGCGCACGTCCGCATCCGCGCTCGCGCCCGGGAAGCGCCAGTTCGGGTTCTTGATGAACTCGGCTGTCGGCGTCGGCGCGCTGTTCAGCACGACGCGCGTGCGTCCGTTCTGCATCCGCGACACGCATTCATCGCTCGCCGTCACGATCGAATCGCAACCGATCACCAGGTTCGCCTCGCCCATCGCGATGCGGGTCGCGTGGATATCCGCGGGATGATTGGCGATCTGCACGTGGCTCATCACGGCGCCGCCCTTTTGCGCGAGGCCCGTCACATCGAGCACCGTGACGCCCTTGCTTTCGAGGTGCGCGGCCATGCCGAGCAGCGCGCCGATCGTCACGACACCCGTTCCGCCGACACCCGTCACCAGCACGCCATACGGCTTGGCAATCGCCGGAACCTCCGGATCGGGTACGGGCGGCATCGCGTCGCCCGAAGCGCCGGACGCACCCGCCGCCTTCGGCTTGCGCAACTGTCCGCCTTCGACGGTCACGAAGCTCGGGCAGAAGCCCTTCAGGCACGAGAAATCCTTGTTGCAGGTCGACTGGTTGATCTGCCGCTTCGTGCCGAACTCGGTTTCGAGCGGCTCGACGGACAGGCAGTTCGACTGCACCGAGCAGTCGCCGCAGCCTTCGCACACTGCTTCGTTGATCACGACGCGCTTTGCCGGATCGGGATAGGCGCCGCGCTTGCGGCGGCGGCGCTTCTCCGTTGCGCAGGTTTGGTCGTAGATCAGGATCGTCGTGCCTTCTATTTCGCGCAATTGGCGCTGCACGTCGTCGAGCTGATCGCGATGGTGAATCGCGATGCCGGGCGCGAGGCCGACGTTCGCGTCGTACTTCTCGGGCTCGTCGGTCACGATGACGATCTTCTTCGCGCCTTCGGCGGCGAGCTGATGCGTGATCTGCGGCACGGTCAGCGTGCCGTCGACGGGTTGGCCGCCCGTCATCGCGACGGCGTCGTTATACAGAATCTTGTACGTGATGTTCGCCTTCGACGCGATCGCCGCGCGAATCGCGAGCAGGCCCGAATGGAAGTAGGTGCCGTCGCCGAGATTGGCGAACACGTGCTTGTCGTTCGTGAACGGCGCCTGGCCAACCCACGCGACGCCTTCGCCGCCCATCTGGCTGAACGTGCTCGTGTTGCGGTCCATCCACACGGTCATGTAGTGGCAGCCGATGCCCGCCATCGCGCGCGAGCCTTCCGGCACATTCGTCGACGTGTTGTGCGGACAGCCCGAGCAGAACCACGGCTTGCGCTCGATCGCGACCTTCGGACGGGCAAGCGCCTTCTCTTTTGCTTCGATCACGGCAACGCGCGCGGCGATGCGCGCGCGCACATCCGACGGCAGGTCGAACTTCTCTAGCCGCGTCGCGATTGCCTTTGCGATGATCGCCGGCGACAGCTCGTAATGAGCGGGCAGCAGCCAGTTGCCCATCGGCACCGACCATTCGCCGCCTGCGCCGTCCTTTTCGTCGAACTTCCCGAACACGCGCGGTCGCTGTGCGTCGGGCCAGTTGTACAGCTCTTCCTTGATCGCGTATTCGAGAATCTGCCGCTTCTCTTCGACGACCAGAATCTCCTCCAGCCCGCGCGCGAACGCCTGCGCGCCTTGCGCTTCGAGCGGCCACACGCAGCCGACCTTGTACAGGCGAATGCCGATGCGCGAGCAGGTTTCGTCATCGAGGCCGAGATCGGTCAGCGCCTGACGCACGTCGAGATACGCCTTGCCGCCCGTGATGATGCCGAAACGCGCGTGCGGCGAATCGATCTCGACGCGATCGAGCTTGTTCGCGCGCACGTAGGCGAGGCCGGCGTACCACTTGTAGTCGAGCAGACGCGCTTCCTGCACGAGCGGCGGATCGGGCCAGCGAATGTTGAGACCGCCTTCGGGCATATCGAAGTCGGTCGGCAGGATGATTTGTGTGCGGTGTGGATCGATATCGACGGAAGCAGACGACTCGACGACGTCGGTGACGCACTTCATCGCGACCCACAGGCCCGAGTAGCGGCTCATCGCCCAGCCGTGCAGGCCGAAGTCCAGGTATTCCTGCACGTTCGACGGAAACAGCACGGGCAGGCCGCATGCCTTGAACAGGTGTTCCGACTGGTGCGCGAGCGTCGACGATTTGGCCGCGTGATCGTCGCCGGCCAACACGAGGACGCCGCCATGTCGCGACGAGCCCGCCGAGTTGCCGTGCTTGAACACATCGCCCGAGCGGTCGACGCCGGGGCCTTTGCCGTACCACATCGAGAACACGCCGTCGTACTTGGCGCTTGGATAGAGATTGACCTGCTGCGAGCCCCACACGGCGGTGGCGGCGAGGTCTTCGTTGACGCCTGGCTGGAATACGACCTGGTGCGCGGCGAGATGCTTCTTCGCCTTCCACAGCGACAGGTCGAGACCACCGAGCGGCGACCCGCGATAGCCCGAAATGAACCCGGCGGTATTGAGCCCGGCGGCCCGGTCGCGTTCCTGCTGCAGCATCGGCAGGCGGACCAGCGCCTGGATGCCGCTCATGTACGCGCGGCCGCGTTCAAGCGTGTATTTGTCGTCGAGCGTGACGGAAGTCAACGCGGCTTCGAGCGAGGCTCGCTGACCAGCGTCTAGCGGGGCATTCATTATGTGTACTCCTCCACCCAGTTTGGGATCGCCAAAACCTTATAGGCCTCGGCATCTTGTGAATGCTCCGGCCGGGGTCGCCATATTGACGGCTTTTTCGCGATGGTAGCACTGGTGAAAACCCGCCGCCTATCGTTGAAAACACCACAATGCGGGATGGAACACGGACAAAAATGTCACGCGTATGACGTTTCGCGGGCTTTTCGGTGTCGTCGTGTAACAGCGTGTAAGAGCATGAAACGGCAGGAACGGCGCTTGAGATGCCGGTCTAAACTCCCCACTTGCACGAATCGCAACGTTCCGCATGTTGCGGAGCTTCGCTGTGCAGTCGAAAAAGGAGTACGCATGAACACGAAACACATTCAGACCTTCCTGATGGTCTCAGCGGCATTCTTCGCGATGAGCGCGTCGATGCGCCCGAACAGCGGCGCTCATGCGCTTGCGAATGCCGTCACGCGCACCACGCAGGTCGGAGCGACGTCGGTCGCCGTGAACCAGAGGCGCTCGTCCGAAGACGCGCAGCGGCGTGGCTGACTCGGTCGCGGGTGATCGGCGCGATCGCCCGCTTGTGAACAATGAGGGCCGGTCGACGCGAAGTCACTGGTTTCAGAAACCGAAAGGCGAGGATCGTGCGATCCTCGCCTTTTCTCTATCGGCGGATCCGCTGAAGCGCGTTTTAGGCTTTGTCCCGCACGACTCCGCGACGAATCTGATCCAGTTCGATCGATTCGAACAGCGCCTTGAAGTTGCCCTCGCCAAATCCCTGACTGCCCTTGCGCCGGATGATCTCGAAGAAGATCGGCCATATCTGGTTTTCGGTGAAGATTTGCAGCAGCAGCTCTTCGCGCGCCCCGTCGATCAGGATTTTGCGCTTGCGCAGTTCTTCCAGCGGCTCGCTGTCATTCGACACGCGGCGGTCGACGAGTTCGTAGTAGGTATCGATCGTATCGAGCAGCGAGATGTTCGCGCCGCGCAGGCCGTCGATTGTCCTGTAGATATCGTTCGTGCCGAGCGCGATGTGCTGAATGCCTTCGCCGCTTTTCGCTGGAGAAGTTCAAGGAGACGACCGCGCTGCGTTTGTGATCGGCTGGCTATTGAGCGCGGCGTGCAAAAACGAAAAAGGGCGGCTCGTTGACGAGCCGCCCTGCGGTGCTATTGCGTCTTGCTGCGCTTACGCGGCGATCGCGGTCGGAATGAACGATTCGATCAGCTGGGACGTACTACGCGCCTGGCGCTTGAGCACGTAGTCGAACACGGCCGCTTGTTCCTGCAGCATTTCCGAAATGATGCTGTTCTGATCCGCCGGAGCGAGCGTCAGATAGGCATCCGCTTCGCCGTACGCGTATTCGATCTTCATGCCGGCCTTCTTGGCGATGTGCATCATCGTCGTGTTGCGCGACAGGCAGTGAATGTACAGCGACGTGACGTGCGTGTTGCGGCTGCGAATCGCGGCGCGTTCGAAGAGCTTCGTACCGATGCCTTGGCCACGCACGCTCTCCGACACCGACACGCCGAATTCGGCCGTGCGCGTTTCGCCTTCGGCGGGCAGATAGGCCAGATGGCCGACACCGACCAGTTGAAGATGGCGGTCGAACACGCCGAACACGGTATCCCGGGTGAAATCCAGTGTGCGGACGTAGTTTTCGATGACGTGGTCCGGCGTAACCTGGCCGAAGCGCAGCAGACGGTCTTCTTCGCCCAACTCGAGGAAGTGGGCGAGCAGGCGCTTGCGGTCTTTTTCGCCGAGCTCCCGCACCAGAACAGGCGCGCGACCGGCGACGTTCAGCAAGCGATCGACTGCGATCGGCTCGGAGGCGCGGATAGTTTGCTCGCTCATGGATGGGGTTCTCCTATAGTCATGCGGCATGACGCGCCGCAAAACGCATTCTAATGGAAAACCCGAACTCTCACTAGGGAAAACCCTGAAGTCAATCGAGCGGATGATCTAAAAATTAAACACGCAATGACGTATCTATATGATTTTGAAATGAAAAATTTAGAATGATCGTGCGATCGCAGCGTCGTCGTGCCGCAACGGGACGGTGGGCATGCTGCATCACAGCATCAAGCCGCTGTTTGCGAGCCCGGGTGCAACCGCCTGGAACGCGCCAGAGGCTCAACTGCCCTCGGCGCCTGCTATCGGCTTGCCCCTGACCAGCCCGTGATCGACCATCGCGACCACCTGTTCCGCGAATTCCTTGTAACCCATCCGCCCGCCCGGCTTGAGCCACGTGAACGTCCAGTTGATCATCCCGAAAACCATCATCGTGAGGGCCGTCTGGTTTTCGCGTGTCACGCGTTCGGGGTAGGCGCGGGCCAGTTGGCGCGCGAACGCGGCGACGACGTCGCGCTGCCGGTTCAGGATGATTTCGCGCTGCGACTCGACCAGATACTTGACGTCATTGAGCAACGCCACGTGCCGGCTGTGCGACGTCTCGTACTCGGAGAGGAACGCGCGGATCAGTTCGGCGAACGTCTCGCGTTCGGTGAGTCCGCGCCGCTGGCTCGCGCCTTCCACCTCGGCGATGATCAGCATCAGCCGCTTCGTGTAGCGGTCGAGCAGGTCGAAAAGGATCGCTTCCTTGCTCTCGTAATAGTGGTAGAGACGCGCCTTCGACGTGCCGCTGGCCGCTGCGAGATCGGCCATTGACGTGCTCGGGTAACTCGTTTGAGCGAATTTTGCAGCGGCCAGTTCGAGGATCTGGTCGCGCTGGCTCTCGTGGTCTGGGGCTCGTGTACGGGCCATGGTTGTTCTAGTTGGTTTTAAGCGGGGGAAAGATTGGTGGGCGTGACGTTGATTTCGAGCGAGCGCCACATATCCGCGTTGCCGCGCAGTTGCAACTGGCCGGCGGCGGCAAGCTCACGCAGACGCCACAGCACGATGGCATCGCTGATCAGCAGGCCGTTATCGGCAACCATGACGGACGCGGCGACACGTCCCGCCGACTGCCACCCTTCGACGGCGTTCTCGAAGATCAGCGCGTCCAGTTCCTCGAACGTGCCGCTCGTGTACGTATTGCCGCGCCAGCGGCGCAGTTCCGCGTCGGCGAGCTTCACCTCCTGCCATTCGAGCGCAAGGCTGCCGATGCGCAATGCCGAAATCGGCGCGGCGCGCGACAAGTATTGCTGGAGCAGATCGGGCGAAAACATGCCGACGGACGTCGCCCGATCGGGGCGGCGCAGAGGTGCGCTCGCGTCGCCCGTCAGATCGTCGATCGACAGGTGCACTTCGTTGAGCCGGTGCGGCATCTCGCGCAGATAAAAGCACACGCGGCGCAGCGTCAGCTGATCGGCCGCGCTCTGGCCATGCCACACGACGACATGCGAGGTCCCGCGGACTAGCGCATCCAGAACGTCCGCCTGCCCATCGAATTCGGCGACGAAATCGCGCGTCGTGTCGCCGCTGACGCGTCGCCAGAAGTTGGCGCGCATGTGCGGCGTCTCATCCACACCGCGCAACGGGCCGACTGCCAGATCGTCGCGCAAAGGCAGCACGGCATCCGTCCGGCCGGCCTGCTCGAGCGCCTTGCGCAGTGACTCGGCGGCAACGTCGCCGTTGGTGATGTGGATCGTGCTCATTGTCAGGGGCGGTGCGGATTGCAGCGAGCGTTTCGGTCAGCAGTGCTCGGTCATGTAAAGGAAAAGGCCGCGCGTCGAAGGAAATGACTTTCCTGTGACGGGCGGCCCCTAGTGTAAGCGGATCGCGTGTGCGCCGAAAGCGACGATGCGCGCAAACGGCGCATGGCGCCCACATGGTAACGACACGGCGCGCCATGCGTGATGCGGGCGTCAGCGTTCGTCGTAGCTGACCACGATCTTGTCGCTGACGGGATGACACTGGCAGGTCAGCACGAACCCGTCGCGGATCTCATGCTCTTCCAGCGTGTAGTTCTTTTCCATCTTCACTTCGCCTTCCAGCACCTTCGCGCGGCACGTGCAGCAGACGCCGCCCTTGCACGCGTAAGGCAGCGCCAGTCCGGCGCGCAAGCCCACGTCCAGCACGCTCAAACCCTGATACGGCAGACGCAGCTTGCGCTTCTTGCCGTCGAGGACGATCTCGAGGTCGGCGGTCGGCGTGTCGTCGGTGATTTCCGCGACGGGCACGCCCGCCTGCGGCAGCGGTGTGCCGAAGCGCTCGACGTGCACTTTGTCTTGCGGGACGCCCGCTGCCTTCAGCGCGGCTTCGGCGGCGTCCATCATCGGCGCGGGGCCGCAGATGAACGCTTCGTCGATCGCGTCCGCCGGCACGAGCGTCTCGAGGAATGACGCGCACTTCTGCTGATCGAGCACGCCGTTGAACAGTTCGACGTCCTGGATATCGTCGGACAGCACGTGATACAGCACGAACCGGTTCATGAAGCGGTTCTTCAGATCTTCGAGTTCTTCGGCGAACATGATCTGATCGACGCTGCGGTTGCCGTAGATCAGCGTGAACGTGCTGCGCGGCTCTATTTCGAGCGTCGTCTTGATGATCGCGAGCACGGGTGTGATGCCCGAGCCGCCGGAGAACGCGACGTACTGCTTGCCATGATCCGCGTTCAGGTGCGTGAAGAAGCGGCCGTCCGGCGTCATCACGTCGATCGTGTGGCCGGGCTGCAGCGTGTCGAACGCGAAGTTCGAGAAGCGGCCGCCGCGCACGCGCTTGATGCCGATGCGCAGCTCGCCGTCGCGGTCGTAATCGGTGACGCCGACGCAGATCGAATACGAGCGGCGCGTTTCTTCACCGTCGATGTGCGTCTTCAGCGTGACGAACTGTCCCTGCGTGAAACGGTACTGCTCGCGCAGTTCGACGGGGACTTCGAAGGCGACGGAAACCGCGTCGGCGGTTTCGGGCCGCACTTCCCGGATGCGCAGCGGATGAAATTGCGGGGTGGCCATATCAGTACGGTTTGAAATAGTCGAAGGGTTCGCGGCAGTCGATGCAGCGGTACAGCGCCTTGCATGCCGTCGAGCCGAATTGCGCGAGTCGTTCGGTGTGCACCGAACCACAGCGCGGGCAAGCGGGCGCGGGCAGCGAGCGCGGGACGAAGCGGATCACTTTCTGTTTCGTGCCAGCGGCGGCGTTCGCGTCATGTGCGCTGCTGCCGCAGTTGCCTGTCGGCGGTGCGATGCCGTAGGCGCGCAGCTTGGCGCGCGCGTCGTCGGTGATCCAGTCGGTGGTCCATGCGGGCGCGAGCACGGTCTGAACGCGGTACGGCGCGAAGCCGGCGGCGTCGAGCGCAACGCAGATGTCTTCCGCGATCTGCGACATTGCCGGGCAACCCGAGTAAGTCGGCGTGATGACGACTTCGAGCGCGCCATCGGCGGCGCGGCGCACGTCGCGCAGAATGCCCAGCTCGCGGATCGACACAACGGGAATTTCCGGATCGGGCACAGCTTCCAGCACGGCCCACGCCTGGTCGAGCGCGTGATCGCGTGCAACGGCTGCTGATTGAGCGGTCGAAGTCATCGTTTGACTCACCTGTTGGATCAACTGATTACCAGCTTGCGTCTGGATGCTGGCGCGCGAGACTTTGCAATTCCGCGAGCAGAAAGCCCATGTGCTCCGAATGCTCGCCATGTTTGCCCGTCGTGATGTGCTTGACGGGTTCGGGCAGTTTGAGCGTCGCTTCGTCGAGCGCGGCGCGCACGTCTTCGAGCCATAGCGTTTCCAGTCCGGACGTCTTTGGTCCGATGCCCGCCGCGGCGATCGCGTCTTCCGTTGCGTCGGCGCTGAAGAACTCACGCGTGTACGGAATCAGATAGTCGAGCGCGGCCTGTGCGCGACGATGCGATTCGTCCGTGCCGTCGCCGAAGCGCACGAGCCACTCGCGCGAATGATGCGCGTGGTACTGCGTTTCCTTGATCGACTTCGCAGCGATCGCGGCCAGTTGCCCATCCGTCGAGCCCGTCAAGGCGGACCACACGTGCAGCATCAGGGTCGAATACAGGAAGTTGCGCACGATCGTGACGGCGTAATCCTTGTCCGCGTGCGCGGTGCCCGCGAGCGGCCCGACGTGCGGCAGCTCGGTGAGCGTGTAGTTCGCGAACTCGCGCTCGGCGCGAAAGTATGCGTAGTCGTCTTCCGTGCGAGTCTTGCCCGTGAGCGTCTTTTCGAGTTCGGCGGCGTGCGTATACAGGAGGCGCGCTTGGCCGACCAGATCGAGACTCATGTTCGACAGCGCGATATCTTCTTCGAGAATCGGGCCGTGGCCGCACCATTCCGCGTTGCGCTGACCGAGGATCAGCGCCGTATCGGCGAGGCGCAGCACGTAGGCGAGGTGTTGGGGCGTGATATCCATGAGGCGCGCTTACATGTGGTTGACTTCGTCGGGCAGCTGATAGAACGTCGGGTGGCGATAGATCTTGTCGCCAGCCGGTTCGAACAGTTCAGCCTTCTCGTCCGGCGCCGATGCCGTGATCGCCGACGACGGCACCACCCAGATGCTCACGCCTTCCTGGCGGCGCGTGTAGACGTCGCGCGCCATCCGCAGTGCCATCGACGCGTCCGCCGCGTGCAGGCTGCCGCAATGCTTGTGGTCGAGCCCCTGCTTGCTGCGCACGAAGACTTCCCAGATCGGCCATTCCTTGTTCATCAGTATCTCCTTGCTGTCCTTCCAGATTCGAGGGCGCCACTCAGGCGGCGTGTTGCTGCGCGCGCTGGCGCTGTTTCCCGGCGTGGGCGAGGGCCGCTTCGCGGACCCACGCGCCGTCGTTGTGCGCCTTCACGCGGGTGGCGAGGCGTTCCTTGTTGCACGGACCGTCGCCGTTGACGACGCGCCAGAATTCTTCCCAGTCGAGGTCGCTGTAGTCGTAATGGCCGCGTTCCTCGTTCCACTTCAGCTTCTCATCGGGCAGCGTGACGCCGAGCACCTTTGCCTGCTCGACGGTCGCGTCGACGAATTTCTGGCGCAGATCGTCGTTCGTGATGCGCTTGATGCCCCACTTCGCCGACTGATTGCTGTGGACGGAATCCTTGTCGCTCGGCCCGAACATCATCAGCACCGGCCACCACCAGCGGTTCACCGCCTGCTGAACGAGTTCGCGCTGCGCGTCGGTGCCTTTCATCATTGCGAGCAGTGCGTCGAAGCCCTGACGCTGATGGAACGACTCTTCCTTGCAGATGCGGATCATTGCGCGTGCGTACGGACCGTATGTGCAGCGGCACAGCGGAATCTGGTTCATGATCGCCGCGCCGTCGACCAGCCAGCCGATCACGCCGACGTCTGCCCACGTCGGCGTCGGGTAATTGAAGATGCTCGAGTATTTCGCCTTGCCGGCGTGCAGCGCGTCGATCATCTCGTCGCGCGAGACGCCGAGCGTTTCGGCTGCGCTGTACAGATAGAGACCGTGGCCGCCCTCGTCCTGCACCTTTGCAAGCAGGATGGCCTTGCGCTTGAGACTCGGCGCACGCGTGATCCAGTTGCCTTCCGGCAGCATGCCGACGATCTCCGAATGCGCGTGCTGCGAGATCTGACGAACCAGCGTCTTGCGGTAGGCGTCGGGCATCCAGTCTTGCGGCTCGATCTTGCCGTCAGCGGCCATGACCGCGTCGAAGCGGGCCTGCTCGGGAGAACTGGCGGCCGCGTCGAGCGGGGCAACGTTGCCAGGAATGTCGAGGGATTGCGTGTACATGTCGAACGCTCTCGTGCTGGTGGGTGTGTGTTCGGCAGTATAAACCAACCGTCCGGTCGGTTAATAAATTTTTCGGGATAGGTTGGTAGGGGTTTGCACTATGCGATCGTGCACAATGAGCGGCTTCCGCCCTTAACCGTTTTTCACCGATCAGTCGCAATGACCACTCGTTCTCTGGCCGCCGCGTGCGGCGCTGCCCTGTCTTTCCTTGTGATTGCCTCGCACCCGGTTTTCGCGGCCGACACCCAGCCGCGCTGGGTGACTGCGTGGGCGACCGCGCTGCAGCCGATTCCCCAGATGCCCAATCCTCCCGCGCTGTACCGTGCGCCCGATGTCGCGGGGCGCACGGTTCGGCAGATCGTTTATCCGACGCTGTCCGGGGACGTTGCGCGCATCCATATAAGTAACGCGTACGGAAAGGCGGCGCTCGCCGTCGACGAGCTCAGGATTGCTCGAGCTGGCGCGGGCGCTGCCACGAAGAGCGGTACCGAGGCGCGGGTGACGTTCGGTGGGAAGACGGCGGTGAGCTTGCCCGCTGGTGGAGAGATCGATAGCGATCCGGTCCGAGTGGGAATTTCGGCCGGAACTGCCTACGCGATCAGCAGTTATATGGGACGTGATCAGAAGATGGTCGCGTGGCATCGTGTGTCGAGTCAGGTGAACTACGTGTCGACGCCTGGCGATCATGTGGACGATTCTTCGGCCGAGGCTTACCGCCAGCGCTTCACGCAATTTGCCTGGGTGACCGGGTTGCAGGTGGACGGGGGCTCGTCCTCGACGGTTGCGGCGATCGGCGACTCCATTACCGACGGCATGCGTTCGAGCCTGAACCAGAATCGTCGCTGGCCTGACGCGTTTGCACGCAAAGTGGCGCAAAGCGGTGACAGGTCGGCGGCCGTCGTAAATCTCGGGATCAGCGGAAACAGACTGCTGAGCGACTCGCCCTGCTATGGCGATGCGCTCCTGTCGCGGTTTGGACGCGACGTACTGGCGCAACCCGGTGTAAAGACGGTGATCCTGCTGATCGGCATCAACGACATCAACTTCGCTGCAATGCCGGTGCGAGCCGGCCTGGATTGCGATGCCCCGCATACCCAGGTGACGGCAGACAGCCTGATTGCTGGCTATCAGCGTGTGATCGCCGCGGCGCACGCTCGCGGACTGCGCATTTTCGGGGCGACGTTGACGCCGGCGGCTTTGCCGTCCGAGCGTGAGGCAATCCGGACGCAGGTGAATGGCTGGATACGGACGGCTCGGGCGTTCGACGGCGTAGTGGATTTCGACGCAGCGCTGCGTGATGCCGCCGAACCGACGAGGTTGCGACCCGCATTCGACAGTGGCGACCATATTCATCCCAGCGACGCTGGGTATGCGGCGATGGCGGACGCGATTCCGCTGTCGGCGGTGCTAGGCGCTGCAAAAAAGTGACCGGAAAAAATCTCCCGTCACACCCTTGTCATGCGGCGCGGGATGGCCTAAGATTCGCGTCCTCGTTTGTGGCGCAGGCAGTCGATGCGACGCAACGGGGTCGCGGCAGAAACGGGCGCGACGGTGGAGTCGGCGGGTTTTTTCAGGCGATGTTGAAAAAAACCAGTTGACAGCAGCAAAAAGGTTCTTCATAATTTCGTTTCTCTGCTGCTGACGCAGCAACGCGGTGAAAGCAAGGCGCTTCCTGCGAATGTTCTTTAAAAATCAACAGCCGATAAGTGTGGGTGCTCGATGGCGAGCGCGCGGCGGTTTTCGGACCGCCG
>NZ_JAGIPX010000294.1 GCF_017814945.1 Paraburkholderia sp. LEh10
CAGACAACGTGATAGCCGACGTAGATCGCCAGCACGAAAATGATCAGGTTGATCACCGTATGGTTGATGACTTCCATTCCTTTTCTCCTCTGTCGACCAGAGTCGGCGCTCTCGCGCCTTACACTGGTCCCATGCACGAAGTGCTAGGCCTTGCGCGTGACTTCGCCATCGCGTGCCAGCAGCGTGGCCGCGACGATGTCGTCCGCGAGATCGATATTGAGCGCGCCTTCCTTCGTGACGATCAGCTTCATGAAGTC
>NZ_JAGIPX010000033.1 GCF_017814945.1 Paraburkholderia sp. LEh10
GTCTGTTTCATGCGCTTATTGTGCCTGGCAGGCTTCGGGTTGAACAGCATGATATGGGCGAGTTTTGAACACTTTCCCTAACGACGTCAATACTTATTTTCGATCCTATTCCCGCGGGTTAGTCGGCGATCTTGGAACTTTAATCGATGAATTGTCAACTATCTCCGCACCGATATCGAACGCTTGCCGTTAATTGCTAATCGGTGTGCAATCGACGAGAGTATTACGCGAATGGCAACGCACGACCTCCGTTGCTGCGGCTCGCAAGTTCATCTCGTCAATGTCTACAACGAGTCGTAGATCTACTCCGAGGCAGTGGCGCCAGACTGGCCTTTGGTGTTCGGTCGTGACTTGGCGACCGCGCAAAGCGGGGCTTATTGCACAGCTCCGTAATAAGAGCTCCTGATGCTTCGATGATGCTTTTCAAATCGCCTTTAAGACCGAGACACTGATGTAGTCAGCATCTTCACGCCATGAGGCTGATCGGGCGCGGTACGGAGGGCAGTTGAATTGAGGCGCCCTTCTGCTTCTTCAAGCACATACATGCTTCCATCGCCCTTCTGCAAACCCCATACCAAGTCAATAGCGATGGGGACGGCGCTTCATGGACCTGCATCCGTGATGAATTTTTCACACGGTCTCTGCCTCCGGGATCTAGTGTGCTTCAGTAGGCGCATCGGAGGTGTATCGGTGCATCTCTTGACGGGAAGTAGCAAGCGTTGGATTTGCGGTTGAGCAAGTCGCTTTCGCATGGCGCGGATGACGGGAACCCGGCAATGCGCAGGCGTTTTATCCTTTTTCAGGAGGCACAAAATGAAAATCAATCTTAGACGCCTGTCCAGCTTTGTTTGCCAGGGCATCGCAGCTGGCGGTGTCATCGCGGTTACGTGCCTGATCGGGCCAGGCTCCCAGGCGCAGACGCTAGGATCAACCGTCACCGTGGCTCAGGGCGATCCATTCAGCGGATGCACGGCAGACCAGTTGCAAGCGCAGGAGTCAGCATTCGGGAGCGTCCTGTTTCCGGCCACATCGATCGAGCCATGGGCGGCAACCGATCCGACCAACCCGTCTCGCCTCCTCGTCGGTCACCAGCAGGACCGCTGGAACAATGGTGGCTCGCGCGGACTCGTCGGCGTCGTCTCCAACGATGCGGGCGGCACCTGGACTAACTCGATCCCATCCGGCGTTACTGACTGCACCGGGGGCAAATTCCGTCGCGCGTCCGATCCTTGGGTAGACTTCGCGCAAGACGGAACGGCATTCTTTTTCTCGCTGGTGTTGGACCCCGCGCAGCCGACGACTCCGTTTGGCGCACGCAATAGCGCGATGCTGGTCAGTCGCTCCACCGATCACGGCGCGACGTGGCAACCGCCCGCTACGCTGATTCGCAACAACTCTCCGCACGTGCTCAATGACAAGAACGCCCTCACCGCTGATCCGACCGCGAACAAGTACGTCTATGCAGTGTGGGATCAGCTGAGCGTGTTCCCACAAACGAAGGAGGCCGCCCAGTTGCTCGCGGAAAACGATGGTGTCCTGATCGCGCGCAAATTGCGTGACGCTGCAGCGTCGGCAGCGGGCGGCGCTCCAGTTTTCAAGTTTAATTTCACTGGCCCGAGTTTCTTCTCGCGATCCACCGACAACGGTTTGACCTGGAGCACAGCCACCCCCATTTACCGGCCGGGCACGAACGCACAGACCATCAACAACATTGTGCGGGTGCTGCCTGACGGGACCCTGCTCAATTTCTTCACCGCGATCAACGTGACGCAGTCGGGTTTAAGCATTGGGTATATAAAGTCGGCAAATAAAGGCGTGAACTGGACGGGGCCGACGTTCCCCCACGACATCAGCGTGGTCGGAGTGGTAACTCCGGATAGCAGCGAGCCGGTACGCGATGCTTCCATTCTCTACAGCGTCGCTGTGAACCCAAAGTCGGGGGCGATCTATCTCACCTGGCAGGACGATCGCTTTTCAACTGCGACCTGCACCACCCCCACAGGATCGATTCCGATCGACGGGATCGTCTTCAGCGAGTCAGATAACGGTGGGGCTACATGGTCGACGCCCGTAATGATCAACAAGACGCCGTCAAACGGGACGAACCCCTGCCGTCAGCAGGCTTTCATCCCTGCGGTGGTAGCCTCGGGCGACGGCAATACGATCGTGGTGACTTACTATGACTTCCGTAACGACACTAACACCTCTGCCGGCTTCGAGGGCACCGATTATTTCGCGGTGTTCTGCTCCACTGCCACCGCGTGCACCAACCCTGCCAATTGGGTCAATGAGCGACGACTGACCGACGCCTCGTTCAACATGCTTGACGCTCCCGTGGCGGGTGGCCATTTCCTCGGCGATTACATGGGTCTGACCGCCAGCGGACCCGCAACCGTCTACCCTGTATTCGGCACAGCCACGAGTCCCAACGTAACGGCCGAATTTACCCGTAAGATCACCTTGCCGTGAGCGCAACCGGCGGCGACTAAGGGAGGTCGCCGCCGATTCCCCACAACAGCTCGTTCGGTGACGAGAATCGGCGGATTCGCGACGATGCTGAGAGAACGTCAGTAGCGGGATATGAATCGGACGTTTCCATGAGCGGTCACCAGCCTGCGCGAAGGACCACTCATGGCCGAAGCTTAACGATCGTCCCGTCACGCGTGAGCTTCCCGGCCGTGCAAACGCCCGTCGGGCCGTGGACGACCCGTTGCGGCCGGTCGAGCCCCCGAGGTGCAAGGGGCTGGTATCAGAGTTGAGCGGTCGCTCGGAACGGCCATTCGTGGACAAGTAATCGGTTCCTTCTTGTTCACACGGCGCACCCGCAACTCCTGCCATGCCCACCGAGTACAAATGCTATAAACACCGCCGCGATCGGCCGAATCGCTGCCCCACGGTGAATGACCTGCGACCCGAAACGACGGGTCCCCTGCCAGTTCAGCAGTCCACTACATATCGTGATTGCACTGGTGTCCGGAGATCAAGCGCGAATGTGCGCTAACACACAGTCTTTTCCAACCGGATGCGCTTTAACTTGCGCGAAGCTTACGCGTTGACCGGCCCGAAAACGGTTTAGGTCTTGGACAGTCGTTCACTTTCAACGTCGACGCGCTTTCGCACGAACATAACGAGAAGCAAGCGGGCGACTTCTAGCACATCGCACTTACTCAGAGCGCGCCGCCGCGCAGCCGGTGGCCGTGCTGCTGACGCATGCAATAGCAACCTGCGCAAGGAAGCGGCGCTCGCGCTCGGCGAACTGCGCGAGCCGTCCACGTTGGCCGCATTGAAAGAAGCACTCGACGACGCCGACCCCGAAGTCCGGAAGGCCGTGCGGATCGCGTTGCAGCAGATCGCGGACGCCACGCAATGAAAACGCCCCTGCGCATCGAAATCGACGGCACGGCGCACACGCTGATCTTGCATTGGCCGGACGGCGCGACGCAGCGCATCGCGCATCGTCTGTTGCGCCAGCATTGTCCGTGCGCCGAATGGAAACGCGTCCGTCTGCATGGCGCGCAACCCACAGCACCCGACGACATCGCCGTGCTCGACGTACACGCTGCGGGATACGGCGTGCAACTGCTGTTCAGCGACCGCCACGAGCGCGGCATCTTCCCGTGTGGGCCTTTCTGGCGCAACTGCCCGGCACGCATTGACACTTGCGCATGTCACGTCACGTCTAACATGCGCACCCGATATCTTTATCTGAATTTACTATTTAAATTCTGCATAACGCGGTGATAGCCTGATTTCGACCCGTAGACGCCGAGCGCGTCTGCTTTCGCATCTCAACGTCCGTCGAAGCGGAACATCCGGCAAGGAGCCAACGTGAGCGTCGAATTCATCGGCATGATCCAGCAGCGCAAGGTATCGGAAACGCATCTTCCTCAAGGCCCCGCGATCGATACCGATTACGTGCGCACCTTCGCTCAGGCCCACGAAGACGCGGGCTTCGACCGCATCCTCGTGCCGCACAGCTCGACCAGCCCCGATGCGACGATCACGATAGCCTACGCCGCGAGCGTCACGTCGCGCGTGCATTTCATGCTCGCGCATCGTCCCGGCTTCGTTGCGCCGACACTGGCTGCGCGGCAACTGGCGACGCTGGATCATTTCTCCGGCGGACGACTCGCCGTGCACTTCATCTCCGGCGGCAGCGACGAGGATCAACGCCGCGACGGCGACTTTTTAGCACACGACGAACGCTATGCGCGCACCGACGAGTACCTGCAGATTCTGCGGCGCGTCTGGACAGAGAACGCACCGTTCGATCATGAAGGCCGTTTTTATCGCTTCGAAAAGGCCTTTTCCGATGTGAAGCCGAAGCAGACGCCGCACGTGCCGATCTACTTCGGCGGTGCGTCCCAGGCGGCCCTTGCCGTCGCGGGCAAGCATGCCGCTGTCTACGCGTTGTGGGGCGAATCGAAACAGCAGGTGGCGGAACTGATTGCACGCGTGCGCGGCGAAGCGGCCAAACATGGGCGCACCGTGCGTTTCTCCGTGTCGTTCCGTCCGATCCTCGCCGCGACGGAAAAGGCGGCATGGGAGCGCGCCGAGCATATTCTCGAAGAGACGCGGCGTCTGCGCGTCGAACAGGGCTTCTCGCGCGGCGGCCCGCAACAGAGTGAAGGCGCAAAGCGCCTGCTTGCCGCAGCGGGAGACGGCGTGCGCGCCGACGACCGCTTGTGGACGGCTGTCGCAAAGGAGATCGGCGGACGCTCGAATTCGACGGCGCTGGTCGGCACGCCCGCACAAGTCGCGCAAACGCTCTCCGAGTATTACGACATCGGCGTGACGACGTTTCTCGTGCGCGGCTTCGATCCCCTCGAAGATGCAATCGACTACGGCCGCGAACTGATTCCCGCGACGCGCGAGCTGACTGCGCGTGCACGCCGCGCCGCTTGAGAACGGAGCGCATCCACGCATGAGCACCGCACTCCACGATACGCCCGCGTCCGCGCTCACGTTGCGCGACACGCCCGTCCGCAAATTCTGGTTCGACGACGACAACGCACCGCAGCGCACGCTCGCCGAAGAGCGCCGCCATCGTCAGGAGCGCCTTGCAGGCGCATTCCGTCTGTTCGCGCGCTATGGCTTCGCGCAAGGGCTCGCGGGGCACATCACCGCACGCGACCCCGAATGGACCGATCACTTCTGGGTCAATCCGCTCGGCAAGCATTTCGGCCGCATTCGCGTGTCCGATCTGCTGCTCGTCAATCGACATGGCGAAATCGTTGTCGGCGATGGCCCCGTGAATCAGGCTGCATTCGCCATTCACGCCGCGATACATGAAGCACGGCCCGACGTCGTCGCAGCCGCGCATACGCATTCACTGTACGGCAAGGCGTGGTCCACGTTAGGACGCAAGCTCGATCCGCTGACGCAGGACGCCTGCTCGTTCTATGAAGACCATGCAGTGTTCGACGACTTCCGCGGCGTCGTACTCGATACCGACGAAGCCGCGCGCATTGCGCACGCGCTCGGACAGCAAAAGGCGGTGATTCTGAAGAATCACGGCATTCTGACGGCCGGTCCAAGCGTCGAAGCGGCTGCGTGGTGGTACATCGCGCTCGACAACGCCTGCCATGCACAACTGCTTGCGCTGGCTGCCGGCACGCCTCAACCGATTCCGCACGACATCGCCGTCCTGACGCACCGGCAGGTCGGCCGCCCGGGCGGCGCACAGCATGCATTCGAGAGCCTCTACGAAGGACTGGTCGAAAAGGAACGGGAGTTGCTCGACTGATGCCGAATCACAAACTGCGCCATTTTGTCGGCGAAATCGCGGCGCTGATCGACGCGAAGCCTGCCGAACCGGAGCTGCTCGAACGCGGCGCCGCTGCATTGAAAAACCTGATCCGCGTCGACGACTGGTTGCCCGATGCGTTCGCCCAGCCGTCCGCCGAACGCTATCAGCAATACCTGCTGTATGCCGACGTACAGCAACGCTTTTCGGTTGTCAGCTTCGTCTGGGGACCTGGACAGGCAACGCCGATTCACGATCACACCGTGTGGGGTTTGATCGGCGTGTTGCGCGGCGCTGAACTCGCCGCGTCGTTCGAACGGCAAGACGACGGCGTGCTGCGCCAATGGGGCGAAGAAATGCGACTTGAAACTGGCGCTGTCGAAGCCGTTTCGCCGCGCATCGGCGATATTCACCGCGTGCGCAATGCGTACGACGATCGCGTATCCGTCAGCATTCACGTGTATGGTGCGAACATCGGCGCCGTTGAGCGCTCGACGTATACGCCCGACGGTCTCGGCAAGCCCTTCATCTCCGGCTACTCGAACGAAACCATCCCGAACCTGTGGGACCTCAGCAAGGAACGTCGTCATTCATGAAGTCATATCCCGTGCGTACATATGAAGAGGTGCGCGACGCGCTGCTGGCAAAGCGTGAGATCGCGCTGCTCGATGTGCGTGAAGAAGATCCGCACGCGCAGTGCCATCCGCTTTTTGCGGCCAATCTCTCGCTATCGCGCATCGAACTCGACGCGTGGACGCGGCTGCCGCGTCGCGACGTGCCTATCGTGCTGTTCGATGCAGGCGAAGGCTTCGCCCAACGTGCCGCCGACACGCTGACCTCGCTCGGCTATACGAACGTCGCGTTGCTCGCAGGCGGACTCGACGGCTGGATCAGCGCGGGCGGCGAAGTGTTCCGCGACGTCAACGTGCCGAGCAAGGCGTTCGGCGAATTCGTCGAAGCGCAGCGGCACACGCCGTCGCTGTCGGCGGAAGCGGTCGATGCACTGCTGAAGAATGGCGACGACATCGTCGTGCTCGACGCGCGCCGCTTCGACGAATATCAGACGATGAACATTCCGGGCAGCATCAGCGTGCCCGGCGCGGAACTCGTGCTGCGCGCGCGTGCGCTCGCGCCTGAGCCGACCACACGTGTGATCGTCAATTGCGCGGGACGTACGCGCAGCATCATCGGCACGCAGTCGCTCGTGAATGCGGGGCTGCCGAATCCCGTCGCGGCGCTGCGCAACGGCACGATCGGCTGGACGCTGGCCGGCCAGCAGCTCGAACATGGCAGCGAGCGGCGCTTCGATCTCCATGCGGGCCGCGACGGCGCGCAGCTCGACGCGTCGCGGCGCGCGTCGCTGGCACTCGCGCAACGCGCAGGTGTGAGCCGCACGACGCTCGACGAAGCCGCGCGCTGGGCCGCCGATTCCGCCCGCACCACGTATCGTTTCGACGTGCGCACGCCCGCCGAATACGAGCACGCGCACGCACCGGGCTTCCAGGGCGCGCCGGGCGGCCAGCTGGTGCAGGAGACAGACATGTTCGCGCCCGTGCGCGGTGCGCGTGTCGTGCTGTTCGACGATGACGGCGTGCGCGCGAACATGACGGCTTCGTGGCTTGCGCAAATGAACATCGACACCTACGTGGTGGACGGCGCATCGGCGGACGATCTGACCGCGAGCGGAGCGTGGCAGGCTGCCAGGCCGCAGCCCGCCTGGACACCGACGCTCACCCCGCAACAACTCGCCGCGCTGCTCGCGGATACGGCGAGCGGAACGGTCGTGCTCGATGTGACGACCAGCGCGAATCACGTGAAGGCACATATACCCGGCGCTCACTGGATCGTGCGCTCGCGGCTGTCGAACGCTTTCGACGATCTACGTGCATTGCCCGATGCGAAGCGCTATGTGGTGACGTGCGGCACGAGTGCGCTCGCGCCCTATGTCGCGCCGGACATTACGGCGCTGACGGGTAAGCGCGTGCAGGTGCTCGATGGCGGAACGTCGGCATGGGTACACGCGGGGCTACCCGTCGAAAGCGGCGAAACGCATCTCGCGTCGCCGCGCATCGACCGGTACCGGCGTCCGTATGAAGGCACCGATAATGCGCGCGAAGCGATGAATGCGTATCTGGAGTGGGAATACGGACTCGTCGCGCAACTGGAGCGCGACGGCACGCATGGCTTCTTCGTGATCTGATCTGCGCGTTCGTCGCGCAACACTTCATGCCGCGCGCGACAAACGCGCGGCTTTGAAGCTCCTTTCGATACTCGCGGCCAGTACCGTCAAGGCCGACTGCATCTTGCCGAGCGCGCGCGAGCGCACCATCCACACGGCGATTTCCGGCCTGAAGTCGCTGAGTGGAATCACGTCGAGTTGCGCCGCATGGGGGCTTGCATGCAGCAGTGGCAACGGTACGAGCCCCAACCCGACGCCATCCGCGACGAGGCCGAGTTGCAGCTCGGTGCCGAGCGTTTCGAGATTCAGTTTCAATGCGTAGCCTTGCGCAGCGAGCGCATGCTGCAAGCCCGCGCGAAAGCCACAGCCGTCGGGATTCAATACCCAGCCGTGCGCCTGACACTCGGCGAGCGTATGCACGCGCTTCTTCATGCTGCCCTTGCGCGCGACGACGGCCAGCTTCAACGGCCCGAGCGACTCGCCCAGCAGCGTGTCCGGCAGCGCACGATTGGCGGGCAGCAGCACCACGGCGGCGTCCAGTTCACCGTCTTCCACCTTTTGCAGCAGCGGATTGCCCCAGCCCGTCGACACGCGCGCCTGCAGTTCCGGATGCGCTTCGCGCAATGCATGCAAGGCCTTGAGCATCGCCACGTCCGCGACCGTCTGCGCGACGCCGATGCGCAGCACGCCCGCCAGCGGTGCATCGTCAGTCACGAGGTGTTTGAGCGCTATGCGGCCGGAGCCAAGGTGCGCGCGGTCGCGGTAACGCGCTCGCAGCCCATCGACCTCGCGATCATCGTCCCCTACCGGTCGCCGATCAAAAGCGCCGCCGATCTGAAAGGCAAGCGCATCGCCACGACACGCGGCTCGATCGGTCACTACCTTGCCATCGCGACGCTGGAGCGCGCGGGCATCGAACTGTCGGATGTATCGCTGCGCTTCATGCAACCCGCCGATGCCAAGGCCGCACTCGCGTCGGGCAACGTCGATGCGTGGTCCACGTGGGACCCGTACGTCGCGCTCGCCGAACAGCGCGATCACGACCGCAGCATCGCAAATGGCGTGAATCTGTCGTCGGGGCTGAGCTTTCAGGCGGCAACCGAAGAGTCAATCAAAGCCAAGCGCGCGGAAATCGCGGATTTCCTGAAGCGCGTCGCCGCGGGACAGCGCTGGGCGTTGTCGCATCCCGATGAAGTCGCCGCGATGCAGTCGCACGTCACGGGCTTGCCGCCCGATGTGTTGAAGACGGTCTATCAGCGCGCGCAGTTGCATCCCATCGCCATCGACGATCATGTGATCGCCGAACAGCAGAAGACCGCCGATCTCTATCGACGCGCCGATGTCATCAAGACGCGCCTCGATGTAGCGCCGAGTTTCGACCGTGAGTTTCCGCTGGATGCGCAATGATCTCATGCCGCTTCTTTTGCCAAGTCGATATTGATAGCCTGGTATGACTCGCCGCCACCCCGATACTGCGCTCATCGATACCGCGCGCGACGCCAATGCCCTCGAAGCGCTCGCGGACCTCGACAGCCCGCGCGCCGATGCCTGGCTCGCCGCGCTGACGAACGAATTCGCCGTCGGCGCCGCCGCGCTCGACGCCGGTCCACATTTCCCGCACGACAATCTGGCGACGCTGCGGCGCGCCGGGCTCCTCTCGCTGACCGTGCCGCGCGCGCTCGGCGGCCGCGAGGCGACGCTCGCGCAGACGCTGAAAGTGATACGCGCCATTGCGCGCGGCGAGCCGTCGACGGCGCTGATCGTCGTGATGCAATACCTTTACCATCTGCGGTTGCAATCGAATCCGAACTGGCCGCCAGCGCTCAAGGAGCGCATTGCGCGCGACGCCGTGGAGCACGGCGCGTTGATCAACTCGCTGCGCGTCGAGCCGGAACTCGGTTCGCCGTCGCGTGGCGGACTGCCTGCGACGATCGGCAGAAAGGAAAACGAACACTGGGTGCTCAACGGCCGCAAGCTGTACTCGACGGGCAGCCCGGGGCTGACGTGGTTCGCCGTCTGGGGCCGCACCGATGAAGCATCGCCGCGCGTCGGCACGTGGCTCGTGCATCGTGACATGCCCGGCATCCGCATCGGCGAACCGTGGAATCATCTCGGCATGCGCGCAACGGGCAGCCACGAAGTGATCTTTGACAACGTGCGCGTGCCGCTCGATCATGCTGTCGATCTGCAGACACCGGGGCCCGCGAACGGCATGGACCCCGTTACCAGCCAGTGGATGAACGTGTTGTTGCCGTCGATCTACGACGGCATCGCGCGCGCGGCCCACGACTGGTTCGTGAAATGGGCGGCGCAACGGGTGCCGTCCGGCCTGAATGCGCCGCTCGCGACGCTCGACAGCTTTCAGCAGACGGTGGGACGCATCGACGCGTTGCTGTTCAACAATCGCGTATTGCTCGACGCTGGTGCAGCCGGTCACGTGAGCGCGACGGAAGCGCCGACAATCAAATATTTCGTCAGCAAACATGCAATCGATGCCGTCGAGCTTGCGCTCGAAGCGAGCAGCAACCCAGGGTTGAGCCGCAACAATGCGCTCGAACGCCACTATCGGGATGTACTGTGCGCGCGTATTCACACGCCGCAGAATGACACGGTGCTGGGCAATCTCGGGCGCGCGGCGTTCGCGGCACTTTGATGCGACGAAGTCCAGTCGGCGCCTCTATGGCCGGCGGGACATGCCTATCCCCCTGCTATGCCTGAATGAACTGCAGCAGATCGGCGTTGACCAGATGCGCGCGCGTCGTGCATATGCCGTGCGGCGCGCCTTCGCAGACCTTCAGTTTGCCGTTCGGCACCAGCATCGACGACAGCTTGCCCGAATCGTCCCGCGGCACGATCCGATCGGCGTCGCCGTGCAGCCCAGCGTAGGCATGATCATCTTTTTCGGGTCTTCGATGAAGCCGTTTCCGAGAATGCAATGATGCAGTCGTAAGCGCTCTTGTTCGAGCATTGCATACCGGCAAACCCGCACGCGTCGCGGGATTGGCGGGCGTCTTCAGCATCAGCGGCAGAACGGCAGCAATCAGCACCGCCTTGCGCACGCGCTGCGTGTCGTGCCGTCCGATATCGCGCGCGAGCCCGCTGCCGCGCGTCGAGTGCCCGGCCAGCACGGCATCCTTCAGATCGAGATGTTCGATCAGCTCCGCGAGATCGTCCGTATAGCGGCTCATGGCCGACCGCGACGACGCTCGCGCATCAGGCGGCACAAATGCAGGCGCTTCTGCTGCAAAACACCGAGTCGACCGAATTGACGCGTGATTTGACCGAACATATCGCCCGGCTCACGCATGACGTCCGCGAGAAACTCGCACGCGACAAACATGCCAAGGTCGCTTGAAACGGAAAGCCGAAACGATCAGGCAAGCACATCCGAAAACACACGCGTGGCAAAGCGGCTCGAGTCCGTCCCGGCATTGACGACGCCGACCGATTTCAGATCGTCGGCATACAGCGCGATCTCCTTCTTGAACGCATCGCCTACAGGGTGATGGTGGTCTGTGTGGCTCTTCAGCATCGCCGTCAATTGCGCAACGTTCGCGCTCGGCGCATTCGGTGCGAAGATCGCCGCGGCCTCGGCAGGATTGTTCGCGGTCCATTCCGTCGCATCCAGCAGCGCCTGCGTGAGCGCCTGCGCCGTCGCGCGGTCCTTGCGGATCAGCGAACCGCGCACGCCCAGCACGCAGCACACGCGATTCGCGTATTCGCCGCACAGATTGTTCGATACCTCCTGCAGATGATCGGACTCGCGCAGCGTCCAGATGGTCGGGTCGCCGTCGGCAATCGCGTGCACTTCGCCTTTTTTCAAGGCCTCGCCGAGCAGAGTTGCCGGGTATTGCCGCCAGTGGACGTCACTCTCGGGGTCGACGCCGATCTTCTTCAGCGAGATCGCGAAGAAGTTCTTCGCCGGGCTCGCCATGTCGCTCACGCCGACCGTGCGTCCTTTCAGCCCTTGCAGATCGACGATGCCCGACGCTTTGGTCGCAAGCAGCCGCATGCAGCCGCCGTGGATGCCCGCCGTCAGCTTCACGTCGAAACCCTGTTCCAGCGGCTTGATCCAGCGCAGTGCCATGCCGACGCCCGCATCCGATTTGCCCGTCGCGATGGCTTCGAGCAGCTGATCGGTGGAACCGGCAAAGTTGATCAGCTCAACATCGAGTCCGTGCTTGCGGAAGAAGCCTTGCTTGACGGCCACGGGCACGGGCGCCGTGCAGATCGCGCCCGCGTTCCACGAGAGCTTGAGTGGCTTCAGGCCTTCGTCGGCGTAGGCGCGCACGCCGGGCAGGAATGATGCGCCGCCCAGCGCGGCCGCGCCCGCCGTCCATGCGGCCTTGCGCAGCCAGGCGCGGCGCGATGGATCGATGGCGGTTGGATGAGGGTTGTGATCGCGTTTCATGTGGTTGTTGTTCCAGTGCGTAGTGTGGTCGTGCGGATTCAGGTATCGAGGCCGAGTTGCGCGAGGACTTCGCGGCGCAACGCGACAAGTTTCGGATCATCGCGATGACGCGGATACGGCGCGTCGTTGCGCACTTCTGCGACGATGCGCGCCGGCCGCTCGCTCAGCACGATCACGCGGTTCGCGACATACAGCGCCTCTTCGACGTCATGCGTGACGAGCAGCACCGAGAAGCGCGCGGCCTGCCACAGGCGCACGAGCTCCCCTTGCATGCGGATGCGCGTCAGCGAATCGAGCTTGCCGAACGGCTCGTCGAGCACGAGCAGTTGCGGATCGTTGACGAGCGCGCGCGCCAGCGCCGCGCGCTGCGCCATGCCGCCCGACAGCTGATGCGGGAACGCATCCCCGAATTCACCGAGGCCGACCAGTTCGAGTGCGGCGTCGATGCGCGCCGCCGCATCCTCACGCGCTGCGCGGCCGCGTCCCGCCCGCTGCGCCTGCGGGCCGAGCCCGACGTTGTCGCGCACCGTGCGCCATGGAAACAGCGTCGGGTCCTGAAACACCACGACGCGCGACGGGTCCGGCCCGGCAATCGGCTCGCCGTTTGCATGCAGCGCGCCGCGCGCGGGCGTATCCAGTCCCGCCACGAGGCGCAGCAAGGTCGATTTGCCGCAGCCGCTCGCCCCGAGCAGCGCGACGAATTCGCCGGGCTCGACAGTCAGGCTGATGTCGTCGAGCACGGCCAGCGCCTCGCCGCGCAGCGCGAACTGATGACTGACGTTGCGCACGTCGATGCGCGCGCCCTGCCGCGCGTCCGTACGCGCGTGCAACGCTTGAGTAGCGGCTACCATTTGAGCAATCCCTTTTGCCAGGCCAACAGACGGTCGCGCACCTTGAACAGCAGCGTGATCAGACCGGAACACATCAGCGCCATCACGAGCAACGCGGCGTACATGTTCGAGTACGCGGCCCAGCCCTGCGCCCATTGCAGATACCAGCCGAGCCCCGCCTTCACGCCCATCATCTCCGCGACGATCAGCACCGAGAACGACGCGCCCAGCCCCATGAACAGGCCGACGAACACCGACGGCAACGCGGCAGGAATCGCCACGCGCAAGATCAGGAACGATGCGCGTGCGCCCAACGTGCGCGCAACGTCGTAGTACGCGGAGTTCACGCCCGCCACGCCGGACCACGTGAGCACCGCGACGGGAAATGCGCTGGCGAGCGCGATCAGAAAGACGCTGGCGCTGAAGCTCGACGGAAAGAAGAAGAACGCGAGCGGCAGCCACGCGGTGGCAGGCAACGGCCCGATCAGCCGCAGCACAGGGTGCAGCCAGTAACCGACCGCACGTGACCAGCCGATGCTCACGCCGATCACAAAGCCCGTCAGCGCGCCGAGCACGTAGCCATAAGCGAGCAGCACGAACGAATGTCCGACGCTCGATGCAAGCCGCGGCAGATCGTCGAAGTAGACCGCGATCAACGCCTGAGGCGGCGCGAAGAACGGACGCGGCAACCATTCGAGCTGCGCCGTGACGACTTCCCACGCAGTGATGCCGAGCGCGAGCGCGAGCAGCCACGGCGAGGCCGCCAGCCATCTGTCGATGCGCGCCTGCTGCGCGTCCGCTTGCGGCTTGAGCGGGCCGGTCGCTCGCCACGCACGCACGCCGATGGCCGCCGACAGTGCCGCCAGCGCGAGCTTCAAGATGATGAGTTCGCGCGTGTACGGCCAGTCGTCGAGCGCGTGCCACCATTGCGTGACGGCCGCGCCGCCGAGCCACGCGAGGGTCGCCAGCGCGGCGACGATCTGTCGCGTCGCTGCGCGCGGCGCGGCGGCGTTATCGGCGTGCAGGCGGGTGAGATCGATTGCCTGGGGGTTTGAGGACATGTCGATACGCTCCTTGAAATTGCGGCTCAGGCGCTGCCGATGGTCGTATCCGAGATCGCGCGCACGTCGATGCGGCGCGGCAGAATCGCATCGCGATACGCGGCGTCCGCAACCTTTTGCAAAACCGCGATATCCGCGTCGGACACGAAGTGCTGCTTCAGCGACGCGCGCTTCGTGATCTGCTTCGCCGCGTCGAGCGGCGAGCGCGTGAGCGTCGCGTAGATTTGCGCGTACGCGTCGGGATTGACGACAGCCCAGTCGCCCGCGCGCTGATAGCGCTGCAGCACGTCGGCAATCGCGGCGCGCTTGCGCGTATCGGCGAGCGCCGCGCCCGATGCGGTGATAAAGCCCAGCCCGCTGTTGATGCCCGTGCCGTCCCGCAGAATACGTGCGCCGCGTTGCAGCGCGATGCCGTAGTACGGATCGAAAGTCGCCCATACTTCGATCGAGCCGGACGCGAACGCGGCAAACGCATCGACAGGCAAGATGAAGCGCACGGATACATCGTCCCTCGACAACCCGGCTTCAGCGAGCGCGCCGTATAGCTGGAACTGTGAAATGCTGCCGCGCGCCGATGAGACGAATACCGTGCGCCCCTTAAGATCCGCGACCGTGCGGATCTTCGAATCCTGCGCGACGAGAATGCCGAGCTGCGCGCCGGAGCCGACGCGCGTCGCGACGATCTTCAAGGTCGGATCGCCAACCGCAGCCGCGAGAACGGGCAGATCGCCGGCGGGCGCGAGATCGACGGCGCCCGCGCGCTGCGCTTCGAACAGCGGTGCAGCGCCCTGAAAGTTCGCCCAGCGAAACGCATACGGCGTGCCGTCGAGTACCTTGGCGGCCTCGGCCAGCGCGCGCGTGCCACCGGCCTGATCGCCTAGCACGAGGGTGGTCGACGCCGCGTCGGCTGCCTGCGCACTGCGCACGGGCGATAGCGAAACGGCGGCAACGGCAGGCGCTGCCGCGAGTGCGCGCAGCACACGCCGCCGCGCGGAAAAAGACGTTGGAACAGAAGCGCTCATGGGCCCTCACAGTCGATATGCAGGCAAGCGTAACGACGAAGGACCACAGTGAGAATTATTCTATTTATATATGTTTATCTCACGGCAATATTTATGTTTTGCATGTTTCAAAGCATGCGCACGCTTATCGTCAGGCGTGTGATCCATAGCTGAAAGCGTCGCTTAGAAAGCGGCGATTCCGTTGCTACGATGGCGAACCGATCCATTGCTTCATTCGGCTCAACCTGGAAAACGGAATACACGTATGGCGCCCATCACACGCCGCGCGTTCGCGCGCCTCGCACTCGCTTCGCTGTTTGCACTGACGTCGGCGCACAGTTTCGCGCAAGCTTCGGCTTCGCCTATTGCGCTGCGCATCGGTTATCAGAAATCGTCGACGCTCATCACGCTGCTCAAGGCGCGCGGTTCGCTGGAAAAAGCGCTCGCGCCGCTGAACGTGCGTGTCACATGGAACGAGTTCACGAGCGGCTTGCCATTGACGGAAGCCCTCAATGTCGATGCCGTCGATTTCAGCGCCGACGTGGCCGACACCGTGCCGATCTTCGCGCAGGCCGCGCATGCACGCTTCGTGTACGTGGCCCAGGAAGCGCCTTCGCCGGGCGCGCAGGCCATCATCGTCAAGAACGACAGTCCGCTCAAAACGCTCGCCGATCTGAAGGGCAAACGCATCGCGGTGACGAAAGCGGCGGGCAGCCACTATCTGTTGCTGGCCGCGTTGAACAAGGCGGGGCTCGCAGCGACGGACGTGAAGATCAGCTACCTCACCCCCGCCGACGGGCGCGCGGCATTCGAACGCGGCAGCGTCGACGCGTGGATCACCTGGGACCCGTACGCGGCGTCCGTCGACAAGAACGCCGACGTGCGCATTCTTGCGAACGGCAACGGGCTCGCCTCGTATCAGCGCTACTATCTCGCGTCGCGCACGTTCGCGGACGCGCATCCGGACGTGGTCCAGGTCGTGTTCGATCAACTGAAGGAAGCGGGCGAATGGCTGCGCGCGCATCCCGATGATGCGGCCAGGACGCTCGCGCCCGTGTGGGGACTCGACGCTGCGACGATCGAACGTGCGAATGCGCGGCGCAGTTATCTGGTGCGCGCGGTTGCCGCGCAGAATTTCGGCGAGCAGCAAATCATCGCCGATACGTTCTACAAGAACGGGCTGCTGCCCGCGCGCGTCGAGACGAATCAGGCGCAGTTGTGGGACTTTGCCGCGAAGCGGGCGCAGGCGGTCGGCGGCTAGCGCGGGCAGGGTCGGCGATGAATCTCGTCCTTCATTGTCAGTGCTTGCATAAGTCTTCCGGGGCCTAGTTGACCATATCGTTGCCCGTGAAGCTATCGATCTCCTTGACCTGAGACCAGTCCGCATGCGGCGTCGGTTCGGTCGCGGAGGAATCGACCATTCGAATCTTGGCTCTCTCGGCCATTGCCGCTGCGAACCGATGGTGTCCATCGGTGAGCACCAGCTTGCCATCGTGACTCCGCTCAGCAGGGACCGGTTCCAACTGCTCTCCATTTCGAATTTTTGGACGCGCGAGTTCTGCCACCTGCGCCAGCTCCTGTTGATTGGCCGGTGTTACGTGCTCGAATACAGGCGCAAAGCGCGCGTCGAGTTCCCGCATCGTCGGCGCCGCGCGCGGCGTCGTGCGGGGCGGCGGGAATCGTACTCATCGACACTCTCCGGACAGGTTAACAGCCCGCCAGACTAAGCGCCGTCAACACGGCGCCGCAACCAACAAAAGCCGATAACGATATGCGCCAGATCATGTAGCGCACCTTGATGTCTTTAGGCCGCTACGTGCATTGCTAATCTCGTGCGGCCGGTTAAGTTTCTGCAAAACGATTATTGGAGCGCACACAGGGCGCTTTTTATACTCGGCTCTCAGTCAGCACTTGTCGCATGAGAGTGCCAGCGAGATTCCCATTTCTATATGTCTTGAAGGAAGAAACAGATGAGTTTGCGTCCGTTACATGATCGCGTGATCGTGAAGCGTCTCGATCAGGAAACCCGTACTGCATCGGGCATCGTGATTCCCGATAGCGCCGCCGAAAAGCCCGATCAGGGCGAAATCGTCGCCGTCGGGCCGGGCCGTCGCAGCGACGACGGCAAGCGTATCGAACCTGACCTGAAGGTCGGCGAGCGGGTGCTGTTCGGCAAATATGCGGGCCAGTCGGTGAAGGTCGACGGCAATGAACTGCTGGTGCTGCGCGAAGAAGATATCGTCGCGGTCGTTCAATCCTGAGGAGAATGCAATCATGGCAGCCAAAGAAGTCGCTTTCAGCGATCACGCGCGCTCGAAACTGGTGGAAGGCGTCAACCTGCTCGCCAATGCGGTGAAGGTGACGCTCGGCCCGAAAGGCCGCAATGTCGTGCTCGAACGGAGTTTCGGCAGTCCCATCGTCACGAAGGACGGTGTGTCGGTTGCGAAAGAAATCGAACTTGCGGACAAGTTGCAGAACATCGGCGCGCAACTCGTGAAGGAAGTCGCGTCGAAAACCAGCGATGCTGCCGGTGATGGCACGACGACAGCCACTGTGCTCGCGCAGGCCATTGTTCGCGAAGGGCAAAAGTACGTGGCGGCCGGACTCAATCCGCTCGACCTGAAGCGCGGCATCGACAAGGCCGTGATCGCCGCCGTCGAAGAACTGAAGAAGATCAGCAAGCCAAGCACCACCAGCAAGGAGATTGCACAGGTTGCGACCATCTCGGCGAACGGTGAAGAATCGATCGGTCAACGCATTGCAGAAGCGATCGACCGCGTCGGCAAGGAAGGCGTGATCACCGTCGAAGACGGCAAGTCGCTGGCCGACGAACTCGACGTGGTCGAAGGTCTGCAATTCGACCGCGGCTATCTGTCGCCGTACTTCATCAACAATCAGGATCGCCAGCTCGCCGTGCTCGAAGAGCCGTTCATCCTGCTGCACGACAAGAAGGTATCTAACATCCGCGATCTGCTGCCCGTGCTCGAACAGGTCGCGAAGTCGGGACGGCCGCTACTGATCATCGCGGAAGACGTGGAAGGCGAAGCGTTGGCGACGCTGGTCGTGAACAACATTCGCGGCATCCTGAAGACGGTGGCCGTGAAGGCGCCCGGCTTCGGCGACCGTCGCAAGGCGCTGCTCGAAGACATCGCGATTCTGACGGGCGGCCAGGTGATCGCCGAAGAGACCGGCCTGACGCTCGAAAAGGCGACGCTCGCCGAACTCGGCCAGGCCAAGCGCATCGAGGTCGGCAAGGAGAACACCACGGTCATCGACGGCGCGGGCGAGAAGGTCAACATCGAGGCGCGCGTGAAGCAGATTCGCGCGCAGATCGCCGAGGCAACGTCCGACTACGATCGCGAGAAGCTGCAGGAACGCGTGGCGAAGCTCGCTGGCGGCGTGGCCGTCATCAAGGTGGGCGGCGCGACTGAAATCGAAGTGAAGGAGAAGAAAGACCGCGTCGACGATGCGCTGCACGCTACGCGCGCAGCTGTCGAAGAAGGCATCGTGCCGGGCGGCGGCGTGGCGCTGATCCGCGTCAAGCAGGCGATCGCCGAACTGAAGGGCGCGAATGCCGATCAGAACGCCGGTATCAATATCGTGCGGCGCGCGCTCGAAGAACCGTTGCGCCAGATTGTCGCGAATGCGGGCGAGGAAGCGAGCGTGATTGTCGCCAAGGTCGCCGAGGGTTCGGGCAACTATGGCTACAACGCCGCTACGGGTCAATACGGCGATCTCGTCGAAACAGGTGTCGTCGATCCGACCAAGGTTACGCGTACCGCGCTGCAAAATGCGGCATCCGTGGCCAGCCTGCTGCTGACGACGGACGCCACCGTGCATGAAGCGCCCAAGGATGCAGCGCCCGCCCCTGCGCCGGGCGGTCCCGGTGCGGGGGGTCCTGGGTTCGATTTCTAAGGCACGTTTGAGAGGGTTCGCTGACGTTGTGAAGCGTCAGCACAAGAATGCCGCGCGTATCGATGAGATTCGCGCGGCGTGTGAGTTAAAGAGGTATTAGCAGTCTGTTAAGTTCAAGTCAGCGCGCGCATGTTTATCTTTATCCACAACCCGATTACGTGCGTCACACGCTAGCGCGCACATCGAGTCCTGATACGCCTGCTTTTTCAAAATCACCCTGCGACATCGTGTCGAACCATGCGCTCGCCACGGTCCTGCTGAACTGAAAAGCAAAGCACAAAAAAGCGTTTGTCTTCACAGCGCTAACCAGCTTTTAATATCAGCCTCGCCTTCGCGAGACGCGCACCTTTCCCGACACATCGCCTGTCGTCTTCGGATGGATTGCCCGTCACAACTCCGCAGCCGAGCGTTCTCTTTTTTACCGCGATCATGGAGCGCATGTGTCTGATCTGACTTCCTCGCGTCATGGGCATGTTTCGCCAGTACGCGTGCGTGCTGGCGTGTCGAAAGTCACGTTGCACACGTGGCTTTCGTGGGCCGTGCCCGCGCTCGTCGTCGTGCTGTGGGAAGCCGCTGCACGCCTTGGCCTTATCACGCCGCAGGTTCTGCCGGCGCCGAGCAGCGTGCTCGGAACGGCAATCGACCTTGCGCGTAACGGCGATCTGTTCGTTCACCTCGGCGTATCGCTGCTGCGTGCCGCCGCGGGCTTTGTGATCGGTGGAACGATCGGGCTTGCGCTCGGCATACTCGTCGGCTTCTCGCCGTTCGCGCAGGCGCTGTTCGACCGCTCGATCCAGATGGTGCGCGCCGTGCCCTTTCTCGCGATGCTGCCGCTCGTCATCGTGTGGTTCGGCGTCGGCGAAGCCGCGAAGATTTTTCTCGTCGCGCTTGCGGTGCTCTTCCCCATTTACATCAACACGATGCTCGGCATCCGCCAGATCGATCCTAAGCTGATGGAGCTCGCAAAGGTGATCGGGCTCGACTGGACGGCGATCGTGCGGCGAATCATCCTGCCCGGCGCCATGCCCTCGATCCTCACGGGCGTGCGATACGCACTCGCCCACGCATGGCTCGCACTCGTGATCGCCGAAACGCTCGCAACAACCAAAGGTATCGGCTTTCTCGCGATGGATGCCCGCGAATTCCTGCAAACCAATGTCATTCTGCTGACCATGATCATCTACGCGATCATCGGCGTGATCGCCGACGCACTGGTGCGAACGCTCGAAGCCCGCTTTCTGTCGTGGCACGCGAACTACGCGCAAGGAGTGCGCAAATGAGTGCGAGTCTTGCTCTCGTCCGTGAACCGGATGTTCTTGAACGCAATGAAGAGCGTGGGCTCGCCGTATCGGTGCGCGGCCTGCAACGCCGTTACGGCACGCGGGTCGTGATCGATGCGCTGGATCTCGACATTCATCAGGGCGAATTCGTCGCGCTGCTGGGTGAAAGCGGATGCGGCAAGACCACGCTGCTGCGCGCACTGGCCGGCCTCGATCAGCCCGACGCGGGACAGATCCGTGCGCCAGAGCGGCCCTCCGTCGTGTTTCAGGAGCACCGGCTGCTGCCGTGGGCCACGCTATGGGAAAACGTCGCGCTCGGCCATGAAACGACGGTCGGCCGTGCGGGTGCCGCGCATGCGTTGAACGAGGTCGGTCTGTCAGGCCGCGAAGACGACTGGCCGCGCAACCTGTCAGGCGGCCAGGCGCAACGCGTTGCGCTGGCGCGCGCACTCGTGCGCGATCCCGCGCTGCTGTTGCTCGACGAACCGTTCGCGGCGCTCGACGCGCTCACGCGCATCAAGATGCATGGGCTCGTCAAGGAACTCGTGGCGCGCCATCAGCCTGGCGTGCTGATCGTCACGCACGACGTCGACGAAGCGCTCACGCTCGCAGATCGCATTCTGGTGATGCGCGCGGGGCGCATCGCCGCTTCCTTCCAGCCAAAACACCACACGCCGCAGAAGTTGCGCTCCGTCCTGCTCGACGAGCTGGGCGTACGCGCGCCCTGATCGGATCGCTTTCCAGCATCACCTCGAGGACTTTACAACAATGAACGATCATTCATTTGGCCGCCGCCAGGTTTTGCGGGCGGCGGGCGGACTGCTGGCCGGTCTCGCCGCAAGCAGCGTGCTGCCCGTGCGCGCCGGCGAAGCGCGTAAGCTGAAGCGCAACACCGACACGGTTCGGATCGGCTGGGGCTACGGTAGCCTGCCTGATATCGCGAAGCAACGCGGCGTGTTCGAAAAGACGCTTGCCGCGAAGAACATCAAGGTCGAATGGATCGGCCCGTTCCCGAACCATGCGCCGTCGATTCAGACCGTGGTCGGCAACAGCGCGGACTTCGGTTTCTGGGGCTCGACGACGCCGGCGCTCGCCGCGATGTTGGCCGGCTCGCCCATCGTCTTCACCGCGTTCGACGTATATTCGCCGCGCTCGACGGCCATCATCACGAAGAAGTCGAGCGGCATCAATTCGGTCGCGGATCTGGCGGGCCGCAAGGTCGCCGTCAACCGTTCGGGGCTCGGCGAGTTTCTGCTGATCGCGGCGCTGGAGAAGAACCACATTGATCGCGACAAGGTTCAGTTCGTCTACCTCAATCCGCCCGATGCCGCGCCCGCCTTCGCGCAAGGCAAGGTCGACGCATGGTCGATGTGGTCGCCCGCCGTCGATATCTCGCGCTTTTCGAACGACGCGAAAGACATCTTCAACGAAGGACGCGACCTCGAATTCCTGATCGACTACAGCTCGCTGGTGACGCGCCGGAAGTTCGCCGAAGAAAATTCGGAACTGGTGCGCGCGGTGATCGACGCGTACTACGTAGAAGGTGCATGGCAATCCGCGCACCCGGTCGAATCGGAACAGCTCGTGCAGCGCGAAGCGAAATACCCGGACCAGGTCCGCGATTATCTGGCGAGCCTCAAGCGCGTCAACCAGTTCCACGAACCCGACGACGTGGCATTCATCGCGCAGCTGCAGCGCGCCGCGGACTGGCTCGCCGAACGCAAGATCATCAACTCGCGCATCAAGGTCGCGGATTACAGCGTCAAGGTTTGACGAAGAGGACGATACGCATGGCTGACTCCGATCCTGTTATCGTCCATAGCGGACAGCCGAAACTGGTTTCGCCGCTGTCCGCTGCGCTCGGCTTGTCGCAGATCATTGCTGAGTTCGCATCGACTGCGGCGGAGCGTGAACTGGCGCATCGTCTGCCGCACGACGAGATTGCGTCGCTCAAATCGCACGGTTTCGGTTCGCTGCGTTTGCCTGCTGAAAATGGCGGACGCGGCCTCAGCCTGAGCGAACTGCTGACGGTAGCCCGCGATGTTGCCGCAGCGGATTCGAATATCGCGCACGCGTTTCGTAATCATCTGTGGCAAGTCGAAGCGGCGCTAAGGCGGCGAGACCATCCCTTTCACGCTCACGTGCTCGCATTGACGGCGCAGAAGAAAACCATCGGGCTGAGTTTCGCCGAAACCGATGCGCCCGCAGCAGGCGCGCGATCGAGCCGCGTGCTGAGCCGGCTCGAATGGAACGAGGCTGAACATCACTATGTCGGTTCAGGCGACAAGGTCTACGCGACGGGCAATCTGTATAACGATGCGTTCCTCGGTGTCGCGATAGAAAGCCGCGAGGGTCGCACCGTGCAATATGTGCTCGAACGCGGCGAAGGCGTCAGCGACGATGACGACTGGCAAGGATTCGGCCAGCGCCTGACGGGTTCGGGCACCGCGAAGTTTCGTGCGGTAGCAGTGCCCGCAGCGCATGTCTATCCGCAAGATCCGCCGCGCTCCAGCGACGCCGCGCCATGGGGATTTACCTTCCATCAGGTGTATCTGACGAACTGCATCGCGGGCATCGCACGACGCATCGCACTGGATGCAGTGGAAGTGCTGCGCGCACGCAAACGCAACTTCTATCACGGCGACACCCCGCATCCCGCCGACGAACCTGTGTTGCAAGCCTTGCTTGGCCGCATCCGCGCCTATGCCGCGAGTATCGAAGCAACGGCTGATCGCGCAATCGGCGCATTGCAACGCGCGTGGGACGCTTACGGCACGCGCGACGAACACGACGCGACGCTTGCCGCAACGCTCGCGGCATCGGAGGCCAAGGTCGTGATCGACGATCTCGCGCCGCAGATCGCCAGCTGGCTGATCGATCTCGGATCGGGCTCGGTTGTTTCGCGCGCCGGTGCGCTGGACCGTCACTGGCGCAACATCAAGGTGATCGCGTCGCACAATCCGCGGCTCTACAAGGAGCGGCTGCTTGGGCAAAACCTGTTGAGCGGGCAGCTTCCGCCAACGGGCGCATTCTTCTAGAAACAGCGGGCCGCATTGCAGCGTGGCCTGCTGTCTCGTCGGGAATATTTCAGTCGGACAGCAGGCGTCGCGCGCGCGGGACTACTTCTTGCGCGAAAGCGCGCATGTCGGCTTCGAAGGGCTGAAACTGCAGCATGAACAGTTCGATGCCCGCACGATGAAACGCCGCGATACGCTGCGCCACCGTGTCGTAATCGCCGACCAGCCCCGCCGCCGTGCCGCCGTTCGAACCTACGCGCGCCGATTGCGCGAACGTCTGGATCATCACCACGTTGGGATCGATATTCGCTTTCTGCCGCTCGCGCAACGGCTTGTCGAGTTCGGCGAGTGCAAAGAGATGCGCGAGGTGCGCCTCGGCTTCAGCCCGCGTCGGCCGCGCGATCACAAACGCGGAGAGGCCGAAGCGCAGCGGCGCCTGCCCCGCGCGCCGCGTACGCGCGGATACATCGGCGATCAAACGCGCGACATCGTCATGCGGCTGACCGTTGATGAACCACACATCGCCATGCGCCGCGACCAGCGAGCGCGCCGGCTCCGATTCGCCGCCCACATAAATACGCGGCCGCGCGCGAAATGGATCGGCGGGCCGCAGCGCGTAGTCGTCGATACGAAAATGATCGCCGTGATGATTCAGCGTTTCGCCGCGCAACAGCGCATCCACCACTTCGATCCATTCGCGGCCATACGCGTAGCGTTCATCGTGCTCGGGAAAGCCGATGCCCGCACGTTCGAGTTCCGGACGATTCCACGCGTTCACCAGATTGATCGCGAACCGTCCGCCGCTGATGTGCTCGATCTGCTGCGCCATCTTGGCCAGCACGACGGGATGATAAAGATAGGGCTTGATCGCAGCGATGATCTCGATACGCGAGGTCAGCGCCGCGAGTGCCGCCGATGCCGTCCACGCTTCGAGCTGATCGAGCGAAGCATCGTGCGGATTGATCGTATGCTGCGCGACCAGCACTGAATCGTAGCCGAGTTGCTCTGCCTCCAGCACCAGCGCCTTGTTGCGGGCCCAGGAAGCGTCGTAGGGTTCGTCGGCGTCCTGCAGGGCTGCGCGGCTGCCGTGCACGAGCGCCCATATACCGAAGCGCGGAAGTGAAGTGGTTGCCATCGGTGACTGATCGCCAGGTTGTGCTGCTATCGATTTGTCGAATCAGCATGTTGCCGCTCTGCCGCCGTTGCAGCCTGGCTCGCTCGCACATCGAACGCGCCGCCCGTGAGCACCTGATCGCGCAGTGTCACCGGTTTCTTGCCGGGCAGGAGCGGAAATACCAGCTCCGCAAAACGAATCGATTCTTCCAGATGCGGATAGCCGGACAACACGAAGCTGTCCGCGCCCGCATCGACGTATTCCTTCAGCCGCTGCGCCACCGTCTGCGGATCGCCGACCAGCGCCGTGCCCGCACCGCCACGTACCAGCCCAACTCCGGCCCAGAGATTCGGGCTGATCTCCAGCCTGTCGCGACGTCCGCCATGCAATGCCGCCATGCGTTGCTGACCGACAGAATCCATGCGCGCGTAGTTTTCCTGCGCGCGGCGAATGTCCTCGTCGTCGAGCTTGCTGATGAGACGGTCGGCTTCCGCCCATGCCTCTTCGTTGGTCTCGCGCACGATCACATGCAAGCGCACGCCAAGGCGCAGCTTGCGTCCATGCCGCGCGGCGCGGCGCTGGACGTCCGCGAATTTTTCAGCGACGGCGGCGGGCGGTTCGCCCCACGTCAGATACGCATTGACATGCTTCGCAGCGAGTTCATGCGCAGCCGGCGACGAGCCGCCGAAATACAGCGGCGGATACGGCTGCTGCACAGGCGGATGAAAATTGCGCGCCTGCTCGACATGTACGTACTTGCCCTTGTAGTCCACCGCCCTGCCTGAAAGAAGTTCGCGCCACACAGTCAGGAATTCATCTGCGGCGGCATAGCGTTCGTCGTGCGGAAGAAACACGCCGTCGGCGGCCAGTTCCGTCGCATCGCCGCCCGGCACGACGTTGAGCAGCAGGCGTCCGTTCAAAGCCTGATCGAGCGTCGCCGCCTGGCGTGCGGCCGCTGTCGGCCCCATGATCGACGTGCGCAGCGCGACCAGCAGCTTGATGCGCTGTGTCACAGGGATCAGGCTTGCCGCCGTCACCCATGGGTCATGACAACTGCTGCCGGTCGGAATCAGCAAACCGTCGTAACCGAGCTGGTCCGCCGTGACGGCGATCTGGCGCATGTATTCGTTGGTCGGCGCGCGGCCGAAATCGGATTTGCCGAGATAGCGCGTGTCGCCCGAAGTCGGCAGAAACCAGAAGATGTCGAGACTCATGAATGTTCCTTTGCGAGGCGCTGCGAGGCACCTGTCGTATCGGTATTCGTATGCTTCGCGGCATGACGGCGGAACGCCGCTGTCGTGTGGCGTTCCGGGAGTTGATCGCCTTCGCCGAACAGGCGCCGCCGCAGTGTGCCATCGGCGTAGGCGGTCTTGTAGAGGCCGCGGTTCTGCAACTCGGGCACGACGAGATCGATGAAATCCTCGTAGCTCTCCGGCACCACCGTGCGGCTCAGATTGAAACCGTCGATCCCCGTTTCGTCGATCCACGACTCCAGTTCGTCCGCAATCTGCGCGGCGCTGCCGACGATGGCCGGATAGCGCCCGCCAAGCTCGAACATCTCCAGCAGCTCGCGGCGCGTCCAGCCGTGCTGTTCCGCGGTGCTCGTGGCGGACTCGATCGCATTGCCGGGCGCGTAATCGACGGGCGCGTCAAGATCGTATTGCGAATAGTCGATGCCCGTGCTCGCGGCAAAATGCGCAAGCCCGGCTTCGCGGCTCGCGTAGCGCAGATAGTCGGCGTATTTCTCGCGCGCTTCGTGTTCGGTTGCACCTGCAACGACTGCGGCGCCAGCAAACACCTTCACGTCGTCGGGGCGGCGTCCGGCCTGCACGAGTTGTTCACGCAAGGTCTGCACCGTTTCGCGCGCGACCTTGCGATTCGGCGGCGAGATGAACACGCATTCGGCGTGGCGCGCGGCGAAACGCTGGCCGCGCCCGGAACTGCCCGCCTGGAACAGCACCGGCGTGCGTTGCGGCGATGGTTCCGCGAGGTGATAGCCATCGACGTTGTAATAATGCCCCGTATGCCGAACGCGATGGACCTTCGCCGGGTCCGCATACACGCGCGCGCTCCTGTCGCGCTGCACGGCATCTGCTTCCCAGCTGCCTTCCCACAGCTTGTAGAGCACGTCGAGATATTCATCCGCGCGTTCGTAGCGTTCGTCGTGCGGAAGCTGTTCGCTGAGGCCCATTGCGCGCGCCGCGCTGTCGAGATAACCGGTAACGATATTCCAGCCGATGCGTCCTTGCGTCAGATGATCGAGTGTCGAGAAACGGCGCGCGAGCAGATACGGCTGTTCGTAGCTGAGATTCACCGTTACGCCGAAGCCGAGATGGTTCGTCACGGCCGCCATCGCCGAAACCAGCAGCAACGGGTCGTTGACGGGCAACTGGATCGACTCGCGCAGCGTGACATCGACGTTGTGCTGATAGACGTCGTACACACCGACGATATCCGCCAGAAAAAGACCATCGAACAGGCCGCGTTCCAGCGTGCGGGCAAGATCGGTCCAGTACGGCAACTGCCGATAGTCGACGGAACGATCGCGCGGATGTGTCCACAGTCCGTGATTGATGTGGCCGACGCAGTTCATGTTGAACGCGTTCAGCAGAATCTGTTTGCGTGCCATTACAGGGCTCCGTGCCGTGGCGGCAGCGTGTCGTTGAGGTAGTAGTTGCCAACCGCGTGATACTTCCATCGCACCGGGTCATGCAGCGTGTGCGTGCGCGCGTTGCGCCAGAAGCGGTCGAGACCGAGGCCATCGAGTGTCGCGGACGTGCCGGCCAGTTCGAACAGTCGCGAGCCTGCATCGAGCGAAATCGTCGTGGTGAGCACGCGCGCCTCCGCCACCGCGACGGATGCCTCGGCCACCGAACGCTCCGTCGGCCCCGCCTGCGCGGCATCGATGAAGCGCGCCGCGCGACGCACCAGCGCCTCGGCCGCACGCAAACGTACGGCGAGATCGCCGAACTGCGCGACGGTCAGCGGGTCGTCGGTGGCGCGATCGACCTTTGCATCGACCCACGGTCGCGAACGTTCGCGCACGAACTGCAATGCGGCCTGGAAAGCGCCGCGCGCCTGGCCCAGATCGATGGCTGCGTGCATGATCTGTGCGAGCGGACCAATGGTGGTCGGTCGTTCGAACGACGCCTGAAACGGGACGACCCATTCGGGCTCGACGCGCACATGATTGAACTGCACCGAGCCGCTGCCCGTCACACGCTGGCCGAAACCGTCCCAATCGTCGATCACCTCGACGCCTTGCGCATTGCGCGGCACGAACGCGAGACAGGTGATATCGCGCCCGCGCTCTTCCGTGATGACCAGCGCGGGAATCCAGTGTGCGTACAGCGCGCCCGTGCAATAGAACTTGCGGCCGTCGATATGCCAGCCGGCCGTCGTGCGCGTGAGCCGCGTGCGTCGCTTGAAATCCTTGTGGCCGGTTTCGGCGAGCGCATTGCCGAAGCGCTCGCCCGCCAGCACACGGTCATAGAAAAAGCGCTGCTGTCCGGTGCTCGCGCCGACGCGCAGCACTTCGAGCGCATAGAAATGGTTCTGCGGAATCTGGCCGAGCGAGCCATCGGCGGCCGCTATCGTTGCCGTCACTTCGGCGAGCGTAGCACTGCTCACGCCCGCACCGCCAAACTCGCGCGGCACGGTCATACCCCACAAGCCGCTCGCGACGAACGCGTCGAGTTCGGTCCATGGCAGACGGCGCTCGCGGTCGCGCGCCGCCGCTTCAGGTGCGAACGCATCGGCGAGACGTTTCGCGACACGCAGCGCGTGAGCATCGTCGGCAATAAGGTCGGGCGCGCGCTGCACCTGGCGTGCGTGCGTCTGCGCAGCAGTCTCTTCAAAAATATCGGTGCTCATGTTTCAGTTCCACGAATGCCGCGCTGGCAACACATGATTCAGGTGATAGTTGCCGAGCAGATGCAGTTTCCAGCGCACGGGATCGTGCAGCGTGTGTGTCCGCGCATTGCGCCAGTGACGATCGAGGTTGTGCGCCGCTCGTGTCGATGCGGAACCGGCCAGTTCGAACAGCTTTTCGCTCGCTTCGAGGGCGATGCGCGTGGTCAGCACCTTCGCCTCGGCCACGGCGACCGATGCTCGCGCGCTCGCCTCGGCATCGATGGGTGCGGCGGCGATCGCGTCGAGCGTGCGGCCGGCGTCGAGCAAGACCTCGCGTGCGGCATGCAAATCGATCTGCAAACGGCCTACGTCGGCGATGATGTAGGGATCGTCGGTCGCGCGCTCCAGTCCCGAATCGATCCACGGACGCGCACGCTCGCGCACGAAGGCGAGCGTATCGGCAACGGCGGCTTCGGCGATGCCCTGATCAATGGCGGCCTGTATCAGCTGCGAATTGGGGCCGAACAGGCCCGGACGATCCGCGAGTTGCCAGAGCGGCAGCACATCTTGCGGATCGACGCGCACATTGTCGAAAATCACGCTGCCGCTCGCCGTGGTGCGTTGGCCAAACGAACGCCAGTCGTCGATCACCGTGAGGCCCGGCGCATCGCGCGGCACCCAGACCTGCACCGCGCGTCCGGCATCGTCGGTGGCTCGCGCGGGGACGCGATGCGCGAACAGCGCGCCCGTCGAATAGAAGCGCTTGCCGTCGAGGCGCAAGCCATCTTGCGTCTCACGCAGCCGCGTGGTGCCTTGCAGCACCGTCGACACCGCCGCCGAACGACGTTCCGGTCCCGCGTTGCCGAGCCGGTGGCCCGCCAGCACTTCGCCATACAGGCGCGCTTTCTGCGCCGGTGTGCCGATTTCACGCAGCACGCCCAACACGCCGAAATGATTCTGCGGAACCTGTCCGAGCGCGGGGTCGGCGGCGCAGAGAATCACGAACACTTCGGCGAGCGTCGCAAACGATACGTCCGCGCCGCCGTATTCACGCGGCACGGTGATCGCACCAAGGCCGCTCTCGGACCACTCGTCGAGTTCCGCCCAAGGCAGAATGCGCTGCCGGTCGCGCTCGGCCGCTTTCGCTGCAAAGCTTGTAGCGAGCGTATGGGCGACGGCCAACGCGTCGGCGTCGCTCGCAATGCGCTTGGCGCGCGCGGGATCGGGACGCTGCGGCGATTGCGCAGCGGCAACAGGAGATTCGACAGTAGACATGATGGCTCACACGAAGACGGAAAAGCCCCTCGAGCCCATCGCGGCTCGCTTCGAACAGGGCCAATCCTGTATTGGATCAGCCCAGACGTGCCAGCCCTACTATCGAATTTGCAATTGCTTATGACAGGCGCCGATTTTCTCGATCATCCGGCGCTCAGCCGTTCAGGAATAGAACGACGGCGTCGGCAGTTCGTCGTTGACGGCCCATTCGCCGAGTTCCTGCAGCTTGTAGTCGACGGGATCGTGCAGCGTTTGCGTGCGCAGATTGCGCCAGAAGCGGTCGAGCCGCAGCGCGCCGTGCGTGGCGCGTGCGCCCGCCACTTCGAATAGCCGGCTGCTGAGATCGAGGCCGACACGCGTCGCGGCCACCTTGGCCGTGGCGACGGCAACGGCCACGTGGCCGCGCGCCGTCTCGTCGAGCGACGCACCGCGCGCCCACGCTTCATCGAACATCTGCACGGCGCGCGCGGCCAGCAGACGCACGCTTTCCAGTTCGGCCCAGAACTCCCCATAGTGACGCAACGTACTGGCCTGCTGCGCGGGAGACTTGAACCACGGGCGCGATTCATGGCGCGTGTAGTGCTTCATCTCCGCGAACACGCCCTCGCCAATGCCAAGAAACATCTGCGCGAAGATCAGTTGCGCCAGCAACGGGCGTAGGCACGCGAAAGGCGTGCTCAGCGGCCCGGACTCGAGTAGCAATTCGTTCTGGTCGATTCGCACGTTTTCGAACAGCGCGCTGCCGCTGTCCGTCTGCCGCTGCCCGAAACTGTTCCAGTTCGTGAATCAACGTGATGCCGGCGCGCGATGTCGGAATTGCCGCGATCAGCAGCTTGCGGCTCTCGGCGTCCAGGCCCGATGCGACCAGCATGTCGGAATCGAGCGCGCCCGAGCAGAAGCTTTTCCTGCCCGAGAACTCATAGCCGCCGTCCGTTCGTTGCGCGACGGTGCGCGTGTCCAGCGGGTTGAGCGTATTACCCCAGAACCAGTTGTTGCGCGCAGTCTGTTCCAGCCACGGCTCCCATTGATCGGGGCGTCCGAACAGTCGCACGGTCGCGAGCAGCAGATGGTGAAAGCCGAACAGATGCGCAATCGAACTGTCGACCCGCGCGAATGTTCTGACGACATCGAGTGTCTCGGCCCACGTGGCGCCCGTTCCGCCGTATTGCGCGGGAATCGACAGCGCCAGCAGGCCGCTTGCCCTGATCGCGTCACGCTCGGCCTTCGGGGTGCCGCCCTTTTCGTCGCGCTCGACGGCACTCGCGGCAAATTGCTGCGCGAGTGCTTGCGCTGTTTCGTTCTGCGCTGCGTGATTTGGTTCAAGCTGTGTTGACATGATATGCAAGACCGAAAAGACATCAGGCGGCGCGAATCGGCGCCGCTTCGAAGCGGACTGCGTGCGACACACGAGACAGACCGCGGCTAACCGGCAAGTGTAAGAACGCCTTCGGCATGCTGCCTACTATCGGGTACTTGAATGCTTATATGAATCTGTGCCTTAGACGCGTGAACCGTTGGGATCGAAGCACCATTTCTGCCATAGCGCCAGGACGGCTTTGATTCTGAACTTTTATTGGTTCGCGGATGCGATCGGCTTCGTTACATTGAAAGCTCATATCACACGCATCCATAAGGACAATCGATGGCATCGGTTCGGGGCTTTGCATTCTTCGCACGCGCGCGCCGCGCGTCCGTGCTGCGCAACTTCATGACCACGGTGGCCGCCGCGCTCGCACTGTGCTACTTCGGCAGCACGCAGGCCGCACCGCTCCCCGAACTGAAGCTCGACTACGCGTACTACTCGCCGGAAAGCCTCGCCATCAAACGCAATGGCTGGCTGGAACAGGAATTCGCCGCCGATCACACGCAGGTCAAGTGGGTGCTGAGCCTTGGCAGCAATCGCGCACTCGAGTACCTGAATAGCGGCGCGGTCGATATCGACTCCACTGCAGGTCTCGCCGCCGTGCTCGGCAAGGCGAACGGTAATCCGATTCGCGCCGTGTACGTCTTTTCGCGTCCCGAATGGACCGCGCTGGTGGTACGCAAGGATTCGCCCATCAAGAGCCTCGCCGATCTGAAGGGCAAGAAGATCGCCGCGACCAAAGGCACCGATCCGTTCCTCTTCACATTGCGCGCACTGCATACCGTGGGCCTCTCACGCGATGACGTCGAGATCGTGAATCTGCAGCATCCCGATGGACGCACGGCACTCGTCAACGGACAGGTCGACGCATGGGCCGGCCTCGATCCGCACATGGCCGCGGCCGAGATCGACAATGGCGCGCGTCTGCTCTATCGCAATGTCGACGTCAATACATGGGGCCTGCTCAACGCACGTGAAGACTTTATCCGCGAGCATCCGGAAGCGCTTGCCCGCGTGTTGAAGGTGTATGAGAAAGCGCGTGTCTGGATCGCCGCGCATCCCGCCGAGACGGCGAAGATCGTCTCGGAAGAATCGAAGGTTTCGCTCGCGGTCGCGAAGCTGCAACTGAGCCGCAACGACTTCAGCCATCCGCAGCCCGGCGCGCAGCAGATCGCCGCGCTGAAGGCCGCCGCGCCCATTCTCGTCGAGGAACAGCTCGTGAAAAGCGGCACCGATCTCAATCAGGTTATCGATGCGTTGATCGATTCGAAGGTTGCGCAGCCGGTGATCGCAAGCAACAGCGCGAAATAACGCACAGGTCCGGTCGATGCAAGTCACTGAACAGACGCTTGCGCTGAAAACGCACGGTGCAAAGCAGCATGCGTTGCAAGCGGGGCCACGCGATACATTGCGCCTGTGGCGCTACGCAGGCTTTGCGTTGCCCGTCGTCTTTCTTGCGGCAATCGAAGCGCTGGTGCGCACATCCGTGCTGCCGATGCATCTCGTGCCCGCGCCGAGCACGATCTTGGAGTCACTTTGGGATCTGGGCGGCGCACGCGTTGCGCGTCATATCGGTGCGAGTGTCGCGCGCGTTTATGCGGGCTTCGGGCTCGGCTCGTTGCTTGCGCTGATGATCGGCGCGGCCATGGGACTCGACGAATGCGTATATGTAAATCCAGCCAGAATCATGTGCGCGCCAGGATCGGACGACGCGTTTTCGCACGGCCGGCTTCGGTTGCCCGAGAACGTGCCGTGCGGCGCAACGCTGAGCAAGCGTGGCCAGCACTTCGTCGCGCTCTGCGATGCCCCAGCAGACTGACCACTCCTTTTAAGGTGACTGCTCGCCAGCGGCAGACCCAAAGTCCCGTTGCGGACATACAATCCCTGCAAAATTTCGCAGCGAACTGTTCTATTAAGATAAGTTTTCTTATCATAACGGCGCTGTTTCTGCGCTAAACTCGGGCATGCAAAAATGGCTGCCGCCCATGGCGCCACATCGCGCGTAGGTCGGTATGATAGGCGCAGATTCCTACGCTCGGATCGGATGGCGTTGAGTTCGTTTCCCGCTATTGCGCGGTCATGGTGCTCTACGCGTTCTTCCTGGCACCAGGACTTTCGCGCGAACCGCCGGAATTGCACGAACAGAACAGTTGCGCCAGCCCGCCTCGTCGGCTGCGCCAAGACAAGTCTGCAGGCGCGCGCGACTGATCGTTCCGATTATGCGGCGCTCAAAGCGCCGCAGAGAAAGGTTCTCGCTGGTGCCGCTGACATCAATCGGTATTCGTTATAGCAACACCGCTGAACGTTGCATCGCCGCCTTCCGCGAAAACGCGGACGCGGTCGTCGCCGATTGCCGGGAAGATCAGGTCCGTGATGACCGTGCGACCGCGATCGGCAAATACCTCAACCGAATTGCGGTCAAGCACCACCTGCAGATCAAGCCTGCCGTCGTGCAGCGGCAGATTGACAATGTGTGTCTTGCTGAAGGCGCCCGAAAACCATGTGTTGCCCGAACGCGACCGGTCCAGGTTCAGCGTCTGCGTGCTGGTGTCGTAGAAAATCCGCGTGCCCACGTCACCACTGGCTGAAGCCCGCACGATCAGACCGGCGCGCTGTGCCGTGCCGGGCCGGATGGTCAGCTCGATGTTCTGCACGTCGCCACGCGCCGACGCCGCGAGGTCGCGCGTTGCCGACGACACGTCGAACGCGTCGATGCGCGTTGCGGGAAGCTGCTTCACCATCGACACATACGATGACGGCGGCACGGACGTCAGCTGCGGCCTGCCGTCGATGGTCTTCAGCGCGAGTTCGCGCGGCAATGCCATCGCGCCTTTCCAGGGCGCGGTCGGCACGTGGCTCGCGTAATCCCAGTTGCTCATCCAGCCGATCGTCACAGCCTTGCCTGACGGCGCGTTCGAAAACGTCCCTGCCGCGTAGTAGTCCGCGCCATGATCGAGCCACTGGTACCGCGCGGGATCGGAGCCGGCCGGCGCAACGTCGTCTGCGACGAAGCGCGTGCCGTCGAACTGCCCGACAAAATACATTGCGCCCGATCCGCCCGCGATTGACCATGGATTCACGTTGACAATCATCACCCACTTCCGCCGTGACGGGTCGCCATCGAGCGGCAGGGCAAACAGGTCGGGCATTTCCCACAGCGCGCCCCGATGCGGCACATCGGGTAGCGTGAAGTCGCTCAGAAACGTCCAGTCAATCAGATTGTCGGACCGGTAGAACTTGACGACATGCGCATCGGCGACAACGGTCGCCATCAGCCAGTAGCCGCCAGGCGCGAACCACGACACCTTCGGATCACGGAACTGCTTTGACTCGGGACTCAGCGTCAATACCGGGTTATGCGCGTACTGATGCCAGGTCACGCCGTCATCGGTGCTGTATGCAATCGACTGCGCCTGAACGCCGGCTTCATGCCCGGAGCCCGCCTTGTAGGCACTGGTATAAAGCGCGACGAGCGCCGGCGCCTTTGCAGAGCCGAGCCCCGACGTGTTGCGCTCATCGACGACGACCGAGCCGGAGAATATCTCCTCGGCCTGGCTCGCGCGCAGGGCAACGGCCTGTTCGTCCCAGTGAATCAGGTCGCGGCTCGTCGCATGGCCCCACGACATGTCGCCCCAGAAGTTCCCATGGGGGTTGTACTGATAGAACAGGTGATACCGGCCTTTGTAATAGACGAGGCCGTTGGGGTCGTTCATCCAGTTGCGTTGCGGCGTGTAGTGAAGCGCGGAGCGCCATTGTGGCGTGTCGGCTGTGTTCGCCGCAAAGGACGAAGATGGCGGCGCGCAGCCTGTGACGGTCGCAGCCAGCGCGGCAAAGAGCCACGACGACAGCACGGGCGGCCTGAAGAATCGGTGTTGCGGGGCGTGCATCGAATGTCTTTTAATCAGGGAAGGCGTTCTTGCCTGGATGGCCCGCACACGACCGTGCCATGCCGGCGGTTTCCGGCAGTCAGGCCGCGGCGCGCGGTCTCGCGTAACGCGCGGTTGACCGTATTGACGTGCAGACCCAAAAAATCAGCGAGCAGACGTTGCGGTGGCAACGCCTCGCCAGGACGCAACGTGCCCGCGTGAATCGCAGCTTCGATTTCGCGTGCCACGGCCAGATACACGGGACGCGTGCGGGTGGTCAATTCGGGAATCCAGAACTTCATGCGGCACTCGTAAGGAGCCGGCGCGAGCATGTCGGCAGCGCAAGCGCGTCGAGGCGATCGAGGCTTGCAGCAAGCTGCGGCTGCAAGCCTCGCGAGCAGGCTTACTGGCTGTTGCCGCCCTGCCCGTTGCCATTGCCGGGCGCCGACTGGTTCGCCGGAATGTCGCCGTAGCCGCCGAGGCCGCCCTTGCCATACGTCCGGTCCACGACCGTCGTGTCACCCTTGATGTTGATCTTGACGGTCGGCGCAAGCGTGCCGCCGCGCCGCGAGCCGATTGCATCGATAAACGACTCGACGAGACCGCCCGGCATCACATAGTGCGAGTACGACTGGAACTCGCGCGGATTCTGGTTCGGGTCCTGCGCGTACGGCGCACCGGCCGGCGCGGAAAAGTCGGTAGGGTTGCCGAGTACGAGGCCGCTGCCGCCGTTCAGCGGCAAGAAGTCGCTGCGGATGCCGTTGCCGACGAAGCCGTAGACGCCGTCTGGCCCGTCGACACCCGCTGCCATCGTTGTGCGGTGGCTGATCGTGAACAGATAGTACTTGCCGTCCTTCAGGTAAATCTGCGGGCGCTCGGTCTGGTCATCGACGCAGTTCGCCGACAGGATTGGTGGCAGAAACTTCCATTCGCTCAGTTGCGGATTCGTCGCAACCGCGAGACCGACGTTGGCCTTTTGATACACCGCGCCCGAGTTCATAACGGCGTTCAGGTCTTCCCGTTGCGGATCGCTCGGCGCGTAGCCGAGGTCAGCTTCCGTGCAGGTGCGCGCGCCGCGCGGGCCGCCCGTGTTGCCTTCGAATACCATGTAGGTCTTGCCGGGATGTGCGGGATCGGTGAACACGAACGGATCACGGTATGAGAAATAGGTGTTCTGCTCGCCGGTCTGGTAGTAAGTGCCGTCCGGCTTGAGCAAAGCCTTGTGGTCATCGAAGCCTGAGAACCATACGTGACTGTCGTCGGCGTGGATGTGACCATCGGCGCGCGTGATGATCGCCTGCGGCGGCGTAATGTCGGCGCCACCGGGAGCCGACCGGTTGAACGACGTCGCGGTGTAGTAGAGGCTGACATTGTCGCCGTGCGTGAGACGCGCCGAGCCCGACCATTCGGCGTTATCGGTCATCGGCGACGTGCCGAATACCTTGACGCTCGCACCGTCCGGGAACAGATGACCGCCCCAGGTCCAGCCGCCGTTCGCGGGCCGCTGCGATGCGGGAACGCCCGCGCGGCGGTAGAAGAAGCCGATGCGCGCGTGAACGTGACGGTCGTCGAATGTATAGCCCGCATGCGGATCGGCTGTCAGGGAAAAGATCACCTCCCAGCCCTTGTATGCCAGCTGGTTCGCGCGCATGTCGGCCAGCGGCCACGTGTCCCACACCCAGACGTTCGAGTTGATCAACGGGAAATCCTGCTGGATGTCCGGCATGGTCAGCGAAAGCGGCAGCGAGTTCTTGTCTGTGGCCGTCGCGACATGCGACTGTGCCTTGATCTGACGGATGTCGGCACGCGTCCAGCGCATTGTGAAACTGCTCTCGGGGTCGTATGCCTGCTGCGAATGCGGCGTTGGCGCGGGAAAACCGGGCGTCGCAGTCTGAGCCAGCGCGGGTAGCGCAACAGCCGACAGTACCGCTGCCGACAGGAAGTGCACACGCAGGCGTGGGTTCATCCGGGTAATTCGCGAGTCATAGCAAGAGTACATGGGGAGCGTCCTTAGGAAGGTGTTACGGATGTTTTTCCAAACCGGTTTGGATGCTAGTTCAAACCGGTTTGAAAGTCAAAAATCTAATCAAATAGCGGTATGATGAGCAGGTTCTCTCATCACCCGGACACATGGCGACGGGAGCGAGACCGCAAGGGGAAAGATGAAAACGAATCTGAAGGCGCTGGCAAGCGCCTTGGGCCTGTCGAGGACGACGGTCAGCCGGGCGCTGAACGGCTATGACGACGTGAGCGAGGCAACCCGAAAGCGAGTGATCGAGGCCGCGCGGGCGCTTGGCTACCAGGCAGATCCGACCGCGCGCAGGCTGGCGACGGGCCGCGCCGACGCGATCGGCATCGTGTACCCGTTCGGAGCCGGCGATCTGGGCGATCCGCGCTTTTGCGAGGTGGTCGCGGGCATGACCGAGGCACTCGGCGAACGCGACATGGACCTGATCATTGCATCTGCCCGGCCGAACGCGGAACTGGAGACGTACCGGCGCCTCGTGGAAGGCCGGTCGGTCGACGGCCTGATCGTCGCGCGCACGCAGATGGATGACAGACGGATCGCGCTCCTCCAGGAGTGGGATTTTCCGTTCGTCGCTTACGGCCGGACTAATAGCGCGCGGCCCTACTGGTGGTTTGATTTCGACAACGAAACGGGAGCGCGAGCCGCGACGCAGCGGTTAATCGAGTTCGGCCATCGCCGGATTGCGTTGATCAGCGCGCCGCTTGCCATGACTTTTGCGGCCCAGCGTCGGGAGGGCTTCGAGAGCGCGTTGCGAAACGCGGGCATTGCTCCCTTGGCTGAACTGATGATCGAGTGTTCGTTTGACAGTGCAGGCGGCCATAATGCGGCGACCATGCTGTTAAGCCTCACCGAACCGCCAAGTGCGGTCCTTGTGGACAATAACCTGGCAGGCGCGGGCGCATTTCGCGCGATCGTCGACAGTGGACGCAAGCTTGGCAGCGATGTCTCGCTGATCGTCTATGACGGTGTGCCTTCGGAAGTTTCGCATCCGTACGCGGTAACGGCCGTCACGCAGCCGACGGGCCATGCGTCGGGAACCGCCATAGCCGAACTCGTATTGAACGCGATCAGAGATCGGGACCGTTGTGCGCATCGGCTTGCGTTACCCCGTATCGAGCCGGGCGATACAGACGGCCCGAGAATTTGAGGTCAGCTCAGCAATCGGACAATCTGGCCGGAAAACGGAATCCGAGGCATGAGTTCCGACGGCGCACATGAAGTGAAGGGAACACCAGCATGCACTGCCGTCCCAGCGGAAATGGGGGCGTACACTGGGACATCCTGGGCGGCCTGATGCCCGCAGCCTTCGAATCGATCCAGCCATGCTTGATGAACAACGCCGTCAATTCATCCTCGGGAGCACGCTTGGTGCAGCGGGGTTAGTCTGGACGAAAGCGTTGTGCGCTGCAAGCCGCAACGACACGATCGCGCTCGTGCTGAAATCCATGTCCGATCCGTTCACGAGAACGATGATCGATGCCGCCCAGGCGTTCCAAAGGCACTTCCCTCATCCGTTCCAGCTTGTCGTAGATGGCGCCCCAACTGAAACTGATGCCGACGAGCAAATACGCGTCATCGGCAACCTGATCTCGCAGCGCGTCAGCGCAATCGTGCTGGCGCCAGCAGACTCAAAGGCGCTGGTTCCCGTCACGAGCGAGTGCATAGGACGCGGCATCATCACGCTCACGATCGACAATCCTCTGGACCCGGATGCGCTGAACGCCGCAAATGTCCATGTACCGTTTGTCGGACCCGACAACCGTCGAGGCGCGAGGCTGGTTGCTAACTATCTCGCGAGTAGGCTTCACGGCGGCGATCAAGTCGGCATCGTCCAAGGTGTGCCGACAAGCCGCAACGCGCAGCAGCGCACGGCGGGGTTCACAGATGAGATGAAGGCTGCACATGTCCAGGTCGTTGCGCTCGAAGCCGGCGACTGGGAGTACAACAAGGGCAGATTGGCAGCATCGACGATACTCGCACGAAAACCTGAAATACGGGCGCTTCTGTGCGGCAACGACAATATGGCCATGGGAGCGGTCGACGCGGTTCGTGCGGCGAGAAGAACCGGAGCAGTCTTTATCACCGGATACAACAACAGCGACGCGATCAAGCCGCTGCTCAAAAACGGGCGAATCCTCGCGACCGTAGATCAGTTCGCGGCGAAGCAGGCCGTTTACGGCGTCGACGTGGCCTTGCAGGCGTTACTGCAACAGCAAAAACAGGGGGACCTGTCTGCTTTCATCGAGACGCCATTAACGCTGATTACACGCACCAGCGGGTAGCACTTGCACAAATAGTCGGGTCTGAATAATTCGTTTTGGTCGGCACTTGCCCTCACGCCAGGACAGTAGTGATTGAGCGGGTGCACAAGGCGATCAGAACAAGGGCGTAAAAAAGCCGCAGCTTCCTGAGGATCATCCGCAGGTTATGGCCGGCGCCGCATAGCACTGCATGTATCGCATCACCCAACGCACCTTTGAGCCAATTCCAATCGGGCATGCCGTCCGCCTTCATGTGACCGCTGGCCGGCTCGATCGCGCTTCGCCTGCGGATCATCGCGCGCAGGCCGCGCGTGATCCCGCATCGTAATCCCGGGTGATAGATCTTCGCGCCATCGACGACGACACCCTTGTAGATCAACAATGACCACTTCCGGCTTCACGTCGCTCAGGATCACCGCCTGCTCCAGGGCCGTCGGCCAGCGTATGGACGTCGTACGGATTGCCCGGCATGGCATCGAGCGCGCCCCGACCACGAGCCCTTCCGAATCTAGTTGAGATCGTCGCCCGAAGAAACCATTCGTGTCAGTTTGCTCTCGTCAAGCGTCAGGATTGCGAATCGTGGCTTCCGCACTGATCTCACGCCCTGGCCTTGCGTAGCATCGTCGGCGCTCTGCCCAGCGTCACGGTCGTGCTCGACCTCCTGATACCTTACTCTTCGCATACCGAAACATATCGTCGCATCTTCAGCATGCCGTACATGAAATGGATTTGCGCCTCAAGTTTGTTCGACCGCTCTGTACAAAATCAGCGTCGAAACTCGCAACCAGTTGTTAGTGTGAACACGCGGTAGTTACACCGCATCCGCGGACAATTCGATCTCGCCAAGCTGCGCCTCAAAGGTACCACTACGCCCGCTGTCTGGAAGGCCGTATTGGCCGCATGATGAAGTGACCGACCGAATGCGTTTCTCGCATCAACCGGCTATTTGCCCCAGAACCCGGAAGACCACGGATGGCAGGCAGGTGAAATCACGGGGCGCGCGGTTCTCGATGCCTTACAAGGTCTGCGCGGATGATAGCAAAAATCCAACAAGCCGAAAGCGTATGTTAAGGAGAAAGCGACACCTGCTCACGTGTCGAAAGGCACATTCGACGTCAGCTCGACCTCGCCACTGCCGCGAAGGGCGGAGCCCTCGCGAGAGTTTAGATGCTCCTGCCATCTCTGAAGCGCCCATCTGGCAAGCCATCCCGCGACGCCCGCAACCCTTTTAAGAGGGTACCGGATCTACCCGGCGCGGCCACCCGCATCGCCCCGCGTGGGGGCGGTCCGTTCGCTTTCCTAACTGGCATCTTTCCTGCATATATGTGAGCCGAATGCGAACCCGGCGCCGCTCTCCCGTCCCACTTTTGCAGACCCAACGGCGCCCACCTTGCACCCGCGGCATCGGCGCTTCGGTTACAGAACGGTGGTGTCAGATCAGTGTTTGAGTTGACTTCTATATACTTTGGATACCGAAGTGATTTACGAAATGCACGACCTGCAAATGACGCTGTGGGGATCGATTCTTCCGTGGGCGCAGGCGACCGCGACCCTCCTGGCACCGCTCCATCATGCGCCTTGCTTCACGCACTCCCGCCAGATCGCCGCTGGCTGCGAACTGCTGGTCCGGCTTTGCAGGCCCTACCCGAAGCCGGAATACGGTCTGACGGACACCGTAATCGACGGGGAGCGAGTGGCGGTGACGGAAAGCGTCACGTTGCACAAGCCATTTTGTCGGTTGCTGCATTTTGAGCGCGCCACCTCGCAGACTCCCCCCGTCGTGCTGGTCGTCGCTCCACTTTCTGGACACCACGCGACGCTGTTGCGGGACACGGTGCGGACGATGCTGCCCGATTTCGATATCTATCTCACCGAGTGGATCGATGCGCGCATGGTCCCGATGACAGAAGGTGGCTTTCACCTCGACGACTACGTCGCCTATGTGCGCGAGTTCGTTGGCTTCCTCGGACCGGACATCCATGTCGTGTCGGTCTGCCAGTCGACGGTGCCGGTGCTGGCCGCCATTTCGCTGATGGCAAACAATGGCGAACCCACGCCCAACAGCATGACCCTGATGGGTGGCCCCATCGACGCGCGTCGCGGCGAAACAAAAGTGAACCACTCGGCCGTCAGCAAGCCGCTCGATTGGTTCGAGCGCGAACTGATCGCGACGGTGCCGAGCAACTATCCCGGCGCCGGTCGAAAGGTGTACCCGGGATTTCTTCAACACGCGGCCTTCGTGGCCATGAATCCAGAGCGGCATCTGGTGTCGCACCTCAAGTACTACTTCGACGTGTCTACGGGCAACGCCGAGGCGGCCAGCGCGCATCGACGGTTCTACGACGAATACAACGCCGTGCTCGATATGGCGGGTGAATACTATTTGGAGACGGTCCAGTCGGTCTTCCATGAATTCCGCCTCGCACGGGGAGTCTGGCGGGTGTGCGGCGAGCATGTGCGTCCGCACGCCGTCAGGACCACCGCCCTGATCACCGTCGAGGGCGACCGCGACGATATCTGCGGGGCAGGTCAAACCCACGCTGCGCACGATCTCTGTACCGGCCTCGACGACTCGTACAAACACGCTGTGACGGCCCTCGGCTGCGGCCACTACGGCATTTTCTCAGGGAACGCCTGGCGCACCGCGATCTATCCGCAGATTCGGGAGCTGATCCACCGGTACCAATCACGCGAAGCTGCAGAATCGGGGGACGGGTAGCGTCAGGCGGAGGCGGCATAACAACGAGCATGCAGTTGGAGAAGACGGAGATGAACACGGGCGGAAAACCATTACGGACTGCAATCGAAGTGTGGCTTGCGCCAACTCCATTGCTGCCGATTCGCGTTACCCAATTGAGGCGCAGAGTTACCGTCCGAAACGCTATGTACGCTTCGACACATCTGGGCCTGCAGGACGACGCCGTCCTCACCATTCCACTCGGCCGACCCGTTACTCCCATCCTGCTTAATGCGCCCCGCGACGAGGCACCCGCGGGCGGACATGTTCCCCAAGGAGATCATCGATGATGCTCGATCGACACCAGTTGGAAGCCTTTGCAGCGGTCGTTGAAACACTAAGCTTCGAACGTGCGGCCGAAAGACTCCATGTTACGCGCGGCGCTATCTCGCAGCGCATCAAGGCACTCGAAGAGGCGCTCTCTGCCGTCGTGCTGGTGCGCGACAAGCCCCTCGCGCTCACTTCGGTCGGGGAGGTGCTGTTCAAGCACGTGGCCGCAGTGCGGCTCCTCGAAGCCGACACTTTCGGGCAGATCCGCTCTCACGGCGTCAGCGGCCGCGGCGGCATGACGCTCGCCATCGGTGTCGACGCGCACTCGATCGACACCTGGTTCTGCGCGGTCGTGCGGCGTCTGATCGAACGCAACACGGTTGAACTGGAGGTTGTCGTCGACGATGCGGACCCGGGGTTTCCGGCGCTGAGCCGCGGCGAGATCATCGGCTGTGTCTCCACGGTGCCGCGTCCTGCGCGCGGCTGCGCCGCCACGCCGATCGGTGACATAGCCTACCGCTGTGTGGCGAGCCCGGAGTTCATGCAGCGTCATTTCGCGAAAGGCTTCTGCCTGCATTCCGCCACCTCGGCGCCTGCGGTGTTGCTGGGGCGGCGCACCGCCCTGCTGGATCGCTACCTCGATGCGGTGTTCGGCGTGTCCGTCGGACGCTATCGAAAGAATTTTCTACCGTCTCCGGCGTCGCAACTCGAGGCGATCATGGTCGGCGTCGGCTACGGGCTGCTTCCGGAACAGACCGCGCTGTCGCGGCTCGCGAGCGGCGAACTCGTGGACGTGCTGCGCCACATGCCTTTTCCGGTGACCCTGTACTGGCACCACTGGCGCGCTGCGCCACCGATCTGCGAGTCGATCTCGTCAGAGATCATCGCCTGCGCACGCGAAATCCTGCAGGTGCCGCAGACGAAACAAACAATGCCAGTGTCGGCGCGGCACGACATTGCCTGGACGGGCTAAAGCATCCCCCGAACGCCAATGCGTGTCCACGCGACGGTCGAACCAGGCCATTGCCGCAAGCATGTCGAGGATCGAACGTCATGTCGCTTTAGAGGATTCAGGCACATAGCGAGCACTTTCGCCGGCATCGAGTTGATGCATCACATCCGAAAGTCGATTCGACCAGGTGAAGCCGGGCCGCAAGGATGCCACTGCGCGCGCTGCCTTGATCGCCGTTGTTTGCGCATGATGATGCAACCCACAAGCGTTCCGGTTTTCGTCACCACCATCCCCTTGCATCTGAGCCCCGTTGGGCACGCCAAAAGAAACCGGCTGCCAGGATCTGCCCCGACAGCCCACTTCGCGCTGTGTGTTCAGCCATCGTTTGAACCATGCCAGGATGGGGTCAGGCTTGCCCGGGGCCTTTGCGCGTGGTGGTGATCGCGCAGGCAGCGGTGCCCTCTTGCGCCGGCCCGCCCTCGAGTTTCGCCCGAAAGTGCCGCGCCGTCGTCCATAACAGCGCGGAACCGGGTAACGCGAGCAGCAGCGCCATAAAAAGGACGATGTTCTGGACGCCAAGTGCCGGCCCAAGGCTTGCCGTGATGACACCCGCGATCGGGTACGACAGAGAGTTGATTAGGTAGAACGGCCCGATGACCTTGCCTAGATGCTCTGGTTCGATTGCCTTGACGCGTTGCGTGCGGTTGAACACGTTGAACCACGCGACACCTGCCATCGCCGCAGGAAACGACGTCGCGTAGACCCACACATTACTCGCCGTGCCCATCCATACGAGGCCAAAGCACATCAGCGCGAAGCCGCAGGCACCGAGGCGATAGATGGACCATGAAGTCAGCAAGCGCGGAATCAGCAGCAAATTCAGGAATCCCAGCAGGCCCGCGCCGGCGTTCATCAGGCCGAAGATGCTGTCCGACGCCTGGAAAAAGCCGGTGATCAGGTACGCATTCGCACTGATCGCGATTGCGAACGCGAGGTTGATCGTGAAGTTCACGACAGCCAGCAAGACAACCGGACGGTTGGCGATCAGGAGCTTCCAGCCGAGCGCCAGGTCTTGCCCGATGCGGCTCGTCACGACGACCTTGCGCAAGCCAGACGGCATGTCGCCCCAGCACAGGGCCGCCAGCGCGAACGCGGTTGCGGCGACGAGCAGAAGCGGCAACTTGCCGAGCCAATGCGCCAGACCCGCGGCAAAGGCGGGCCCGAGCGCCCGCGAGAGCAACTCCCCATTCTGCACCAGCGACTGCAGGCGCGATAACTTGTCGCCCTCGGCAAGCGCCGGCACCGTCTTCTCGACCGACATGCGGATCGGTGCCATCAGTGCGGACAGAAAGGCGCTGTTGACCATCAGCGCGATGATCGTGACGGCCGGCGCGGCCCAACAGGTGGCCACCGCGACCAGCAGGCACAGCGCACGGGCCGCGTTCGCATCGAGGAACAGCCTGCGTCCGCCGAGCCGATCGGCCAGCATGCCCGCAAACGGGTAGGCCATCAGCGCCGGCACCCACTCGACGGCGAACGCGATGCCTGAATAGGCAACACTGCCGGTTTCCTGGAAGATGATCAGAGGGACCGCGAACATCACCGTTTGCTCGGCGACAATGCCCAGCATCAGGCCGGCGGCGAACCAGCGCAGGCGCCTCGCCCTGCGCACGTCAATGGCATCAGATGACAAGGGCGATCTCCTCTTGCTGTCCTTCGCGGGTCTCCAGTTCGCGGACGAGCGGCAGCACGTGCTGGCAGAAGCGCCGCATCTCGCCGCGCGTGGGCCAACCGGAGAAAATGAATTCGCTCACGCCAGCCTTCTTGTACTCGATGAGGTACTGTGCCACTTCGCTGTAGCTGCCGACCACGCAGAGCGCCGGCCCGCCACGGTAAGCCACCGCGCCTGACCACAGCATCGGCGACAACCAGTCGTTGGTCGCGCCTTCGGCGAGGCGAAACGAGGTCCTCACCGCCTCGGAGTCGCAGTTCCTGACGAAGTCGCGAACGTTCTGCCGGTGCTGCTCGTCCGGGTTGATCATCATTGCCTCGAGCTCGGCAAGAGCCTCGGCATGTGTCTCACGCGCCAACACGTGCATGCGGATGCCGACGTCGCGCCCCGAATGGAACACGTGGCGGCTGGCGGCCGCGACGCCCTCGGGCGTGTCGCCGTAGCGCAGCCAGCAGTCGCCCCAGTCGATCGCGCACTGTTGGGCTTGCCGCGATGCGCCGCTCAGATACAGACGCGGGCGCTCTCCATCCTTGTAGGGCAGGCCGAGCTTCGCGCCGGTGAAACGGTAGTGTTCGCCTTCGTGCGAGATGGGCGATTCGCCCCGCCAGAAGCGATGCAGGACCGAGAGGTATTCGTTGGTTCGCCGATAGCGATCGTCGTGCAACAGGTAATCCCCGTAATACGCTTGTTCCTCCGGGGAAATACCAGCGACGATATTCAGCGAAATCCGCTTGTTCGACATCCACGATATTGTGTTGACTGCCTGCGCAAACAAGGTCGGCGGCAGCAGGCCGGGCCGATATGCCAGGATGAAAGTGATCTTCCTGGTTTCCCGCACCAGCGCACCGATCAGCGGCAGAGGGTCCGGCAGGTGAAAGCCGATTCCCATCAACAGCGAGTCGATACCCAGGTCTTCCGCCTCCTGGACGAAATCCACCATGCCGTCCAGATTCAGCTCGTTCGCCAGATCTCTCTCCGACGCCTTGGTATTGCCGTCGCCCCGCGGGGCGCACCAGTGGATTCTTACGGGCCGCATGGTTCACTCCGCTTGGTCGTTGACGTTAGAACGAGCTTAGGCGGTGCAGGTGCAGGGCGGCAAGCGGCTCGGCGCCCATGCCACAAACTCTAACTAGTGGATATTTCCTCTGAACGAGAAACTCTCGATGCGTGGCGGCATTGTTGAGGATAGCCAAGCTTATCCTCGGTCATTCAATTTCAATGCAGATACTCTCACCGGGCAGCAGTTTTTCTATCTCTGCATTTTTTCACGCACCGTCAAATTCTCCGACGCAGCCGCTCGATCGATGAATCCTGATCTAAATTGCACTCACGGTTCGTTCCGTGACGGATCGATTGAATGATGACAGGAGCAAGAGCTTATGCTGCGTCTCAAAGACAAACGAGTGGTGGTATTTGCCGAGGGTTGTTTCGGCCCGGTTACCAGCAAGGTCGCCACCTCTTATCTGCGTTATCGCCATGCGGATTGCGTGGCGGTCGTCGACAGCCGCATGGCGGGGAAGGATGTCGGCGACATTCTCGGTTATGGCCACGGCATTCCCCTCGTCGACTCGCTCGAATCGGCGCTGCGCTTCGACCCGCAGATCCTGCTGATCGGCGTGGGCCTGTTCTCCAACGACTTACCCGTCGCATGGCGCTCGCAGATCGCGCTGGCGCTCAAGCGCGGTATCGACGTGGTGAGCGGCCTGCACTTTCGCATCGCCACCGACCCTGAATTCAGCGCTCTCGCAGCGGCATCCGGCAGCCGCGTCTGGGACACGAAGGAGCCGCCCGAGGTGCTGGCCACCAGCACGGCCAGGCTCGGCGAGATCGACAGCTTCATTGTGCACACCGTGGGCAGCGACTGCCGCGTCGGCAAAAAGACGAGCGCGATCGAGATCACGGAAGCCGCGAAGCGCAAGGGCTTCAGTGCCGGCTTCGTCGCCACTGGCCAAAGCGGCATCTACATCAGCGGTACCGGTGTCGCGGTCGACGCTGTGCCCGCCGACTTCATCGCGGGGGTCACGGAATCGATGGTGCTCGAGTCGGCCACGGACCATGACTGGGTCGTCGTCGAAGGCCAAGGATCGATCTCGCACCCCGCCTATAGCGGCGTCACGCTCGGGTTGCTGCATGGTGCGATGCCCCAGGCACTCGTGCTCTGCCACGAGGCGGAACTCGAGCACCACAAGGGCTGGCCCAACGCGCCGCTGCGTCCTTTGAACGAACTCGTCGCGGTGTACGAGCAACTGGCGTCGTACCTGCGACCCGCCAAGGTTGTCGGCGTCAGCGTGCATTGCGGTCAACTGAGCCGCGAGCAGGCTGCCGAGGTGGTCGAACGCATCGCAAGAGAAACCGGCTTGCCGACTACCGACGTCATCCAGTTCGGTGCCGACAAGCTCGTCGACGCGCTGGCGGCGCATCGCCGCCGCCTCCTCGCTGAGCGCGATGGCATGACGGGCCCGGCCCGCCCGGCTCGAGCCGCTCACATCCGTGACGACGCCGGCCCAACGTCGCCCAGTCCGCACTACCAATGCAGAGGGAGAAACCTCACATGAACGGTCATCCGATCTTGTTGCACGTCAAGCCAATCCGTACGTTGGCCGGCCGTGCCGTCACCCCGTCGTCCAAACCGGAAACGCAACGCGCCATCCTGGCCGCAACGCTGGCGCGCGGCCGGTCCGTACTGCACAACGACCTGCGCTGCGTCGAGACGAGCACGATGAAAAACGCGTGCCGTGCCGTCGGTGCGGTGATCGAGGACAAAGACGGCTACCTCGAGATCCACGGCGTGGGTCGCGAACTGCGCTCGGACCGGCGCGTGATCGACGCGCTCGGCTCTGGCCTCGTCTTTCGCACCTTCGCCGCGCTGACCTGCTTCGCGCCTTCGCCGGCCGTCATCACCGGTGACGCGATCCTGCGCGGACGGGTCATGAAGCCGCTGTTCGACGCGCTCACGCAACTCGGCGCGCGAATCGACTGCGTCGGCGAGGAAGGAAAGGCGCCGGTCGTGAACTGGGGCGGCGGCTTCAAGGGGGGACGGTGCGTCGTGCCGGGCAATGTCAGCTCGCAGTTCATCACCGCGATCATGTTCGCCGCGCCGATGGCCGAGTTGGCGACAGAAATCGCGATCGAAGGCGAAATCCTGTCGATCTCCTACATCCGCCAGACGATCGCGGCGCTCGAGCGTGCAGGCGTGGGCGTCGACGTGTCCTATGACCACTCGCTGATCCGTGTGTATCCGGGGGAATACCAGCCCGCCGAGTACCGCGTGAGCGGCGACTACACCTCGTCGTCGTACCTGATCGGCGCCGCCGCGATCTTCCCCGGCACCACCGTGCTCGAGAACATGAACAGCCACAGCCTGCAGGGCGAGTACGCCATCATCGACGTCGTGCGAAAGCTGGGCATCGAGGTTCACTTCGACGATGCGCACAACCGGCTCACGCTGGTCAACCGGTTGCCGCAGCTCGCCGGCGACTTCGAGTTCGACGCGAGCGACTGCCCGAACATCGTGCCGACGCTGGCCGCTATCGGTGCCTACGTGAAGGGAAGTTTCCGCGTCGTTGGCGGGTCGATCACGCGGCTGCACAAGTCACCCCGCATCAAGGCGATGGTGAGCGAGCTCGGCAAGCTGGGTGTCGACATCAAGGGCCTTTTCAAGGGCGGCGTCTACGACGGCTTCGAGATCCGCGGCCGTGGCGAAGACTACGCCGGCGGCGTCGAGCTGTCGAGCTGGGGCGACCACCGCATCTTCATGTCGCTGTTCGTCGCATCGCTGCGCTGCCGTCGCGCGAACCTGCTCGAGGGCTATCGCGATGTGAGCTGCTCCTTCCCCGACTTTTTTGCCCAATTCGAACGCCTCGGGGTCCAGTGCCACGAGGTCGGCGAGAGCCATGCTCGGGACAGCGAGCGCACCCTTCTGCAGGAAGCCTGAGCCAGGGAGAACCACGATGATCACCGATCAACAAGCCGGATTCTATGCCGACAACGGTTACCTCGTTGTCAAAGCACTCTTCGACAGCGAGCAGGTGGGCCGCGCGCTCGCGGCGATCGACGAATTGCTGAACCCTGACAACCCCGACAAGCCCTACGAGTTCGAGCCGCACGACGGCACCACCGTGCGCCGCATCTGGTCACCAACACAGAAGCACCCGGTGTTCTCGCAGATGGCGAGCGCTCCCCTGCTGCTCGATTGCATCGAGCGGCTTATCGGCAGGAACATCCTCTTCCACTACAGCAAGCTCAACATGAAGGGCCCGAAGGTGGGGAGCGTGGTCGAGTGGCACCAGGACTTCTCGTACTACCCGCACACCAACGCCGACCTGCTCAGCGCCCTCGTCTTCCTGGACGCTGCCAGCACGCAGAACGGCTGCCTGCGCGTGGTGCCAGGCTCGCATCGCGGCGGGCTGCGCTCGCACGAGGTCGATGGCTTCTTCCGCGGCAAGGTGCAGGGTATCGATGAGGCAAGCGCGGTCAACATCGAGGTGCCGCCCGGCAGTGTGGTGTTCCTGCATTGCCTGACGCTGCACGCCTCGGCGCGCAACGAATCGAACCTGCCACGCCGCACCTTCCTGCCGGCCTACCGCGCCGCCGACGCCTTCCCGATCTACTTCGGCCCGCACGCCGCGCACAACGAGCCGGGCATCAAGCTCCTGCGCGGCCAGCGCGCGAAGGTTGCGCGGGTGGAAGCCGGCGTGCACCTGCTGCCGATCGCCGAGCGCGAATTCGGGTCGCTCTATGAATTGCAGGAAGGCTCGCACCTGCGCAAAGAACTGTCGGCGATGAAGACGGCCGGATACGCGGTCGCCGACGCCGCAGCGCACTGAGGGGGCACACATGGACTGGTCGCAGCTCGTCGTTCCGTCTCTGCGTTCGCTCAACCCGTATCGGCCCGGCATCACCGAAGAGAAGCTGCGGCGCGACACCGGCTTGAGCGAAATATTCAAGTTTTCCAGCAACGAGGCGCCCGTGCCGCCGTCGCCCGCGGTAACCGCCGCGATGCGCGACGCGCTCGCGCAGGCCAACCGCTACCCGGATGCGCAAGCCCTGCTCGACAAGCTGGCACAGCGCCTGCGCGTGCCAGCCAGTCAGCTGGTGCTCGGCAACGGGTCGATCGACGTGATTGCCTCGCTGGTCCGCGCGTTCGTCTCGCCGCAACACAACGTCGTGCTCTCCGAGTTTGGCTACTGCGCCTACCCCGCCTTCGTGGAGGAACAGGGCGCAATGGTGCGGCTCGCTGCATCGGGTCGTCATTTCGGGCACGACGTGGACCGTCTGCTCGCGAAGATCGATTTGCGCTCGAGCATGGTGCTAGTCGACAGCCCAACCAATCTCTCCGGCCATGCATTGACCGCGCGCGAACTCCAGCGCCTCATCGACAACCTGCCGGATCGTGTTTTGCTGGTGCTCGACGAAGCCTACGCCGAGTTCGCCGACGGCGATGCGCCACGGGAAACCGAGCAGTTGCCGCTGCGCCATCCGAACGTCGTCGTCACTCGGACCTTCTCCAAGGCCTATGGCCTGGCCGCGCTGCGCGTCGGCTACGGCATAGCCGATGCAGGCCTGATCCGCTGGCTGAACCGAATCCGCCCGCCCTTCCCGGTCAGCCGCGTGGCGCTGGCGGGCGCGTCGGCAGCGCTCGACGATCGCGCCCACGTCGAGCACATCGTCGCGCTGGCTAGGGATGGCCGACGCCTGCTGGTCGATGCCCTCGACGCGATGAACGTCGCCGTCGTCGAGGGCAGCGCGAACTTCGTCCTGGCCGATTTCGGAAGTGCCGCGCGACCGGTCTACGAAGGACTGCTGGCGCGCGGCTTCATCACCCGCGCAATGCATGCCTATGGCCTGCCCACGCACATCCGCATCTCCGTGGGCACACCATGCGAGATCGAGCAACTCGTAACCGCGATGCAAGGCCTGCTGCAGGCCACGCCACCGGTCCACGCCATCGAGGAGGGTGTATGAACGTCCTCATCGTCAACAACCTCCCGCGCTTTCCCGGTACCGCGCGATGGGACTTCGATCTCGTTCGCTATGAGGATTTTATCGATCACCGCGCGCACCGGGTCAGCTATATTGCCAATCGCCGAGGCCTCTCGGCCATCACCGCGCCGGCGGACAGCTACCGCGTGTACGAATTCGATCGACTGGACGACGCGGCTGCCTACCGGCCCGTGCTGGCCGGGATTGCGCGCGAACACGGGCCGATCGACCGGCTCATCGTGTTCTCCGAGTCGTTGCAGGATCTTGGGGCGCAGTTGCGCCAGGAGTTCGGCATTCCGGGCAAATGGCCGGTGGAGAACCGGCTTGGGCGCGACAAGCTCGTGATGAAGCAAAAGGTTTCCGCGGCCGGCCTGCGCACACCGCGCTACACCGCCGTCACGGCCACGCAGGTCGACCACGCGATCGCGTTCGCAACCGACGCGGGCTACCCCGTGATCCTCAAACCGATCAATGGCCAGTCGAGCCGCGGCGTGCGCAAGATCGACAACGCGGCGCAGTTGCGCGTTGAGATGGCGACTCTGCCGGCAGAAGAGCAATGGGACCTGGAAGAGTACATAGCCGGCACCCTGCTGCATATCGATGGCCTGGTCGATCCGGTCGGCAAGGTCACGTTGCTCGTGCCCTCGCGCTACGTCAATACGTGTCTCGATTTCTCGTTCGGCGCGCCGTTGGGGGCGATCATGCTAGAGCCGGGCACGGCGCTGCATGCCAGGGTGAGTCGCTTCTCGAAGCAGTGCATCGAGGCGATCGGGCTAAAGGCGTGCCCATTCCACCTCGAACTGTTTCACACGGCCGACGACGACCTCGTGTTCCTCGAGGTTGGTGCCCGTGTCGGCGGCGCCGACGTGCCTTCGGTGATTCACCAGGCCACCGGCATCAATCTCTTTGGCGAGTGGCTCAACATGAGCCTTGGACAGCCAGCCACGCTAAGCGCACCGCCCCTCTCGATCGGCGCCTGGCTGATGTTCCCTCGCCCCGGCGGCCTGCCCTTGCGAGTGCGATCGGTGACGCGCTTTCACGGCCAGCTACGAAGCCTTTACCGCGAGCTCGTCCCTGAGGAAGGCGAGATCATCGAACACGAAGACGGTTACTGCTCAATGCAGTCCGGCCGCTTTCTGTTCGCCTCCTCCTCGGCCGACCAGGTCGTGAAGGATGTCGAACACGTCCTGAACGAGTTTTCCATTACCACCATCGAGCCCTGACACATCATGACGACACCCGCCCTCCTCCTGCTTACCCACCAGGCCCGCTCCTATGCGGCCCTGATCAAGGACTACGCCGACCGGCTCGGCGTCGCCGTGGTGGTTCTCAGCTCAAGGCCGCGAGACGTGCGCGACCTCGAACAGCTCGCCGCTCTGGGCATCGCGCGTCTCTGGCATGTCGACGACGAGCACCTCGACGAGTCGCATGTTGCGCCGGTGCTGGCGCAGGCAAGCGCCGAAGGCTTCACGATCGTCACGGCGCTTGCCACTTTCGAAGGCTACCGCGTACTGATGGCGCTGACCAACCAGCGGCTTGGCGCCATCGACGCTGACCCTGCGGCGCTGAAGAAGTGCATGGACAAGTTCCTGTGCCGCCGGTGTCTCTCCGAACGAGGCTTGAGCCGGTCCACCGCGACCGTGCTCGATGCGCAGACACTTCCGGCGCTGCGCATGAGCGGAAGAAAGCTGTTTGTCAAGCCGCGTCGCGGCGCCGGCTCGTTCGCCTGCTTCCGGCTCGACGACACGCTCACCATCGACAGGCTCCATGCGTTGCAGCAGCAGATGCGCGACGACCTGGCGTTCCGCGCGATCTTCGCCGGCCAGTTCGACTTCATCGCGGAAGACTACGTGCACGGCGACGAATACAGTCTCGAGGTGCTGGTTGTCGGCGGTGAAAGTCATGTCATCGGCGTGCATGCGAAATATCTCGACGACTCGAGCGGCACGACGCTCGAAACCAGCAATTCGCTCCCGGCGCCGCGCCTGAGCGATGAGCAACAGCTTGCCGGCGAGCGCTTCATCGATAGGTGTCTTTCTGCACTGCAACTGCGCGAAGGCTGTTATCACATCGAGGCGCGCCACGACCCGAGCGACGGGCACTGGGACATCATCGAGATCAACGCCCGCATGGGAGGTGCGTTGATCAATCAGAGCGTCGGTGTTTTCACCGGTGGCTTGTCGATGCTGGAGTTGTGGGTCAGGACGCTGTGCAGCGTAGCGGACGAAGCGCGCCTCGAGCTGCGCGGCCAGCTCGGTGCGCTTCGCGAAAGCACGCGCCGTCGCGACAAGAGCATGGAACATGGCACGGTGTTCTTCAGCCGCTACGGCGAGCGCAACCGCACGCTGGAAAAGCTTTCGATCGACCAACTGACGCCGCAGCCGGACATCGCCGAAATCCCGGTGCGCGAAGGAACCAGGCTACCCGATTCGGAGCGCGGCATCTTCATCCTGAATGCGCTGTGGAAGGTGCGCATTCCCGATATCGCCAACCAGTTGCAGGGGCTCTCGACGATGCTCGACGAGAAGCTCGTGGTGCGGTATTCCGACGCGGCCGCGAGCGCCGCCAATCTGACAGCCAAGGAGAAACCATGAATCGCGTGACCCACTGCGGCATCGAACGCCCAATTCCCTTCTACTCGCTCGCGGATGGCGAGCGCATCCGATCCCGGCTCGATCAGTACCTCGACATGAAGATGGCCGAATGGGCCGCCACCGTGCCGTATGCGAACCACCTGGAGAGCCGGAAGCTCGACAGCAAGTGGTACCGCCGTCATACGATCGAGCATGTGTGGCGCATCCGCCTGAGTCGCTCGGCGCACTGCAAGGCGCTGCACGCGATCACCAAGATCTCGCCCGAAGCCGCGCAGCTCTACGCCGAGTACCAGTCCGAGGAGATGAACCACGATGCGCTGTTCATGCAGGACTGCAAGGCGCTCGGCGTCACGCGAGAGGAGCTGTTGGCCACCGAGCCCTTCCTCGCCACGCGGCTGTTGCAGGGCTTCTTCTACTTCCTCTGCGAACATGAAAGCCCGATCGGCGTGATCGCATCGAGCTATCTCGTCGAGTACACCACGGCCAAGCTGACGCCGAGGCAGATCAAGACGATGAAGGAGACGCTGGGTGAGGAGAAGATCAAGGGCCAGCTCGCGCACATCAACACCGATGTCGGCGAAGATCACGCGGGCGAGATGTGGCGCATCCTGCGCTACCTGATCAGCAGCGAGGAGGACGTCGACAAAGTGCTGCGCTACTTCGACGACATCCAGACCATCCTCGCGATGTACTTCCGCGAGCTCTACGAGGCGACCGTCGAGGAAAAGGCTACGGCGTAAACCTTCAACGGACGGCCGCCGCGACTGGACGGCCGCCATCTTGCGGAGCGGACATGCACAAAGTACTTATCAGCACCACCGGCGAAGCGTTCTCGCTGCCGCACGACGCCTACCTGTCCGACGCGGCCGAACTGCAGCTCGCCGGGCTGGTCTTCGGATGCCGGGCAGGCATGTGCGGCATATGCGTCATCGAGGTGGTCGACGGCGCTGCCAACTTGTCATGCCCCGACGAGGACGAGAGCCTGTTCCTCGCCTCACTCGGTCACGCCGAGGAGTCCAAGCGCCTGGCCTGCCAATGCCAGTTGCGCGGCGACGTGACGATCCGACAATGTTGAGCAAGGAGCCAACTGTGTCCTATGTGGTGACGCTATCCGGAAGCCCCGCGGCCCACTCGCGCAGCACGCATCTGCTCCGTGTCGCCGAAGACGCCTTGCGTGCGCATGGCGTGGCGGTGCGACGCATCGATGCACGCGAACTGCCGGCGGCGTCCCTGATGCATGCCGACTTCGACGATCCCGCCGTTCGCGAGGCGCTAAAGCTGGTTGACCAGGCGCAGGCGGTGATCATCGCGACACCGCTCTACAAAGCGTCCTACTCCGGTTTGTTGAAGAGCTTCCTCGACCTGCTACCGCAGAGGGCATTGGCGCACAAGCCGGTGCTGCCTTTCGCGACCGGCGGGAGCCTTGCCCACCTGCTGGCGCTCGACTACGCGCTGAAGCCGGTGCTGGCCTCGCTCGGCGCGCGCCACGTGCTCGACAACGTGTTCGCGACCGAGCGCGACATGCTGGTAGTCGACGGCGCCTATGCGGTGACCGATGCGATCGCGCAACGGCTTGCCGATGCGATCGAGTCGCTGGTGCACGTGCTCGACGATGCCGCGGCGCTGCGCAGCTTGCGCGACGGCCGTCGCATGAGCAACGAGAGACGCACTCGAGAAACAGATCTTTTTCGTGCGTTGAGGTAAGGCGACGCCGTTTGGTTCTGGAGGAAATTGTTCGATTTACCCGGCACGTTTATTCGGCGCTGACCCAGTTCTGTTCGGTCGCTAGCCCCGCAGCACGGTAGTGTGACGTCAAACGCCCGTGTGTTGGCCCGACCTCTCTGCGCAGATGTCACTTCGGGCCAATAAGGGGGCTCAACAAGGTACGGGGGGCTCAACAAGGTACGCGCTTATCCTCTGCATGGCATAAGCGCGTATCCCGCTCAACCCTCTGCGCACCCGTTCCCGGTTCGCTTGCCTGATTGGTTGGACTACGATGATGCTCGCAAAAGAGCGCAGGCTGAGATTGTCGTATTGCATCTCCACCGCTGACCATATGGAATCCTGTTCTAATCGGCGTGACGGCGAGCTAGCGCAATTCTACTCGCTCACGATGTAAGCAGTCCTATTTACCACAGGCATTTTCTCATCCAACCTTCCTTATCACGACGCAACCGTCTTTCGAAGACCTCGCGCGTAAATCATCCGGTGCCAAGATTAGCGGGATTGTCGGTCAGGCGCATATAGCGCGGGTCGGGCCTAAGATTGCGTTGCAGGATATCTTCGTTAATCATTGCGGGACGGATCGACCGCGGATATCGGCCGATACACTTCTTATGCAAAAGAGTCAGGAAAAGTACATCGGGCAATACCAGTTTCGCGGCTGCCTTCACCTTCCTGAATCGCGGACATGGTCCTCATCCTGCTTCGACCTCGCGCTGATGCATTTGCTTCTTCTTTACCCGATCGCACTTCGTTCACTTATTGGCAATCCTTCCCGCTCCGGACTTCGGATCAGTAGATCAGCTTCGCGATTGGCGCGACCGCTTGCGTTCGGGCGGCGGAGACGCTTGTTGCCGCCGTACGCGGACGTTCGTCGCCTGAGAGATGTCGGAGCGCCCGGAAATTGGTCGGCGACACGCCGTAGCGCAGCCTGAATATGCGCCCCAGCCGGTTGCCGTCGCCCATTCCGCAGCGCCGGGCAATCTTGTCGATCGGAAGCTCGGTTTCCATCAGCATCGAGCAGACTACTTCGAAGCGCGTACGCTGCAGGTACTCGAGCGGGGTCATGCCGAATTCGCCTTTGAAACGACGCTGATAGTTCCGCGTGCTCATCGCGGCAGACTCGGCTGCGAGGCCGACCGAAATGGGCTTGCTGTAGTTCTCGCGAATCCAGCGGGCCGATTCGCGAATCTTCTCCGTCGTCGTCGCGATGTTCAGATCGTCTGCGTCAGGCCGCGCGCGCTCGGGGACGTTGGTCTGCAGCGCGCGTGCAACCTTGCGAGCCGTCTCCGCGCTCAGGTCGCGTTCGATCTGGGCGAGCGCCATATCCGTCGGCGTCGCACTGGAGGGGGGCTTTTCACACACGCCATCATCCAGCACGAATACGGGCACCGGCGATTGAGTCGGGGCGCAGGCGGGGTCGCTCTTCGGCTCGATGCTCGACGGCACACTCGAGCCTTGTCGGGACAACCAGGAAACGAGTGCCTCGCTGGCTGGCGCCGCGGCATCGCTACTGCGAGCTACATAGAGCGCGTTGAAGTCGGCGAGCCGGTATTGCTCGAACTTCTGCGTCCAGATCGAAAAGCACGGCCCGCCCGTCACGAAGCCACCGGACTCCGATAATACAGAGAATCGGTAAGGAACACGCTCTCCGTTGGCCTTTTCGAGTTCGTTGGCGAGACGAAAAGCGTCTCCAATGGCTCCCGCGGCAGCCATCGAGCAGTACTGCGAGATTAGCAGTCCGACATGTCTCTCGCCCATGGAATTAACTGGTCGTTCGTCTTCTCGCCACGGATGCGATCGAGCAAACCCATTCATATTTAGCTCTCCAGATTAATGCACGATACTTCGACGGGGATGAGAATACCGTACTGAAGGATCGGTTGAATAGCTGTCGGATTTGTTCGAAAGATTTGGCGTAATCGTCCGGATAGAGGAAATTTATACTTCTCGCGACACGATGCGTGTCGCATCTTTTCCGATTCCGGAAAGAATTTCACGGAAAAAATATCTTATTACTTTCGCAACGAGAGACCGGTCCCATTTCCTGCCGACCTTGACGGATAAGGGACATAAGCCTATTCATCCTCGCGCTTTCCGAAGCATGACGCAATGTACTGTCACTACATTTTCGTTGCGCGGTTTCGAGGGTGAACAGTATCAATCTGTTACACCAATTTCAGGTAGGCACAACTCTTATTTCCGAATGGCGGGATTTCTTAATGCCCTCGATCGATAGAGTGTGCGCGGTGCGCAGGCGCACCAGCGGCATGCGCTTGCGTGCCAGGTCTCGCGGCCCACGTTTCTCGCGCGGACAGACATGGACCGCAGGCAGTAACCCCGACCGCTGCAACTGGGCCAGAAAGGACGCATCGGCGAAATCGCCGCTGTGCGGACGTTGGCCGGCGAGCTGACGCGCGCTGGCTGCCAGGGTCTTGTTCGGCCGGAAGCGGTCCCGTGTCCGGCGACGGACGAGGTGGAGAAAGTCGTGGCCAGGGGTTACTTCGCCGAGGCCCAAGAGCGTTCGCCCGACGAGGTCGAAATCGTCAAGTCGCTGACGGGAACGACAGTCGCGCCGGCCAGGGTCCGCCGCAAATCGCGGTCCCAAAAGGCCTAACAGGTTGCGTGAATGCCCGTCGTACGCGTCGCTGACACGTTGAATTGAGAACCTGACTGGCTCCCCCGGGAGATCATGCGCAGCACCGACACGTTCACCGAGAGTTTGTTTTCCGTGCGAAGCTCATGGAACGGACGCACTGGCCGAGCCGTCCTGGCGAGCGCTTCATTGACCATGACGCGCGTCGAACGCAGTGGATGTGACGCCGGAACGAAATCATCTAGGTTGGGAGGTTGCTAAAGATGCTTAAACGCGTTACAGCAGTGTCGTTGTTACTAGCGGGTTTGCTTTCGTTGACAGGCTGCAAGACGATTCAGGACATTGCGGACTCTGCACTTGTCATTAAGCGGGCCCTGTAGGTTGAGGCTGAGATTGACCCAGGCGTAACAAACTGTTGCAGCTATAGTGATTCGGTAAATTCAGGCCCAGAATCGTAGGCCTTGTCGGGCTGGCTAGCTGGCGACAACTATCGAAACACCTGAGAGAGAGAATTCAAGCGAGATGAACCGACGCGCTCAAGCCATCCAGCATCTGGAGCGTAGCGGTGAGGACAGCAAACGCAGACGCGCCCTTGCCGCACGCCTTGACACCGCCCTGAAACGGGCCGGCATCAGTACCGCCAGCGTCGCCAGGCTGCTCAACGTGGGCCTGCATGACGTGCAATTCTGGCGCCGTGGCATCACGGTTCCGCCGGTGAACGTATTCCCGCGGATTGCCGCCTTCCTTGAGGTAGACGCCTTCTGGCTGTGTACCGGGCAGACAACGGGAGCGGCGGCCATCTAGCCAGCTCCGGACACGCGCCCTGCTACACCCGTCGAGAAAAAGGGATCTGTTGCAGTAAGGCGCTCAGTTATGACGTGCGGAACGACACGAACAACTGTAAGCTCGATGAAGACGTTGAATCCGGCAATGGCCCGAGTGCTCAAACGCCTGCATTTTCCGCTCGACGTGATCCTGACCTGCGTGCGCTGGTATGTAGTCTATCCTCTGGGCCTGCGGCACCTCTAAGACATGATGGCCGAGCGCGGCGTTTCGGTCGACCATTCGACTGTGCACCGCTGGGCCGTCAAGCTGTTGCCAGTGCTGGAGAAAACGTTTCGCCTGCGCAAGCGGCCAGTTGGCAAGAGCTGGCGCATGGACGAGCAGCCTGTCAGATTTTTAGTGTGCCGAGATCATGAAACGATAACGGTTTTTTATGTCAGGCGTAGATGTCGCTGACCACCTCTTCATTCCTCCTTCGCCTGCTTGGCATAGGCAAGGCCGCTGCTCGGCCTTTAGCCGGCAGTCGGGCACCGGGATTGAAAGGTCGGCTACACGCTGATGGCGTTCAGGTAAGATCTTCTCTAAATTGTTCCACACGCGCACGTGCGGTACAGTCGCTTTCGGTTTTGTCACCTATCCAAGGCCTGACGCACATTCCCTCCGGTTGCCGCGAGGCGCGCCCTCGCAGCCTCCGCATCAACACCACATTTGAGCACCACTATCGCCACCTTGACCTGATATCCGCTAGTGACAAGGGCACTCCGAGCTATGTCCTCGGACACCCCGGTCGCATGCATGGTCATACTGATGGCCCGGTGCATCAATTTTGCATTGACTGGTCGCAGATCGACCATCAGGTTGCCGTATACCTTGTTCAGTCCCACCATCAGGGCACTCGAGAAACTGTTCAGCGCAATCTTCTGTGCAGTCCCGGCCTTCAGACGCGTACTGCCCGAGATGATTTCTGGTCCGGTCACTAGCGCAATGCCGATCTGCGCGGCAATCAGCACCGGGGCGTTCGGGTTGTTGGCGAGTCCGATAGTGAGCGACCCGATTGCGCGCGCCGCCCGCAGCGCCCCCAGCACGTATGGAGTAGAACCCGACGCCGCAATCGCGAGCACCACGTCGTTGATTAGCGGCCGCACAGCCAGCAGATCGGCCTCTCCCTGCTGACCGTCATCTTCGGCGCCCTCCACTGCGTTCGTAAGCGCACCGGGACCGCCGGCGATTAAAGCAATCGCACGGGACCGAGGCCATGAAAAGGTGGGATACAGCTCCACGGCATCGAGCATTCCCAGACGTCCCGATGTGCCTGCACCCACATAGATCAGTCGGCCTCCTGCCGCGATGCGGGGGATCGCTTCACGTACCGCCTCTGTTAATTGATCTCGGACTGCCCAGACCGCCTGAGCGGCGTTAAGCTGATCCTCTACCAAAACCTCAACCAGCCGATCGATCGGATACAGGTCGAGATCGGTATGTTGCGGGTGCGGTATTTCTGTACTGCCTTGCATCGCTATTTATTCGCGGCGGAATATTAGCCGCCCACGCCGGAACCAATCGGTAACACACCGTGACGGCCACTCGTCGTCACGCACCCTTTAGCATATTCTGATTGTACAAGACGCGCTTGAGCAGGTTGATCGGCCGCTATCGGGCGTCGTCACAGCCGCCTAAATTCTCGGGCCCGCCGAGCCTGCAATTGCCCGCGAATCGGATTGACCGAAGGAATGGGATGTAGACGACCTTCTTCGCTCACGGGCGACATCGCGACGCGGTTGGAGGTTAAGACAGGCGAGCTGCGCGGCAAGGCGCAGCAGTTATGCGCGGATGCGACGGAGCTCGAGCGCGATGCACGGTCGTCGAGCGGGCTTGGTGCTGACGGGCGCTGCAGTAATCGGCTTCGTACTTCGGAGTGACGCTGCGGCGGCTCGCGCGGAGGTGAACGGCGCGCGCCGCGTTCAACGCGTGCGATGAGGGCGGCGCGAGTGCAAATAAACGGGCGGAGCCTGATGTGAACACAACCAACGATACACGCAAGCGCGCGTTGCGCTTTGTTGCCGCGCATCCCGCGCAATTCATATTCCAGGTCGGCAAGGGGTTCCGCAAAAACCAGGGGCTGCTGCTCGCCGGCGCGATCGCCTACTACGCATTGCTGTCAATCGTGCCACTGCTCATTCTCGTTGTGATCGCGTTCAGTCATTTCATCGGCGAGCAGTTGCTGCTCGACACGCTGGAACGTCTGCACTTTCCACCTCTTCAACACATCGCTGCTTGATTGGATCTGGTCGCCGATGGCCAGCGCTTCGAAACCCAGTTGACACCCCTTTCAGACCTGCCATTCCCCCAGGTACTTCGGCCTCGACAAAGACATCAGCCAACAACGCCGTTGCCAACCATGTGTCGTTCAACCTGACGGTCTTCGGCGCTTACGAATACGAGAGCCATTACGTGTTCAATGTGCTCTACAACGATATCTCCAACATCCGCCCACGGTTGCATCCCACCGATACATACGGCCCTAACCACGCAAACTACTGGACCCGGTATGCCTTCGGCTATCAGTTCGCGCCGCGCTATCGCGACTTCCACAAGAAACTCGGCGGCCTCGATGGCCGCCGGCGCGACGCAGGCCGCGTGTATCGTAGGGCGGTACTTGTCACGGACTTACGAACGTGGCCGCATCCAACACTCGTGCTTCAAGACGTCCACCTCCACGTCTTGCCTGCATCCCGCTAGCGCAGCGCGCCCGGCAAAATTCGCCATCCGGTCAGTAGCGGGTAAGCTACGGACAGCCTGGATGACGGTTTGACTGCCCGTTTGGAAGAAAAAGTCGCGCGCGCTACGTGCAGCCGCTACTTCTCGCAAACCCTCAACAACAGTTGCCTTGCCGCGCACTATCATGAAAATTGATCGCGACGGCTGCCAAGGGCGTCTAGTCAGGCGGCGAGACGCGGCAGATCCGGAGTGGGAGTGGGCCGTTTCAGGCCAGGAGTACGTTCGCAGGACTTTGCGTGCTGCCGCGCTCGCCGTCGTCGTCGGGTTTCCCGGATCGCTAGCTGCAGCCATGGCGGCCGATGTTGTGGCAAGCTCCGTCGGGCAATTCAGCCCTGCCAAGACAATGACGCGCCACACCTGACTCTCTTTTCATTCATATGCGAGCCATCGAGACACCATCGTCCCCTGCCCCCGTCTCGCCGGCACGCCTGACCGGGCCGGCCACTGGGACGGGTCCTGAAACGGAATCGCCGCAGGCGGCGTTCGAAGCCACATTGACGCGGCTCGACCGGGCCGTCTATGCGGCATTCGCCCGCGCCTCAGGTGGCGGGTCGCCTGCCTCCCTCGTGCTCGCGTGGCTCGACTGGATGCTTCATTTTGCCTGCACGCCGGGCAAGCAGTACGCACTCGCGACTGACGTGCTCGCCTACCTGGAATCCTTCATGACCGGATCGTTGCCCGATCACCTCGGGAACGACGATCCGCGGTTCGACGACCCTGGCTGGGGTCATTGGCCCTTCAACCTGCTGCGCAACACATTCGCCCAATACGATTCGTTCTGGCAGCAGGCGACCACCAACGTGCGTGGCGTTAACCCGCGCAACGAACAGATGATGCACTTCGCTGCGCGGCAAGCGACAGACGTCCTGTCGCCGGCCAATTGCTGGTGGCTGAATCCCCAGGTGCTGCGGGCGATTGTTGAGACAGGGGGGAGCAACTTCATCAAAGGGGCACACAATTGGCTCGAAGACCTGGGGGACCTGCTTGCGTCCCGCGTACCGGGCAGTTCGAATCGCAGGTTCGCTCCGCATCAACTTGGCCGCGACGTTGCGGCCACGCCCGGCAAGATCGTCTTTCGCAATCCGCTGATAGAACTGATCCAGTACCAGCCACAGAGTCCCACAGTCTGGCGCGAGCCGGTATTGCTCGTGCCTTCGTGGATACTTAAATACTACATTCTGGATCTTTCGCCACCTCACTCCCTGGTCCGCTATCTCGTCGAGCGCGGACATACGGTCTTCATGATTTCATGGCGCAACCCGCATGGGGAGGCACGGGATCTCGGATTGACTGATTATCTTGAAACCGGCCTGTTCGACGCACTCAAACAGGTCCACCGCATCACGAGCGCTCCTGTGCATGCGGCAGGCTATTGCCTTGGCGGTACGCTCCTCGCAATCGGGGCCGCCGCACATGCGCGGGCGCGTCGAAAGGAGATTCCCGAGCTGAAGACGATCACGCTCTTCGCTGCACAGACCGACTTCAGCGAGCCGGGAGAGCTGGGTCTGTTCGTCGACTCCAGCAGACTGGCATATCTCGATGCACTTATGTGGGAACAGGGTTATCTGGACGGCGAACAGATGGCTGCGGTATTCCAGATGTTGCGCTCGCACGATCTGATCTGGTCGCGCCTCGTACGGGAATACCTGCTCGGCACGCGTACACAGCCCACCGACCTGATGGCCTGGAGCGCCGACACCACCCGGTTGCCGTACCGGCTCCATCTTGAGACGCTCACGCATCTGTATCTGCACAATGACCTCGCCGATGGCAGGTATCATGCGCTCGGAAAACCGGTGCACCTTGGCGCGCTGAACGTGCCGATGTTTGTTGTGGGTACGGAACGCGATCACGTTTCGCCATGGCGCTCCGTCTACAAGCTCCACCTGTTGACCGACACAGAGATCGGTTTCGTGCTGACATCGGGAGGGCACAATGCGGGCATCGTTTCCGTCCCTGGCCATGCGCACCGGTTTCGCTTTCGGATCAGGCACAAGGGCGAACATTACATGAGTCCGGCCGAGTGGCTCGAGGTCACACCGGTGCAGCACGACTCATGGTGGCCCTGCTGGCAGCAATGGCTCGCCGGTCGTTCGGGCAGCCGCGTCGATCCGCCACCCGTCGGTGCAGGGACCACGCTGGGTGATGCGCCTGGATCGTACGTGCGCGAATGCTGACGGCACGCTCGACCACGCCAGAAGCAGCCGGCTCAGGAGACCTGATTCCCCAGTCCCCTCGAGTTCGTAACAAACGAAATGCCGTTATGACGCATAAGCCGAATCGCGCTACGCAGCCACGAGTGCAGGGCCAGGCGCCGCAAGTCATCGCCCTGCCCCGGCCCGGCTCGGGTTCGGCTGTGCCGATGATGACGGCGTTGTCGTTTCGCGCGCGCTTGCGCGAATTCGCACCGGCGCCGCTGCCTGCCAGGACGTTGGGCGCCTTGCTGCCGGGAGCCAACGGCGTCAATCGTCCCGTTACGGGCCGGCGGACAGCGCCGGCGGGCTACGGGTCGAACTGGATCGCCGGCGATGTGGAAGGAATCGCACGTAGTCTGCGCAGCCTCGGCGATTATGCAGCGCTGCTTGACATGAATGAACGCTATTTTCTTGATGCGATCCGTGTAATCTTTCAGGAGCAGTGGCTCGCGCGTGGCACATGGCGCATCGGCGCCCGTCTCGTACCCCGCAGGCGCTTTCCTCCCTCGCGCTGTGCACGATTGAGGGCGACCGCGACAACATCACCGGCGCCGGGCAAACTCACGCCGCCCACACATTGTGCGGCGCAATGCCCGGGTCCAGGCGGGCGACGATCACGATTACTGACTGCGATCACTATGGGCTTTTTAGCGGAAGGCGGTGGCGCGACGCTATTCATCCGGCGCTTACGCAATTCTGGAACTCGGTGCCGGTACCCCGATCGGTTCCGAGTTCAATTCGACGAATTGCTCAACCGGGACGTAGGTATTCGAGCACATCGACCTGATTAAACATGTGGACTGGGCGCGTTTCATTGACGCCTATAATATGGGCCTGGAACCTGATCCCGGTTCGGTCTCGCCTTTGGTAAGTCGGCTTCAGGTTGCTCTTCTGCCATTCGCACCGCCGCGACCGCGACTGTCAGCTCTTACTGCCGTCGGATGAGTACTCGCGACCCGTTGCGGCCGGTCGAGCCCCCGAAGTGCAAGGGGCTGGTATCAGAGTTGAGCGGTCGCTCGGAACGGCCATTCGTGGACAAGTAATCGGTTCCTTCTTGTTCACACGGCGCACCCGCAACTCCTGCCATGCCCACCGAGTACAAATGCTATAAACACCGCCGCGATCGGCCGAATCGCTGCCCCACGGTGAATGACCTGCGACCCGAAACGACGGGTCCCCCTGCCAGTTCAACAGTCCACTACATATCGTCGATTGCACTGGTGTCCGGCGCGACATGGGAACGAGTCCCCGGTCGCCCTCCTTCAAGGGCAGCTTGCAGCGCAGACCGCGTCGCTGCCATCACGCGCGCCAAAGCGCTCTCGCCAATCCACGTTACGCCGTTCGAGAGTACTGTCGGCAATGGATCTGTCGTAGGATTCGCATTCCGGATTCCCGACCCGGGCCGCCTGCATGAGCACCGTGCATGAGACTGCCTACCCGGTACTGCCAGCCGAGGTAAGCGAGGACGAACTGCGCAAGGTCTACACGCCCAGCGCGGCCGAGATTCGCTTCATCTGCGGCCAGTTCAGGCAAGCGCCGACGCGCGTGCTGATCCTCGCCCAACTGAAGCTGTTGCAGCGTCTCGGATACATGCCGCCCGTTTGTGACTTGCCGCTTGCAATCATCGATCACGACGATGCGCTGCGCAAGGCGTTCGACTGGCTCAGGCAATTCCACTCATCGCGGCGCGAATACCTGCTGCCAGGCAACGCCGACCTTGCGCAGTTGCCGCTCGACTGGATCCCGGAGAAATGGGAGAAGTCCGTGTTCTCGCTCGGCCGAGCACGGCGCTCGCACGCTACGACCGCGCCGGCTGTAAATCACGGCACCAGTTTCAGAATCTTCGCCAAACGGATCCAGTCGGATGGCCTAAAGACACCGTTGATCTTTTGGTCTAAAAGGCTCAACGTGGACAGATCGAAGTTGGCGTTGGGGTTCGCTGTCCCGGTAATGCGGAGCAGGTCGCGTGCCGCCCTCGCGGCAGGGAACAAGGGCGATCGGCAAGATGCGGCCGACGAAAGTGTTGCGCAACTGATGCGCGCGCGGCGTTCGAGCCTTTGTTCTGCTGACGATGCTGACTCGGCTGCCGCTTACAGTCGGAGCCGCCGTTGGCGCGACCAACGGCCAATGACAGCTATGGTCCGTCTACTCCGCCGAGCATCGAGAAGCTTCGGGCGTTTCACTGAGGTAACCTGTTTGCCTAACTAAGGCTTGATAGCCGAAATGACAACGCCTGGACCTGACTTCATCCCGACGTTCCTTATGTCCTTGAAGCCGGCATCCTTGAATGACTTGATCATCACGGCAACCTCTTCTTCATTGGCCCATACGTTCATTCCGCTCATCGGATGACCGGTCCCGAGACGCCCGCCCGACCGCAAGACCCGAAAGGCGCCTTTGGCTGCACGAGGCCAGTCTTTCACATCCACAAAGCGAAGGCGGTTCGAGATGATGTGCCTGACGGTACCAGGCTGAAATATCTCGCCTATCTCTTCAAACGAAGCCTGGACGTGGTTAGGGATTCCTTTCGATGCGCCACCACTTTCCGGCTTGACCGGGTTCAGGTTCGTGAACTGATCGCTGCCGGCCTCCAGCCCGCCCCCGACGTTGATCTGATCGTTCCGGGCCCGAATCTTCGGTACGGTTGGCGTTCTGTTAGGCGGTACTTTCCCGCCGCGCTGGACACCAGCGATGCGAGACATGAGTGCTCTGATGATCATGCCACCGACGAGAGAAACGGCGAGCACAGTAAGCTCGTCGGCGACAGCCTTGCCAAGTTCTTTCCGTGCCTCGAGCATCGTGGCGACGAGCTGCGGTGTGGTCGCTGGACACATTACGGTAGGCGCGACGACGACCCCTCCCGCTCCCAGAAAGTAGGCTATCGCTGGTTGGTGGGCGTTCGCGGCCGCAACCGCCCTGGCATCGTCGACGGTATCGAAAATTTGATTTGATGCTTCGATAGCGGCGCCAATTCCAAAATCGACCATCTGCTCCGGCACAAAGACCGGCACGTTAATTCCTCGGCAAAACACATGATAGCCGCCCAGGTAAATACTGAATCCTACGGCGGAGACCATTCGGTCGATGTATCGAGGGTCGTCCTTTGGCGATGAAACGCGTATGTTGATTTGGCCGGGCTTCGCTGGGTCGTCTTGTTCAAACTCGAACCAGGTGAGTGGGTTTCCCACGGCGTACCCCCTAAGGTGTGAGTGGACAATACCGCCATCGACGCCGCTCCTGCGGCACTGGTCACAGCAGCTTGGCCGACCTTCAGCACTTCAGCATCCCAAGCGGCCAAAAGATAGCCATGTGGATTTGCCGAAACTGCAATGCACTTTTCGCCTTCGATGAGATCGACGCCCCTTTTCAAGCAACTTATTAGCAAGGCCCGCGTCGCCCCCGGACGGATTACAGGCTACCTGACCGATGCGGGCAATACCCGATACCACGCCTCTCTTCGAGTATAGAGATATCCAGTTCCTGTCCGGGCCATGACAACGCCATGTCGCACGGCAAAGTCCTGCGGTGCAACGCTGGCACGCCTGTCCTTTCAACGACGAGCATCTGCGCGACGTTCACAGCAACGAGTCGGTCTGCGCGGCCTCGCTCGCAGCGAAGTTCGTTGGGTGATGTTCGCCCCGGTTCCAGCCCACCTCCGGCAGGTCTAGGCCAGTCAGTGCCTACGCGCAAAGTGACGAAGAAACGAATCGCCATCCTGCGTCACGCGAGGCCGTACAGCCCCGCCGGCAAGCTGCTCCATGGCGACGAGCTGGCGTTCAAGCAACGTGTCGAGTTCTTCGCGCTCGGCAATGTGGTCGGCCGAGTCCCTTACCAGCATCAAGGTCGCAAATTCATGGGCGCTGAGCATGCTTGCCTCCTGAGAGCTTAGTAGGTGCTGTATGGAGTGCGTCGGCTGAGACGTCCGCTTTTGACGGCGCCTTGCCGATGGGTGGCGCACTCGCTGCAAATGGTGCGGGGAGTTGATGGTAGGAGGAGCGCCGGGGCGCGGCAATCCGGGTCGCCCCGCATATTGGGCAGATTGCGCCTTCCTGCACTGCAACGGATGCGGCAGCGCGATCAGGCACCCATGTCGTCGTTCGTCCCCACCTGTGCCCCTATGAAGAGGTAACCGTTCGGGCGATGCGGTTCAGTGGGCCACCGATGTGAAATCTCACGGCGTGACTGCAGTCGTTGACAACGTCATGCTGATAGCACCCAACTCGTACCACGAAGCACCGTCGGGCAATCTGTGCGACCGCCTCATCGGTGCGGCACTTTCCGTGTCGCCATATTCGCCATATAGGCGTCGAACAGGCCGGCATGCAGCCGGCTCAATTCCTGACGCAGGTCGACCAGTTCGTGCCGGTCGCCTTCGTGCTCCCGTCGCAGGATCTCGCACAGCAGGGGCGTCGCACGGGACGCCGCCTGATCACGCTGGACGCGCGCCTCGCCCAGCCGGCCCGCGAGCGCCGGCTTGACGACCAGCAGCCACGCCGGAAACCATACGTACTCCTCCTCGCCCGTGCCGGGGAACTCCGCATCAAAGCGCCGGTGCAGTGTGTCAAGAGAGGCGTCGGGCAGCAACGCGGCGAACCGGCCCGTCGCCAGCCACGCCAGTTCCGCAAGCAACGGCCACGCGCCGTCGACCCCGCCCGTCCGGTAGCGAGCCTCGGTCATCCATGCGAGCGGTGCGGGGATGCGCCACCACGATTCAATTCTCTCAACCGCTTCACTCGCGGCCGCCCCGTCGCCCGCCCGCCAGCAGCCATAGAGGTACGGCATGACTGTCGGCATTGTTGCCGCGAAAGGCCAGAGTCACGGCCCGATGGGCAAGCGATCGCCAGCACGGTGCAATCCACGACTGCACCGCCTGCGCGGGAAGCACCCGTCGGATTGCGGGTAGTACGTCGTCCTCGAGGTGACGGCGGGCGCTGGCCAGCGCTGCGTGATCAGCAAACGATGCTGTCGATGCGCCTTCGAGCTCGCCAACCAGCACGGTCATCGCGGACAAGGCGGCATCGTCCGGATATTCCTCGGCGAGCCGCGCCAGTGCAGTTCGGGCTGCCACTACATCGCGCCGCTGCAACGGCCCGAGCACGTCATTGCGCAACACCACGTCGCGGCTGTCGGCGAAGATATCGAGTTGCCGCATGGTCGGCTGCATCGTGATCGCGCTCAGAAGAATTGATCGCCAAGAGCGCTCAGGCTAAGCCATTTCACCGTGCTGCGAAAGGCGCGTCCGTCCTCATTGACCGACTCGATGATCACGCGCCGACCGCTCGCTTCGGCGACCACGCGCACCGTCCGCTCCCCGTAGCGCATCAGCGCGCCGATCGGCGGACAGGCGGGAGCCTTGCGCCTGGTACGCGCCGTCCGCCCGGTCCGCCCATTCCGCTCGCGAGGTTTCTGTTCCATCACGCCTGGCCCCGCTTCTTCCGGCGCACCGCCGTCTTGCTGGAGGAAACCGGGGCGGCCGGCGCCTTGCGTGCTGGCGCGGGCGTGCGCACCGGACGGCCCACCGCCGGACGTGAAGTCGCGGTCTTCAAACGGGCCGGACGGGAAGTGTCGGCTTCGGTCCTGCGTCGTTCCGCCAGTTGGTTCTGCAGCGCTTCATTCGTGGCCTGCACGGCATCCAGGCGCCCCTGCAGCACGCCCGCCTGATGGCGCGCGTCGCCGAGCTGCGCCTGCAGCGCCTCGACCGCACGGCGGTGGTCGGCCTCCCGCTTGTCCGCGCGCCTGGTGGCTTCATCGAGTTCCTTCTGCAGCTTCGCGGCAGCACCGCGCTCGCGGTCGATCTCGAGCAGTGCGCGCTTTTCGGTGGCCCGCAGGCGCTCTTCCGCGCGCTCCGCGGTCTCGCGCAGTTTTTCCAGATCGCGCGAGAAGCGGTCGCGCACTTTCTCCAGTTCGCGATTGCGCGCCGCCACCTCGGCCTTCAGCCGGCCGACCTCAGCTTCGAGCGCCTGGCGCGCCGCGCGGCCCTCGGCCTGGGCCTTCTCGAGTTCGCGCACCTCGACCTGGGCGGCCAGCAGTGCCGCGGTGCGCTGCTCGAGCGCCGTCTCCGTCCGGCCCAGTTCGCCGCGCGCCGCGGCGACCCGCTGCTCGGCCTCGGTGCGCTGCGCCTCCACTTCCGCCCGCAGTGACTCGAGTTCCGCCTGCGCCGAGGCCGTCGCGCGCGTCCACAGCGTCGCGACCAGTTCCCCGGCCGCGTCGCGCAGGTCGGCGGGCAGGTCCGGGTGTTCGATCCGCACGCGGCTTTTCTCGCGCAGTTCCGCCCAGAACTCGCCGAGCACCGCCGCGGGCGTGCCCATGCTGCCGCGCCTGACGAGCTGGTACAGGCGGTTCGCGGTCGGCGCCTGGCCGTAGCGGAAGAACAGCAGCGCGCAGACCTCGCGGTACAGCTCGCGCGTCTTCGGAAAGTCGCGCTTGAGCCGCCCGATGTCGGCGGCGAGCCGGGCGTCATCGGAGGGCACAGCGGACGAAATCGCGGACAGGTCACCGGACATGGCGAGGGGAGGACGTTGCGATGCGTTGACAATACAACGTAAAGCGTCGCATATCCAATTCACGATGGGCTGACATTACCCGATAATGTCGAGTTAACTTGTGCGCAAGTGCACCTATTTCAGGGTCTGATGAACGGCCCGCTCCCGGAAACGCTCACCCTTCCGGAAAAGACTCACCTTCATGCCGAACCCGCCGCCGGACGTTCGACAGTGTCGTCGGCATGTCCGCGCTCCTGTTGTGGCGTTGTATTGCGGGCCTCCTAACGCCCTCCATGTTCATGCGCGCCGCAGGCACCCGGGATGATCACACGCCATTGTCAACGCAATTTCCACCGCGATAGATCCGCAAGCGCACAGCCAGTCTGCCAACACATTGAACGTGCGAATCACTCGCGCGAAGCAAGTCGGTGATGTGCAGGCGCAATGCTAGCCGCCGTCGTTGTCTCCCAGATCGTCGATCAGACGACGTCCAGCGGAAAAGCCGCCCATCAGGGCGTCTGCCTGGTTCCGGAACGGGTGGCCCACCGTTTCTCCGAGCCGCAACGGCGCGAAACATGAAACGGGCTGGCCTGCCTTTGTGATCGTCACAATGGCCAGATACCCGAGTCCGTAACGCGATTGACCGGTATCGGACTGACCGTGATGTGCCTCGACACTGACCTCAACTTCGAACCCGAGGTAATCATAGACACGCTTCATATGACACCTCCGGAGAGCGCCGGCTCTGGCGGGGATTTGCTGAAGGCATTTTCACGCAGCAACTGGTTGTCCCAATGCGATGTCGGAAGTCGCTGGCTCCAGCATGCCGCACTACACGAGCATACGCCTGCGCAGATCGTTTTTCTTGACGCCCTTGTCAACGCCGGTCCGCTGCTGCTCGTACCAGCCTTCATCATCCATCACACCGGTTCGACGTCGCCAATAGCTTGTTGCGCGCGTGTGACGGAGAGCGTTCCAGATACCTAAGTCTTAAGCGGTGTCCCTGCGAGCCGGTTTTTTATTTCGCCGCTATGGTAATGCCTTCGCGGGCTGGCGTCGCCGTCTGATCAGATGGCGCAACCCACTGAATCCGGCAAGGTGCTAACAGCAGTTCGACGATACCGCGTGTGCGGACGCTCGCCGAAAGTGTGGCGATCTTCGACGGCATAAACCACCGGCATCGTGCGATCTCGTTGCCCGGCTGTGCGACCGCGTCGGCCGGGACACCAGCCAAAAAGACATCGTGCAGCGTGCACAGACCACCAAACTGGAAGAGATAGATCAGCTCCGTCGCAACCAGTCCCGTCGCTTCTTCAAGCTCGCGCCGCGCGGCATCAACAGGCATCTCGTCGCGCCTCATCCGTCCACCGGGCAGCGCCCATCGCGAGCGCCCTCGCGACCAGCAGTACCGCTCCTCACGGATACACAGCACCGTTGCCCTGTCTTTCATGCGCAGCCCGACCCTGTTAAGCGAGGCGACGATTTTATGACGACGCAGGTGATGAAGCCGCCCGATCAAAATTCCGGGCTTGTGAAGACATTCGCGGCAGGCGGCGATCCGCCGGGCGCGACTTCGAACAGAGTTCGATGTGCAGTGTGTACACCATGCCGTCACAAAGATGTCACAATTACGGGTTTTCGAGCCGGGCGGACGAGCTATCTCAATCTGGATTGCACAAGGATGCGTTCTCACGCATGACTGCAAGCGGATTCCACGACGTCTGCGCGCGGCCGAAGGCCATGTCAGGCATGCGAGCCTGCAAGACACGGCAAGTAAATGGAGCATGCCATGACACGTACGTACGAATACAAAGGGTTCGCCCTGCAGGTCGCAGTCGAATCCGGTTTCCGCAGCGGCCCAACAAAACGCGCATCGCCACATCCGGGCTATGTCGCTGTCGTCCGGATTTGTGAGGCGGGCAGCGCCGTGCCCCGCCTGTCGCCACTCAGACTGGGTGAAGCAGGCGGCCACCCGTTCGATAGCGAAGCCGACGCCCTGAATGGCGGGTACATCGCAGCGCGCACGATCGTGGACGACCTGTTCGCTCAGGATTGTGCAGAACGCTCGGATACGCCCTTGCGGCAGTCACCGGGCGTGTTAGCTTCACGCGGAATCTTGCGGTCCGTCCGCGAACACACGCAACGGCCTGAAAAAGGGCACGCCCGCCAGATGTGAACGGGGCGCCTGCTCCCGGATGCGACCCGTTCCGGCGGAACCAGTTGGCGTCCTTTGAGTGTGCAAGGAAGCCCAACAATCACCCCGGGCTTCACACGATGGATGAGTGATCGTGCCCCTTCGGTCCGGTTCTCAACTTCTTCGCGTGATTCCCAATCCGCTCGATGACTGATGACATGGACAGATAGTCGAGCGAAGAAGCGATGATGCGAGGATTCTCAGCCATGTACGCGTTGGCAGTTTGCGCACAAAAGCGCGGTACCGGTCGTCGATCGCCTCATCGTCGCGCGTGGTCTGTGCAGCCGCAACCGTATCGAGCCGGCCGAATGCGGCGAGCGCGTGGTGGAGGATGGCGACGGCCATCTGACCGGATGACTGGATCTCGGCAACATTGACGTTCGTGCCGGCGCCGCCATTCGCGATCCGGCGCGTGCACTTCGCGATCTTGCGTGCCCCATCGCCGGCACGCTTGAGATTGGTAATGCCCTTCGAGATGGCCATCAGTCGACGCAGGTCGGATGCACTGGGCGCTAGCGCCGTGAGAGATGTTGCCGCACTCGGCATCGATCTCGACTTCCATCTCATTGAGTCGATGTTCGTCATCAACCACCTTCTCGACCAGGCCCATGTCGAAGCAGCTGAGCGCTTCCATCGCATCGTTCAATTGCGATTGAACGAGTCCATCCATCTCGAAGAACAAGGTCAGCGTCGAACCCGCTGGAAATGTACGTGTCCGACATCGAAAACGCCCTCCGCTCAAAAGAGAATAAACTGTTTGTATCGTTTGTAAATTCTGCGCAAAACCATGAAGCCACAGGCCACCCGGAACGGAAGCGGCAAACGACCATCTGTGCACCCGGTTGCAGGTGCCAACAAGGCAGCTGCAGATAACGAGTCCGTTAATAAGACGAAGGCTCGACGTTCGGCGACGAAGGCGAAGATCCGAAAGGCAACAACCGTTGGAAAGCCTCTCCTGCACGTCGTTCGGCACCGCAAGGAGCAGGTCAAGCGGGAAAAGGTCGTGCGGGACACCTTCACGATGCCGAGGGCGGACTATGAAAAGCTCGCGGTGCTCAAGCAGCGGTGCCTCGATGCGGGCGTCGCCGTGAAAAAGAGCGAACTCGTGCGCGCGGGCCTGCTTCTGCTGGAGTCCAAGCCGACGAAACGCCTTCTCGCAGCCGTCAAGGCTGTCGAGCCCGTCAAAACCGGCCGGCCACCAAAATCGAAATGACCGTGCGCCGGGCCTGATATTTGCATCGTATGGCGGCGACAACCAGGGCTTGCGAGACGCAGTCGCGCTTGCGCTGTCCGGGTTCAGCCGGTAACGGTTCAGGCTCCGATGCGAACATGCTGGCAACGCGCGACACGCCCGCACGAAGAGTCACATGACCCCGTCGTTTGCCACGGAGAGCTCTCGCTCATGACCTTGACGTTCACGCTGATCGATCTGGCTGGATCCGTTGCGCTGCTGCTGTGGGGCACCCACATGGTGCAGACCGGCATCCAGCGGGCATTCGGTGCCGGTCTTCGCTCAGTGCTGGGGCGGGCCCTGCGCGGGCGGCTGGGCGCCTTCCTGGCCGGGATGGGCGTCACCGCGGTATTGCAGAGCAGTACGGCGACGGGGCTCATGACGGCCGGCTTCGCTGCTGGCGGCCTGGTCGAGCTGGTCCCCGCGCTCGCCGTCATGCTCGGTGCTAACGTCGGCACGACACTGATCGTGCAGGTGCTGTCGTTCAATGTTGTAGCGGCCTCGCCGGCGCTGATACTCATCGGCGTGCTCATGTTCCGGAAGGCCTCGGACACACGGGCACACGATCTGGGCCGCGTCCTGATTGGCCTGGGCCTGATGCTGCTCGCGCTGCACCAGTCGCTCGGGCTGATGACGGACTACGAGGACGCGCCTAGTCTGCGCATGCTGCTAGGCGCCGCATCCACTGTGCCGCTGGTGGATGTGCTGCTGGCAGCGGGTCTGACCTGGGCCGCGCATTCAAGCGTGGCAATCATCCTGCTCATCATGTCGCTGTGTGCGCAGAACGTGGTGCCGCCCGATGCCGCGTTCGCACTGGTGCTGGGTGCGAATCTCGGCACGGCAATCAACCCGCTGCTGGAAGGCACCACCGCAGGCGATCCGGCGTCGAAGCGGCTGCCGGTGGGCAATCTGCTCTCGCGGGTCGTGGGCGTCGTGATCGCGCTCGCCTTGCTCGGGCCGCTTGGCCAGTTCATGGTTGCGATGGAACCGGACAATGCCCGGGTGGTAGCCGATTTTCATACGCTGTTCAACCTCGTGCTTGCCTGCCTGTTCTTGCCGGTGCTGTCTCCGTACGCGCGACTGCTAGGCCGGCTGCTACCTCAGCGCGCGGACCCGGCCGATCCGTCGCGGCCCCTTTATCTGGATCCAGCCGCACGGCAGATTCCGATGGTGGCGCTTGGCAATGCGGCACGTGAGGCACTGCGTCTCGCCGATGTGCTCGGCGAGATGCTGATGGGTGCCCGTGCGGCGCTGGTGGAGGGCGACCGGAAGCTGATTTTGGAAACCCGCCGGCGCGATGACATCCTGGACAGCCTGAATACGGCGATCAAGACGTACCTGACCTCGCTCGATCCCGAACAGCTTGCCGAGAATGACCATAGGCGGTTACACGAAATCCTGACCTTCGCGATCAACATCGAGCAGGCGGGCGATGTGGTGGATCTGAACCTGCTCCCGCACGCCACCAAGCGCATGAAGCGCGGACTTGCGTTTTCGAAGGAAGGGGAAGCGGAACTGCTGGCCATGATGGACCGCCTGATGGCCAATCTGCGTACCGCCGCGTCGCTGTTCATGACGGAGGATCCCCGTACGGCCCGCATGCTGGCTGACGAGAAGGTGGCCTTCCGGGAGGCGGAATCCGCGGCGACGGCAGCCCACTTTGGCCGCCTGCGTTCCGGGCGCATCGACACGGCCCAGACCAGTGCACTGCACCTCGATCTGCTCCGTGACCTGAAGCTCATCAATTCGCATATCGTGGCCGCCGCCGCGTACCCGGTCCTCGAACGCACGGGAGCCCTGCTGCCCAGTCGGATTGCCGCAAACGAGATGTAGTCCGAAATAAATTTCGGAGGTGCTCGACTCGAGCAGTCACGCATTGCCACCGTCAGGCCCGCTTCCCTGCCCGGACGCGGGATGTGGCGAGAGACGTTCGATCAGATCCAGTATTTCCTCCGGCGAGAACGGCTTGTGCAAGAACGCTCGTGCGCCCTGTTCAAGCGCCCGACCAACGGCCGCCTCGTCGCCGTGCGACGATATGAAAATCACGGGAGCGTCCACGCCCCGTTCGAGCAGCAGCCGCTGAACTTCGAGCCCATTCGCGCCCTTCAATTCAAGATCCAGCAGGACGCAGCCAGCACGCCCACTTTGGGCGAAGGCGAGAAAGTCCTCTCCGGAAGAAAAAGGCACCGCGGTATGGCCGGCTGATTTCAGCAGACTCGTCAGACTCTTCCGTATCAACGCGTCGTCATCGATGATGCAGACAATGCCCATTTAATTTAAACCAGATAATTTAAACCAGATATGAATTGAATCGCGCGCTGGCCGCTACATATACGGGACAGTAGCCGGTGCCGCAATGGTCAATGCCATCGGCGAGGATCGCCGTGGGGCCGTCAGCAAAGTATCGATGCCGGGGCTCGACAGGTAACGCTTGCTGACCTGCATGCGCTCACCGGCTTCCTCGAGTTTTTCAAATGCGTACATGCGAACGCAGTCAAGCAGTGAATAATATTTCGACAGTCCGGCCGCGTGCACGAGGAGCAACGACTTGGACGCGAGACTCACCACGCAATCGAGCACGGCGTCGTGTCCCAATTGCTCGCACGTGGCGAGTTCACAGGCCGCTTCGAGCCTGAAAGTAGAGGGGAAGACCGCGAGTCGCCGCAACACGGTACGCTCAGCCTCTCCGAGCAGCTCGTAGCTCCATTCGACACTCGCCCGTAGTGTCCGTTGCCTCGGGTGCGCAGTGCGCAACCCACCGGAGAGCGACAACAGCGAACGGTCCAGATCTGCCAGGAGCCCCTTTATGCCAAGCGATGCGGCCCGCGCGGCGGCAAGCTCCAGCCCCAGGGGTAAGCCATTGAGTCTTCCACATACGCTGGCGACCATCCGCAGCGTTTTGAGGTCGCGGGGGAAGTCCGTCCCCATTGCATGCGCACGTGCGATGAAAACCCTGACTGCACTGCATGCCTCCAGATCGCTCTCGCTCGCCCCAGTGTCCGGCACAGCAAGTGGGGCAACCCGGTAAATGCGTTCGCAAGCGACCCGCAGTGGTTCGCGGCTTGTCACGATCATCGAGACCGCTGCATTCGAAGCTGCGATGGCTTCGCAGAGCTCTGCCAGCTCGTCCACGCACCGCTCGCAATTGTCGAATACGAGTACAAGCTTGCGAGCGCCTATTTCGCGCACGACGTCGTCGCTTTCGACGTTGCAGGAATCTCCGGAACCGCGAAGCGCGCGCAGCAGCGTCCCCATGAGTTTGTCACGCCCGGTCACACTGGCGAGATCGACGTGACACAGTTTGATCCTGCGCGAACATGCCAGGGCCGCCGCGGCTTCGAGTGCAAGGTGTGATTTTCCGACCCCGCCGGGGCCCACCAGGGTCACGAGCACCTCCCGCTCGAACAAGTTGCGAAGCTCTGCAAGCTCGTCTTCGCGGCCAATCAACGACCATTTGCGCTGTGCGGTGAGCGCGTGTGCCTGCACAGGTACAGCGTCGACAACCGGCACGCGTGTATTCTCGGCGGGCGGCGCCAAACGGTAGCCCCTGCCCGCCTCCGTCCGGATCCAGCCGTGCTTGCCGCCAAACAACTTCCGTAGCGTCGAAATATGTACGTGAAGGTTGTTCTCAACGACAACTGTGTTCGGCCATACGGTACGCATGATATGGTCCTTCGTGACCAGCCCCCCTTCGGCACGGATGAGAAGTTCCAGGATTTCGAAAGCTCGAGCCCCGATATGCTGAGGCTGACCATCGGCGAACACCTGACGGCATTCGAGAGAGACCGACACTCGATCAAAATTGTGCATTTCCCACGCTCTCCCCATATTCGCCCGTGCCTCGCGACGCTGGCATCGTGCCGGATTCGACTCCCCGCTCATCATGCGGAGCAAATACGGCAGGGCTCGTACGCATACTAGAGGGTGGTCGAGCACCGGACCATTATCCATAAGTCTAAGCTCGGTTCCATCCACGGCGCGGAGCTGAGGCGCAGCGGGCGAACGCGGCGCGATCAGATACGCCCGGCTCCTTCGCGAGGGCGAAGCAGCGCGGAGCCACGCCAGTTACGCGCCCCGCCGCGCTCGTACTGTGGGGGATACTGGATCCCGTCGAGCGCATCGAGCTGCTCGGCTGCATGCCATACCCAACGCGGATCGTCGATGAAGGCACGCCCCAGCGCAACGAAGTCCGCCTGCCCTTCGGCGAGCACGGCTTCAGCCTGTCGCGGCGCCACGATCATGCCAACGGTCCGGGTAATTACTCCGGTGGCCGCTTTTACCTCGGCCGCGAGGTGCGTTTGATACCCGGCGGCCACTGGAATCCTGGCAGGGGCTACGCCACCCGACGTCACGCATACATAGGCCACGCCACGTTGTTCGAGGGCTTTTGCCAGCGTCGCCGCTTCATCAACGGTGATACCGTCTGGCAGCCAGTCCGTCCCCGTGATGCGAGAACCGAGTGCAACTTCCGGAGGCAGTGCGGCCTTTACGGCATCGGCGATCTCCAACGTGAGTCGCATCCGGTTCTCTAGCGTGCCGCCGTAGTCGTCCTGTCGACGATTGGCGAGCGGCGAGAGAAACTGATGCAGCAGATAACCGTGCGCGGCGTGAATCTCCACAACGTCAAAGCCCAAACGGGCGGCGCGCGATGCCGAGGCAACAAAGGCCGCTTTCACGCGGGTGATGCCGTCCACCGTCATTTCCCGCGGCGTATGCCAGCCCGCAACGAACGGAATGGCCGACGGAGCTTCGGTGATCCACGGTCGCTCATCGGGACCGAGCGCCCCGCGTCCCTCCCACGGACGCTGTGCTGACGCCTTCCGTCCCGCATGCCCGAGCTGGATCCCCCAGCGCGTACCCTCCGGCGCGACCCGCCGCGCGGATTCGATCACGTGCCCGAGAGCCTTTTCCGACGCATCGTCATAGAGGCCGAGGCACCCGTGGGTAATGCGGGCCTGAGGCTCAATAGCGGTGGCTTCGAGCATGATCAGGCCTGCTCCGGATATCCCGAGCTGCATGAGGTTCATCAGGTGCCAGTCATTGGCGCGGCCGTCGACGGCGCTGTACTGGCACATAGGCGATACGGCAATCCGGTTTGGCATGCGAACCGGGCCAACGTCGAGCGGCGTGAAGAGTATTGAGGACATGGCGATCCCTTCGGCAAATGGTGAACGTAAGGTTGGGAAACGCGACGGGAGATAAAGTCGCGTTTCGCGTCACCGCGACATTACGGGCTCGTACCCATGACGTGAATACTCACGAAACGGAATGCCAGATTGCGTCGCACGCAACGCGACAGACAGGACGGGACCGGCTCGGGAACGCTACGGCGCACGCTCAACGTCCGATGCTGCCACTCATCTTCTACGCGCTCCGAGTGTTAGCCGACATCGTTTCGCATTCATGGCGCGCGCATTCTGCACCAGATGGACGATGCTCTGGATCATCCGCTGCCGCCTGGCTTATTCGTTGAATCGTGTTCCGCTGCAACGTGCTCTCGCAAGGGCACACCGACGCTTGAGCGCGACGCTGTCCGACGCGCCACAGCGCATCATGCGATCACCGGCTCGAAATCGCCGATCTCGGCCGTGCGCAGCACCGACGCGAGGATCATCTCGCTGGCATTCAGCGCGGGCGGCTGACAGTGGCGCGGCTGAAAGACCTCGTCGCCACGGCGGATCGCTCGTCCGCTCATCGCGCATACGCCCGGGCCACGCGCGCGGGCCGCTTGCCAGGTCTGGTCGCCGTACGAGCAACGGGTCGCCTCGCTCCACGCAATCGTGGCGGTCACGTCCGTCTGCCGCTCAAGCAAACGAATCGTCGCCTGATGTACGGCACTGGATGCTATCCCGCGAGATTGCAGCACACGCTCCGCCACCATCGCAGGATAGGCATACACCCGCGACAGCAGATCGACCGTCCACCGCCACGGATCGCGATTCGTTTCGAATATCGACATGATGCTGCCCTCCCTTGTCCCGCCAGCGTACTGCGCCGGCGCGAGCGTCTGGTGTACCCCGTGTTATCCAGAAGTCGCCCTGATTCGCCAACGATGCGGCGTGTCACCGACGAACCGTCGGAACACCATCGTAAAATGCGCCTGTGATCGGAATCCGCAGGCGAGCGCGACATCGAGCACGTTCAGCTTCGACGTCACAAGCAGCGTCTGCGCGCGTTCGATCCGGCGTTTCAGCAGGTACTCGTGGGGCCGCAAGCCCGTCGCCCGCCGAAACTGGGCCGCGAACTGCATGCGCGTGAGCCCGGCGCTCCCGGCCATGTCGACCAGTTCGATCGGCTCGGACAAGTGAGCCTCCACGTATTCGGCGACACGCCGCATGCGCCATCCCGGTAACGCCGCGTCATGCGCCCGCCGCGCCATGCCTTCGAAGCGATGCGCGACGAGCCGCGATACGATCGCGAGGCCCACTGCGTCGACGAACATCGCGCCGCACGCGATGTCGCCGGCCTGTGCGGCGACAAGCGCCAGAGCGAGCCGTTCAATCACCGGGTCGTATCGCACGCGCGGATCGTCGAGCAATACGTCCGCTGATGGGCCCTCGTCGAAAAGGCTCTGATAGCACTCGGACAGGCAGCCGGCCGAAACGAACAGATGCAGGACGTCGCAAGCGCAATGGAAGCACGCGCGCGTCGCAACGCGTGGCGTCGTCACCTGGATTGCGCCCGGCATCACGCGGCCGTCGAACAGAACCGCGTCGGCGTGCTCGAACCTCAACGATGTGGATTTCAGGTTGATGCCGACGCAATGAACCGTGTCATGGCCGCCGTGCGTGACCTCCTCCGGCTCGGCGAGATGGCGCGTCCAGCGCGCCAGCCTGACCGCGCGTCGGTTCTCGTCGACCGGACGGCGCCAGTGAGATTCCAGTTCGACGCGATCGCCGCCGGGCCTCAATCCGGGAGTGAGCGACGCAATCAGGGTAGCTGGCAACGACGTCTTCATCGCGGAAGCTCGGTGTTCGTTCACGGTACTTGCGTGAATGATGGATACGCCAGCGGAGACTTTCTTGAACGTTTTTGCCCGGCATTGCACGATTTGATCCGGCAATCGCAGCCACACACGTCACCGTGACCAGATCGGCCATGGTTTGCACAATTACCTAAGCAATTGCTGAATCATCCGTGGAATTCGAAGCATAAAAATTTTATAAAGTGCAGTTTCACGCGCGACTTGTCCGAATTTTCGCGTGCTAGGATTCAGGCCGAAAGCTGGATGTGCAGCGTCCGGTCAGATCACGCGATGCATGGAAGCGAACCGCCCGCATTGCACGCCCCGTGGTCCGCACGCACGCATGCGCATTCGCCCGGATGTCGAAACCGGAAGCCCCGCATGTCCATAGTTGAGCTATCGCGGCTTGCGTCGCTGGCATCCGCGCTGCACGCGCCGCTCCCGCAAGTGGCGGGCACGTGGCAGCCGGATCCCGCGGTCGCACGCGAACTTGAAACACTGGTAGAGGAGTTGACGAACGGCGACCCCGTGTCGACCCGGCTTGGTGCGCTGTTGCGCGATGCGCTCGCCTCTCCGCACGCACAAACGCGCGGTGTCATACACGGTTTGCTGCTCGCGATCTACGGCCACGCCGCGGGGCCCGGCGGCGCGGCGCACGCGCTCGAGCGAGACACCCGCGGAATGACGGCACGCCAGTATCGAGCGCTACTCGAACATGCCCACACGCATCTGTCCGCGCCGCTGACGCCGGCCGAGCTTGCCGCCGCGTCAACACTGACGGCCACACACCTGTCCCGTGCACTCAAGCGCGCGACGGGCGAGACGCCGAAGCAATGGCTCCTGCGGCGGCGCGTCGAGCGAGCCAAGCAAATGTTCATACGAAACGATTGCTCGTTGAGCGAGATCGCAACGGCCTGTGGCTTCTCACATCAGAGTCACCTGACCCGCGTATTCGTCAAGCTGACGGGCACCACGCCGCGTGCCTGGCAGGCGGCGAGGCGAACACCCATGCAGTCGCGGGCGGAACGGACTCGCGCACCATCGGGCTAAGCCTCAGGAATTCGCCGATGTCCAACCATTACGGCAACGAAGCCGCCCAGTACTTCAGACTGCCGCCCATGCCGGTGCTCAGGAGTTCAATGCTTCAAACGCCGGACGTCACGATTACGCGCCTGACGTCCACGCCGGGCGCCGTCAACCTGACCGACCCTATCCCGCCGGAAAACGCGTTCGTTTTATGCCTCCAGCTGCAGCCGCTGCCCCGACACGAGCTGTGGTTGGACGGCAAGCCCGAGCACGTGACGCCCTATGCCCGCGGAGCCGTGTCGGCGGTCGATCTTGCTGCCCGCCCCTCCGCGTTCCTTCCCACGGCGTTCGACTGCCTGCAGTTCTATCTGCCGGAAGCTTCGCTGCAGCGTATCGCCGCCGCGGAAGACTGCACCGCGATCCGCGAACTCGCCATTCCGCACGGCATCCAGGATCCATTCGTCGCGATGATCGGGGAGTTGCTGCTGCCCGCGCTTGCCGGCAACACCGTGCCGCAATTGTTTGTCGATGGTCTGTTGATCGCGCTGCATAGCCATCTCGCAGCGACGTACAGTGGCGTGCGGGTCGCGGATGCACGCAAGACGGGGGCACTCGCCCCATGGCAGGAACTGCGCGCCAAGGCGATGATCGACGCTCACCTCGAAGACGGCCTGTCGATACTCGAACTCGCCGCCGCGTGCGAGCTCTCTCCCGCATACTTCTGCCGCGCATTCCGCCGCTCCACCGGGCTCGCGCCGCACCAGTGGTTGATGCGACGACGCATCGACATCGCGCGCGGTCTTCTCGAACGCGGCACGTTGTCAATCACGGAAATCGCAATCTCATGCGGCTTCTCCGATCAAAGCCATTTCACGCGTGTTTTCTCGCAGATGACGGGCGCCACACCGCGCGCATGGCGTCAAGCGCGCCAGTGATGGCGGCAACTCCGCAAGTGCGCGGCCGCCTCTGCGACGCGACATCGCGCACCTGCACGGCCTCTCGTTCGCATGCGGGCGTGCTCGCTCAACTACGTGCGAGGAGGCTGCACGCCCAGTGCCTCGGCCTTGCGCACGAGATCCGGCAAGGTGCGCACCCGCATCTTCTTCATCACCTGCGCGCGATGAACCTTGATCGTGATCTCCTGCACGGAGAGCTCCGAGGCGATTTGCTTGTTCATCCGGCCCGCGATCACAAGGGTCATCACTTCGCGCTCACGCGGCGTCAACGTCGCATATGCCCGGCGATCGTCATCCAGTGCGCGCTCGCGCCCGAGTCGTTGGCGGTCGAGCGCGAGCGCGCAGCCGACGGCGTCGAGCATCTCATCGTCGCCGAACGGCTTGGTCAGGAAGTCCAGCGCGCCGCCCTTCATCGCCTTGACCGAGGCGGCAACATCCCCGTATCCAGTCATGAACAGGATCGGCATGGTCAAGCCGACGCGCGCCATTTCCTTCTGGACCGCGAGTCCATTTTCGTGATCGAGTTGCAAGTCAAGGATCAGACAGCTCGGTACGTCGGAACGACGGAATTCGAGAAACGCGCGCGACGAAGCAAACGCTTCGACAAGGTAGCCCGCCGAGCGCAACAACGAACTCAACGAACGTCTCAGCGCCTCGTCGTCGTCGACGACATAGACCATCGGCGCCGCATCGTCCATGCCCGGGTCGCCGGACGACGGGCAATCCTGCGTGCACGACATAGCACCCCCCATGCGGATCGGATTCATCGTTTCCGTATGGTAATCGCGCGCCCGGCGGCTTGTCACACACCCCCCGGTTATGAGAAGGGCAGGCACGCACCGCGGACGCTCGAGGGGGTGCCTGAATTTTCCAGCGACCTGCCGGACAATGCGGGGGCCGCGACGACGATGCCCACGGCCCGACCGGCGCGTGGCGGAACCGACACGTCACCCAATTCCACCATTTTGACTGTCCGAGTATGAACATGCGCCCTGCTCTCCCGGCCGATGCGAGCCGGATGGACGCCGACTGGCTCGCCCGCGCGAAGTGGGCCAATATCACGCGATCCGACGACGTGCTGACGTTTGACGTGACGGATCCGGACAACGGCATCGTCTGGTCAGCGCGCCAGACCTCATGGGAGCTCGACCTGCGCTGCCGGCAGATCGAGCGTGAGTTCGCGTTGAACCAATCGCTGGAGCCGGAATGGGCGCTTCTGGCGGTCGCGCTGATTCGCGCGAGCGACGGCCCGGTTCTTGTCCACCCGCACACGGGCGGCAATACGTTCGATTCGCTTTCGGATGGCCAACTGCAGCTCGACACCTTCCTCGACCTGTCGCTCGGCGCAGTGCGCGCCCTTGCCGAGCTCCATCGGCGGTCCTGGCTGCACGGCGACTTGCGGCCAACGAGCCTTTTCGTCGATCAGGACGGCGCGGTGAAGCTCCGCTCGTTCGCCTATGCGAGGAAGCTGCGCAACGACACGGAAGCGTCCGGTCAAATGCGCGCGGATTTCGCCGCCTATGCGGCCCCCGAGCAGGTCGCGTCGGAAAACGCGCGGATCGACGAGCGGTCGGACCTGTATTCGCTCGGCGTCACGCTGTTCCGCCTGCTGACGGGCTCCATGCCGTATAAGGCGTCGTCGACGTCCGAATGGATTCACGCGCACGTCGCCATGCAGCCGTCGCCCCCGGGCGCGTTTCGCAACGGCATGCCGGCCATGCTGGAGCGCGTGATCCTGAAGCTGATCGCGAAAGAGCCGGGTGAGCGCTATCCGTCCTGCGATTCGCTGCAGCACGACCTCGAGCACATTCGCCGTGACTGGCTTGCCTCTGGCCGCGTCGAGCCGTTCGAGCTCGCGAGCGCCGACCCGCTCGCGCGCGTGCGCACACCCGACGTACTGATTGGCCGCGCGGCGCAATCGCGTCAGCTCGCCGACACGCTGAGCCAGGTCGCGCGCTCCAGCGAGACCGCGATCGTCCTCATCGCAGGACCGGGCGGGGTCGGCAAGACGGCACTCGCCGACGAGTTTGCGCGCCACGCGCGCGCGGCGTGGCCGACATCCTGCTGCGCATCCGGCAAGGTCGATCAGTACCAGCCCGCGAGGCCGTACGCGCCGGTGCTACAGGCACTACGCTCACTGTTCGGCGGCGCGCTGGCAAGGCGCGATGACGAGATCGCTGCGATAGCCGCACGGCTGCACGACTGCGTCGGCCGACAGGCGAGCCTGCTGGCCGGCATTTTTCCTGAAATCACCTGGCTGATCGACCCGGGCCCGCTCACGCTTAGCCACGTGGGACAAGCGGACGTGATTCCAGAGTTCCACTTGTGCCACGCACTCGTCAACGCATTCCGCGCATTCGCGGGGCCAGCCGAGCCGCTGCTCCTCATGATCGACGACATCCAGTGGGCCGACGACGCGACGCTCGCATTCATCGCCGCTATCGCAGCGAACGGGCCGGCCAATATCTGCCTGGTCGCCGGATACCGCAGCGAGCAGGACCACACGCCCGCGTTCCAGGCGTTCTTGCGGCAACTGGACCGGGCCCGTGTGTCGAGCATCACGCTGGCTCCGCTCGAACCACACGATGTCGCGAAGATGCTTGCCGCGATGCTGGGCGAGGCGTGCGGCCTGCTGTCGGAGCTAGCCAACATCATCCACCGCAAGACCGACGGCAATCCGTTCTACGTACAGCAGTTGCTGCGCGCGCTGATCGACGAGCGGCTGCTCCGCTATGACTCCGCGCTGCAGACATGGCAATGGCGGCCGGCCGACATCGAAGCACATCGGCACACCGAGAACGTCGCGAGCCTGCTCGTCACCTGGCTCGAACGGCTGCCCCCCAGCGCCCGGGCGGTGCTGTCGCTGCTCGCGTGCGTCGGCACCCGCGCCGATGAGACCCTGCTGTGCGCGGCGGCGGGCGCGACGCCGGCCGAACTCCGCCTCCGGCTGGAGCCCGCCCGCAAGGCGGGCCTGGTCTGCATGCGCGACGGTCACTGGAGCTTCATGCACGACCGCATGCTCGAGGCCGCGTATGCGCTGATTGCTCAGCCGGTGCGCGCCGCCCATCACGCGAACATCGCTGCGGCGCAGCTCGTGCGCCCCGATGCAGCGTCGGCACAAACGCTGCTCGATCTCGCTGCTCACATCGAGGAGGCGATGTCCATGCCGATCGAAGACAGCCAGGCGCTCCCGTTCGCGCACGCGCTCGTCAGTGCGGCGGAAGCCGCGGCAGCGGCAGCGGCACGCCAACGCGCACTGTCGTTCCTCGCGTCCGCACGAATGTTGCTCGGCGCGGAAGACTGGACCCGTCATTACGCGCTCGCCAGCCGGATAGGCATCCTTCGCTGCGGGATCCTGCTCGCGGAAGGGGAAACCGCGCAGGCAGGCATCGAAATCGACGAGCTCCTGGCTCGCGCGAGCATGCCAGCTGACCGCGCCGAGGCGCACCGGCTGAAAGCCGCGCTGCTGACGGTGGAGTCGGAATACGAGCGAGCTGTCGATGTCGCTCTCGCCGGACTCGCTCTGCTCGGCGTGGACCTGCCCGCTCGTCCGACCGAGGCGAATCTCACGGCAGCCTGCCAGGCCGTGCGCGATGCGCTCGGCGAGCGGCACATCCACGAACTGGTCGAGCTGCCCGTGATGACCGACCAGCGGATCGGAGCGACGATGGCGCTCCTCACCGCGCTCGAGGCCGCCCATTTCTACCCGAGCAGCGGACTCGTACTGTTGCACCTGGCGATGATGGTCCAGCTCACGCTGCGCCATGGCGTGACAGCCGCGTCGGTACAGGGGCTCGCGTGGTACGGCGTGAGCATCGCGCAGCATTGCGATGCGTATGAGGAAGGTTTCGAATTCGCGAAGGTGGCTCTCGCGCTCGTCGAGCGCCACGGCTTCGAACGCTATCGCTCTGCGACGCTCGTCGCGCTCGATCAGGTCAGCGTCTGGACCCAGCCGCTCTCGTATGCGCTCGACCGCGCACGCGATGCGAAGGCCGCCGGCAACGCGAGCGCCGAACTACGCTGGATGTGCTACAGCTGCAACCACATCGTCAGCGACCTGCTGGCTATGGGCGAACCGCTCCCGGCGATCCGCGCGGAGATCGAACCGCTGCTGGAAGTCGCGCGCGGCGCGCACTATGAAGACATCGTCGACCTGGTGTCGACGCAGTCGGAATTCGTCGATGCATTGCAGTTCGGTTACGATCGCCCGGTCGGCTCGTGGCGGGCCCGCGCGGCGGCCACCAAAACGCCAATGTCTGTACTGCAGTTTTGGACCGACGTGCTGAAAGGCCAGGCTGCATTCCTCTTCGGCGACATCGACACGGCGCGCGCGTCGTTTGATGCCGCCGCGCAGTACGCGTGGTCCACGCCCGCCCACATCATGCTCTCCGACTTCCATCTGTTCAGTACGCTCGCGCAGATTGCGTGCGACAACGGCGCGACGCAGCCGGAGCGGCTGATCGATCGCCTCGATGCACACCGCGCCAGGTTCGTCGCATGGAGCGCACTGAATCCGCATACCTTCCGCAACAAGCTCGCATTGATCGACGCGGAGTTCGCGCGTATACGCGGCGACCACGTCGCCGCCATGCAGCACTATGAGACGTCTGCGAATCTCGCGGCCGAACGCGGCTTCGTGCACGAACAGGCACTTGCGCATGAGTTAGCGGGACGCCATGCCGCGTCGCTCGGCCTGACCGGTCCCGCGCGCCATCAGTTGCGCATCGCGCACGCGTGCTATCGGCGATGGGGTGCGACGGGCAAAGCGCACACGATGGCGGCCCTGCATCCGTTCGTCGTCGTCGATACGTCCCCGCACGGGATGACGGCCGCTTACGCGCGTGAGGATCTGGACTTCTCTCTCGCAATGCGAACGGCGCACTCGCTGTCCGAGGAAATTGTGCTCGAACGGCTGATCCAGACTCTGATGCGCAACATGGTGGTGTACGCCGGCGCGCGCTATGGACTCCTTCTGCTCGCGCAGCGCGAGAAGCTCGCGATCGAAGCGGTCGCGCGCGTCGTCGGCAACGACGTGATCGTCGACATCGTTCACGGCCAGCCGACCGAACAGGACGTGCCGCTGTCGATCCTGAACGTGGTGGTTCGGACCCGCAAGCCGATCCTGCTCGAAGACGCACAGCGCCAAGGAATGCCGGAACACGTCCACAGCCTGAGCGCGCATCCAACGCGTTCGGTGTTCTGCCTTCCGCTTCTGAAGCAAGGCACGCTGATCGGCGTGCTGTATCTTGAGAATGCGCTGACCCAGGGCGTGTTTTCGCCGCGGCGCGTCGCGATGCTCGAGGTGCTCGCGCCGCAGGCGGCGAACTCGCTCGAGTCGGCGCGGCTCTATGCGGAGCTTGTCGATGAGAGCACGCGCCGGATCGCGACCGAGGCCGCGCTGCTGCATGCGCGGACCGAACTCGCTCGCACCGCGCACATGACGGTGATGGGCGAGCTGGCCGCATCGATCGCGCACGAAATCAACCAGCCGCTGACCACCGTCGTGACGAGCGCCGGCGCATGCATGCGCTGGCTGCGAGGCGAGCAGCCGGATATCGAAGAAGCGCTCGCGAACCTCGAGGACATCCGGGCATCCGGCGTACGCGCGGCCGACATCGTGCGTGCGCTGCGCTCGCTCGCAAGGCAGGCGCCGCCGGCGATGATTCCGCTCGTAATCGATGATCTGATTCGCGACATGCTGCGGCTGACCGCAACCGAAATCGACGCGAAGAACGTGCAGCTGCGCGTCGATCTGCGCAGCGGCGGCATCAAGGTGCTAGCCGACCGTACGCAGATCCAGCAGGTCATCTTCAACCTCGTGACGAACGCTCTCGACGCGATGGATGGCATCGCAGCGCCGCGTGAACTCGCGGTGACGTCGCACCCGAGCGACGGACACGTGGTCGTCGGTATCGCCGACAGCGGCGTCGGCATCGACAAGGAAATCTCCGCAAGGATCTTCGATCCGTTCTTCACGACGAAGTCAGACGGGATGGGGATGGGCCTCTCGATCTGCCGGTCGATCACCGAGGCGCACGGTGGCACGCTCGACGCCGCTCCGCGTGCAGCGTGCGGCACCGTGTTCACGTTAAGGCTGCCAGCCGGGACAGCGCCCTGAAGCGCGCGACCGCGCGACGCCGCGCGAGGCCTTTATTCACCGAGCACTGGACGCTCGCAAAAGCAAAGGTGTACCTACTGCTGTGCGCCGCAAAATCTCACGCTTAGGCGCGCCTGATCAGGCGCAAGCGGCGCTTTCCATCGCAAGGAAAGTTGGTCCTCTCGGGCAGCTGTTGGTCAAGTAATTTTGTGTCGCGAACTGCGATTGCAGCGGCAGGCTTTCGTGCCGTCTGGCGAAATGATCATAGCGCATGGCGCGAACGCTCTTGATGTGCGCATACACCGGGAATAGCGAGTGGTCGCCTGAAGCGCCCATCGCCACGCCGAGCATCACGCCAACGGCGAAGTAGGCGGCGGCAAGCCGAAACCATGCGCGCGAACGCCGGTTGTGCTCGTGGCGCGCTACTTATGCATCCCGGGGCGCGTTCAGTTGCTGAAGAATCGACGCGAAGTCGAGCCAGACGTTCTCGCGCTTGATCTGGCCGTCCGACGTCATGTCGAAGATGTGCAGCAGCCGGAAAGCCAGGCGCCGCCCGTGCCCCGGAATGCCGAATGGCGTGCCAGGCGCGGTACCCTCCCACAGGCTCTCGTCAACGACGAAGTCCGGGCCGTAGTAGCGGCGTAGCGTAGTCACTTTCTCCCCCGCGAGATCAGCGAACAGGCCCTCGAAGAAGCCCCGCGCGTCGGTCTTGCCATGCGCCGGTCCGGTAGGGTATCCCACGACATCGTGCTCGATATCGTCGACCATAGTGCTCAACACACCGTCGACATCGTCTTCAGCCTCGAAACGGAAATGGCGGTCGATCATGCGATCGAATCGCTGTTGCAGCTCAGCGTTCATAGGGGTGCCCCCTTGCTGGTTGGATGAACAAGTGCCTATAATGAGACATATCACTCATTGTGAGACACTTGTCTCAATAGTTGTCCATGCCAACTGCAAAGTCAAGCCCGCCGCAACGCGAAACCGACTCAGACTCAGACAGTCGTGCCAACCAGAAGCACCGCACGCGTCAGGCGCTTATCGATGCTGTCCGGGCATTGCGCGACGAGGGCCACAACCCGACCTTCGCGGAAGTGGCCGAACGCGCGCTGGTGTCGCGCGCCACGGCGTATCGCTACTTTCCATCGATCGAGGCGCTGATCAGCGAGAGCGCGACCGATCGTGGCATGAAGCCGCTCGAGCGTTTCTGGCAACCGGGTGACGACCCCATAGAGGGCATTGGCCGGGCGGCGAACGAGCTGAACGGGCTCTTGATCGACGATGAGATTGGCCTGCACGTGATGGAGCGCTCGTTCATGACTGTGTGGCTCGAAAGCGAGTCGCACGAGACGCCGCTGCGGCCGGGCCGACGCATGAACTACATCGAGCCGATCGTCGATTCGCTGACGGACGTGCTGACGCCAGCGGAGCGCAAGCGGCTAAAGCAGGCGCTGTCAATCGTGATGGGTACCGAGGCGTTGATCGCAGTGCGTGACATCAGCCGCGCGAGCATCGACGAGGCAGTCGACAGCGCCGCCTGGGCGGCTCGGTCGCTCGTACGGCAGGCACTGGCAGAGGCCAAGCCAGCGCGCCGCAAGCGCGGCACCGCGCCCGGGAATGCGGACAAATATGGGGGCGAGTCACGAAAGCGAGTCACGAAAGCCAGAATAGCTATGAGAAGCGCCCCGAAAACGGCCGGTCGCGACGGGCAGCTCTTGGCCGGTAGTACCCGTTGACATCAGAAGCCAGTAAGCAGTGTTCGACTCCAGATAGTTGGCCAGAATCGCGTCTGAATCAAGTCAAGCGTAGACAAAACCAGGAAAGTGGCAAAACCGGCTCTGTCTTTGCCCGTGCTGCAGTGGTAAAGCAATGTGCGGCCCGCTTCAGCCTCTTATATGAAAAGTCACGGCGACGAAGTGCGGCGAAGCTTGACTTGATTATTCTGGGATGTTCGCGAGTGCGTGGCAGACGACCCACTGCGATGCGGACCAATGTGAACCGATGCGAGTCCTACCACCCGTATTTCAGTTCCACGCCGGCGTAATCGGCGTTGTGCCCGCCCGCTTGACGTATCGTGTTGCCTACCTGGAAATGCACGGCTTCCAT
>NZ_JAGIPX010000295.1 GCF_017814945.1 Paraburkholderia sp. LEh10
CGAAGCCGAGATCGCCGTGCCGCCGACCGGCGCGAAGCCCGCCGTGCCCAGCGTGGTCGAGTTCGCCACCGCGTTCGCGCCCAGCGCCACCGAGTTCGAAGCCGTCGCGCTCGCGCCATTGCCCAGCGCCATCGCGTTCGATGCGCTTGCCACGGCAACCCACTGCCACGCTGTTCGCGCCCGAAGCCGTCGAATCGGCCAGCGTCGAGTTCGCGTGGAAATACTTGATGCCGC
>NZ_JAGIPX010000296.1 GCF_017814945.1 Paraburkholderia sp. LEh10
TGCGCGAGCGCCTCGAAAGCAATAACGCGCCGCTGTTCGGCATTGGCTCCGCGCAGTCGGACACGTATGTGATTCAGCGCGTGGAAGTTCATGCCGACGCGCATATCGCCAATCACTGGCAATTCTTCGTGCAACTCGAGGACGCACGCCCGTTTGGCAAGAACGTTGTCACGCCAGTGGACAAGAATCCGCTGGATATCGAGCAGGCATTCGTGACCTACACGGGTG
>NZ_JAGIPX010000297.1 GCF_017814945.1 Paraburkholderia sp. LEh10
GTGGGTCTATTTCGTTGAAAAACTGTGTTTTCGCGCGCGGGCGCGGGCATGTTTGGGCACGTAATCGACGCGCCCAGCGCTTTGTCCGATCGCGCTGCTTCTGGGCAGCGCTCCGCGATGCATTTCAAGCGGCTGCTGCCGCCATTTCCTCCTGCTTTGGCATCAACCACTTCGCCATTCGCCTCAGATTCTGTGCAGTTGCAGCCAGCAAGAACTCGTCATGCGC
>NZ_JAGIPX010000298.1 GCF_017814945.1 Paraburkholderia sp. LEh10
ACCTGCACATCGTTGGCGCCTTCGCTGGCGCTGAAGGTTGTGCTCCACGTATGGCCGCCATCGGTGGAATACTCGACCGTGGCACCGCTCTCGACACCGCTCAGACTCAGCGTGCCGGTGTTGGTGACGTGGTCGGTGGGACTGCTGCCCGAGTCGGTCGTGAGCGCAACGCCCGGTGCGGCCGCCGACGTGTCGAGCGTGAAGCTGAAGCCGGTCGC